>CAZPBM010000048.1:0-62879 GCA_964584965.1 uncultured Candidatus Bathyarchaeia archaeon | reverse complement strand
GAAATACAGAAAGCAGAGGTTTTAGAACTTTGTAATAAAGGCATTGAATATTACAAGAAACGCATTAATGACCTTTCTGCCTCAAAAAATGAAGAAAATTTTGAGGCATCAACATTTCAATGTTGATTTTTAACTGAAAGTATCTGGGGAATATTATATGAAAGGCGTAGAGAAATGTATTATTGAAAGTGTCGAGAAAAAAAGATCCGAGATTATAGAGTTTGTTAGATCCTTGATAAGATATCAGAGTGTAAATGAACCGCCAATTGGCAGAGAACTGGAATGTCAGAAATTTATTGCGGAAAAACTGAAAGAACTTGGTTTGAATGTAGACGTGTTTACTCCGGATGAAGTTGGCGAATTGAAGTCTCATCCTGCGTATGCTCCATGCGGCAGTTCAGGTTCTCCACGCATATATGAGAATAGACCAAATGTTGTAGGTGTCTGGAAAGCAAAGAATGGTGGAAGATCAGTCATACTTAATGGTCATGTCGACGTTTTTCCCGTTATGATGAATGAAAAATGGCTTTTTGATCCGTGGGGAGCGAACATCGAAAACGGCATGATTTATGGAAGAGGGGCTTCAGATATGAAAGGTGGTTTAGGAGCAATGTTGATGGCAATTGAGTGTCTTCAGGAAGCCGGTATTAAACCTAGAGGCGACGTAATTTTTGAAAGTGTTGTTGATGAAGAATTTGGTGGCGGAAACGGAACCTTAGCTACAATTTTGAGAGGATACCAAGCCGATGCAGCAATTTGTGGTGAGCCGAGTGAATTGAGGGTTTGCCCCATGGGATATGGCGGTTTCCTTTTTGATGTTAAAGTTAAAGGTAAAAATGCTCATCCCTTCTTTAAGAAACAGGGGCTTAATGCCATAGATGTGGGCATAAAAATCGTTGAAGCTCTCATGAAATTGGAGGAAGATCGGTCTAAAAAAGCCCGAGAAACACCATTTTTCTCTTACTTTGAACCGGCCTGTCCAATAATGATACGTAGCTTCAATACAGGAGAGCATGTTGGCGGAGGATTGGCGCCATTTTGTACGATACGAGCTTGGATTGCAACTTTACCAAAAGAACAAAAAGGCGACGTTTTAAATCAAATTGCCAACTATTTTGAGAATATTTCAAAGGACTACCCATTATTATTAGAGAATCCACCTGAAATTTCATGTTTGGGTCGGTACTTAGAGCCTTGGATGACAGAACCATATGACCCATTTGTGGAAACTTTAGAATCTACTGTTCGCATAGTAACTCGCAAAGGCGCCGAAGTTACTGCCGGTCTGACATGCGATGCCTTTCTCTTTAGCAAATATGCAAAAATTCCAACTGTAATTTTTGGACCTGGAAGCGCGCTTTCAGCTCATAACATGGATGAATCTGTTTCAATTCATGAACTTGTCTTGGCTACTAAAATTTATGCTTTGACAATATACAGATGGTGTAATGGTTAACTTGTCACTCGGCTATATTATTCTGTGGGATATGATCTAAAGTAAGGTAATAACACCAATTTCACAAATAGAAGTTTTGAACTCAATTTTTTCAAAAGAGATTCTCTTCTTATTTTCTTCATAGTAAATATGAAATCTAAGCCAGACGGATTTTTGGTTCTAAGACTATACCAAGACCTGTTTTATGATATTACTTTCATGCTTCTTCTTTTCCCAATGTAGGCTATGTCTACACCATATTCGGCGATTCTTTGTATGTTTTCCGCAACAAAGGCCAGCAAGGTGATATTTGGCGGTTTAACACCCAAAGAGATCAGATTTTGTATAGTTTCTTCCTCAAGATGTTGTAATTTTTTTGTTTCTTCGATGCATTTACTAAGCAAAGAGCTAACATGTTTATAGAAAGCCTTAATGCTATTTGATTGCACTTCTCTTGTTATTTTACACCCCAAAATTAGGTTTTCCACGTGTTTTTTTGAAAGGGGTACATTAATTACTGATAAAATTGATAAAATTTTCACAGCATTATCTGCACTTCTTTCTATGCATTTCGCAGCTTCTCGATATGCAAAAGCGTCGTGAAGGCTTTCTAGTCCAATCTCTCCTAGAAAAAGTCGATTGTTTAATAATAATTTGATTTGCCTGACCAGGTAAAGGTAGAATCTGTCAATTTCATCATCTGTTGAAATGAGGTCTTTGACTTTTGTAAAATCGTTCTTTTCCAATAATTCGATGATTCCCTCGATTAATATAAGTGTTAAAATATGCATACGGCTTATTATTTGGTCTAAACTAACCGAAGTAACAGATACTAAGCACCGAGTTGTGATCTGTTGAGGCGTTTCATTAATTATCTCAGTACCAATTAATCTATTATGAATAAAATTTTTAAGGGCTTCTCGATCACTATTTTCCTCGATTCTAACTTTAATAATGTCATAACCCATTATATAATAGCCCATAAATTCCGTTATAAGATCCTGAGTTTTCGCAATATTCGTAGAATCAATAGTAATTTCTATGTCTTCTCTAGCTCTCTGTTCACCGTATGGAACGATAAGCAAAGTTTTGTCAGGTTGAGGGATGATTGCGACCTGTTGATTTGGTTTTATGTTAATTTCATTAATCCATTTCTTAGGAAGAGAAACAACATAAGTGTTTCCTCCAGTAACCTGAATCTTTCTAAACTCCAAATTTCTTGCCATTTTATTTCACTATTGACATAGATAATATTCCAATATGTTTATTCTAGTCAAGTTATTTATGAGTATTTCTTTTTATAACAAAAAAAGTGAGGAAATTGTTCTAAAAAGAAAAAAAGAATTGTTCTATGAATCTGGCGAGGAAGTGAGGTAATATCGCATACAAAATATCATGCACCACAATTCTATAGAGTCTATGGTTTTTTTATATACAAAAAATTTAATGTGCGAGGGTGCACTACACGTTTAGAGGGACTATTTTGAAATCTGTCCGGTATCTTGTTGAGCAATGCCAAATGGAAGGCATCAAATACATGTTCGGAGTACAAGGCGGGCACATCTCTCCCTTGTTTAACGAAGTTCTTGATTCGCAAATCACCACAATAATGTCTCGGCATGAACAAGGCGCCTCTCTGGAAGCAACTGGATACGCTTGGGCAACTGGAGTTGCACAAATGTGTGCAGGAACGGTTGGACCTGGAGCAGTCAACCTAATTTCTGGGCTACATCCCGCATACCAAAACTCGCAGCCAGTGCTGGCAATTGTTGCAAATAACAAAGCATCGGTTTTTGGCAAAATGGCCACTCAAGACGCAAGCGGCTGGGGTCCAAGGACAATATCACAGCTAGACATGTCAAAATCACTGACAAAATGGTCTACACTAGTCTTTAATGCAGAGGTTTTACCAGAGGCTTTAAGGAGAGCCTTTAGGATCATGTATTCTGGTCGACCAGGACCTGTTCTTCTCGACATATGTTTTGACGCTTTCTTTCCAGATGTTTCAGATGACATCTTACCTCCTTACAGGTATCGCCCTATGTGCCGTACTCGGGGCGACCCTGAATATATAAACAAAGCTGCAAGGCTGCTTGTTAATGCTCAAAGACCAGCTATACTTGCAGGTGGAGGCGTACATATTTCACAAGCCTCACCGGAGCTCTTAGAGCTCTCTGAAATTCTGAATATCCCTGTCGCTACAACGATGATGGGAAAATCCTGTTTTCCCGAAGATCATACTTTGGCGATGGGAGTTACTGGAGCATTTGGTCATGATGTTCCTGCAAAGCTTTTGAGAAAAGGGCAAACTGATGTTCTTTTAGCTTTGGGAACAGTTTTTCATGATAAGTCTACCTATGGCTGGGAAGCATCTTTCGGTGGAGACAAGCTTATACAGGTTGATATTGATCCAGCGGAGATTGGAAAAAATTATCCTGTGGACGTCGGAATCGTCGGCGACATCAAATTAGTTCTCAGAGACCTTATTGATTGTGTAAAAAAAATACTGATGACTATGCCGCCAAATGAAAGAAACAATCTGGAAAACCTGAAACGTGAACGAGTTGAAAGGCTTGTTGCCTTAAAAAATGAGACCAACTACTATTCTGAACAATCAATGTTTTCTGATGCTGTCCCGATGAAACCTCAAAGGGTCATGAAAGAACTTAGAGAATTCTTAAACAAGGATGCAATAGTGTTTACTGATTGCGGAAACAATATGGTGTGGGTGGAACGTTATTTTCAAACATATTTTCCTAGGACTTTTATTGTTGATGGCGCTCACACCTCCATGGGCGCAAGCATACCCATGTCAATTGGAGCAAAGCTTGGTTTTCCAAATAGACAAGTAGTTGCAGTTTTGGGAAATGGCGGATTCCACATGCTGTGTAAAGAAGTTGTAACTGCCAGCTCATATTCTATCCCTGTAGTCTGGATTATACTTAATGATAATGCTTTGGGAATGATTGCCCATGTAGTTTGTAAGTTTGGATACGGCATTTGGGAGCCCAACAGATACATAGCAAGTGGTCCAGGTTTATATGATATGGATTTTGTGAAATTTGCTGAAGCATGCCATGTGTATGGTCAAAGGGTGGAAAAACCAGGGGAAATAAAAGACGCGCTAAAGGACGCTTTCGATTCAGGTAAGCCTGCTATAATCGATGTCATTATTGATCCTGATGAGATACCACCTGGGTCTGTTACGAAATTCAAAAAGGTCATTGATAAACACCCTGGATTGCTGGAGCAAAAAATGAAGCGGAGCCAGTTTCCACAAAAGACTATGGGACAAAAATAATTTCAATCAAAAATTATGGAAAGGAGGTTTGATGTAAATTGGTAGTTAGAGAAACTTGGATGATACAACCAGGTAGTCTACCTTTGTGGGTGCATCCCGTCTTTAAAAGAGATGTAAGAGAGCTATCTGGTTGCGCAGACGTTATTTACGAGTACGCAAGCGAACATGAGATTAAGCCCTATGGAGGCACCGAGATTTTTAAGAATGTGGTAAAAATTATTCACGACCACGGCATGAAAATTTTTGTCTCCTTAGGCACAGGCGACAGATTTTCTGTCATAAATCCGTGCACTTGGCACTTAGTTCATCCGGAAACATGGATTGAATGGCCACCTGATGCGATTGACCCTACTCCATGGATAAAGCGCTCATGCGTGAATAATCCCGTTTTTATCGAATACACAAAGCAGTATTACTCGAACCTGTTTAAAAATTACGACATCGACGGCGTAGGATTTGATGAGCCACACGAGTTTCCATGTATCTGCAAGTATTGTCAGAAAAGGTTTGAGGAATTGAACCATAGGAAGATGTCTGGGAGAGGAGACGAGGAGAATCTAAGATTTCAAGCTGAGTCATTGTCTGAGTACATAGCCATGATAAGCGACATGGCAAAACAAACTGATTTGAAAACAGCATGTGTTGTGGGACCGAGACCTGAGGCCTATCTTCACGAATTGCTCGTTAAAACAAAAAACCTAGATTACCTTGGTCCCGACCCATATTGGATTTACCCAGGTTCTCAAAAAAACACTTCATGGGTCGCTGAAATGACAAAAGCTTACAGGAAGATTTGCGATGAAGGCAACAAGCTTTTGTGGGTCGTAATACAGGGACACAATATTCCTTCTGGTCGTGAGGCTGAAATTTATGAGGCTGGAAGGCTTGCAGCGGAGAATGGCGCAGACGTTCTTTGTGGGTATTTTCACTGGAGAGGCACCGAAAACCCTGAAGCCACCTGGGACACAATTTTTAGAATGTTAATTGACTTTGGCAAAAAGAATAGAGGAACAGAATAATTCACATAAATTATAAAAACTGAGGAGAAAGACCCTAGAAAATGTTTAGTTGGATTGGTACGCCTTATGAAATTGGGCTTCAGCACGGAAAACAGATGAAGAACAAGATACCAGAATTTTTTGAAATGGGGTATTCTGGATTAGCAAACTATTTTGGTATTCAAAAAATAGACGCGATAAAAAATAAAGCCGTTAATAGATTTGAGGACCTTTTCCAAAACGAAGCACCTGAGATATGCGATGAGTTTAGAGGTATTTCTGAAGGTTCAGGTGTTGCATACGAGAAAATACTTTTTATGAATGTCGCTGAAGAGCTAGGTTTCTTGTTGTACCCAAGTAGTTGTTCTTCTAATTGTACATGTACACAGTTGATTGCAACGGGTGAAGCTACCGTTAATGGAAGGACGCTCATTGGAAAAAATGAGGATGGAGGGTCTTGGGATAGAGGATATTACATGCATGCAGTGATTAAACCAGAGAATGGAAAAAAATTTTTAACATTGATGCAGCCGGGAAGAGTCGGCGCTTACATAGGACTAAATGAGGACGGTCTCTGTTTCGCGCAATCTAGTGCAAATGTTGAGGGGGATATGGGATTTGGATGGCCGCGGTTGTTACTTTTTAGGTTAATGATTGAGAAATGCAGCACGGTGCAGGAGGCGCTTGACTTTATTTCAGCGCATAATTTTTCCTCAAGAGGGATAAATCTAACATTAGCCGACATTAATGGCAATGTTGTTTTGATCGAGAAATCGCATAGCCGCCAGAGCTTAAGATACCCTGAAAACGGTTTTCTTGTTGCAACAAACATTTTCGTTTCAGAAAATATGAGGCCGCATTTTAAGAAAGAAACATTTCCAATTGTGAAGGATTCAGTATTAAGGGCAGATCGGGTTAACGAACTTTTTGAGAAAAACAAAGGGAAAATAAACTGTGAAGTGATCAAAACCATATTGAGCGACCACGTGAATGGCAATAATGCCATTTGTAACCATCAAGCGACAACTTCTTCATACATCTATCTTCCTGAAGATAAAAAAATTATGATAGCAGAAGGTAGACCGTGTGAAAAAGATTACGAAATATTTACAATTTGACAATATCAGAAGAAATTCGAACCGGAGGCCATGGAAACATGTATCCGAAAGAAGAGGATTACGGTTTTGAGAAATCGGAATTTGCGGATGAAGAAACTGGAAGAACAATATGGCGTATTACGAACAGTGAAAATGAAGAAGTACACACATACTATGATAGGTGCCCATGGAGTTTTGATGGAAGATATATTCTTTTTGCTTCTGCGAATCCTAACGACCTTAGTTTGCAAGGAAACGTTCGGTCGACACAAAATGGCGCAGTTTACCTTATGGATACACAAACATATAGGAGAATTAAGATTGCAGAAAGAGCGTTTTATCATTCGCATCAAGGGTCAGAACAGGTTTGGAATTACAAGAAAAACAAAGTATACTTTTATCTACCAGATTTGAAAGTTGGGGTTATAAACGTAAGAACAAATGAAATTGAGCCCTTTAAGGAGCCCCAGTACTACAGGTTCTTTGGCTTGAGTCCCGATGGCGAAAAATTCGTTTTCGATAACATCGATTCCTCTAAACTAGAAGGAAGAGGCATCTATATAATGAACGAAGATTGCTCAGACATCAGGCTCATTGCCTCTGCTGAAGAACTTTACAGATTAAGCCCATACAAGGATGCTTTTGATAAAGAGAAATTTTATTTTGGTTTATCTAAGTGGTCACCCAACGGTAAATACATTGCAACCCTAATCTGGGTCGATAGCCGTACAGGAAGTTCAATTCGGGGAAGCACGGTCATTTTAAGCGAGGATGGGGCGGAAAAATATTGGTTAAGCTATGTTGGGCATCATCATAGTTTCACGTCAGACAGTAAAAAACTAATTTGGGGAGACTGGAAGGACATTATTCATAAGAGTGAACCTCGCATTACGATGATAAATAGAGATGGAACGGACAAACATTTTGTAGTTGACGAACCTTATGCTGGTCATCCAGTAACGGATCCTTCATCCAATTATATCTTAACTTCGGACGATCAAGGAGTTGTTCTTATCGACATCAAAAAAAGAGATGCTAAAAGACTTTGTGTTTTCAACCCCAGATTTAATCAAAGCCACGCTGGTACACATCCCCATTGTGCGTGGAATCATAATGGGACTCAGATAATATATAATTCAGCTCAAACTGGGAAAAGTCAGCTGTACGTAATCCCTTTAAAGTAACAAAAATGATTGGTGAAAAAATATGGTGAAAGAGACATGGGTAATTCAACCCGGTAGCTTGCCACTTTGGGTTCATCCTGTCTTTGGAAGAGATATTAGAGAAATTGCAGGATGTGCAGACACAATATACGAATATGCAAGCGAACATGAAATACATCCTTATGCAGACTCTGAAATTTTTAAAGACACCGTAAAGATTATCCACGATCATGGTTTAAGAATCATAGTTTCAATTGGAACCGGTGGAAGGTTTTCCGCAATTAATCCAAGTACATGGCATTTTGGTCATCCGGAAACTTGGTTTAGGCTTCCTCCTGATCTGGCAAATACAACTGACCATTATTTTCGGCGAAGAGAAGTATCATGTGTTAATAACCCAAAGTTCCTGAAATATACCAAACAGTACTATTCAGATTTACTTGACAACTATGATATTGACGGCATAGGTTTTGATGAACCAAGAGAAGTTCCCTGCGTCTGCAAGTATTGTCAGAAAAGGTTTGAGGAATTGAACCATAGGAAGATGTCTGGGAGAGGAGACGAGGAGAATCTAAGATTTCAAGCTGAGTCATTGTCTGAGTACATAGCCATGATAAGCGACATGGCAAAACAAAAAGGCGTATTTTCAGCTTCTGTTACATATCTTCAGCCTAAGGAAGCATATTTCCATAAATTGTTAGCAGAAATCAAGAGTATAGACTACTTTGGTATTGATCCTTACTGGATGTTTAATAAACCAGTGACTTTCGTAGCTGAGATGACAAAAGAAGCCCGAGAAATTTGCGATAAGAACAAAAAGCTCTTGTGGGTTGTGATACAGAATTTTCATGTTCCTTCTGGTCGTGAGTCTGAAATTTATGAGGCTGGAAGGCTTGCAGCGGAGAATGGCGCAGACGTTCTTTGCGGATTTACTCATTGGAGAGCAACTCAGAATCCTGAACTGACATGGGATACGACACACAGAATGTTAATAGATTTTGGGCCAGAACGAAGGAGCGGAAAAAGATGATGAGCGCTTCGCAGAAGAGTTACTTCCATAGAGTTGCAGAAATGACACCCACTGAATTTTGGATCAATACAGCTTTACAGGCAGACTTAGAGTATTACTTGTATCAAGGCGCTGTGGGAAATACCAGTAATCCAACTCACATTCCAACTGCGTTAAGTAACGATAAGAACATATGGTATCCGGTCATTGACGACATTTTAAAATCTAATTTCGAACTCACGAATGATGAAGTTGCAAATTTGGTTCTGCAGAAAATAACATCAAGATCGCTATCGATGTTTAAGCCTCTTTATAATCAAAGTAAAGCTAAACACGGATATGTGGCCATCCAAGGAAATCCGTTTACTAACGAGGATCTAAAATTAGTTATTAAAGAAGCTGAGGTCTTCAGCAAGCTTGGCGAAAACGTTGCTGTAAAAATTCAGTCAACTGAAAGCGGAATCAAAGCGGTTGAATATCTCACAAGTCAAGGATTAAACACGATTTGTACAAAAGGGTTCTCAGTGGCTCAGGGCATAGCAATGGCAGAAGCATATGAAAGAGGGTTAAATAAGACTGACGCCGCTCCTGTATGTTATGTTGTTAACATTGCAGGTATTCTTGATGATTATTTAAATGAAAAAATTAGGGAGTTAGGCATGAGTATTGATTTAAGCTATATTCGATATGCAGGAGTGTCGATGAATCGTAAGCTCTACCAGATTTTCAAAAAGAACAATTATAAAGCACGTTTGATGTTTGGGGGTTCTCGTCAACCCTATCATTTCACAGACCTTGTCGGAGGAGATGTAGCTATTACGATAAGTCCTTCGCAAGCAAAGCCTTTGATAGATGAAAACCCTCCTGTTGTAACAAGGATTGATGTGGAAACGCCTTCAGACATTTTGAAGGTGCTTGAAGAAATACCTGACTTTTGTAAAGCCTATTACGAAGACGGGTTGTACCCAAGCGAGTTTAAGGATTTTGGACCGTGTGTAAAATTTCAAAAGGCGTGCGAAGAAGGCTACATGAAAACTTTAAGCATAATTGAAAGTAGAAGAAGAATGGTCATTTAAGGAAACAGTGGGGTAGAAAAAATGTTTTGTTGGAAAGGTAGACCTTATGAAATAGGTTTAAGCCATGGAAAGGAGCTGAAAGAACAGATTCGGCGACTTTATGACTCATGGTACAATGGTTGGGTTAAAATAAACGGTGTTGACGAGGTTGAAAAGAACATAGAAAGGGTTCTGCCGAGGTTTGAAGCGCTGTTCCGAAATGACGCTCCAGAGGTTTTAGATGAGATTAGAGGTATTGCTGAAGGCTCTGGCATGTCTTATAGGGATATTCTGCTATTGAATGTACTTGAAGAAATAAGGCTTGAAATGTTTTATTCGTCAAACCCGTTTGGTTGCACTCAAATCGCAGTTACTGGCGACGTCACTTCTAATCGTAGACTTTTAATAGGAAAGAACGAGGATGGTGGGGTGTGGAATCGAGGAGAATATGCGCATGCAAAAATCGAACCCAAAAATGGAAACAGGTTCATAATGCTTCTACAACCTGGAAGGGTAGCTGCCTATGTTGGTTTTAATGATGCAGGATTATGTTTTTCGCAGTCAAGTGCAGGCGTTGTTAACGACATTGGTTTTGGGTATCCAAGATTATTATTGTTTAGGCTTATGATGGAGAGATGCAACAGTGTTGACCAAGCTCTGGATTTTGTTTCAGCTCATAATTATGCTGTAGCTGGCATTAATCTAATGCTAGCTGATAAAACGGCTAATGTTGTTCTGATAGAAAAGACGCATAGCCATCAGGCTGAAAGGTATCCTGAAGACGGTATCTTGATAGGAGTCAACGTCTTTCTTTCAGAAGGTATGAGGCCTTTGTGGACAAGGAAAATGATTCCAAACATTAAAGATTCAGTGCTAAGGATTGACCGGATTCTCGAGATGCTTGAGCCGCTGAAGGGTAAAATCGACCACGAAACACTTAAAACTGTTCTTAGAGACCACAAGAACGGAGAAAACTCAATTTGCAGCCATGGAGGATGGCGCCCAACTGGATCATCTTATATCTATGATCCTCAATCGTTGAGGCTACAGATCTGTGAGGGCAGACCTTGCCAGAACGAGTACCGTGAGTATAAGGTTTAGATCACCGGGTACAAACTTATTGATGATAGGACATTGAGTTGTTTTTCTTAAAAACCGCGCCTTTTTCGGTCTTCAGGCATAGTAAGACGTGAGTGGATTTACTGAAGTAAGAAGATTAGTGGTTTAGAAAGTTCCTTAGGCTTTTTATTTGAGTTTTGGTATGTAGTCTTTCTCTGCTTTGTATAGTTCTGCGAACATGTCTCTAATTTCTTCAAGCGAGCACACTGCCGCTGTCAATGGGTCAAGCATAAGCGCTTGTTCCGCCATTTCGTAACTGTTGTTCATGATGGCTCTTACAGTCATGTCATACACTGCCATGTTCGACCTGCAGAGCGCAGCTACTTGCGGTGGAAGCTCGCCGAAGTACGTTGGGCGGATGCCGTTTCGGTCGATTAAACAAGCGACTTCTACGACCTCGTTCTGCGGAAGATTTGTGATAAGTCCCGTGTTGGGCACGTTGCCGTATATGACTTTCAGCCTGTTGAAAACGATGCCTTCTATGATTTCAGCCGCGTACTCCACGCTTCTGCTCAGGTCGGGTTCTTCTTGCCCTGCAAGTATCCTTTTGCGTTTTTCGTCTAGGTCTTGTCTCCATTTCGGCCAGTTCTTCGCGTAGAATCCTCTGCCTCCTAGGTAACCTTCTCTGCAGTATTTGTCGATGAGTTCAGATCTTTTGCGGAAGTAGGGCACGTATTCCGACATGTGGCCACTTGACTCAGTCACAAAGTAGCCGAGATGAAACAGCAGCTCAAACTTTACAGGGTCCCTTTCGTACAGCGCCTTGTTCTCTTTCGCCTTCTTCTTAAGAACTGGGTACATGTCCCTGCCTTTGTGAACCAGTTCCGTGAACCATGCCATGTGATTTATTCCAGCGCATTTCCATTCGAGTTCTTCGTACGGAATTTCCAGATACCTCGCAAGGGTCATGGACGTTCCCTGCACCGAGTGGCATAGCCCTACGGCCTTCATCTTTGAGGCGCGGAAGGTCGCGAGCATCATCATGGACATCGGGTTCGTGTAGTTCAGCACGTAGGCTTTTGGGCAGAGCCTTTCGGCGTCTTTGAGGATTTCAAGCCACGGCGGGATGGTTCTTAGGGCCTTCATTATTCCGCCTGGTCCCACGGTGTCGCCGATGCATTGGTCTACCCCGTACTTCAGCGGGATTTCGTAGTCGTATTTTACTGTTTGTACCCCGCTGACCTCGATTGTGTTTATGATAAAGTCGGAGTCGCTCATGACTTCTTCTCGGTCGGTTGAGGCTGTGATATTCCATTTTGTCTTCAGTTTTTCGTTAACTATCTTTGTCGCTCTTTGAGAAAGATCCAGCCTTTCTGGGTCTATGTCTACGAGGCAAAGTTCGCCTTTTTCGAGCCCTGGAATTTGGAATATATCCTTGCTCAAGACTGGGGCAAATGCGCTTCCCGCTCCGAGATATGTGATCTTAACCATTCAAGGATCTCCTTTTTTCGGAAAATATGCTTGAAGATAGTATATTACGTTTTCCTAGGAAAGAGTTCATCTCTAGGCTTTGTATATCCCGTATTTGTGAACAAGGGCGATTACTCTTTTGTATTGTTCGAAGCTGACATCTTTAGGCACCGAGTGGTCAGAATGGTATATGTAGCCTCCTCCTTCTTTTGCAACTGCGATTTTTGTTTTGATTTCTTTTTCTATGGGTTTCGGGGCGTCTAGTGACATAAGCCTCACGTCGATTCCGCCCATGAACGCGATTTTGTCTCCGTATTTTCCTTTAAGCTCGATGAGATCCATGCCTGATTTAACCTCAAGAGGCTGGAGGCAATCGATTCCTTCCTCAATGAAATATGGAATCAAGTCCTTAACATTACCACAACAATGGAGGATAACGGGCATGCCGTGTCTGTGGAAGTATCGGCAAAGTTCCTTAAACACGGGGTGCAGCTGGTCTTCGTAGTGTTTCGGCGAAAAGAACAGTCCACCTCTATAGCCTAGGTCGCAGTACATGAAGGCGCCGTCGAACTTAAATCCTGCCTTCATCATGCGGTCGCACATGTTTATGGCAAGTTTGGCGTCGGTCCAGTACATGTCTTTGACCCATTCGGGTTCTTGGATGACCGCTCTTAGCAGTCGTGGTGATGCGACATAGTTTTGGATTTTGTCGTATCCGACGGCTACGTTGTAGGTGATGAAGAGTCCGCGGCTGTGTTCCCGGTGGAAGTTCTGTAGGCTTGTGACCCAGTCTACTCTGTAGTCGCTTGGTTCAAGTGTCGGTTTGATTTTTTCCCAGTCTTCCCTATTTTTGCATGGGTAATCTATTATCATGGGTGTGGTTGAGTAGTCTCTGTGGTTTTTTCGGATTCCGCCGTAACTGTTTCTTTCCACAATGTACTCGTTGTCTTCTTGGAGAACCTCAACTGGAAACATGGGTGAAGTGTCCGGTCCGAAGCCTGCAAGTTCGTAGTGGAAGTAGTCTGCTGCCGACATTCCAGAGGGCAGTCCCTCGTTTCTCCACCTGTCAACTGTGGCTGCCCAAGGGCTGTCGTGGATTGGAATTCGGTCCGCTTCACGGTGGCTTAACGCCAGTTTCACTCTTTCACGAGGGTTCATTTCGTGTTTCACCATTTTATTATTTGTTTATTGTATTTAATTAATCGGTTCTTTGCGTTTGGTTTCGCTGAAGGTTACGGGTGGTTTTGGATTTTACCATAGGCTTTTATGTGCTAAGGTCGATGTCTATTTTGATGTGGCATGAACCTTGACGGTCACATGAGGGGGATTTGCGCCTACATCTATTCTGAGGCTGATTTTTCCCTAATGAAGCAGGCGGGAATCGAGTGGATTAGGGTTGGCTTCCCATACCCATTTAGGGACAAGCTTCACGGCGAGTTAAGTCAACGTTTTCTCGAAAGGGTGGAGCACGTTAGGATCTTAGTTAAAAACGGGTTCAAAGTTATGGGCGTAACACCGCTTGCTGGGTCTTTCCGTTTCAGCAAGGAGCTAAGCAAATCTGTTTGGCATGCTGATCTGCCTGTTTGGGCGGGAACCTTTGACATGGACAGTTTCTATGAGGCTTACCGCGAAGGATGCAGGGAGATTGGCAGGCGAACAGCTGGGCTTATAGGGTTGTGGCAGATTTCGAACGAGATGGACATACGTATCTTCCGAGGTTCCATGACTGTTGAGCAGGCTGCACGGTTCTTAAATATGGGCAGCATAGGCGTCAAAGAGGGTAACCCTGAGGCTGAGACCAGCATTAACCCAGCAGGTTTAGGCGCGGATGGCAGGTGGCTTTTCAGAACCTTGTATGCTGAGGGCAAGAGCGTGTTTGATTATGCTGGGATTGACGGGTATTTCGGTTCGTGGGCTCCTGGTGGTCCTGAAAGGTGGCTTCCTGTTTTAGAGGAGATTCACAGAATCACGAAGGTGCCTGTCATCATTCATGAGTGGGGCTACTCCTCCATTGGGCGGGTGAAAGAAAGGCCTAAGGGTCCTCCGCCTGAAGGCTGGAACAGCTGGAACTGTTACGAGAAGGCTTGGTACAACGTTTGGAAAAAGGAACATTCAGAGGCTGAACAGGCGGAGTTTGTGAAGGCTGCTATGGAGCTTTTCGCGGAGATTCCTTACCTTGCAGGCAACTTCTTTTTCCGTTGGCGTGACCCTTCAACGTGTTGGCAGTGCGGTCAGCCTGAGTGTCCTTCTGAATGTGGGTGGGGCCTTCTCGATGTTCAAGGTAAGCCTAAACCAGCGTACTACGCCCTTAAAGAAGCCTACAGAACCTTGTTTTCGAAATAAGATGAAAAAAGACATTTAGAGGAGCATTGTACTGGGTCTCTGCAAGTTCTTCTTAGCTCCGTGCAGTATGAAACTGTTTTCATTATATAGGCTCTGTGGATTCACTGTGAAATTGTGAATTTATTTTTTTATGTCATTGCAGCTTTGGTTTCTTCTTCTATGTATGTTCTCAGTCTGTTTGAGAGTTCTCTGAAGTCTACTTGGTGTGCGTCAAATTCAGGTCCGTCCACACATGCGAACTTGGTTTCTCCGCCAACCGTAACTCGGCATCCTCCACACATTCCTGTTCCGTCAACCATGATCGGGTTCAGGCTGACAACAGTCTTAATATTGTACGGGTGGGTTACCTCAGCTACTGCACGCATCATGGGCACTGGACCTGCGGCCATCACTAGGTCGAATTTTCTGCCCTTTTCCAGCAGCCCTTTCAAAACGTCGGCGGTGAAGCCTTTAAACCCCTTTGACCCGTCGTCGGTTGAGATGTGTAGCTCGTCGCTTACGCTTCGCAGCTCGTCTTCCAAAAGCAGCAGACTGGCGTTTCGGGCTCCGAGAATCGTAACCACCCGGTTCCCAGCTGCCTTCAACACGCGAACCCACGGGTAAATCAACGCAGTTCCGACGCCGCCACCTACGACTGCCACCTCGCCGTAATTTTCAACCTTAGTTGGGTTGCCAAGAGGCCCAACAATGTCTTCGACGCAGTCGCCAGCTTCTAATCTTCCAAGCTTCTGAGTTGAGGCTCCGACCTCCTGAAAAATGAGGACGATGCAACCTTCCTCAGGGTTCCAGTCTACAAGCGTAAGCGGAAACCTTTCGCCGCGTTCGTCTATCCTGAGAATCACGAACTGTCCAGCCTGAGCCTTTCTCGCGATGAGGGGCGCCGAAACCACTACACGCTTGATTCCAGGCGCCAAAACATCCTTTCTCAAAATTCTGAACTTCTGCGCCATAAAAGGGTCCTCGAAATCAGCGAATGCGGATTGCACAATATGGAAAACAACAACATATAAACCTTATGAGAAAGGGTTCGTGTTGTCTTATCTTCGAAAGCAGTAGAAACAAGTGGCGGGATATCAAAAGGTTTAAAGTAGATGTCTTTGCATTTTAACCTAACGTTGGAAGAAGGGTTGGTTCATGGGTGAAGATAAGGAACTTGAGGAGCTGAAACGGAGAAAGTTCGAAGAACTGCTGCGTATGAAACAGCAGGAACAAGATGCCTCTGCAGTGGCTGTTGTTGAGGTAACTGACCAGACTTTCGCGGGGTTCATAAGCCAAACGGGTTTGGTTGTTGTGGACTGTTGGGCACCGTGGTGTGCGCCATGCCGCATGATAGCGCCCATAATTGAGGGTCTAGCTAAAGACTATGCGGGAAGAATAGTTTTCGGCAAACTGAACGTGGACGAAAACAACGAGGTTCCCACGAAATACCAAATAATGAGCATACCCACTATGCTGGTTTTCAAAAACGGAGACCTCGTAGACAGAATAGTCGGAGGAATGGCGAGAAAAATCTTGGAACAGAGAATAACGAGTCACCTTTAACCCTTACGTCTTTGCCTCTGCCTTTGTCTTAACATCTTCAAAGCCTCGTTCGCCAACAAACCAATTTCTTCAGGAGATAACTCCCTCGGTCTTCTATCAGGAAAAGGTAAAGCATTCGCCATTACAATGGCCTCGTTTTTTGGAATTCCAAGCCTACTGAAAAGCGGCGGCAAGGCGTTCCTCATCTTCCTATTTTTCTGCGAAAAAACCGCCTTAACGAGCTCATCAAAAAATTTTTGGTCGTCAACCTTGAAAGGAGGCCTCTTAGACTTTAAACGGACAATTCTCGAATCCACCTCAGGCACAGGCCAAAAGCACTCTTTAGGTATGAGGCTTAAAAGTTCAGCCTCAGCGCGGCAATACACGGCAACCGTCAGCCTTCCGTAGTCTTTTGACCCAACAGGCGCGGCTACTCGTTGGGCGAACTCTTCTTGAAACGCGAGGACTGAGAGCTCGGAACCTTTGTCGAGAAGCCAAAAAAGCAGAGGCGACGAAATAGAGTAAGGAGGCGTGGAAACAACTTTATTGAAACCTCGAACATCAGTTTTCAAGATGTCTCCTTCAACTAGACTCACGTTCGCAAAGCATCTTAGCTTATCTCTCAAAATCTGCGTCAACCTCGGGTCAACCTCGACGGCGATGACCTTGCCAGCTCTTTCAGCAAGATACTCTGTGAGAAAGCCAAGCCCAGCTCCAATTTCCAGAACCACGTCTTCTTGGCTTAAAGAGGCGCAGCCAACGATCTTCAGCAGCGACTCTCTGTCCACGAGAAAACTTTGGCCTAAACGTTTCTTCGGAACAATCCCGTAACTCCGTAGGTTTCTCTTGGCCTCTTCTCTTAGACTCATGGTTTATCAACAGCTAAAAAGACTTGGTCTTCTTAAACATAGTCGATAATTGTGTGTCACAAGATGGGCTTAACAGTAAGGCTTAGACCTAAGATGTTCGGGTGAACAACCTGTACTTGATGTCGGTTGAAAGCTCCTCTATGACCCTTTTAACGATAAGCTTAGAAGGGCTGGGAACGTTAATCCGCTTCTGCAGGTCCTCGAAGCTTTCAAAAGGCTTCCTCTCTCTCGCGTTCAGAATGTCCCACATGTACTTTTTCCCAATTCCAGGAATAAGTTCCAAAGCGTGCATCCGAGGCGTAATCGGCTGAGAAGTGTTAAAGAAGTTCACAAACCATTTTTCCCGTTCCAAAACGATCCTTTCAATAGCTGGCTCAAGCTCCATCCTAGCGTTCGCTGTTAACTCGTCGTACCCAACTCGGCCAAGAATATACGTTATTTCGCGGCGGGACTCCTTGCCCACGTAAACCTTGTCCAAAGGCTTAAGCACAACCCCAGACCTAACGTTTGCCTCAAGCAAAGTGAAATAGCTGGTTCCAATCATTTGGACCACTGCTCCAGCCCGAAACTTCCCCTTAGTTCCAGGCTTGCCGAACGGCAAATAGTCAAGAATGTACGCATTTTCCTCGTACAGCTGCCGAATCTCCTTTTCCTCCGTCAACTCTCGCCTTTCCCCTTTTCATTTTTTAGTCATTTTGAACAGAACTATTACAGGAAACAAGGTCTAAGGCATATTATGTGGCTTCAAACCTTTTAGGCTGAATTAAGAAAACAGAATAAACAGTAACTAGACGTTCTTCAGCAGACGATGACGATATAGCAACATTGAAAAAACGTTCTACGCCCATACCTAGACCTCACTAAGCAACCATAAAAATACGTTTAAAGGGCTAATAACCTTTTTCTTCACCCTTTAGACTTGTTCCTTTTTCCTGTACTTGTCTAATAGGCTTAAAATCGTCTCAAGCTTAGATGTTTCAACAATTTTCCGTCCGCCAGCTAGAAAAACCCGCAGTTCATCCACAGTTTTAGGCATGCAATTAATGATCTGAACTGCCTCGTCTTCATCAATTAAACCAGTTTCCTTTAACTCAACGAACAGTTTCTCAGCTGAGGCTGCGTCAATTTTAGAAAACTTTGAAGCATAATCCAAAGACCTACGTTGAAACTGGTCAAGGTTCTCCTCTCCTAAAGATTCAAGAATCGCCTTAACTTGAGGAATCGTAACTGACTGCCTTTTAACCACTCTTTTACTGGACATTCATTTTTCCTCATTAAACATTTTCAGATGCTCAGGTCGAACAATAATTTCCTTAACAGCGTCTTCCAATGTCACGTCAACAACGTAAGCCCTTCCCCTTTTAGACTTTATAACGCCGACTCTGCCTTGGTACCTTCGATGAGGCATGCCCTTGTGGACACTTGAGTCAATGCTGATGACTACCTTGTCACCTGGCTCGTACTTTTGAAGAATCTTACTTAATCCGATCTTACCATGCTCTCTAGGCTTCTTGCTAAGCAGCTTACGAGTTTTTTTCTTATATCCCTGCGACTTCGGCATATACGTTCATCCACCTTTAACTGAGACGCCTAACACGTCAAGTTCAACAGGTTCAGCCTTCGCGCCGACAATTTTCGACACATTCGGCTCCGTTCGTCCCCCGTCTCCAGTAACCAGCTCCTTGACGTAAAGGCCTCCTTGGCATCGAATCTTCATTTCGACGCTGTTCGGAGAGATTCTCTTAACAACAGTCTCATATATGTGTTTTTCTCGAGTCTTATCAGCCCTTCGACGAAGCACACGTAACGGAGTTTGCTGAAAAACCTTAACTCCCATCAATGAACGTTGAAGATTCTCAATCTCGCCTTCTGAGACCTCCCTGTCGAAACGCACCAAAACCCTATAGGTCTTCTGAGACGTCTCCATCCGCTTCAAGGCTCTAATCATCTCTTTACCAACAATCTTCAGGCCTGAAACCTTGATTTTTCCCCCTGCCCGCCTGTTGATTTCTCGACTGAGCATATCGAGGTTTATCCACCGTTTACGAGGCCGCTTAACTTGCACTATGAACGGTCTGCCTTTTCCAAGCATACGTGCGTCAGCGTCCTCTCGTCCAGCTCCGTGAAACGAGAAGGCCTCTCCAAGCGTCAATTCTATGGTGGGCCCTGCGATGAGCTCCTCAACAGATTCTGGATGAAGCCTTCCAGTGTAACCGCATTCGCCGCATCCCTTTCCACTGCATTTTTGGCAGAACCACTTTGACTGAGGGATTCCGCGAACAATCTTCACGTATCTCCCCATGATGAAAAGCGGGTTTACCTGAAGCTGGATGTCACCTGCGAAAGGATTTATCAAAACGACCACGTGCGGATTAATATAGTCAACAGTCTTTCCAGTTTTGTCCTGAAGCATTTTTCCAAAAACTCGGCTTAGCTCGTTCCTGAAGTTTTCGCCATGTTGAGCCTCAAACTTGGCTTTGAATTCGTCTTCTTTTTCTTCCACTTCGTGTGGCGCCTTGACGCCGACCAGAAACGTTTCGAACTCGTATTCCCGCAGCTTCTCAGACGCCTTTGCGACATAAACAGGCAAAGATTCGAAGCAGCCTTCGCACAGAAAACACTTCTTACCCTTTCTCGGTCTCCGCCTAAGTTTTTTTAGGATTTCCACAGCCATCGGGAAAGAGCCGTTTTCAGCTAGAACCTTGAGAAGAGAAACACCTTCCTTGCTTTTCTGAATAGCCATTTGGTGGCCTTTCATAGCCAGCAACGTTTTCAGCGTCTTTCCACGTTCCGCGTTGTCGACGCCGTAGCCTAGGAAAGCGAACTGTCTACCTAAACAGTTGTCGCACAAGGGATACTTTTCAAGCATTGCCTGAGCCTTATCAACAATTTCCATGCTTAAAACTTCACCAACACCGTTCTAAAAGGCCTAAAGCCGTCGCCGCTAAACATTCGTGGTATGATTATCTGGAGGATTTATATTTGCATATCTCCTAAGTTTCGTGAGGCGAACGGGATTGAAGGTTGCTCGTTACACGGTTCATGGAGGAGAATCCTACGGCGTCGTACGAGAAGACAACAGGATCGTCGACGTTCCGAAGCTTGGAAAAACCCTTGGAAAAAAGGTTCCTAAAAACATTGATGCACTAATTTCTCTCGGTGACGAAGCTGAAAACCTTCTAGTAGAAATACTGAACAACGCTCCGCATGGGCGATGCTTTGTTTTAGACCCAAGCCAAATTGTGTTGAAGGCACCTGTGGCTTCTCCTCCAAAAATCATTTGTTTGGGGCTCAACTATAGGGACCACGCTGAGGAGGCAGGAGCCAGCCTTCCAGATGAACCCATAATTTTCATGAAGCCAAGAACAGCCATTGTTGGTCCAAACGAGCCTGTGAAAAAGCCCAGATTTGTCGAGAGGCTGGATTACGAGGTTGAGTTAGGCGCAGTCGTCGGTAAAGCGGGAAAGAACATTCCAGTCTCAAAGGCAAAGGAGCACATCTTCGGGTACACGGTTTTCAACGACATTTCAGCAAGGGACATACAGTTCAAGGATGGGCAGTGGACAAGGGGGAAAAGCTTCGACACGTTTGCGCCGTTTGGACCCTGCATTGTGACAGCCGCCCAGATAGGTGACCCAAACACCCTTCGCATGTGGACCACAGTAAACGGGGAAACACGGCAAAACTCTTCGACGAAACACATGCTTTTCAACGTCTACGAAATTGTCCACCACCTAAGCAAGGTCATGACCCTTGAACCCTGTGACCTCATAGCCACAGGAACACCCGCAGGAGTAGCAGCCTTCATGAAGCCGAAGCCCAGGTTCCTTCAGCCAGGCGACGTCGTAGAAGTTGAAATTGAAAAAATTGGAAAGCTAAGAAACCCAATCGCCACCGACGCATAGGCGACGCAGAATGCTGAAAATCTAAAATCTTAAATAACGATGACAATATTCATTTTTATGCAAGCCGCGGTAGCTCAGTTTGGGAGAGCACCCGACTATCCGCCAAGACACGGCGAAGGGTGAAGCTGAAGCCCAAACAAAGAGCAAAGGTTAGAAACCGGGTTGTCGAGTGTTCAAATCACCCCCGCGGCACCACGATATTTCTGCGGCAGTTTATTTTTTGAAAAGTATTTTTTCGTCGAAATCGCACATATAGCGAAAAGTGAAAAGGACCAAAGAATACTTCGAAATTCACTTAATGATTTATAAGTCAAAATGTCAGATAACAAGTGTCATTGAAGGGGCTTGTATGACAAAGGCTCATCTCCAAAGGCGTGTTTCACCTAAATATAAGGGGCAATGGCTTGGAATTCACGTGTTGGTCAATAACGACGAGGAGGCCAACACCCTTATCCAAGAGGTCCCAAAGCTAGCTAAAATCGGCGTAAACGTCCTTGTCATAGAGGTGGATTACAACTACGCCTATGCATCGCACCCAGAACTAAGAGGCCCCAAACCTATAACTCGGGACTGCGCACGCACCTTAGCGGAAACGTGCCGCGCAAACGGTATCCGCCCAATTCCGCAGTTTCAGTGCTTAGGCCACCAGTCATGGTCAATAACAACTTTTCCGCTCTTAGTTCGATACCCTCAGTTCGACGAGACGCCTGGCCAGTTCCCAGGTAACGAGGGCATATATTGCAGGAGCTGGTGTCCTCAACATCCTGACGTGAACCCGATCGTTTTCGAGCTCTTCGACGAATTGATAGATGTATTCGAGGCTGACGCGCTACACGTGGGCATGGACGAGGTGTTTCTCATCGGTTCCGAGCACTGTCCCCGCTGCAAAGGTCACGATCCAGGTAAACTCTTCGCTAAAGCGGTAAACGACTACCACTCGCATTTATGCCGCGAGCGTGGGGTTGAGATGCTCATGTGGGGAGACCGTTTACTCGACAGTGCTTCCACTGGCTATGGTAAGTGGGAGGCTGCGGAAAACCAGACTCACACGGCGATCAACATGATCCCGAAGGACATAGTGATATGCGACTGGCATTACACACTTCGTGACTGTTATCCTTCGATACCGTTATTCTTGGAAAAGGGATTCCGAGTTTGGCCCAGCGGATGGAAGGAAGTTGAAGCAACCGAGGCGTTGATAGACGCCTCTCAGCAATACAAGACTGAACGCATGCTCGGTCACTTGTGTACGACGTGGGGCGCTGTTAAGCTGGATCAACTTGACCAGTGGCCGCCTATTCAAACAGCGATGAAGAAGCTCCGTGCTCACAAAACCTAGTTTTTGCTGTGAAGAAACGAAATCTAAGTTTTCCAGTTTCGCGTCCTGTTTTGTGTTTTTGTTGCGCAAAAAAGGGCTTTTTATTTTTTTATTCTCTGGCATTTAGGGCAGTAATAGATGCTGCCGCCTAGATACGCTTCTTTCTTAATGATTGCTCCGCAGACTGGGCACGGATTGTCTACGGTGTTCCTGCTAAGTATCGTCCTATAGCCACCTTGTCTGCCGTACAGGTCTGTTTCTGTGTCTCGCCCTCCACAGGCGACCATTTTTGTCAGGGTTAACTTTATTGAATCAAACAGTTCTTCCATGTCTTTTTTAGAAAGCGTGTTTACCTTTCTCTTCGGATGCATCTTAGCGTTAAAAAGAATATCCTGTAAGATGCCGTTTCCTAATCCAGGGATGCGCTGTTCAGTTGCCAAAAAGGCTTTTAATGAAAGTTTACCACTATTTTCGCTAAACAGAGAGTCATAATAGGCTTTATCAAATGCCGCAGTCAGGGGTGAGGGTTTTTCTTTCGCCATCTTGTAATATTTGTTGTCGAAACTATTTTCCGGAAACGCCCACAGACCGCCGTACATGTGAATTGTGCTTACCAGGGACGAGTCATCTTCAAATTCGATCCACAATTGATGTTTCATAGGTAATTTGTCGCCTTTTTCGTAATACCGCATAGTTGCTCCGTCTCCGAAAAGCATGAAGCAGTCGTCCACCTTTATTTCAACGTATCCGCCACAGCTTACAGCAGTGCTGATAGCCTTTCCCACCAGCAAGGCATTATATTTTTGCGGATCACCATAATACCAAGCGAATTTATGCGGGGATTGGGCAGCAATCACTTTTTTGATTACCTTGCCAGCAACTGTCTCGTTTATCTGCTTGGCTAAAACTGTGGCTTCTGGTAACTCAATCATTGTTTCACCATAATTGCAGTCACGTTTCTAGTGATGTAACTGGAATCTTCATTTATAGTCTTTTCCATTGTTCTTTTGCTTCATTCGCCTTCTAACCTACATGGTTTCTGGTGTTTGGCAATACTGATTTTTTCCTCATCTGTAAAGAGGTTACCGTTTGCTTAATCAAAAAAGGGGATTTTACGAAACGGTTACGATAGACTAGGTACAAGTCACAGCGCGAGACGCTACGAACTGTTAATAGAACCTTTTTGTTTTCAACATTCTTTTGACTTTATTTATTGTGATAATACTATATAGACATTAATTTTCTAAGATATGGAAACGAGGTATGAATCTTTGGTTCGGGCAAGTTTGTTTGATAAAATATATGGCTGTATAGCTGGCGCAGAAGTTGGATCTGCGTTTGGGGCTCCAGTTGAGGGATGGAGCGTTGAGCGAGTTCAAAAGGAAATTGGATACGTAGACAAGTTGTTGCCACGCCACGGTTTGCCACTTGGCGCAACGGAGGACGGCGTTGAAAGAATACGTCTGATGTGCAGCGCAATAATTGATAAGGGCGGCCGCATAACCGTAGATGACCTAGCGAAGGCTTGGTTAAAACACATTAGACCTGAGAGCTTCGGGCCCTTGATGCTTTGGGCAGACAAGATTCTATATGAGCTTGTGAAGACCGGCATTCCGCCGGCTGATGTAGGTAGATACAGTAACTGGCCTGGAATAGTTAGCTTTGCTCGTAGCTGCTATCCAATAGGAATAATCAACGCGTGCAATCCACATCAGGCAGCCATTGACGCATTTGATGTTGGAAGAATCTATCAGCCATTGAACGGATATGGTCTGGACTGGGCAGCCGCCGTTACAGCAGGCGTAGCTGAAGCTATGAAGCCAGATGCGACTGTTGACTCTGGTAGAAGTTGCTGTTGCAAACGTTGCCGAAGTTGTTAGAACAGAGATTTTGGGAGGCATCGAGATCGCCAAGAAATCTAAGGACGTTTTAAATATGCGTCCAGCTTTCTATGAACATTATAAGGCTGAAGTAAAACCATTTGGAAACTACCCTTGGATTTGGGATATCAGCATGTCCTATGAGATTGTAACTAAGGGGTTTGCTATCTTTTACGTCACGAAAGGCGACCTTATGAAAAGCCTCGTAGGGGCAGCGAACTTCGGTCGGGACACGGACTGTTTATGCGCTGTGTCAGGAGGAATTTCTGGAGCTTTCTCAGGGATTGGCGGCGTGCCTAAAGATTGGATTGAAACCGTTGATAGGGCCACGAAAATGAACAGTTTAACAGTGTCGCAGAGAACTTCTTTAAAAGAAACCGCTATGGGCCTATTCGAGGCAGTAAAGAAAAACATGGAAAGCATGGAGAAACAAATTCGATATATAAAGCAGCAGCTATAATGTTGGAACTGCCCAGAATCCCACAATTTGTTGTTACATTTCTTTCCTTTCTTCTATTAGCTGAAAAACCCTATTGCAACACCAGATTATTGCCGCAACGATTTTTGTTGATGTTTTCCGCATTTTTCCTATTTTTGAATATAGTGCGTGCCTATTCACGCAATAATTTATTACTTGGTTCCGTGTAGATGGCAAGGTAAAAGCGAACAGTTTAGGAGCCTTTAACGTTGCCTTCAGCGATTTTGTCCCACCAGGCTATTGTGCTTCCGTTCAAGGTGAAGTGGCCTGAAAAGTTCGACGGCACAGGGCTCTGTGTGGGTTCCTTTGTTCCTGACCTTCAGTGGTTTCTTTCTCCCTTCATCGCGGAGTTGCCAAGCCGCACTTTTCACTCTTTAGGCGAACTTGTCTACCTGGTTCCTTTGTCTCTCGTCTTTGTTATCCTTCTTGACAGGGTTGTGTTTCCCGTGGCAGCGTACCTTGCAGGCGGCAACCGTTTAGGCTTAGTTTCTCGGTGCCTAGCCTACTTCGGCGTGGACGAGTGGTACCTTCAAAAAAGAAAGAAACTTACTGCACGATGGCTTGTTGTGACATCTTACTCAGTCGTGCTTGGCGTCCTAACGCATTTTCTACTTGACCTCCCAACCCACAGGCGGATAACGTACCTGTTACCCTTCTACGAGGCAGAGATGTCAGCGTGGTTCCTGACTGAATACGCAACTTTGAACCTGCCTCTTCTTGGAGCTTGGGAGGTCACCCACTACAATCTGCTTTGGCTTCTCTTCACAGTGGCGCTTGGGCCATTAACGTTGCTAGAGCTGCGGTACATCAAAAAGCACGGACTAATGTTGAAATGGAACCAAGCCTCAACCACATAGGTAAAGGCGAAAACAAAGCCAAAGGCGCACAAAAAGATTTTAAGACAACACACAAAATACAATACAACACACAACCACGCGGCTGTAGTCTAGTTTGGTCTAGGACGTCAGCCTGCCACGCTGGTGACCCGGGTTCAAATCCCGGCAGCCGCACCATACTTGGCATAAAACAACCGCACCTCCTACTTTCTTTTCCTGAAAAGCTTGGCGCTGTCGATTTCGCATACATAGTCAAATCCGGCTTCTATGAGTTCAGCGACCCGTTTATTTTCCATTCTTTGAGAGGGTGGGCTCTCGGTGGTAAGCAGCCCTTCAGCGAAGCGTTGGAGTTTTTGAGAGACGCTGAAGAGAAGAGTAAATTGATAGAGTCCATTGTTTGTAACCACTTGAGCAGGCTTTTGTTCAATATGGAACCAAGCGCCCAATTTGACTATGCAACAAGATTGTTTTATTGGGAGAGCGGCAAAAAAAGAGAAGTAGATTTTGTAGCAAAGTTGGGAGATGATTTCTTGCCTATCGAACTAAAATATCAGCCAAAGGTGCAGAGAAGCGAGACGTTTTTGGCATCATCAATTTTGAGAAGGGTGGGAAGTCCCGCAAAGGAGTTATCATAGCAAAGGACACATGGGCTCAGAAAAGAACACACGTTGAGATACCGGCGTCGATTTTCCTGATTTTACCTTAGCCACCTAAACAAATCATTCCATATAATCGATACCAACATACACCTCAAGTTCTAGGCGTACCTCTACTAGATAGTGACTTAAATTTCGTTATAACTACCTCCCCCTATGGTTTTTGCAGGTTGCTTAACGGGTTCTGTTTTAGGTTTCTTTTTGCTAAAAGGCTTTGTTTTTCGCCCTGATGCTTGTTGCAACAATTGACACACTGAAACCTTTGCTTCACCTTCACAATTAATGTCTCCCTATTCTCGTTTGATACCGCCTACGACCAATACATACGCAAATAGCCAAGAAACCTGTCCATCCCTTTATATAGGTATATATACCCCCTCCCCCTCGAGCGCACAACACTCGCAAGTTTAAACCAATTTAGACAATAACCAAAATTTTATTTTGAGGTCGCGTACTTGCGTAATTTCTCTTCGAATATGGTTCTGCCTGGAAAGCCAAGCGACGAAGCGTAGGTGTTAAAGTCTACAGCTGCTTTCCCGTTTTTCACCGCAAGCTCCTGAATTTCCCTTAATGCTTCGCCTGCCATGGAATAGCACGGTGCATAGCCAACGGTTGCCAAGAACAGGAAAGTCTGGTCATAAATCTTCTTTAGGCTTAGCCCCGTTTCCCTGCTTGCCCACTCTAGGAACTCATGTATTGTTTGTTTTCCCATGTTAACCCGAACATCGAAGATTGCTCGGAGGAACCTCATCACCCGCCACGTAAGCATAACAAACTCGTTCTCAAGAACCATCGTCTTATCGTCACCGTTTCCGCGGAGAATCGCAAGCAACCTCTTTTCGTCAGAGTCCAAGTCTTTGCGTTTCACCAGATCCTTAAGCAAGTTCACAAACTCAAGTTCCCTGTAAAACGCTATGCCGTCAGAAATCGGAAGAGAAAGCATAGTGTCCAAGATGCTCAAGGGCGAAGGCTCAGCTCCAAACGCTGTGGCCGAATTCGAAAAGTTCACACAGTGCCCATACTCCTCGTGAAGAACCAGCTGCATAAGGTCAGGAACACTAGTTGCAGGCGAACGTTTCTCATCCGTCGTAACAAAAAACAAGTTAAAGGGCTCATCAGTCGCCATGTTAAGAGCCGACGCAGCTCCAGAAGGAATAAAGTTAACAAGGTAAGACGGAGTCTCAATAACCCTAGTAACATACTTCGGCGTAATCCTAACAACGTGCTTGTCAAAAACCTTCTGCGCCACAGACCTCAAGTTCTTAACAAAGTCCAACAGCTGAGCCTTCGGAACACTGCGCCTCCTAGCCATTTCCTCCTCAACCTTCTGAACATCCGCAGCAACCCCGTACTTCTCAGCAAGCCTCGCAGTGGTCTCAATAAGCCTCGGCATCCAAGCCTCCAGCCACTTGAGAGCCTTCTCCTCAACCTCGTCTGGAGTTTCAGGATAATCGTACTGGTCCCTAAGAATCCTCGGATAAATCCTCCTGTGGCCCACATCGCCGCCCTGCTTCCTTAGAATCGGAAAAACCTCAGTGAAGTCTCCTTCTTTAACGCCATCAACTGGAAAAGTTTCCGCATACTCGGCGGCTGCCGCAGCCACCAAGTCAAGAGCCTGCTTAAGAGAAGAGTCACATGTGTCGCCTTTGATGACATCTACGATACCGATCAACCCGTTTGTTTTCTGCCTAGTAAGAATTCGCACCTCAACAGGCCACTTCTTCTTAGACAACCTGCCGCAAGCTTCACTCAGAGACTCGCACGTTAACTTGGCTAAAGACTTCATGTGCTCAACGTTTACTCCCTCTTTAACGAGATGATAGAAGAAAGCGCCGGTCGCAGCTGAAGGCGGCATGTAAGGCTCAACAAAATCCAAATCAACGAGGCAGGAATTAAGAAACTTCAAATGCTCCTTATTCGTCGTCTTTTCCATCAGACCCTTAATTTTCTTCTTAAGACGTGTCAAGTTCTCTTTTGACAGAACGAGAATCTTGCCAGCATAATCGTCTAGGCCATAATTGTAGGCAGCACCGGGATAGACCTCCTTCCAAACCTCGAAAACCTCTTTTTCAACAGGGCTCATCTTTGTTAATATAACATTCAAACCCAAAGTCAACCGCCACTATCCAAATTAAGTTCAACCAAATTGTTGCTAAATGGAACCCGTATGTGCCTTAGAGAATATTAATTTTTTGAAAACACAGAGATAACCCGTGAAAAATTACGAACTGCCATCATTTTAAAGGAGCGAAAGTAGCCCAGAAAACGATGTTGACTGCACACCAAGCTTTTTCAAGTACCTAAAAGTCATCTCAAGCATCTTCATCTCAGGATCAAAAGCGTTCAAGCTCCAAGGGTGCCAAACCAAACTCACATACACCGCACGTTCAGAAATCGCACGGTCAATCATCGGCTTATTATTAAACCTAAACTCCTCTAAAGGCGTCTTAACAAACGAATAAGGAACCATCTCCGGAAAAATTGGAGGAAAAAGCAGAATACGCCTAGCTTTTGCGCCAGAACCCTTAAGCACGTTTTCGTGCCAACCGTGACCTGGAAGCTCCC
This sequence comes from uncultured Candidatus Bathyarchaeia archaeon, assembly GCA_964584965.1. Classification (GTDB taxonomy): domain Archaea; phylum Thermoproteota; class Bathyarchaeia; order Bathyarchaeales; family DTEX01; genus JAGTRI01. Next base: position 33,921 of record CAZPBM010000048.1, on the reverse strand, counting down.
ACAAATCAGGGTAGCCTTCGCTACTATACGTGAAAGGCTGATTAAGAGGAGCAGGCATCGAAAAGTCAGGACCCCAAAGCACGCTGCTTACGTAACGGTACCCAGCTTCAGAAACAAGCCTAAGTAGCTCCGGAGCGCCCTTTAGACCCTCCACGAACCCGCATCCAGGCCTCAAACCTAGACATGAACGGTTAAAGACGTTCTCAACCAAGGCTTTGCCCCTAAAAATTTCGATACTTATTTGCTCGGCTGAAGCAGCAGGGCCACAAATCGGGTGGTCTCTAAGCATTTTATGCGAATACGTATGTGAAGCAACCTCGAAGGCTGAATTCGAAAGAAGATCCCTATACTCGCTTGGGCTTGCCTCAAGCATTTTACCCACAACAAAAAAAGTGGCGGGAACATCGAACCGCCTGTGAACCTCAACTATTTTCTGGCAGGCTGGCAAACACTTGGGCGCCTCAACATCGTAAGCAGGGACAAAAGCAGTCATACACAAAGCCTCCTTAACAGTAGACACTGAAAACCTTGTTTAAAGCCTTAGCCACATTAAGGCAATCATCTTCGCTCCACCACTGATTGATGCTAACGAAAAGTGCCCTGTTAACATAGTCCAAAGTATTCGGGCACATGTCAACCGAATACCTGGGAAGCTCCCCCTTGTAATAGGGGCAAGTGAAAGGACAACCTTCAGGAGTCGCTGTCTTCCGCTCCAAAATGTGTTCCCAATAAGCGTAAATGTGCCAGTCCCTCGTCGTTTTTCCTCCACGAGCCCACGCGTGAACACCTTCAGCCTCAAGAGCCGCAGCCAGTTTACCAGCTAACTCAGGAGTTTCCGCAAGAAAGACAAGATTGTTACCTACATCGCCATAAACGTCGTTACTTCGCCTAGGCTTCACCCTGCGGAATCTTCCAACATTGGACAATATCCGTCTCATGTTAGCGTTATACCTCTCAGCCTGCGCCTTGGTCTTTTTCAACTGAACAAGAATCACCGAGCCCTCAAGTTCCGACATCCTATAATTTTGTCCACAGAACAGTTCTCCTGGAAACCGTTCAGGAGCATACCTGTCAGGTCTCCAGCATGCCGCAGTGTCATGGTAGCTCGTAGCTCTCACATATATGCGTTCGTCGTTCGTGACAACCATGCCTCCTTCTCCAGCGCCCGTAATCTTGAAGGTGCTTAGGCTAAAACATCCAGCGTCGCCAATTGTGCCCAGCCATCTGCCCTTATACTTTCCTCCACAAGCCTGAGCGTTGTCTTCGATGACCTTCAGATTATGTTTTCTAGCAACTTTCATGACAGCATCCATGTTGCTGCAGTTACCCGCCATGTGAACTGGAACAATGGCTTTTGTTTGAGGAGTAATCTTACGCTCCACATCATCAGGGTCAAGCGTAAGCGAGTCATCCACCTCAGCTATCACTGGAATCGCCTTAACCGCAACAACCTCAGCAGCTGTCGCGAAAAACGTGTACCCTGGCACAATAACTTCGTCTCCAGGGCCAATGCCACAACCAACATAAGCTGCACTAAGAGCTGAGGTTCCCGAGTTAACAGCCAACGCGTGATGGACACCGAAAAGGGATTTTGCGTACTCCTCAAGCATCTTCACTTTTGAAGCCCTATAACCATAGTATCGAGCAAGGTGAGGCGAAGGAACAGGCTCTTCCGTAATGACATCCCTAATCTTTGCGATTGTTTCCGCACTGTATCCCCACGTGTCTGCGATCTCAAGAAACTCCTCAACACCAATCTTAGGCTCCTGTTTACCAGAGAACTCGCGAATGACCCTTTCTCCTCCATTTATCGCCAAATCCTTGTCAGTATAAGTTTTCATCGTAGTCCCTCCTAAACTCAAATTAAAGAGGATTAAGTAAATAATAATTAAGCCTCAACAGCCAAAAGAGAAATTTTTTCTCAATAAAGGAATCAAAAAGTCTGCACAAAAAGGGGAAAACACCTTAGAAAGGCAACTATGAAACAGCGTCTACACACGATAAAGGATCTTATAAGCCCCAATGCTCGTTTATGGGTTTTTGATACTCTTCGATTTTTCCACTAAGCACATCATCGTATCTAACAACTTGCCCCAGAGTTGCAGATTCAAAAATAGATTCGCAGAGAGCCTTAGCTTTTAATCCAGTTTCTCCATCAACCTCTGGCTTCCTTTTCTTTTCAACAGCATCCAAAAAATCGTAACACTCAAGAACAAAGCCGTCCGTAAACCCATACGGAAACAAAGCGTTCTTTTTAGACTCATCAAGCTGCGCCAAAAACTGTTTCTGCATCTCAGCCATAGGAGTCACAATTTTCCTCGGTCCCTCTTGAATTATTACCTCAGCAGAGCTAAAAGGTCCGTGGAAAGCGTCCCCGTGGTCGAGAATGCACCCTTTGCTGCCGTAGTGAACCACATTCGTATACGCATAGCCAGGAGCAGCCATCGTCCAGCTCCAAACCGCGACTAGACCATTTTTAAAGGTAATCGTTGCAACCCAAGTGTCTTCCCTATCGTCAAAAACGACTTCACCGTCTTTCTTGTGCCTCCACCTTTCAAGCTGCTGAACCTTCGCATAAACAGTTTCTGGGTCTCCATAAAGGTACCGTATGGTGTCGCAGAAATGTGCACCACTGTCCATAACCATTCCTCCACCGCCCATCCACTTGTCTATCCTCCAATGCCACTTCCTTTCAACAGCCGGGTCAGACCAAACTGCCTGCTGCGAATAAAGAAGCCTCGGCGTCCCCAGAAGCCGAAGTTCATTGATAATCCAGTAAGAGGTCCGCTGGCTAGGTCCCCTGCGAATATTCTCAGCGGTGGCAACAATTTTACGGTTCTTCTTTCCAGCAGCAATTATAGCCTTACTCGCTTTAACCGTGACACCTAAGGGTTTCTCAATCATCACGTTAACGCCAGCATCGAGACACGAGATTCCAGCAACATGATGCTCAGAATGAGGCGTACAAATATCCGCCGCGTCAAGGTCTTCCTTTTCCAACATATCTTGGACACTTGTGTAAACTCTAGGTTTACCTTTCTGAAAAGCCGCAGCTTGTTCTGCGAAGTTTTCAGCTGCCTTTATCACTGGGTCGCACATGGCTACAAACTCAAACTTCGCAGGTTCCTTCTGTTTAATTTGCTTATATGCGTTCAGGTGAACTTGGGCTATTCCGCCACATCCTATCAGGGCGAGCTTTAATGTATTTTGTGACATGCAACCAATCTCCAACCATTTATTATGAATGATATTTTTTGTTTATTTCTTATTTAGACTTTTGAGAAATAACTCTCTATTTACTAAATCAAAATATTAAAAACTGGACAAGAACCTTAAGTGTGAATGATTTTTTCCAGATTCCGTCCGAAAGTGTGAGACTCAACATCTTCGAGTAGCGAATTCTAACATCGCATTATGAGATAACAAACTCAGATTTAAAATGTATTTTAGAAAGCTAAAACTAGAAATGCTTAAGGAACATCCTCCGAAAACACATCTTTCAGTAAACTCTTAGCTAGTAAAAAAAGAAAAATGGCAATTAGAGTCTTCTTTGAGCAATTTCCGCTGCTAAAACTATTGGCTCCCAAGCCTCACAAACTGACGGCGCATAGCAAGTGTCAGCCTTAGCGAGGTCGTCAATGGTCATACGGTTCTGGATAGCTAAGGATAGTATATTAATTCGTTGGGTTACCTCTTCACCCCCAACTATTTGTCCGCCCACAACCCGCCTAGTGTTTTTCTCAACCAAGATTTTAACCTTTAACGGCAAACCTCCTGGAAAATACGACGCTCTCGTTTTGCTGGTTATTTTTCCAACCACAACGTCCATGCTGATCTGTTTTGCCCAGAACTCTGTAACTCCTACGCCGCCAACATCAAGGTGGAAAACGCGGGAAACCCACGAAAAGAGGGTTCCAGGGTAAAATGCATCTCCGCCTGCGGCGTTTGTTCCAGCAACCTTCCCCATTTTTACTGCGGCTGAACCTAAAAGTGGCAAAGCAGGCTTTCCCGTTACGAGATGGGTTGTTTCCGCGCAGTCTCCTGCTGCATAGATATTCTCGTCGCTTGTTTGCATTCGACTGTTCGTTTTAATGCCGCGCGTCTCACCAATAGCGATACCTGCCTTTTGTGCTAATTCAACATTCGGTCTTACGCCCGCAGCGTTCAAAACAATGTCAGCCGGAATTTCTTCTCCGCCTACAGACACTGCTCTGACTTTATTGTCGCCTAAAATGGCGTTTGCGGATTTTCCGAGAATAAAGGTTACTCCGCTTTCCTCAAATTTTTTCTGAACATCACTTGACATATCAGGGTCTAAAAGTCTCGGAAGGACGGTGGGCAACATCTCAACCACAGTTGTCTTTATTCCACGTTCAACAAACGCCTCTGTAGCTTCTAATCCCACGAGACCTGAACCAATTACGACAGCTGACCTAGCGGTTTTCATAGCTTCAGCTAATTTCAAGCCGTCGTTTAAAGTGTGAAGCGTGTAAACTCCCTGTTTGTCTATTACTTCGATTGGAAGCCTGAACGGGAATGCGCCTGTTGCGAGAACAAGCTTATCGTACTCGAAGGTTTCGCTTGTTCCATCTTTCGATAATGCCTCAACGGTCCTAGACTTTGTGTCAATCCCAGTCACAATGGTCTCGAGATGCAAATTTAGCTTGTTAACTTTGAAGAAATTTGGCGGATAAACAATTAGGTTCTCGAAAGATTGGATGTGTCCGCTTAAAACAAAGGGAAGTCCACATCTGGAATACGTGTAGCAACCGTCCTTGGTTAACAGTGTAATTTCAGCTTCTCGATCCGTTTTTCGAGCCGCAACGGCAGCATCAACACCAGCAGCGTTTGCTCCGACAATCACTATTTTTCTCGGCATATCGCTTAACTTTCCTTAACGAGTTCTTTGTGCCACTCAACTGCTTGCTCAAAGGTCATTAAAGCCTTAAGGTCTTCCTGCAGATTTGTCGGCGAAACAACCAGTATCCAACCCTTGTTGTAGGGATCCTCGTTAAGGGTTCCAGGCGTGTTGCTAACTTCACTGTTGACTTCTAGAACTTTGCCACTGACAGGCGCAATAAGGTCAGAAACGGATTTAACCGACTCAACTGTGCCGAAAGGTTCTCCTTTTACTACTTCGTCTCCTACCTTTGGAAGCTCAGCAAAAACGACCTCGTTTAACTGTTTCTGTGCGTAGTCGGTTATGCCGATTCGAACCTTTCCGTCTTCAACCTTGATCCACATCCAGTCCTTCGAGTAGTATAGGCCTTCTGGAATTTCGTATCCTTCAACGTTCAATTCTATCACCTTAAAGCAAATTTAAATCCTGTATGCCTATATTAAATTGACCTATATTTTTTTAATTCACCAGTTTCGCTTGCAGCCACCACCAAACACATGAAAGCTTCGATTAGGTACTCAATCAGACAGCAACTCTTAGTAGGAATTGCGAAAGTTATTCGGCTAAGGCTTAAATGCGTGAAGCTATAATTAGAAGTATTTATTTAAATCCTTTGCGTTAAGTTTGAAGCAAATTTAGAATAAACTTAACGGTGAAAGTCTATGCAAAAGCCAAAAATTGCTCTTTATTGGTCCGCTAGTTGTGGCGGTTGTGAAATAGCTGTTCTTGACGTAAACGAAAAAATTCTAGATGTCGCTGCAGCGGCGGACATAGTGTTTTGGCCCGTTGCCCTCGACACCAAATATAAAGACGTACAAGCAATGCCAGAAAAAAACATAGATTTTTGTTTTTTTAACGGCGCAATAAGAAACTCAGAGAATGAGAAAATGGCTAAACTCTTAAGACAAAAATCAAAAATCCTAGTAGCTTTCGGATCATGCGCGTGCGACGGGTGTGTGGTAGGACTCGCAAACCTTTGGGATAAAGAATCTATTTTTCAACGAGTCTACATCGAAACGCCATCAACGAATAATCAATCATCAATCTTCCCACAAAATAAAACAAAGGTTGACGGTAAAGAACTTGAACTTCCAGTCTTCTATGACACTGTGAAACCGTTGTCACAAGTAGTGGATGTTGACTACTTCATTTCAGGATGCCCTCCGCCAGTTGCATGTATCGTTAATGTCTTTGAGATGATTCTTAACAACAAGCTGCCACCCAAAGGAGCAAGCTTTCTTCCAAGCAAATCAGTATGCGACGAATGCCTAAGAGAAAAGAAGGACAGAAAACTCTCACGCATAAAACGCGTCTATGAGATTGAAGATGATGAAATTACGTGTTTCTGGGATCAAGGCGTAGTATGCATGGGACCCGCTACAAGAGCAGGTTGTGGTGCTCAGTGCCTAAAAGTTAACATACCATGTACTGGGTGTGGCGGTCCAGGTCCACAATCTTCTGACCAAGGCGCTGCCATGCTTAATGCACTCGCTTCTGTTATTACTGATCCGAAAGTCTTGAGTCAGGTTGTTGATCCAGTAGGAACTTTCTGCAAGTATTCTCTCGCTGACTCGATTTTAAGGAGGAAAATCAAAGAATGAAAGAAATAGTCATAGATCCAATCACAAGACTGGAAGGTCACGGAAAAATCGTAATATTTCTGAACGATGAAGGAGATGTGGCAGACGCATACTTGCAGGTTCCAGAACTTAGGGGATTCGAGAAATTCTGCGAAGGGAGACGAGCTGAAGACCTACCCATCATAACGACGCGAATTTGTGGAGTTTGCCCAGTTGCTCATCACATGGCAAGTGCGAAGGCTGTTGATGCTGCTTTTCAAACTGAACCAACAGAGACGGCTAAAAAACTAAGAGAACTTGAGTACTGCGGCTACATGATCTACGACCATATTCTGCACTTCTATTTTCTAGGTGGCCCAGACTTCGTTGTTGGACCAGACGCGCCGGCTTCTAAAAGGAACATCCTTGGCGTTATAGAAAAAGTTGGACTTGACATTGCTAAGAAAGTTATAGAGCACAGGGCTTATGGACAGAAAATTACTGGTATAATCGGCGGAAAACCAACGCATCCCGTTAATGCCTTACCTGGTGGAGTTTCGAAGTCTCTTTCAAAGGATGAACAACAGGAAATCGTAAAGATGCTAGAGAGCTGTTTAGACTTCGCCAAGTTCACATTACAGGTTTTCAACGACATTGTTCTGAAAAACTCAGATTATGTTGAAATGATAAAAAGTGAACACTATACCCTTAGGACATACTATATGGGAACTGTGGATAAGAATAACAAACTGAACTTTTACGATGGAAATATACGGGTTGTTGACCCTGAAGGACGCGAATACGTAAAATTCTCGTCTTCTGAATACTTGGACATAATAGAGGAGCATGTTGAACCTTGGACGTACGTGAAGATGCCATACCTAAAGAACGTAGGTTGGAGAGACCTTACTGACGGCATGCAAAGCGGTATCTACCGAGTTGGACCCTTAGCGAGACTAAACGTCGCAGATGGGATGGCAACCCCTTTAGCTCAGGAAGAATATGAAAAAATGATGAGCACTTTAGGAGGAAAGCCTGTTCACTCCACGCTGGCTTTCCACTGGGCGAGACTTATCGAGCTACTGTACGCTACGGAACGAGGGCTAGAGTTGGCAACAGACCCGGAAATAACCGGAAAAAACCTAAGAAGCAAGCTTGGAAACCCTGGTGAAGGTGTTGGAATAGTTGAGGCAGCAAGAGGAACCTTGATTCATCACTACATTTTAGACGAGAAGGCTTTAGCCAAAAAGGTGAATCTGATAGTTGCTACAACCCACAACACTCCCGGCATATGTATCTCAATTAAGAAAGCAGCAAAAGGTCTTATGTATAAAGGTGAAATTAACGATGGACTATTAAACAGAGTTGAAATGGCTTTCCGGGCATACGATCCATGTCTTGCTTGTGCCACCCATTACGCTTTTGGTGAGATGCCGCTAACAATCGAGATTTACGATCACAAAAAGCAACTGATCAAAAAAATTGGCAGGTGAAAAAATGGAAAACCTCAAAATTGGCATATTTTTGTCTGACTGTGGAAAGGCTTTGGCCGAGACTCTAGACTTTGATAATTTAACATCTTTTCTTAAAGAGGTTCCGGGAGTTACTTTTGTCGAAAAAGGAACTGAGTTTTGGAAAGGCTCTGGACTGCAAGAAATAGTAAAAACCATTAAAGAGCAAAAGGCTAATAGGATCATCGTTGCTGAAAGCCTACCTAAGCTCAGCGAAATAAAGATTGTCGAAGCAGCAGAGGCAGCTGGTCTCAACCAAAACTTTGTACAGGTAATCGATCTAAAAGACTATTGCGTCTGGCCTCACAGAAATGTTCCTTTGGAGGCAACAGAGAAAGCTAAAGCGACGCTGCTTGCAGCTATTGAAAGGGCTAAGATTCTTGACCCAATCCATAAGCTCGAGTTTCCCGCCGTAAAATCAGTTCTTGTGATAGGCGGTGGCATATCTGGAATACAAGCAGCTGAGGATCTAGCCGACCTAGGATTTGAAGTGCATCTTGTTGAGAAAGCGCCGTTTTTAGGGGGAATAGCAGCTCGAGCTGGCCGATTTTTCCCAACCGATGACTGTGCTGCATGTATACAGTCCCCCGCCTCAGATGTGAAGACCATAACGCACACTTCTAGAAAGTGTATTTATCGTTCAGGAATCGCAGCTATTCAAGGTCTAAAGATTTATACAAATTCTCAAGTCGTCAAGGTGGATGGCGAGCCTGGTAATTACAGAATAACATTGGAAAAGAAGCCGAGATACATCAATGAAGCGAAATGCATAAGCTGCAACCTTTGCGCTGAGGTTTGTCCAGTTGAGGTGCCAGACGAATACAATGTAAATCTGGTAGAACGAAAGGCTATCTACACGATCATCCCAAATATTCATCCGCCGACTTATGTTATCGACGAAAAAGCATGCAAGTTTCATGAATGCGAAAAATGCGTACAAGTCTGCCCCACCAAAGCCATCGAAATGGATGAGAAAACTGAAACTACTACATTAAATGTAGGCGCGATAATTGTTGCCACCGGGTTCAAAGAGTATGACCCCTCAGTCATTAAAGAGTATCACTACGGGGAATACCCTGCCGTAGTGACTAACCTTGAGCTGGCAAGGATGCTTGATGCTTTCGGTCCTACTGGAGGGAAAATCATTAGACCTTCAGATAGAAAGCCTGTTAGAAGAATCGTGTTTGTCCAATGTGTCGGCTCGAGAGATAAAAGGTGGAACAACTATTGCTCAAGCATTTGTTGCATGATATCTCTTAAACATGCCATCATGATTAAAACAGTTTTCCCTGAAGTTGATGTTTCAATATGTTACATCGACATTAGGACAACTGGACGGGAACACGAAGAATATTATGAGAAAGCTAGAGAATTAGGAGTCAAATTTGTAAAGGGCAGGCCAACCGAAATCTCGCATGATCCTGAATCAGATCTGCTAATCGTCGATGTTGAGGACTCTCTCTTAAGAAGGTTCCTAGAACTGGAGGCGGATCTCGTTGTTCTCGCCACCGCAATGGTGCCTTCTGAAGATACAGAAAACCTAGCCAAAATCTTACAAATAGAAACAGATGAAGATGGCTTCTTTAAAGAATATAATGCTAAGTTAAGACCCACTGAGACAAAAAAGAGGGGAATTTTCCTTTGCGGAGGATCAACTTTTCCGAAGGATGCTCCATCGAGTTCCCTTCAAGCTCATTCAGCAGCGCTTAAGGCTTTTAAGTTCCTCAACACAGGCAAAATTGTTAAGGATCAAAAAACTGCTGTAGTGAATGAGGAATATTGCGGTGACTGCGAATTTTGTCCTGTGTCATGCCCATATAACGCAATTGAACTTGTGAAAGTTGACGAGAAACACGTAGTTGCAAAGGTTTCTGATATTTTATGTGAAGGATGCGGAATTTGCGTTGGAACATGCCCTCTAAACGCCATAGATCTAAGGCACTTCAAACAAAGTGAGCTGCGAGCGCAGACGAAGGCCATTCTATCAGTAAATAAGCAGAATAAACCGCTCATCTTGGCTTTCTGTTGTTCAGAATGTGGTGGCGCATCTATTGATTCCGCTGGAATGACTATGACAAACTATCCAACTGACGTGAGAATCATCAAGGTTCCTTGCACTGGCTACCTTCGCATAGAACATTTTCTCGAAGCAATTGAGTACGGAGCCCAAGGTGTTATGGTAGTGGGCTGCATGAATAACGGCTGCCACCATGAAGAGGGAATAAAGAAAGTTGAAAAAAGAATCGAAGCTGCGAAAAATTTGCTAAAGGAATACGGTATTGAACCTGAAAGAATTGAACTTTTTAATACGATTTTCATTGAGGGTGACAAATTCGCAGAGGCTGCGCGTGTGATGACTGAAAAACTGGAAAAACTAGGGCCAATCCAGTTTTCAAAAGAGTCGTAAAGAGAAGTGAATAAACATGATGGAAACTAAAGAAGCAAGTATCTCATTTTCTAAGGAAGTCGCAAGCAAGTATGGAGGAGAAACCATAACGCTGTGTTATCAGTGCGGAACTTGTTCAAGCAGTTGCCCAGTTGCAAAGGCAACAGAAAAGTTTAATCCAAGAGAAATTTTCCGACTTGTTCTTCTTGGTGAACGGCAGGAGGTATTTTATAGCAACGCAATATGGCTGTGCAGTTCATGCTACAACTGTCAAGAACGATGCCCCCAGACGGTTGAAGTTGCCGATGTTTTTTTTGCTCTACGGAATATTGCCGCTAAGGAAGGCCTTTTACCAAACATATATTCCGAATTCGCCTCTGCCTTAATAAATGAGGGCAGAATCGTGCCTGTTTCTAAATTTTTGGAAAGAAAAAGGGAACAAATTGGCTTACCTCCTTTGAAAACCACAGGTATCGATGCTTTGAAAAAAATATTGGCTGCAACTGGATTTGATAAACTACAGCTGAAAAAGGAGGTCGAATCATGACCAGCTATGCTTTGTTTTTAGGATGCACTATTCCAGCACGTTTACCTAACTATGAGATTTCAGCTAGAAAAGCCCTTAATAGATTGGGCATTAGCCTAGTAGATTTGGAAGGTATGACCTGTTGCGCTCCGCCTCCTATACAATCTCTGGACTTAGAAGCCAGCCTTGCAATCGCAGCGTACAACATTTGTTTATCTGAAGAAGCCAATCTCGACATAATCACTCTGTGTAGCGGCTGCTTTGAATCTTTAACAGTAGCTAACGAAACATTAAAACAGAATGAAAAACTAAAAACGAAGGTCAATCGGATTCTTTCAGAAGCTGGAAAAGAATTCAAGGGCAGCATAAAAGTTAAGCACTACCTTCAAGTTTTATCAGAAAACGTAGGAAAAGAAAAAATTAGGGCAAGTATAACTAGGAAGTTGGCTAACTTGAAAGTAGCGTCGTTCTCAGGATGCCATCTGCTGAGACCAAGTAAAATTCTGAAGTTCGACGACCCGGAGCGTCCACATGTTTACGATGAGCTTATAGAAGTCTTAGGAGCCAGAAGCATCTGGTACAGAAATAAACAAAAATGTTGTGGCGGACTGCTAAGAGGCCATGCAGATGATGTTGCCTTGGCTATTGCTAGAGAAAAAATCGTAAATGCATCTAAAGCGGGTGCAGACTGCATCGTTACTATATGTCCATTTTGTTACCTTACTCTAGATCTGGGTCAAGTAATCATGAAGTCTACATATCAGGAGGAACACAGTTTACCCATTCTTCACTACTCTGAACTTCTAAGCCTAGCAATTGGAGTTGACGCAAAAGAACTAGCCTTGGAATTTCATAAGGTAAAAATAGACAATATCCTCAACAAAATAGAATGACCATCTCTTTAAGTATCAAGATACAGAAGAGAATAAGAAAAATAGGTTTTTATAGAGTCAAGTTTTTGGTATGGTTATTTCAAGAACTCCATTGCTACAAATTCTCGATATCATTCCTTCGATTCGAAGATTCATGTGAGGAAATTTAACTTTTTTACAGAGATCTGCGCATATTTCAAGCTCGTTTTTTCCTGTTTTTATAATATACTCTCGGTTTTTGGTGGGATGCCAAACTAGAACCTTAACCTCTCTTTCATTTTCTAATACATCGATTAAGGGTTTATTGGATTCTTGAGTCAGGAATAAGGGTTGGGCCTTCGTATTTGTTGATTTTGCTAAAATGCATTTTTTGTAGAGTAAATTTTCTATAGGGTCAACTAACCCGTTACAATTTTCTTCTTCATCAGGGTAAGCTATTTTTTGGGCTAGAATTTTACAGAAAATATTAAAATTTTGGTTTGTTCCGTCGTTGTTTCTCGTATACGTAATCCCTCATATTAGTATTTATTATATTTATAAATTTCTTTTTAAGTATTTTCATGTTAAATATGGCGTAAAAATAATGTACAAAGGCTATTTTCCTTTCTTAGCTTGAAATGGTATTATTCGTTCGTGTTTCACTATTTTTACGATGTTTTCTACGTATTTATTAGGTTCTCTTAATGCACCGTTAATTGCAAGTTCGGCTATGGTTGCGCCCATGTCAGATATTTTGTCCAATGATGAAACAATGGCTCTTAAGTATGGAATTGCTGGTAGTTCACGAATAAGTCTCTCTGTTTCGACATCTATATCATCGTTAATTTGCAACAAGTTATTGGAAATTTCAAGATTCCGAGTAAAAGCGCAGTCCACTGCTTTCTGAAAAATAGTTAAAACTAGCTCACCAAGGTGGTATATTCTTTGAATGACATCTTGAGATAATGTTTTCTCATTGGATTGTAAAAGAATGATTTTTTTAGCTATATCCTGCGAATAGTCGGCAATTAGCTCCAAACACTGCAGAATTAAACGAATAGCTGGAATTAGGACAATATCCTCAATGCCTATCTGTTCAGCAATTTCAGGTTTTGCTTGCGCTGAAATAAGTAAACGTACAGCCAAAAAGTATATTGTATTTGCGCCCTCCTCCCTGCTGACTGCTTCTTCAGCTAGAGACTTATCATTATCAAGAAGCGATTGCATTGTCTCTGATAAGATTGTTGCTGATATTATTGATAATCGTCTAATGAGCATATCCAGTTTGAATTTCGTTGGATCAATAGAGCATTGAAGCAAAATGCTGTTTGATGTCTCTTCCAATATTCCAAGCCCGATGAGTTTGGGAATAACCTTTCTAACTTCATCGACATGTATTTTTTCAATTCTCGTCGAAGACGTAATTCTCATAACCTCACGTCCAAGTAAGTAGCTGCCTATTATTATCCTCTCAAGCATACCTTGGTCTTTGCAAGCGTCAGCATAAATTATAAGCTCTTCCGATTCCTCTTTCTGCGCTTTATGGCTTGGCAGAACTTTTAATGTGCCGTCCTTCTCTTGAACGAGAAAAACAAGATCGCCGGGTTTGATGCTGTTTTGTTTGGCCCATTCCGTCGGTAGAGACACTGCCATTGTTGAATATCCAACTTTCTGTATTTTTCTTCCTTCCAATATTTTCACGGCCATGAAAGTATTTACTATTATTTACAGCATTTGTTCTACATTTATTATTATAGCTTCTGTAAGGCTAAAATTCATTTCTTTATTAATATTGATCTTTAAAAGTTACATCCAACTAAAAAATTACTTATTCTTTAAACTGTCTCCTTTGTTGTTAGTCTCAAAATAAATATAGTATTTACTAGACTTAATTATATAAACATTAAGTATTTATTATGCCCTTAATGTATATATAACTCAAAATTAATAGGAGTGGAAAAAGAATGGGTAAATGGAAAACAATAAGCATAAGAGAAGAGTTAACTAATGAAATTGAAAAAGCTATCAAAACAGGTCGATATAGAAGTACATCAGAATTCGTCTCGGAAGCAATCCGCTTACGGCTTGAAGAAATCATGCGAACAAAGGGTCTTTTAACTGAAAAACATAAGATGTTGGAAACTCCGGAATTGTTACTTTACTCTCCAAAACATACATATGTGCAAGCAACTCCTGAAGGCAACTTTAGGGTCGGTCTATCTGAATATGCCGCCAAACATCTTGAAGGCATAATACAGGTTCATGTCGATCAGCTTGACGCAAGCATCAAAAAACTTGAGCCATTGGGTGCTGTGGAAACATGGATGTTTATGTTTGATGTTTATTCGCCTATAAGTGGAAAAATAGTGAGAATTAACGAAAACCTGAAAACCAATCCACGAATTATAAATGAAGATCCTTATGACCAAGGATGGATAGTTGAAATAAAGCCGAATAATTCACAGACTTTAGAAGAAGAACTTGATAGTCTTATGGCAGTTCGGGAATATAACAAATGGGTAAGCAAACTTGAAGGCAGATTGCGTGAATAAACTTCTTGTCTTCTTTGTTCCATCAAGAAACAGCAATTTCTAATATTTTTCTTAAAAACAATTTATGGAGGTTGTTCATTAATTTACTAAAAGTTTGCTTTATATAAATAGAAAATTTGTCATGTTAATGCCTTCAGCAAGCAACAAAAAATAAATTTGTATGAATTCAGGTAAACAGCAATGCCTATTACAGTTTTAATTTGGCTTATCATTTCAGGTCTACTTGGAGGAGCTATACTAGGATCATCAGGTATGATTGGGCCTTTTATGGTTCCGCTCTTGATCCTTCTTGGGTTCTCGTCAGACGTGGCACGCGGGACATGTTTATTAAGCGAGTTACTGGTAACAGCAATTGGTGCAATTGGACATAAAAAAGCACAAAACGTGGATAAGCATATTATTTTGGCATTTCTTCCAGGTGTGCTAACTGTTTTTCTAGGCGCTTATTTGTCAGTGAATATTTCTGAATCCATAATGAAGATAGCCATAGGTGTTTTTGAGGTTGCAGTAGGCATCGCCATTTTCTCTACGGCGAAAAACAAGACTGATAAGCAATATTTAGAAAGAATAACTAGAGAGCAGGTTATGAAAGAACTTATAATGATTTCCCTTTTGGCTGGATTTTTTAAAGGATTTTTTGGAGCAGGATGGGGACCAATAGGTATTGGGCTTTATATAGTTTTAGGGATTGATCCTGCAATTGTGGTGGGCTCTTCCTTAATTGTTAGATTGATTTTGGACTTTGTAGGGGGACTTACCTATGCAAGCATGAATCTTGTTAATTTTGAAGCATTAACAATATTGACTATTTCTGGATGTTTTTCTGTTCCTTGGGCTGTAAAGGCTACTAAAAAGTTTTCTAGAAAAGGCATGAGTGTGTTTTTAGGAATTTTGATAGTTTTTCTAGGGTTATTAGTTATTGTTGATACAGTATTGTTGCTGGGAATATAGGAGTTTAAACTATTTTTTCACGCGAAGAAAAATTGCGCCAAGCATAATGTAAGTTTAAATTATTTATACGACAACATCTATAATTCTTTGTAAGAAAAATATTTCAGAATTTCGCTGAGTTGGGGTAAATGCAAGAAGAGGACGTGAAAAAGGCAGTACTAGAATGGATTGGGGCACATTTTCCCACAAGTATTATACGCACAGAAAATGATTGGATAACAGTTTATGAAGTTGAGGACAGTTACAGTATCGGTTATAGAATGGCATACAACATTCACATAAATTGTAACCCACAACAAACAGAGTGCCATAAAAGTCTCGGTCAATGTTTAATATGGTGCATTGAGAATGGATTTGTTCCCACCTACTTAGCCGTCCCATTTGATCACCCACACATTGAAAAATTTGGACGAATAATGAATTCTGTAAATCTGCCAATAGGACTTCTCTCGGTCAATCAAAATGGCGATGTGAGAATCATAATAAAACCTCACTTGCCATAAATTCCTTAAGATGAGATCTATTTTTCAGAAGTGAATCGAATTTTTAGGAGATTACTATAAGGCTGTAAAAAAGTTAGTTTGATTTATTAAGAAGCGTTGAGACTTCCTTTTCTTTGAAGAAAGAGACAGTGCCTTCCACCATATTTCTGTCATATTTCTTGTCACTTACGCTAGAGTTGTTATTTGATTGTGTTTGATCGACGCATCTTTATGCTCAGTGGCGGCTGCGAATAGATTGGGTGGGGACAGGTTTAACCTGTGTTTAACTGAGAAAGGCGTCCTTATTCGAAAAGAGTCACAGTAACCTCCTCGCCTGTTTCGATCACATCAAGGTTGATTGGCAAAATTATGTAGCCGTCAGCCTGCGCAAGGCTGGTAATGTCACCTGACTTTTTAAAAACAGGGTAAGCCTTACCTTTGGCAAGTTTCACTGGAAGAAACTGTTCACGTCCCGAGCCTGAAACGAACCGGCTGCCCATTCGCGCCTTAACGGTCTTAGGCTTCATCAGAGGCAATCTAGCCATTTTTCGGACAGCTGGAATAAGGAAAATGTACGCATTGCTTAGGCATGATGTTGGATACCCCGGCATTCCAATTATGGGCTTGTTTTCGACTAATCCAAGCAATGTAGGTTTGCCAGGTTTGATTTGAACTCCGTGGAACACAACTTTGCCGGTTTCCTCAATAACTTTCACAAGCAGGTCGCGTTCTCCAACTGAGCTTCCGCCTGAAAACACAATTAGGTCATGGTCTAGAAAACGTTTAATTGCTGTTTTGATGTCTGCAGCCGAGTCTGGCACAACTGGAGACCTTGTTACCTGCGCACCGTTTTCCAAGAGCACGGAAGACAACGTATAAGAGTTGACATCGTAAATTTGCCCCTCCTTAATACATGAGCCAGGCTCGCAGATTTCTGTTCCAGTCGGAATAATTGCCACGCGTGGTTTTTCGTACACAAGCACCGTTTGTTTCCCTAAAGCCGCCAAGACCCCTACTTTCGCTGGAGTGAGAACGTCACCTTTTTTTATGATAATCTCGCCTTTTTTCATGTCTTCTCCTTTTGGTGAAATGTTGGCTCCTGGGTGAACGGCTTCTTTGATGACAACTTTGCCGTCAGATTCCTCCGTGAACTCCACCATAATAACAGCATCTGCGCCTTTTGGAACACAGCAACCCGTTGCTATTCTTATGCATTCACCCTTACCAACTGGAATATCAGTTGTCTCACCAGCATGCAAGACAGCAACAATTTTTAAAGTAATTGAATTTAGATGAGATGCTCCGTAAGTATCCTCTGCTTTAACAGCATAACCGTCCATGGCAGCTCGGTCAAACGGTGGAACATCCTCTTGAGCAACAACGTCCTCAGCCAGTACCTTGCCAACTGAAACCTCTATGGGGACAGCCTCAACTCTTTCGATAGGTCTTACGGAACCTAAAATTTTCTTTAAAGCCTCTTCACGTGACATGAGAAGCCTAAACGGAGCCATTTCCGCCATGGTTTTTCCTTCTTTAAGATTGTGTCATTTTTTGATATTGCTTTCAAACTTTATATGTCTGTCTTGTTTTCCAAGCCGAGGCATATACTACATTGTGGAAATAAAGAAACCAGATAAATATGTATATGGCGAGAAGAGGCGATCTAGCCTCCTGGTGACCCGTGGAATGGTACGCTTTTCCACATGACCTCGAACCACTCTTCTTCGGTTATAGTTTCCCTTCGAACTATGATTTCTAAAACTTTTTGTAAAAGGACATGATGCCTTTTTTCATCCTCAAGTATTGCATTAAGCAGCAGCTTGACCTTTTCGTCTTTTACTTCAGAAATTCGTTCGCTGACTCTTTTTATGAGGACAGCTTCCATTTGAATGTGCTTTTCAATCAGCTCTTTTTGATGATCAAGTTGTTTCTGCGAGAGAACCTTCGTAACCTTCGTTAATAATTCAATTGCAGACGCATACATCTGTGCGTGCTTAGACGAGTCAAGCGAGATTCCCTTCAATGTTCCCTTAACAGCCGGGTTCTCGAC
Organism: uncultured Candidatus Bathyarchaeia archaeon; assembly: GCA_964584965.1. Taxonomy (GTDB): domain Archaea; phylum Thermoproteota; class Bathyarchaeia; order Bathyarchaeales; family DTEX01; genus JAGTRI01. The sequence continues at coordinate 16,153 of CAZPBM010000048.1, read as the reverse complement.
ATCAACTAAACCTTTATTTAGCGAATCAACGATTTCGTTTTCAACCTTGATTTGTTGCCTAAAAAAACTTAGCAACTCATTTTTTGTGCTCAAAGAACCACCTTCAATGTTACATGTCATAATAGGTGTAGCTTAAGGCATAAGGATTTCGACAAAAACCAAATTCCTTAGGCTTTAACCATAAAGACCGTTGTCTCAAACCTGTTGTGAGGCAGTTTTCTAACCTTGAAATCTCCGTATCTGACCTTGAGAACCCGAATTGCCTCTTCAAAAAGTTTTTTTCTTTCCCGCGTCACAAACTTGATCGTCATCAACGCACAGCCGCCCTTTTTTAGAAGAGGCGCAACATCAACCATTATTTTCGCTGAGTCAGCAGGAGCTAAATTCATATCGTTCGTTACCAAATCGAACAAGCCAACATCATGTGGGATATTTTCTGCTCTGCAACGTAGGTGAACAACATTCTGCAACCTCTCAACCTCAACTTCCAAATCCGCAGGGTCAACTGCAACAACCCTTTTAGCTAAACCAGCTAGAACCTTTGTCCAGCCTCCTGGGGCGGCACCGAGGTCAAGCACCTCAAAACTTGGCATAATCTTCAAATTAAAGGCGTCAAGAGCTTCTTTTATTTTGTGTTCTGCTCGTGTAAATGGTCTTTCGCCCTTTGCATATTTTCTGGAAACACGGATCGATTTTACAATGAGGTTCTCTGAAGATGTGACGCCGACATAAGCATTGTTCTGAAATATTTGAACAATCACGACCTTTGAAGGATTTTTCAAGTCAACCTTAGCGCCAACGGTCTGCTCGATTTTTGAGCCAAGATCACGTTCTATGTCTCTGCTGGAAAAACTGTGGGTTCCTCGTCTTATGCATCTAACTGCAAAAGTATCTTCAGGTCTGAGTACTTTCTTTACAAGCTCAAAAAGTCTTTGGGCATTATTGCCTTCTGGCGAAATTTCAATTTTTGTAGTAACCGGAAAAACTCTTCCGATGTAGAGAGTTTCTGAGCTTCGTAGTTTGCTAATTACTTCAGGTTCGGCACAGACAGTTTCAACTAAGAGATTGCCTTTAAAAAACGTGCTTTGCACCTTTGAATCAGGAATTAGGCTCACTATTTCTTTTTTAGCCTCATTTTCGAATCCAGAGGGAACTGTAATTACAAACATGTTTCCCATTCTATAGTGCAACCTTAGATGGCAAGTTAAGCATAGTATGACTATCATTTGACTTGAGTGATTAGGGTCCCCTATTTCTTGTTTTCCAATGTCCTAATGTATCTGTAAGCTTGAATTGCTGCCATGGCTCCTTCTCCAGCAGCGGTTATTATCTGCATTCCGCCACAGGTGCAGTCTCCAGCTGCGTATACGCCTTCTATATTTGTAGCTTGCCTTCTGTCCACTTCTATGCAGCCTTTGTCGTCAATGTGTATTCCTGCTGCCTTAACGAGGCTTGTCATGGGAACGCCGCCGACTGAAATGAAGACGCCGTCGACTGTTACAACAGTTCGTTGGTTGCTCTCAAATTTTTTTGTTTCAATAGCTGTTACGAAGTTTTTTCCTAGAATAGATCCAACTTCGGCTTCGACAATCTTAATGTTTAATTTTTTCTTGCATTCATCAACTAAAGCTTTCTCAGCCCTAATTTCCTGTTCTTGAGTGAACAAATGTATCATTTTTGAAAAATTTGAAAGGTATAATGCATCTTCAAACGCCTCGTTTCCCGAGCCAACGACTGCCAAGACCCTGTCTTTAAAAAGCGGTCCATCGCAGACAGTACAATAGGAGACGCCGCGCCCCAGAAACTCTGTCTCTCCCTGTATGTGAAGCTTTTTTCGTTGGGTTCCTGTGGCGATGATGACAGCAGAGCTACGGTACTCGTCTGATCTTGTTGTAACCTTTTTCACAGGATCTTTAAGCGCAAGGTTCAAAACTTCCTCAGGATATCGAAGGTCGGCGCCAAACTTTTGGGCTTGTTGAACCATCCGGTTGACAAGGTCAAATCCGCTTATTCCCTCAGCAAACCCTGGAAAGTTCCAGACTTCTGGAGCTTCAGATGTTCTTCCCCCTAAAACGTTGCCTTCAAAAAGTTTAGTTTTCATTCCTAATCGAGCTGCATATATTGCGGCAGTTAACCCCGCTGGTCCACCGCCTATTATGATGATGTCTGTAGGATCAGTCTTCAATGTCGTTTTCCTCGACTTCCTTGAGGGCAACTTGACCTTTCGTGTTAGCTGAACCTAGGATCGCATCGGCTATTTTTTGTCCAAGGTCTCTGCACATTTTCAGTTCTTCCCGTGAAGGAGCAAATTGAACTTGAACGGTTGGCTCGATGACATCGAACTTGGCGGCTTTGAGCATTTCCATAATGGTTCTTACTGCTCCACCTCCCCACCCATATGAGCCAAAACATGCCCAAATTTTGTTTTTTGGCCTAAGCCCGATGACGTATGTTAGGAAAGCGCTTATTGAGGGAAGCATGGAACTATTGAGTGTCGACGAGCCTAAGATTACAGCCTTTGATTCAAGGATTTCTTTCAGCACCTCGGCGTAGTCCGACTTCCGCATGTTAAAAAGGTGTACCTCAACTCCTCTGTTTCCTATGGTTAAGCAGATTGCGTCTGCCATTTTCTTGGTGCTTCCCCACATCGTGTCATAGACTATTACAGCCTTACTTCGGGTCTTGCCTTCGCTCCAATCAATATAAGCCTTAACAATTTTTTCAGGATTGCTACGCCAGATTACACCGTGGCTTGGCGCAATAATTTTGGGTTCTATGCCCAATCTCCTAATTTCTTCGATTTTCCTCGGAATCAGTAGTGAATAGGGCATTAGGATGTTGGCGAAGTATTTGGCGGCTTCGTTCATAAGCAGGGATTGGTCAACTTGGTCGTCGAATCTTTGCGATGTGGCTAAGTGCTGACCGAAAGCATCATTTGGCATTAAAATCATGTTTTCTTTCAGGAAAGTAAACATGCTGTCGGGCCAATGAAGCATAGGTACCTCAACAAATGTTAAAGTTCTTGATCCAAGATTTATTTCATCGCCTGTTTTTACGACTTGAAAGTTCCATCCGTTGGTTGAGTAATATTTTTCTAGCTCGTCTTTTCCTCTTTTCGAAGTAACTATTATGGCATTTTTTGCGTGTTGCATCACATGTTCTAGTGATCCTGAATGGTCGGGCTCAACATGGTTGACAATGACATAATCTAATTTTTCAAGGCTTGTAATTTTGCTGATGTTTTCGACAAGTGTTTCTTTATAGGGTTCCTTAACAGTGTCAACAAGAACCGTTTTCTTGTCCAAAATCAGGTATGCATTATAAGTTGTGCCTTTTCGAGTTTCGTAGCCGTGAAAGTTTCTAATGTCCCAGTCGATAGCTCCAACCCAAAAAACGCCTTTAGCAATTTCCACAGCCGTCATATTTTTGAATCTCCAACCGCCATAATTAAACAAGATGAGTCTAAAAATAAAAAGGCTTAATGTAGAAAGCCAATGTTTTTATAATAAGGCATCTTCTTAAGGAGGAGTAATTTTAATCGCCTGAACAGGACATTGAGTTTCGCACGCTAGGCATTGTATGCATTCTTCTTGTCTAGCTGGGAAAGCCTTCTTTTCGGATTTTGGGTGCCTAGGAGTGTTTCGCCACTCGTAAAGCTGAACTGGACAAACCTCTATGCATATGCCGTGTCCTTCGCAGATGTCCCAGTCTACAGCAACGTTGGTTCCTCGAATACCCAATTTTGTGGGAGGGTCAACGGCTCCCCAAATCGTGACGCCTTCTTGTTCTCCAATTTTTTCTCTGTTTTTTTGAAAATCAGGATCTATTGGCAAAAATAGTTCACCTGCCTCTATAAGGATAATAGAGCTTTATTTTAAGATTTCCTAAGTTTTTCTAAGGCATTCTCTCCAATGTTACTTCTAATCTCATTTGCCTTGAGTCTCTAAGAATAATCAAGTCAACTTTATCTCCTGGTTGCCCCTGCCTAAGGAGTTCTTGAAGGTCTTCAACGTTATGGATTCTTCTGCTATCCATTCCAAGAATAATGTCGCCTTTCCTCATCCCAGCTTCTTCTGAAGGACTACGTGATTCAACTCCTGCAACCAAGACCCCGCTTTCAACGGGTAACCTGTATTGCTCTGCAACATCACTTGTTATGGTTAAGCCTAGTATGCCAAGCCACGGTTTCTTAACGCCTCCATGAAACAGTATATCGTTCGTACAAGCCTTAGCTGCATTTATGGGAACAGCGAAGCCTATGCCTTGGGCAAACGGAATGATGGCGGTATTAATTGCGACTGCTTTCCCTTCAACATCTATTAAAGGTCCGCCGCTGTTGCCTGGATTAATGGCAGCGTCAGTTTGAACCAAGCCTTCGAAGGTTCCTCGCTCTGAATGTATGGTTCGGTTTAAGGCACTTATCACTCCTGAAGTTACGGTTGGTCCGCCTACTAGGCCAAAGGGGTTTCCGATGGCAAACACTCTTTGTCCAACTCGAAGTTTGTCTGAGTCGCCAAGCGCTAACGGAGAAAGGTTTTTGCCGTCAATTTTGACAAGTGCTATGTCTGAGCTTCTGCATACTCCTTCAAGTTGCCCTTTGAAGACTCGTCCGTCGCTTAATGTTACGGCAATTTCGTTGGCCCCTGCTATTACGTGGTTGTTCGTTAAAATGTAGCCTCTTTTGTCAATGATGAACCCTGAGCCCATGCCCTGAACTGGGACCACGCGGTAAAAGACATCGTGGACTACTCTTACCGTGTTAACGTTGACGACGCTTTGACATGCCTTCTCAATCAAGTCGACATTGTCTTTCTCGCTCACAAAATCAGTCCGCCACAAAACAAATTCAGTTAACTATCAAAAATCTTAGTGAACCCTTTAAGGATTACGCAAATAACCTACGTAGTCTCCTGAAAACATCTTATCGGTTCATAAAGTCAAAGGATTCAGATAAAAATTGAATTCTCCTAAGAAGCAATGAAGTTATCAAAATAAACACAGTAAAGGCTAGGTGCGAGTTGTTCACGAAATGCCTGCGTCATAGAAAACTGGTTTACTGTATTTTGTAGCTGAATAGCTAGCTTCAAGTATAACGACCACGTTAAGGATTGTGGTGCATTTTGATGGAATCAAAGGTCGCTCTGGTAAAAACTGATAAGGGAGTAGCAGAAGCTTACCAGCGTGCACTTAGGCTAATTGGCGAAACCGATTTTCCAGACGTTCGAAACGTAATGATAAAGGTTGGCATTTATGACAGGAGGAATCTTAACTTTCCCACAGTTCCCGTTGTTAAAGCGGTCGCGGAGTCGTTTACTCATGCTCAAAGAATTCTTATCGCTGAATCTGACAACCATAATGGCAAAGCTTTGGAACGTCTTCAGGAGTGGAAAGAGGTTTTCTCAAATCGAGTAATGCCTTTTAGTTTGTCGGACGATCCTGAAACGCGGGAAGTAACAATTTGTGGAGAGAAAATTCGTTTTTCTAGCTCGCTTTTTAAACCGAACTTTCTCGTCAGCCTTCACGTTTTACGAAAGGGAAAAGCAGGTTGCATCTTTAAGAACCTTCTTGGCTTAATACCTGACATCAGAAAAGAACGTTTCCACGAAAAATTAGGAGTTGCCCTTGTGGAGATGGCGAAGTCAGTCGGTTGGATAGACCTCGCTGTTATCGACGGAACCTACATGTACGGAAGCGAATGGAAGGAGGGCGTGCCATTAGAAAGAGAACAGAAAAGCCTCCTCATAGTAGGCAGAGACCCAGTGGCGGTTGAAACAGTGGGAAGTACTCTTGCAGAAGAGGATCCGCTGTCTATCCCAGCGTTAGCCGTAGCTCGCGACAAAAACCTTGGAGAAACTGACATCAACCGAATCAGAATACTGGGAGAAAACATAAAAAACACTGTTTAAACATCCGCTGCCATTTTTTAACGTCTCTTCAAAATCAGGTTCAGTCAACTATCAAAAATCTTAGTGAACCCTTTAATGATTACACAAATAACTTAAACAGGCTCCTAAAAACTGTTTTATTCCAGCTAACCAATTATTATAACGGTTTTTATTAATCTGAGGAATTAACATGAAAATAAACGAGTTATCACTCCTGATTGGCGGAGAAGCTGGCGCCGGAATCGCACGTTCAGGCTTTCTTTTTATAAAAGCTTGCATGAGAGCAGGGTTAAACGTTTTTGGCACAAACGATTATCAATCACTCATAAGGGGAGGACATAACTTTTACGTGGTCCAGGTTAGAGCTGAGGAGGTGTACTCGCAAGCCGACAATATAGCCCTTCTTTTGGCCTTGAACGCGGAGACAGTTATGCTTCATATTGGCGAGGTGGTTATCAACGGTGGAATCATCTATGACCCAGACGACCATCCGCCAGGAACCGAAATCCGAAGAAGAGAAGATCTTAACCTTTACCCCGTTCCTTTAAGAAAAATCGTTTTGGAGGAACTTGAAGAAGACTCGATCATGCGGAACACCGTTGCATTAGGAGCAGCCTTTGCCCTGTTGCATTTTGACTTAAGACTACTTGACGACGTTATAAAGGACACTTTCAAACAAAAAGTAGCCGAATCAAACATGAAGGCTGCTAAGAGAGGGTATGACTATGTTAGGCAAAATTTCCAAAACAGTTTTCCCTATAACCTAGTGGAAACAAAAAATACGGGCAAAAACAAGATTCTCATAAGTGGCAACGAAGCTGTCGGATTAGGCGCACTAAAGGCAGGATGCAAGTTTTTCGCTGGATACCCAATGACTCCGACAACTGGTTTATTACATTTTATGGCTGAAAACGAGCGAAAGATGGAGATACTCGTCATCCAACCTGAAGGCGAGATAGCCGCGATAAACATGGTTGCAGGCGCAGCCTTCACTGGCGTAAGGGCAATGACTGCAACATCTGGTGGCGGCTTCTGCTTGATGAGTGAGGGTTTAGGCATGACAGGTATGACTGAAACGCCAGTTGTCATTATGGTTGGACAGAGGCCTGGGCCCAGCACGGGGTTGCCGACTTACTCAGCTCAAGGAGATTTAAGGTTCGTTATTCATGCGTCACAAGGCGAGTTTCCAAGGGTTGTTATCGCTCCGGGAGACATTGAAGAGTGTTTTTACGAGACCATGCGCGCCTTTAACTGGGCAGAAAAATATCAGATGCCAATTATCCTTTTGACAGACAAATATCTTGTCGAAAGTCAAGCGTCAATTGAACCTTTTGACATTAACCGGATAAAGGTTGAACGTGGCGACCTGATTGTTGGAAAATACGACAGCAAAGGAGTTTATATGAGACACAAAATAAACGAAACAGGTGTTTCTCCTAGAGCCTTTCCCCTGACTAAAGACGCAATTGTCAGAACAAACGCTGACGAACATGATGAGGCTGGATACACAAGTGAAGATCCTCAACTGACCTCGATCATGGTAGAAAAGAGGCTTAGGAAACTCGAATACTTGTCGAAGGAGCTTGAGAAAGAAGAGATTGAGACGGTCAAGATTTACGGTTCAGAAGAAGCGACTTCCACCATTGTTTCTTGGGGTGGAACCAAAGGTCCGATACGTGAAGCCTTAAAAATCTTGAACAATGTTTCTCTTAACTATTTACAGATCATTTATTTGCATCCCTTCCCGGTCAAAAAGATCGAAAAAGCGCTTAGTAGCACAAAAAGGATTATTGTTGTTGAGCACAATATGACCTCTCAACTTTCAAGCATAATACGTGAACGGTTGCTCAGAAACGTGGATCATGCGATTTTGAAGTATGATGGAAGACCCTTTAATCCTGGCTATTTGGCGGCAAAGATTAGGGAGGTGCTATAAAAAATGGTAACTTTAAAGGACTTAACGACCCCAATTAAAAGCAACTGGTGCCCAGGCTGTGGAAACTTCGGCATCCTTAATGCTGTAAAGGGCGCGTTAGTTGACCTTGGTCTAGAAAAAGAAGAGGTTGCCATTGTTTCAGGCATAGGTTGCCACGGGAAGATCGTTAATTACATCGATGTCAACGGCTTCCACGGCATTCACGGAAGAGTTCTACCAATATCTACGGGCATAAAACTTTCTAACCCAGAACTAACGGTGATTGGGTTCGCTGGAGATGCAGACCAGTACGACGAGGGCTGGGATCACTTCTGCCATGCTTTGCGGAGAAACATAGATATGACCCTCATTGTGCATGACAATCAAATCTTGGGTTTGACAACGGGGCAAACAACGGCTACGAGCCTGCAAGGATTTAAAACGAAATCGACGCCACACGGTTCAGTTGTGCCTCCATTGAATCCCATTGCACACGCTATTGTCAGTAACGGAACCTTTGTTGCTCGTGGCTTCGCAGGAGACCCAAAACACCTTCAAGGATTGATTGTTGAGGCAGTCAAGCACAAAGGCTTCGGTTTTATCGACGTTTTCCAGCCATGCGTTACGTTCAACTACCTAAACACATATCAATGGTTCCGCGAAAGGGTTTACAAACTAGAATCAGATGGGCACGACTACACGGATAGGAAGAAAGCTTTGGAGAAAAGCTTCGAATGGGGTGAACGAATTCCAATTGGCATCTTTTTTAAGGAAGATAGGCCAACCTACCTCGACACTTTACCTCACTTAAAGGATAAGGTACTTGTGAATATGCCCATTGATGACATTGACATAACTTCCATCATTGAAAGCATGAAGTAAGCCTAACCCGTTTTTTGGGAAAACTTTTTAAAAATCAGTAAGCGAACAATACGAATGCTTTTTAATTGGATGTAGTTTAATAAATATAGGTGATTGTTTTGAGTGCAGCTAAAGAGTTCTCATTGACTGAACTGAATAAGCCATCAGACTGGAATAACTTGACTGATATGGCGAAGAAGCATGTTCCCGTTATTGAGGCGCCGAGTAGAGTTAAGGCTAAGGAACCCTTTACTGTAAAGGTTAAGGTTGGCGGAATCGGTGGCGTTGAGCATCCAAACACTTTGGGTCACTGGATTAACTGGGTTGAGTTGTATTCTGGTGAGCGTATGATAACAAGGATCGAGTTTGCACCTGAGCTAAGCAACGGTTACGTGGCAACGGTGAACGTAACCCTAAGCGAAGCAGCGACATTACGGGCTCGGGAATATTGTAACTTACACGGCGTTTGGGAAGGGAAAGAACAGAAAGTAATCGTTGAATAGGCCTACTTTGGCGCACCTTTGTCGCAGAAGTAGTCTCCTTCTAAACCATAATCCATGTAAACTTGACATGCGGGACACAGGCACCCGTTTCTCTCAATCTTTTTTATGCTTTTTCCTCTGCTGCAAAATAGCCACTCACCTGTCCTTGGGTAACTTGGGCAGCTACCGCAGAAATCCTTGCATGTTTCTTCGTTTTTCGGTTTGTCTTCAACTTTCATTTTTTGTCATTAATGATTATGTTCATATAGGAAATAACGGTTTTGTTAAACAGATGGCACGTGGATGACCTTGGAGCAATTTGCCAAAGTTCTTAAAACGATTAAGGAAGCGTCAGAAAGCGATATTTGCCCATAATTGGACCTGAAAGCGGCAAATTTTTAGCTGAGATTGTGCAGAGAGCAAAACCAAAACGTGTGTTGGAAGTCGGTTGCCTCGTGGGTTATTCGACGATTCTGATAGCAAAGGAACTAGAAGCTGACGCAGAAATTATTTCAATCGAAATTGACCGAGACGAGGCAGAGGTTGCGAAACAAAATCTACGTGACGCCGGCGTCAAGCCCAAGGTTCAAATACTTGTTGGAGATGCTTCAGAATTGATTCCAAAACTTAATGGAAGTTTCGACCTTGTTTTTCTTGACGAAGACAAACACGAATATTTTCGTCCTATACGGTTGATTGAAGACAATCTCCATGAAGGAAGCATAGTCATAGTGGACAATGCGGGTGCCTATGCGTTTTCGATGAGAAACTATCTAGACTACGTGAGAAAATCTGGAAAATGCGAAAGCCGTTACGTTCCCGCAGGGACCGATGGGCTGGAGGTCAGCACGAAACTGTAGTGCAACTGATCTTTAGTTAATACTAGTGAAAGCTGAACGTTAGGTATTTAGGTCCCATCTTCTTTCTGGAGTTTTCCGCAATATTTGTAAGCAGGCTTAACCTATAAAATTACATGTGGTTGATTTACGTGAAACATGTCCTTTTCGTATGTGTCGAAAATGCTTGTAGGAGCCAGATGGCTGAAGGATTCTTGAACGCCATGGCAAGCAACCAGATAAGAGCAAAGAGTGCTGGTAACATGCCCGCTGAAAGAGTGAACCCTTTAGCTGTTCAAGTTATGAAGGAGGTTGGGATTGACATTTCTGGCCACAAGCCTAAAATGATCACCGCAGATATGATTCAAGATGCTGACAGAGTTGTTCTTATGGGCTGCGGCGGAAATGCTTGCCCAATTGTTCCCAAACAAGTTGAGGACTGGCAAATAGAAGATCCATCGGGGAAAGGGATCGAAAAATTCCGAGAGGTTCGAGACATCATCAAAAAAAAGGTTAAGAAACTCATAGATGAGATGGAAAAATGTAAGTAAAAGAGCCAGTCACTATATCCGCATAGTTTCGGGGAATCTAAGTTGACTGACGAAATTTCGGAACTTAAGGGAAGGATTGAGAAAATTCTCGCTCTTTTGGAAAAGGAGTATCCCGACGCAAAAGTAACCTTGGAATTCAGCAATCCCCTTGAACTTTTGGTCGCCACTATCCTTGCCGCTCAATGTACAGATGCTAAGGTTAACCAGGTCACGAAAACTTTATTTCAAAAGTATCGGACTGCAGAGGATTATGCAAATGCTGATCTTGCGACATTCGAAAAGGAAATTAAGCCAACTGGATTCTACAGGGCTAAGGCCAAGAGGATAAGAGATGCTTGCCGAATGCTTGTTGACAAGTTCGGTTCGCAGGTTCCTCAGACAATGGACGAGCTATTGAATGTTCCAGGTGTCGCGCGGAAAACAGCCAACATCGTGCTTTCTAATGCCTATGGAAAATACGAAGGCATAGCTGTGGACACACATGTTTTGAGGCTGGTTAAGCGACTTGGACTTACTAGCAGCAAGACAAGGGAAAAGATTGAAGCAGACCTCATGCAGATAGTTCCCAAGGAATCTTGGCTGAAATTCTCAGACCTCCTCATTTTTCATGGGAGAAGGGTCTGCAATGCTAAAAAGCCAAAGTGCAACCAGTGTGTGCTTAAGGATCTTTGCCCATTTGCTTTTTCTTTTGGTTTTTGATTTTTATTGCATAAACATTTTTTTTAAAAAAAAGACTTAAGGCGTGTTACTGTTTATAGCATGTATGCTTCTGTTACGTACCTTCGCATCATTCGATGGCTGTTAAAGTAGTATGCAACCTTGCCAATGGAGTTCTCCATCATTGTCACCCAAGCATCCCTGTTTTTGTAAAAAGTTGGAATCACGATGTATTCTAGCTTATTGTAAAGGTCTTGGACTTCGCGAATTCTTCTTTCTTCTTCTGTCAGCTTTTCTTCAGGCAAAGGTCCGATTGACCATCCTGTGACTCCTTCGATGCAGCCTTCAAGCCACCAGCCGTCCAATACACTGAAGTTGATTACGCCGTTATGAGCTGCTTTCATTCCACTCGTTCCAGAAGCCTCAAGCGGTGGCAAAGGCGTGTTAAGCCAAACATCGACGCCTGACGTTAATTTTGCAGCCATGTCGATGTCATAATTTTCTAAATAAGCAATTTTCATTTCGTCTTTAAGCAGCGTCTTGTAACTGAAGATTTCTCTGATCAAGTCTTTGCCTGAAATGTCTCTTGGATGTGCTTTTCCTGCAAAGATGATCTGCAGTTTTCCTCTCTTGAGTATTTTTCTCAGCCTAGAAATATCGGAAAAAATTAATGTAGCTCTTTTGTAAGCCGTAGCTCTTCTAGCGAAACCGATAGTTAGAACAGACAGGTCCATGTTGACACCTGTTTTCTGGTTAACAAAGTCCATAAGGTCTCTCTTTGCGTTCACGTGGGCTTTCCATAGTTCGTCGCTTGGAACGCCGTCGACTCTTACAAGGAGTTCAGGTTCATTCGCCCAGCCTGGAATGTACCTGTCAAACAGGTCTTTGAAGTCTTCACATGTCCAAGTGTAAGAGTGGACGCCGTTCGTTATTGCCCAAATTGTGTGTCCAGGGAAGAGCTTCTTTGAAAACTCCATGTGAGCCTTAGTTACGCCGTTAATGTATTTGCTGAGGTTCAAAGCTAGAAGAGTCATGTTCAACTTGTCAGCTCCACCTTCAGCCCTCAAAATGTCTAAGGGAAACTCATCATTAAGCAGATCCTCAACTAGATCGTAGGAAAATTTGTCAAAAGCAGCCTCAACTGGAGTGTGCGTCGTAAAGATACAAAGGTTCCGAACCTTGTCAGGGTTCATGTCGTTCCTTTTCATTAACTCAAGAGTGAGAAGGCTTGAATGCCCTTCGTTCATGTGATACTTTCTAGGGTTAAAATTCAAAGCGTCAAGCATTCTTACGCCGCCGATACCGAGGATAATTTCTTGTTTCAATCTATATCTTTCGTCTCCGCCATAGAGAACATCAGTGATCTGCCTGTCCTCAGAGGTATTCCCTGGAACATCCGTATCTAGAAAAACTATGGGAACTAATCCTCCTGTGAGGCTTTGGTATTCATAAAGCCATGATCGAACCTTGACGTTTCTGCCACCAATTCTCACATTGACTTCAGCTGGCATCAACGTCATAAACTTTGAAGGATCCCACTCATCAGGGCATTCGATTTGGTTGCCATCTTCCATAAGTTTTTGTTTGACGTAGCCTTTCTTGCTTACGAGTGTTACAGCGACAAGTGGTATTCTTAAATCTGCGCTGGAACGGATTGTGTCTCCAGCTAAGACGCCTAAGCCGCCACTATAGGTTGGGATTTCACTTCTTATGCCAATTTCCATTGAGAAATATGCAATGTAAGATCTTTCGATGAAAATGTGTCTGCAGTTGTCGCAGCAAAAATAGTAGGTTTTGCCTCTTGCTTCGGCTTTGAACTCTGTTTTTTCAGGGTCAAGTGGCATACCGCAAACGGGGTCCTTCACGATCACGCAGACAGCTCCAAACAAATAACTTTTCTTTTGTAGACTTTATTAGGCTAATGTTGGTTGAATTTTTTTCTTACGTATAACCATTGCTGGATTAAGCGAAGCTCATTTTGTCTAATATTCTTTGTGAATAATTAGCTCAAGAGACTTTGTAATTAATGAACGGATTGTGATGGAAGTTTATCGTCTTCTAAGTAAAGAACTTATGATGCTGTATAGCGCGATGAGTAGTCCACAGACTATTATTTCTGTTCCAAGCGTTGTCTGCCAAGTCAGGGTGCCTGTTCCGTAGAGATTAATGAGGTATGCGAATATTACCAGCGCTATGCCTGAGAAAATGTCTGCTATGATTCTTCTTTTTACGTCGTTGGTCAGTATTCTCACAATGGCTTTAATGAAACTGAAAAAACCTGAGGCGCCGAGGAAGATTGTGGCGCTAAAAATTAATTCCGAAGGTGGTCTTACTATTGTTTTTTCAGCAATAAGTTTTTCTATCCAGAAACGGAAATCATCGAATACATTTGTGTTTAGCGTATACGTTATTCCAACTGCAAGTAGAAAGAATCCTAACGAGACTAGACCTAGATAGTCTTTTTCTTCTTCGCCGAAGCATGTGTCTCTTTCTCGAACATACTTTCTTCTTTCAACGGTTTTCAGAGTTTCAGATACAAGAGGTGCACCGCAATAGACACAGAATTTGTCTCCCTCTTTTATTTCAGCATTACATCTTGGGCAATAAGGCATGTTTGTTAACCATTCCATAAATCAGTTTTAAGCGTCTTAAGGCTTTTGGATACTTGTTTACAACAGCTTTTATTATTGCTGTGAAATAATATTTTCTGGGTCTTGATGGCACCTCTAAAGAAGATTTTGTTCGTTGAGCCACCTAAGGATCTTTGGTTTGTTATGGGAGAGTATCTTCCTCCTCCTCTTGGAATATTGGAGTTGGCGGCGTATCTTGAAAACCACAATGACGGAGTCGAGATTCAGGTTTTGGATTGCCAAGCTGAGGGTGTTGATTGGAAGGGATTAGAAAAAAAGCTGGAATCTTTCAGTCCCGACATTGTTGCTCCCAGCGCCTTGGCCACTTGTAACGTTTATACGGTTATTCGAACCTTGGAGGTTGCTAAAAAGGTTAATCCGAGCACCATAACAGTGGTTGGTGGCCAACATTTCACGGCGTTAGCTCAAGAAAGCCTTGAAGCTTACCCTGAGATTGACATCGTTGTGCGAGGTGAAGGGGAACAGACTCTGAGCGAAACTGTCAGGGCCTTGCAGAACGATAAGCCGCTTTCAGGTGTTCAAGGTGTGTCTTTTAAGCATGAGGGAAGGGTGGTTCATACTTCTAGCCGTTCTTTGATTGAGAGTCTTGATGATTTGCCTTTTCCTGGCTACCATTTTGTTGAGGACAACATGAAGAAGTATCATTTTAGGATGATGGCAGGTTCGAACGTCGGGTACGCTCTTGTTGAGGCTTCGCGTGGCTGTCCTCACCATTGTCTTTTTTGTTCTCAGTGGAGGTTTTGGGGTGGGAAATGGCGGTTTAAATCGCCTAAACGTGTTGTTGACGAAATTGAATTTTGCCATAAGGAGTATGGAATCAGGTTCATTTGGTTTACTGATGACAACCTTGGGCTTGGCGGGAACACTGACAAAATATGTGACGAGATTATCAGCCGTGGTCTTTCTGACGAGATTATGTGGTTTGTTCAGGCGAGGTGTGATGACGTCTGCGGCAACAAGGACATTTTGCCTAAGCTAAGAAGGTCTGGGTTGTTTTGGGTTCTTACTGGTTTAGAGAGTCACAGTCAAGAGACGCTTGACGGTTTTCGTAAAGATATTCGGTTGTCCGATTCGAAGCAGGCTGTTGACCTGTTGAAGAGGAACGACATTTTTTCTCAAGCAACGATGATTATTGGAGACAGAAGGGATTCGCGTAGGTCAATTGGGAATCTTCGGGAGTTCGTTAACGAGGTTGACCCTGACTTGGCGATTTTTATGATTTTAACGCCGTTTCCTGGAACTGACCTTTATGATGTTGCGCGGAGCAGTGGGTGGATAGAAGATTTGAACTGGGCTAATTATGACATGGTTCACGCAGTTATGGGTACGGATTTCCTTTCGAGGCTTGAGGTTCAAGAGGAACTGTACGAGTGTTACCGGAGCTTCTACGGTTCGATGAGTAGGCGTTTGAAAAGCCTTTTTTCGCTGAACTCGTTGAAGAGAAGAACGTACAGATACTTAGCCAGTCAAGGGTTGTTAAGTGCTTTTCGGGAGATGTTTTGAAGGGTCTTGCCTAAAAGTGGCGGCGCATCTTCGTTTTTTCTGTTGATTTCTGTTTTTGGGTTAGGTTTGTTAGCTGTTTTGTTTGCTGGTCAAACGGTGGCTGAGACAGATTTCGTTTGGCAAAAGCGTCTTGTTGGGTTAATCTTCAGCTTAATCTGTTTTCTAGGCATTTTAGCTGGGTTGTCGCCTGGTAGTTGTTCGCGGAGAACGCATTATAAGCCAGTTGATGAAGGCAGCTATGTTAAAGCTGCACAGAGCAGCGAGGAGGAAAGGTTCGTTTTTGTTGGTCATCACCCTAACTGTGGCAGTTTTTCTTCTCATGTCTTGTCGTTTAAAAGCAAGGTTTTTTGTGCGGGTTGTATGGGTCTTGTTGTGGGAGCTGCTGTGTCTCTTGTTGGTTGTTTTCTCTATTTTTTTGTCGGTTTAAGCTTTGATGGGCTCATTGAGGTCTTTTTTTGGTTTGGGTTTCTAGGGGTTTCGGTTGGTTTGTTTCAGTACAAGTTTCCCTTTAGTAGCAGTGCTGCCCACTTTGTTCTTAATGTGGTTTTTGTTTTTGGGTCGTTTCTTCTTCTCGTTGCGGTTGACAATTCCGTAAAGAGCTTGGTGTTAGATTTGTATTTGGTTGCGTTGAGTGTATATTGGGTTTTGACTCGGATTGAGTTGTCAAGGGTGGAGCATAGAAAAAAATGTTTGCGGTGCGGTCGGCGGTCTTGCGGGTTGTCTTTTGCCAGTTAGGTGGAACCGTTAGCGTCTTCTTCTTCGAAGTATGCCGTATATTGCGCCGATGACGATTAGCAGTCCGATGATTATTA
>CAZPBM010000047.1:0-19097 GCA_964584965.1 uncultured Candidatus Bathyarchaeia archaeon | reverse complement strand
CAGCTGTTGCTAAGAAAATTAAGGAGCAAATTGGCGGCTACATAAAACGAGAAGAATGGGAGAAACTGTCTATGGAAGAAAAAGCTGAACAACAAGCACTTAGTGATTATTATGAATAAAACGCATCATGCTTCTTTTTTTTAAAAAAAATCAAATTAAGAGGTCATTATGTTAAGAACGGCGAGGGTTGCATACAAAGCTTCTTCTGTCCTAATAGTTTCGGTTGCTTGGTTTGGCACTACATTTACAATAAAGTCTGCTAGGTCGTATAAGTTTAGGTTTTCTTGTCTTACAATATCGTGAAGACCTTTGGTAGGCGCACCGAAGGCGATACAGATAGTTTTAGATTCTTTCCATTTTTGGCATATTTTGTCTGCGACCCTCATGAGCAACTCTCCGAACCGTGATGTGGCAATAACCAAGTCAAAGCGTCTTTCTTTAAGCATCCGTCCCAATAATTTGTTTGAGGCGGTAACTTTGTACCCCCAATATTTTTGGATGTCTTCAGGTTTTGCCAGACGTGCCTTCAATTGCTTACCTTTTTCAACTATCAACACCGTAACGCGTGTGTTCTCCGAAATGTTTTCGCCAACAACAAAAGCGGGCCGCTCAACACCAATGTCAACTAGAACCCCATTTTTTTGTTGAGATATTGTTACTCCTTCACGAAACTCTCCAATTGTAATGTCTTTTTCCCGGTTACGCAAAGGGTGATGAGGTGTTCGGAGCGGAGGCAAAACGCCACTGTATCTAAGTTCTGGTCTAATCTTGAAAAGATGTTTCCTTAAATATTGAGGCGTCTCTAAATAGGCCAATATTGTAATGATAAGTTCAATGTCTCGGAGTTGATGCTGCAGAGATATATCCGGATAAACAATAACCTCGTCTACACGGAATGTGGCTAAAGCTCTTCCTATTAGACCGATCTTCATGGTTTTTTCTCTTAAGTGAGGAACATCAGAAACAAGCGACGCTGGAATTGCTACAGAAAGAGTTTGAGGGCGTTTTAGAGGTATGTTTTTTTGCATGGGTATCAAATCTCATCTATTCTGAAATATTTTTCTCTATATATTTAAGTTGAAATAATGACAGCATAAAAAATGTGTTCACATCGTTCTTAGCGAAGATGCATTTCTGGTATGAAGATTAACGATTGAAACGTTAGAAATATGAATGAGAATTCGTATAGTTTTTCATAGTGATTACTGTAAAATTGATGATTCAAAGAGTTCTTACTGTTTTTCTTGCAATTTTGTGCGTTGCAGCAGGTGCAATCTATTATTTAATCATCCAGGAATGCGACTAGGAACAAACTTCTACGCCCACTGTTTCCCCTCTTCTTAGCAATGTTACGGTATACTTTATTGGTGTAGGCCAAGGAGACTCGATTTTTATTGATACGCCTAACCGCGATATGCTTATAGATGGTGAAACGGAAAATGCTGGAAATACCGTTGTCAAATTCCTTCAAGATTTCGGAATCACTTATATAGACTTCGTTGTCGCTACTCACCCTCACGCTGATATAGTCGGTCTAATCCAAGTCTTAGAAGAATACAACTCAACTTGTACGCCTGTTATAATTGACTGTGGGTTCGCTACCGCATCAGAAGTTTACCAAAACTTCATTGCACTTGCGAATGAAAGAACCTTAGAACATGCTATTAGAGGTCAACTAATTATTTTAGACACTTATGTTAACCTAACTGTTCTAAACCCTCGAGAGATCCGCTTGAGTTTGGCAACTCAAATGACAACAGCATAATTTTAAGAATGCAAGTATATAACGTTACGTTCTTATTTACGGGTGACAGCGAATCAGAATCTGAAGCAGGCATTCTTGAATCTGGTCTTAATATGACCAGTGTAATTCTTAAAGTAGGTCACCACGGAAGTCGAACAGCTACTAGCTCAGAATTCTTAAAGGCAGTTAATCCGAGAGTTGCCATAATTAGTGTTGGTCTTGGAAATAGTTATGGTCATCCGCACCAAGAAAAAATTGAAAAATTGATTAATATTGGGATTATTATCTATAGAACTGAGACCTTAATGGTTCAATCGCAGTCACAACTGATGGAATTCACTACGTAATGATAATTGAAAAACCGTAGTTTCCAGATAACATTTTGAAAATCAGTCTAATTTCATACTATATTCCTTTTTTAATCTTTTGAAGTGTCAGTTTCTTTTATAAAAAGGATAAAGCTAATAAAACATTAATAAAGGAAAAAGATGTGGCTCGGAATGAAAATAACAATTATGACTAGAGTGTACTGGAAATGTTATACTACTAAATCTTTGAATGTTTCCCTTTCCTCGATAATTAAAAGAGTTGCTGCGAGCGGATATGAAGCCGTTGATTTTTGTGAGCATGTTGATGAATTCTGGCCATTAGGTCTAACCCAAAACGATAGAAAGGCCATTAGAGATTTGTTGAATTCTGTTGGACTTAAGGTTTCGAGTTTAACAACCCCTACAGCTTGGCCGCTACCTGTGGGGATAACTGTTCTTTCGCAATTAAAAAAATCAATCGAAGTTGCTTCATTTTTTGGTGCAAAAGTCATTATGTGCGGTTCAGCTCCGAAAGACGAAGAGGAATGGAGAAGAACTGTAGACCTTTACAAAGAAGTTGGTTCATACGCAGAAAATCACGGCGTGGACATTGCAATAGAGTTTATGAATATAGGGTATTCAACCACTGAAAGTATACTTAAGTTTCTTGATGAGGTTGGAATAGAAAATGTGGGGGTGTGTTTGGAAGTCGAGAACGTTAATGCAAGGCCTAAGTGTGAAACACTTATGGATCACATGACTAAAGTAAGAGAAAAAATTAAGCTTGTACACCTTGTTGACCCAGCAAATGAGGAGATGCATAAAAAAATGAACATTAACGTTTCTGAGGTTATAGAGACAGTTAAAAATTTTGGATTTGACGGCTACCTTGTAAACGAAGCTATCATAAGACAGGTTCCATGCGACAAATTAGACGCTGAAGTTTCCAAAAGTGCGAAATTTCTAAAAAACATAATACAAAAGTCTTAACATGCAAGCAATTTCTAAAAAAGTATGCGTTCAGGATGAATTTTTCAGTCTTTTGTAGAAATTCGATTCCAGAAATGATAAGTTCAGGAAGTTAGGAAAGGTTAAAATCCACTCGTAGTCAATTAACATTTGAATAATATGGAAAGCGATAAATATCGAAGGTTTTTGGAAAAACAAGCTGAGAAAAATCCTGTAAAAATTGAGGGTTCTACTGATAATAAAGGCTTCAAAATTACTTGGAATAATGTTCGAGACGAACCTAAACGTGGAAGTTCATCTGACATTCTTGATTCGCTTTATTTAGGGAAAAACATGGAGGAAACGGTTATTATAGAACGTAAGGTCGCTGGGTTACTTAAGGATAGGCTTAGAGGACTTGAGGATGAAAATCTTAGACTTAGAAAACGGTTAACTACGCTCAAAATATTGTTGATAGCACTAGGAACAAGCTTATTATTTGTCTCCATTCTGCTTCTCAGCCTGCTTATACCTCAATTTAGAATAATACTATAGGTGAGATTTGTGGATATCAGAAGCAAAATTTTACAGCTTGAAAAAGAAATTAATTTGCGGTTTGTAGGAAACGAAGAAGCTATTCGCATGATGATTTTGAATCAACTTCATCCTCGATCAACAACCCTTATTAGAGCTGGTCGCGGCGTAGGAAAATCGACATTAATGCTTTTACTGCTTAAAGGCATTTGTGGAGACGACTTGGTTGTCGTTTCTGGAGCGTCAGAAGTAAAGAGAGGCGAAGTTGTTGGAAGATTGCATATTCCATCTCTTGAGAAAGAAGGCGTTGAAAAAGTTCTCTGGGCAGCCTTCATACAAAGTAAAGGAAAAGCATTGGATGAAGTTAATAGGCTAAATCCCTACACTACTGCCAACATACATCATTTGATGCAGTTCGGTGAAGTTTGGGCTTATGGTAAAAGAGCAAGAGTTGGAGATTATGTCTTAATTGCTAATGAAAATCCTATGGATGCAACTTCATTTATTCATCCACCACCTTTTTATGATAGGTTTGACATATGCCTTTTTTTACGTTCGCTAACTCTTAGCGAAAAATTTCAACTTCAGGAAATTCTTGAAAAATATGACTGGAACCTTATTAGTTCGATGCCTCAAGTTGTGTCATTTGATGAACTTGAGGAGGCGCGGAAAGAGGTTGCCACGATTGAACTTGACCCAAGTGTTGTTGGCAACATAAACCTCTTGGTGAGAGATTTTCAAGCATGTATTCGCGATAAAGAGGAGTCTGAAATCAAACCTCCAGCATTATGTGAAGGGTGTCATTTCATAAGAGATATTTGTGGCACAATTAGAGAACCACTTAGCGAACGCGCAACTGTAGCTTTAACGCATTTAGCTAAAGCTGCTCAGTGGCTGAACGGAAAATGTGAGTTTGAGGATATTCTTAGAATGGCACTTTTGGTCTTTCCACATCGATTAACTCTTGTCCGAACAAGAAACATCATTAACGACATGGTTGAGATTCTTGAAAGGGAAAGAGTAAAAATGGCAGACAGGAATGTGAGAAAACAATGGTCACTTCTAAATGAACTATTAAAAGATTTCAACCGAGCAGCTTATGGATTAGCAAGAGAAGCAGCAATTGAGGATGTTGCGTTTGCAGAGGAGCTAATTCGCCTTGAAGATCAATGGATAAATGAAGGACGCTTAAGACGAGACGACACATTATCCACCCAGATGGGTTGGAGACGACCATCCTATCAAGGTGTTCCTTTTTAATGAAAGAACAAGAAGTAGACATACAAAATTTGTTCAGCCAAGCTTGGGTTGAACTTAGTTGTCCACCTGTTAAGCTATCTATTAGTGAAGATGATGAAAACAAAGCGAAGTTTTCTGCAGTAAATGGGACAGTCTTCTTTAAGCCTAATATTATTCCTCAAGGAGCTGATCCAAACCAGTATTTACTTTGGTTTTTTCGCCATGAGCTTTCTCATGTGCATCATTGCCCATATGATATTAAGACAGCATACAGTTTAGAGCAAGCAGCATATGAAATTGTTCAAGACTGGGATCTTGCTTACTTGGCAACTCATATTTTCTCAAATGTGCAAGTTGATGTTAATTATTTACCGAAAAGGTTTGGGGAAATTCCTTATTTTATACGGGTGATTAGCAAAAAGCAAAAGTCTCTTATAGAGCAAATCATGCAAGAGATTTATCTTTGGATTTATCCAACAATTAAGTCTGAAAACAAGGAAATTTCTGATATTGCCAAAGAAATTCTTATCATAAGTAGTCTTGAGAGAACTTGGCACACAAAGGTTCAAATGATTGCTTACATTTTGGGTAGGTTAGTATCAAGAAACTCTAAACTTTCGTCAAGAAAAAAAGTTAAAGAATTTATTAATGAAAACCCGTTACTTGTAAGAGAAGATTTTTTACATTCTTCAATCGATAGATTTACAGAAACATATGGGTCAATCTCAGATGAAGCAGCTGCAAAAGCATTTTTTAAACAATGGATGCAGCATCGCCTTTCAAAAAACGAGGCGGAAAAAATTAAGGATCTAATTGAAGAAAAATTAAAGACCCAAATTACTAATGAAGGTAAAGAAGAAAAGAAAAAAACAAACGTCTTTACAAATCAGCAATACCTAGAAAAAGCTCAACAACAAGAAGTTAGAGTTTCAAATGGACATCCACCAATTGACATGTTTGGTGCAGAACCTCGCCTTCCAACTTCAATTTCAAAACCATACAAAAAAATAAAATCTGAAATTTTAGAAAATATGCTTTGGAAAAGATACTGGTACAAATCAAGAGCTCAACAGACAATTATTCAGTATTTGTCAGCGAGTAGAAGTCGCCGCCCAGTTTGGGCAGTAATGAGATACCCCGTTGAATGGTATATTGAAGATGAAATTGAAGACCTTGACATTGAAACCAGTATGGATGAAGGCCCCCTCATTCCAGAAGTTACAACCCTCAAGTGGGTAGAAGAACCTACACCCCATGGACAATCATTGGCAAGTGGCTACGTTCCTTCAGCATTAATAGTTCTTGATGTCAGCCGTAGCATGGCTGATGCGAGAAATGAAGCCGCAGTTGCAGCATTCATTGCCTATCTAAGCGCTCGAAGGGCAGGCGGGCAAACAGCAACCATTGTTTTTTCAACAGGTTTTGTTTCCACAGATTGGAACACATCAGAGGAACTGAAAGAACTTTCGCTTACAATAGAGTTTGGCGAGTTCACTGTTTTTCCGACCCCTGAGATTTCTAGACTTGTTTCTGCTAATGCCGGACCTTGCTTCGTTGTCATAATTACAGATGGTGGGTGGCAGAATGTTGAGGAAGCTGTGCCAGCGCTTGAACACATTGTGGATGTTGGTCACAAACTTGTGATCTTACTTCTCAAAGATAAGGAATACCAAGACAGAATAGAATTAATAAAACGTACACCAGACCTAAGATTCTATAAAATTGCAGACCCCGAAGTCGACCTACAAGGATTAATCTTGTCTGAAAGTATGAAGACCTACAAAACTTTTCTCTGGTAACAACCCACATTGCAACCTTAACGCATACGAAGAGTAGGAAAGATTCGACTTTCCTATTCTTCATCAAGAAACTCATTTGGTCTAGGAGGCTCTGGGCTCATACCTCTTCGAGTTCTAATCTGTCTTATTATTTCCATTTGTAAAGATTCTGGAACAGGAGACCATCTACTGAATTGCGTTGCCCAGAAAGCTCTTCCTTGAGTAGAGGATCTTAATTCATCAGCCAATCCAAAGGATTCTGCCACTGGAATTTCTGCTTTAATTATCATCATGTCTTCCTCGTTAATCATGTCCAGTAATTTTCCTCGTCTTTTTTGAACAATCGTTATTACTGGACTTACGAAATCGTTTGGAACCTTACATTCAAAGCTCAAAATTGGTTCCAAAAGTTGTGGATTACATAGAAGGAAGCATCCCCAGATTGGACGCCATGTCATAGGTAAAATTTGAGCGGGACCCCTGTGAACTGGATCTTCATGAACAACAATATCCTCCAAATTCACCTTCAGACCATAAGCAGGCTCTTTTGCCAAGACTGATTGATGAACAGCCTCTCTAAAGCCCGATTTGACATGATCTATAATTTCTTCAACATACTGTTTTCCCTTAATTCTATTGACAAGAAGATTTGTGCCCTCAATTGCTATAATGTTACGAGCGTCTTCTGTTGTCCAACCTAAATTCCGTAACATGGTTTGTCTTTCGTCACGTTTTTGCATCTCTGAAATTCGGCCCTCTTTTAATGCATCAATAACTTCATCTGAAAGTTTCTCAACAGTCACCCACAATTTATTATGCTTGTTTGGGCTTTTGCCTAGAACGGGTGAACCTTGATAATTGCGGCTGATTGTCTCGCGGTAAATAACAATAGGTTTACTTAATCTAGCCTTCAATCCTGCTTCTTGCATACGATAAGCAGTGACTTCAAGGTGCAGTTCGCCCATTCCGCTTAATAGGTATTCCCCACTTTCTTGGTTCATCGTAAAATGAAGGTTTGGATCCTCAAGAGTTAACTTGTGCATAACCTTGTCAAATAAAGGTAGGTCCTTAATATCTTCTGGCTCAACTGCCACTGTGACAACAGGCTCAGAAACATACTTCAACGCCTCAAAAGGTTGTGTTTCAACATCTTCCTCGGCAAGTGTTTCTCCAACACGAATCGATGGCAATCCAGAAACAGCAGCTATGTTTCCAGCTGGAATCTTATCAACGATAACCCTATCCGCAGCCATGCTCATATAAACTTGCTGAATTATGCCCGATTGCCTTCCAGTTATAAGACGAACCGTCTTTCCTTTCTCAACTGATCCACTGAACACTCGCCCAATGGCAACAACTCCACTGTGCGGGTCAACCTCAACTGTTGTTATACACATCAGAAGCGGTCCATTCGGATCAACCTTGGCCATGGCTTCGCCTACACGACTTTTCAAGTCTCCAGGCCAAATTTGACTTTGCCTATATGGCTGTGCGTCGAGAGGATTTGGTAAATGTTCACAGAACATGTCTAGTATTGGTTCCCATAATGGTACCTTTTTACTTAAGGCATCAACTTTTTTACCTATATCTTCAGGCTCTCCGGTGTATGCTTCGATTACATCTTTGAAAGTTACACCCTTAGCCTTCATATAGGGAAAATTAAAGCCCCATTTGTGAAGAGCTGACCCAAATGCGACTCGACCGTCTTCAATTCTGACCTGCCAGTCCTTCTTGTGTTCGGGTGGCGCATACCTTTCGATGAGTGTATTGACCCTAACAATGATTTTGGCGAATTTGTTTTGCATTTCCTCGGGTGTGAGCTTGATTTCTTTTATAAGCCGATCGACTTTGTTAATGAAAAGAAGTGGTTTAACTCTTTCGCGTAAAGCTTGCATCAGAACAGTTTCGGTTTGTGTCATGGGACCTTCTACGGCATCTACAACTACAAGAGCGCCATCTGCAGCTCGAAGGCTTCTTGTAACAGCACCACTAAAGTCTATGTGTCCAGGAGTGTCAATCAGGTTGATGAGATAGTCTTCTCCTCTAAAGTTATGTGTTAGGCTTATATTTGACGCAAACACCGTCATTTGCCTCTTCTGTTCAAGTTCCCAAGAATCAAGGAATAACTTTTGTCCAGCTGTTTGTTCGCTTATAATGCCTGCTGCAGCGAGGAGGCTGTCTGACAGCGTTGTTTTTCCGTGGTCAACATGAGCGATTATACTAGTGTTTCTTATCCTTTTGGTTTCATTCATCAACTTAACGATTTCTTCGAGCTGTTTGTAACGTCCCACGGTTCATTTCTCCATTTTCTTTTTTTTCCTTTGGCAATTATGAATTTGTTCGGAATATTAAATATCAAGGCTCAGATTTTAAGTTAACGAACTTGTTAAACCGAGACTATTTAACTTTTCGTTGCTGATCAGTAAGCAGAGGTTTGAAATGACCCGACTCGTTTACAAAAAAATATAATTTATTTTTAATCCAAAATTTTTAAGCATCAGAAAGGTTTATTTAACACCGATATATTAATTGTTACAGAATTCAATTGAGCAAAGAAATTTTTCAAGCAGACCTTGAAAAAAGTAAAAACTACGGAGACCTTTTCGTTGTGGTCAAACAGGCAGTAAAGAAGGTCTTAGGTCAAACTCGTTCAGGATTATTACTTTACTTAGGCGACTTACCTCTTAATGTAGGGGCATACCATCAAGTTGGTTCTAATGGCATAGTTTTGAATAGAAGGGTTTTAGAAATTGTTTCAAGATCAACAAAAACAGAAATCGAAATGAACTCTTTTGTTTTTTCACTTCTATTGCATGAGTATTTACATTCTCTTGGTTATCTCGACGAAGCGGAGGTTAGAAGGCTAGTTTATAATATATGTATAAAAATTTTTGGTGAAGATCATCCAACAAAAATATTGTCACTGCAAATGCCTATATCGAAAATTTACCCATCAGATATTCATAATAAAGAATCAACGCCATACTTAGAGTTAGTAAAAGATTTCGAAAGACCCGAAAAAGCATACATTGCCTAAGCAATATTTTTGTCGTCTGAAATGAGGAAATTCCGATAAATTTAAGTAGCATCCAATTATTTTCGTTTTCTAAGTGGTCTGGAATGCCATTGTTTGGAAAAAAGAAAGAGCCAGCAATTGAACAGATATCATACGAGATTTTTGGAGGCCTTACAATAATCAAAAACTCTGCAGGATACGAAATTAGGTGGAAAAATCCTGTTCCATCGACAATTATGGTGTCTCCTAAGCCACTAATTGATGCAGATATCAAGACAAGCCAAGAAGGCGACATAACTCGAATCCTTTCAACAGAATGTAAACTCATAATAACAAAGAAAGAAGGAATTACAGAAGCCAAAATCTCTTCATTATGGAGTCTCAGTTCATAAATTAAGCAATAATAAAAAGATCATTTTTTGTGGAAATTATCTAGTCGAAGGCAGAAAAAATAACCATTTTTGAATCTTAAATAACATTAAATCTGAAATGTGGTTGTCTATGGATTTCAAAACCGTATAATTTAAAAATAAGCTCAAGTATATGATTTGGGTCGTGACGAAAAATGCCAAGTCTTTTAACCGGACGACAATTAAAAAACTGCTTTAGAACCTTTTGCCCATTCGAAAAAGATGGAACCTTAAAACCAGAAGAAGAAAGAACAACAATTTTGGCTTCAAACATAAATCCACCCGTAGATCTCCAAGGAAGAGCTTTTGTAATGGCAGCTGCCCAAGACCAACAATCACCTATGATTATTCAAATAAGCTATAATTCTATGAATCTAGCTGGAGGTAAAGAAACGCACTTTAAACCACCTCAAGGTGTGACTAGGCAACCAAAACCTTATCCAGCAATTGATGGTGCAGAGATGCAAGTGGAAGTTCTTAAACACCTTATAAATCAGTATGGTGCAAAATATGTTGCTGTCTCATTGGACCATTTTAATGTGCCAAAGTTCGACGAATCATCGTTATCAAGCCAACCTATTAAAAAAAGTTTACAAAGTGAACTTGCTGAAGCCAGAATCAGAGATGCTATAGATTTTATGGAGCCCGTATTTGGAAAAATAAAACTAGAAGAAAAGACTCTACAAGCTTACATTAACTATCTCTCTAGTCCGAGTTACCTAGATTTCAAAAGAGACTTCATAAATGTTGTTGCAGCAGTTAGCCCCGCATGGGGAATGATTGACACTGAAAAACTTCCACCTGTGCTGGACTTTGTTGTAACTAGAGAGATAAGTCATGCCATTAAGAAAGAGCTTGGGAACGACGATATAATGCTAGAGGCTGAATTCGGAGCGACAGCAGCAAGTGGCAAAGAGCTCGAATACAAAGAGCTAAGGGGAAAGGAATTAGAGGACTTCGCCAACCAAGTTGTTTGTTTCATAAAGTATACAGGCGCTGAGGGAATTGCGTACCCGATCGGTATGGCGCATGCTGCAAAAATAGGCGAAACCCATGAACCTGACATCATAAGACTTGAAACCGTTCAGAGAAAACTGTACTTAGAAACAGGTGACTATGTACCGTTTGCACAACATGGTGGAACAGGGGCTGCAAGGGTAGCGCTTGGTTTAGTAGGCAAAGACAATATAAATACAAGATATCTTGTAGCTGGAGCAAACGCTGTTGCTGACCATGTTGAAGCTAATTTAAAAGCCATTAGAGCTGGAGACAAAAAAGTTTGTGGAACTGTAATTCACGATTTAATGGTCATAGCTATCTACGAAGCGACAATTGAAAAATTGAAGGAAACTGGAAGCTACCAAAAGGGGCCTTTATTAAGCTCCATAATTTAATATACATTGATGAATTCATTCAAAAATTAAACAAAATACCATTATTAATTTTTTTAATTTAGAAAAAATGGTTATTGGATTTTTATAACTCCGTCCTTATAAATTGGAGCGATTTCAGAACAATTAAGCATACATGAAAATTTTATATCGTTATCGAACCCTAGTTTTGCAAGGCTTCTAGCATGTTCACCTAAACTTATTGTTTCAAATAAAGAATTCTCAACTTGTTTGAATGCTATGAGACTTGCTATCCCTGCGTCTGAAAGATTGATTTTATTTATGGGTAGACTACTAATGATTGCTCCTGCACCGAGAAAGTCTTCTAACGAGAATGTTCCTTTTTTACCTGAAAGCACGATGCAGACGTCAACATTTTCTTTGCGTGCAATTTCAAAAGCCTTAATTCCAACAGTTTGAGCGTTAAGTAAACCTCCTATAAGAACCCAGTTATTTGACTTTACACTTACTAATGTTCGTGTTCCGCTTGTTGTTGAGAAAATCAACGTTTTTCCTTTAACAACAGATTCCCTGAATTCCAATGGTGAGTTGCCAAGATCAAATCCATGAGGCTTTAAACCTCCTCGTTCTCCAGCAAGAAGATAGTCGGGATGTTGTTTTCGAATTTTAAACGCTTCTCCCAAGCTTTTTGTAGGAATTACTTCTTTTGCTCCGTTAACAAAAGCACTTAGAAGGCTGGAGCTGAATCTAAGAACATCTATAACTATGACGACATCTTTCCTATTGACGGTTTTTATCGCATCTCTTGCACACAACTTAAGGTTCACTGCGACGACCACTGTTAAGATTCTCCTGTCATACCGAACAATGTCTAAAATAAAAACTTGACATAAATACGCATAGCGAAATTTGGCATTTTAAAACGAATTCAGAGTTAAATGGAAAAATTGATGAGTAACTTTTTAACAAAGTTGTGCATTCATAATTGTCTGTCTAGTTCGTGACGGGTTGTTTCATGCTAAAGGTTGAATGTGCCACCAAAATTGGGCTTGAGGTCCACGTTCAGTTGACAAGTTTGAAGTCTAAACTTTTTTGTAGTTGTTCCTCTGACTACAGAGGAAAAGAACCTAACTCACTAGTTTGTCCCGTATGCCTTGGATTGCCAGGTTCACTTCCTGTCCTTAATAGAAAAGCTGTTGAATATGCAGCTATGGCTGCATTAGCGCTTAAGTGCAAAATTTCTAATAGGATGTCTTTTTTTCGTAAGAACTACTTTTATCCAGATTTGCCAAAGAATTTTCAAATTACGCAATATGATAGAGCAGGAGGAGTCCCTTTAGCTGTTGATGGCTTCCTGCTCATTGAAGAACAAGGAAGGCGAAAAAAAATTAGAATTAGCCGTGTTCATCTTGAGGAAGATCCAGGCAGGCTTGTACACATTGGTCCAATTGATCAGTCACCGTATACGCTGGTTGACTATAACCGTTCTGGAATAACGCTTCTAGAGATTGTCACTGAACCTGACATGAACTCACCAAGAGAGGCAAGAATCTTTCTTCAAAAGCTTAGATCTGTTCTAGAACACTTGGGGGTTTTTGATGGTAGCTTAGAAGGCTCCATGCGGTGTGATGCGAACATATCTTTATCTGGAGGGACAAGAGTTGAGGTCAAAAATATTTCATCGTTCAAGGAAGTTGAACGTGCACTAAGCTTTGAAATTACGAGGCAAAAAGGCCTAATAGAACGCGGAGGCGTCGTTAAAAGAGAAACTCGACATTGGGATGAGACAAGACGGATAACTATATCCTTACGGTCAAAAGAAGAGGAACAAGAATATCGTTACTTTCCAGAACCAGATCTTCCGCCAATCGTGCTAAGCCCGGACTACATAGTAAAAATTGAGTCTGCTATGCCTGAACTTCCAGATGATCGAATGAAACGCTTCATTACAGTTTATGGTCTTCCAAGGTATGATGCTGGGGTACTAGTTAGCTCTAAAGCTTTAGCTGATTTTTTTGAGAAATGTGTCAAACTATGTAATAAGCCTAAAGATGTTAGTAATTGGATGATGAGCGATCTTTTAAGATATCTTTATGAAAACGATCTTGAGTTACAGGAGTCGAAAATTACGCCAGAAAAGCTTGTTGAGATGATTAATCTAATTGATAGAGGAATAATAAGTGGAAAGATAGCTAAAAAAATTCTTCCAATGATTGTAATCACAGAAAAAACCCCAAGCGAAATAGTGAAAGAAGAAGGGATGGTTAAGATATCTGATAATTATTATTTAGAAAAACTTGTTGACAAGGTCTTTAGTGAAAATCCAAAGGCAGTTGAAGATGCAACTAAAACAGAAAAAGCAGTTCATTACTTAATTGGACAGTTAATGAAACTTACTCAGGGAAAGGCTGACCCATCTTTAGCAAGTCGCATAATAAATGAAAAACTAGACCAAGTAAGGGCACGAAAAGCAAAGAATTCGGCCTAAACATGTATCGTAATCTTGGAATCATTTTTCATTTTGAGCGTCTAATGCTAATAATTTTCTAAGAAATTTATAAACTCTGAAAGCAGCTTCACGATCAACAGATAAACTAGTTGTTGAACCTATAATGCAAACTCCCCTTACCCCTTTTTTTTCGGCTAAACCAAGTAAAAGCCCAGGGGCACCTACGATTCTTCCTCCTTTATATGGTGTGGCGCCTGTTTCAATACATTTCTTTATGAGTTTCTTGGAGGTGGCTGCGACGTAGATTTCCTTTTCAGGGTGTACCACTGGAGCGCCAGCTATGGTAATAATATTTGAACATCCAATTTTGGTGACAAAATTAATAATATCGTCACAAATTTCATAGTGAGCAGGAACATCTTCCAAAGCTGGTTGACTATCTCCGATGAAAATGACTATATTTGGATTCTTTGTTGAGACAAAAAACTCAAATTTTGGAGGATGACAAACCCCTTTTTTATCAATATTAACATAATCAGGTAAAGTTGGAGAATATAGCTCAGCAAAGAGTTCCGCTCTCAAATAATCATTGAGAAGCTTGACAGTTATCCGTCCAATATCTCCTATACTTGGAAATCCAGCAATAAGGATAGGAGCATTTGGTTCTTGATTAGACATAATTCGTATGAATGTTTGTTTCATTTGAATACACTGGTAATAGACTGTAAATCATTATGTATAGAGCTCTCGTTTCTCATTTATATAAATGATTGGAATAAGTTGTATTAATAAAGGGTTTGATCGAAGAGTAGAGAAGTCAACATGAATAATCAGAAGTATGATAAGACAAAACTTTACGAAACAAGTTTGAAAGAAATAATAGAAAAAACGAAGTCTAAAACAACGGCGCAAAAGATGGCTATTGTATGTCAAATTTTAAAACACATAATTCCATATTATTTTTGGGTAGGATTTTACTTGCCACGAAACGAATATCTGGAGCTTGGACCCTCAGAAGGCCCTCCAGCGTGTTTTCGGATATCCTATTCAGGAGTATGCGGTAGAGCAGCCAAAACAGGAAAGCCAGTAATTGTTTCAGACGTAAATAGGTTTCCCGGTCATATAGCTTGTGATCCAAGATCCAAGTCGGAGATTGCTATTCCAGTTTTAGATTCAGGCGGAAAACTCTTGGCAGTCTTCGATGTTGACAGCGAAGAGATTGGAATCTTTGACGAAACGGACGAAAAGTGGCTTTATAAAATTCTGGATTTTTGCTTTAAATGAAAAATGTCAGATATAATCAAATAAAATCTGCAAGTCTTTTTTGCTTTAGTTTTTCCCTTTTTTCCGCCAGTTCTTTCTGTCCGGACACTGACTGATTATTTTGAGTAATACCTTCTTCGTTCTTTTTTGCGTTAGGAATTTCTATTTTTCCATAGACTCCGTCATATCCCGGAGTCACTTTGAGTTTTTCTTCTCTAACTTTTAGGATCGCATCGGCAATCTGCAAGTCAATTGTTTTAACTAATTCGGAAAATGGGGCATCGAGTAACACAGAGTATTCATTGCCAAACCTTGAAACAAGTTTATTGTATACACTCCAAACTTTTTGTGCGCTTGGATAAGATGCGTTTAAAACTGCTTGGATGATCTCGCTTAAAGGTAAAAGCCTAAAAAAATTAGGAACACCCTCGGGCTCGTAGCCTTGAGGTCGATCTGCCAATTCATCAACACGTTGTTCAACTCCTTTGGTAAGTTTCTTGCGACAAACAGGGCAAAAAATTCCGACCTTTTTTACTTCTTCAGAAGACATGGATATTTTGCAGTTTCTGTGACCCGTCCAGTGGTATTTGCCATACTCAGGATATGTTTCAATAGTAAATAGGAATCGTTTTGGATCCTTACTTCGAATAGCATCTACAACTGCGTCGTATGTAAATTTCTCAAGTTCAAAAACATTTGCTTCGCGTCCAATTCGCCAAGGCCAGCTTGAATGAGAATCACTGTTGGAAACAAGAGTAAACTTATCTAATTCACTCAGACGCCAATTCATAGGAGGGTCAGATGAAAGACCTGTTTCTAATGCGAAAATGTATTTTGTTGAATCTTGGTAACAATCCTCAATTCTGTCGAAACCGTTAAGGTCTCCAAAAAGACTAAACCACGGAGTCCAGATGTGCGCCGGGATTACCACGTTTTCTTTGGATACTTCCATAATTTCCTCAACAAGCGCAGCCGCAGACATGTCAAGAGTTGGCCTTCCATCGACTGATAAATTTCCATAATGGCTAAGTCTATCGGTAATTTGCTCTGCGGTTTCAAAGCATGGTGTAAAAATTAGGTGATGAATTTTCTTCATTTTTCCTTCGTAAGAAAATATTGTTGCAACTTCACCTGTGACCATAAATTTGAGCGGCGAATTTGGTGACTTTAAAGGCTTATAAAGCCTGATTTCTTCATCCTTTAGAAGGTTTTGTTTCAATTCTTTTAGCCATTGTGAATGTGTAAAATCTCCTGTTCCTACAAGATTTAATCCTTTTACAGGTGCATATCTAATAATTTCGTCAATGTTCATTTGTTCACTTGTAGCTCTGCTGTATTTGCTGTGGATGTGAAAGTCGGCCACAATTCTCATATTTTTCAGTTGACTCTCATATTGTAGCAGCATTTAAGCCTATTTGCGTTTTCTGAAGAACATTAGCTCATTTTTCACATACATATTCAAAGCCTGCATCAAGCAGCGTCTTAATTTCTTCAGGTGACTTTGCCACTTTGAGGTGGAACTCGCCTTTGCCTTCATTTCCAAATACAGTCCTTTCAATGTTGATGTAAATAAGTGTTGAGTCAAGGCTTCTTTTCAGCGAGCTAAACACATGCAATGCGGGAAATAATGATCTCCCCATTTTAAATCACACTTTCTCCTCTTTTTGGTATTCGAAATATAAATAGATAAACGTGTAAGCTGCAACCAGAATCACTGGAACGAGAATAAAAAGAAACGCATAATCTTGGAAGACCGCTCCAGGAAGAGCAGCTATTCCAGCAATTTTGAACAGTTTTCCTCCGATTCTATGGGTTTTCTCCCAAACTTTGTCGCTGCTTAAAGTCCACGGTGTCCTTATCCCTATAAACCAGTTTCTTTTCGCGTTTTCACAAAGAATGCCAATGTAGAAAAACAGAAGACCGAGACCTTTTTTGGTTTTTGTTCGCTTTTAGCGAATATTTATATATTACAGCGAACAGCCAAAAGGCTACGGAAATTACTTAGGACTTAACCAGTTCTGATTTATCGCTTTCATCTTTTAATGATTAAAGTCATTTTGCAAATAGAAAAAGAGGGAAGTTGCGGGAGTTTTCGCCATGCCTTAGAAGCGTTCAAATCCCACCCACACACACTTTTGCTGAAATACTTAAAATCCTAAAACTTTAACTCCGACAGTCGGCATCCACGCATCTAAACATAGTGAATTATAAGAAAAGCGCGTTGGGCTTGTTATGGCTATCTGGTAATGCTATCGCCGCTTCTCTCGTATGGGGAAGTCTGACAATTGGGACTGTTCTCAGTAACTCGCTGATTTGTTCTTCGGTTGGCTCGACTTTGAGCCTAAACAGAGCGCGTACTGCCTGTCGCTCCTTCCCGCCCCAACGTGATCGCAAGGCTTCACGTTTCTCAGCGTCATTGAGTATTTCAGCCACCACGTCAAACTTCTGATGTCCAACCCAAATGCGAACGTGCGGGTCTTTCAAGATGTTTTGATACCAATCAGCTCGTGAGCCCCATGCCGAAGCGATGTAATGGGCGTCTCCAATCCGGCGGTGCTCAATTGCAGTTAAATGGGGCTTTCCAGACTTGCGACCAGTAGTTTCCAGTATCAAAATATATGAGCCAATTAATGGTCCAAGCTTTATTCGATAGAAGAGAATGGGTATCTTCATCAACCACTTGACGATACCGTGCGGATAACCGAATGGCGCACGATACTCTTTAACCTTGTTATTCATTAATACGATACTCCTGAAGTAAGGGGAATTTTTCTATCCATCTAAAATGAATCTTCCTAAAGTGGATTTCTCCAAGTGCTCAAATTTTTTACACCTTGCAACATGAGAAGTAAAAATCCGGGAATTTAAACCAAGATCTAAACCTAACCCAAGCAGAATCATTGAGCCGAAAGTTTGAACGTCAACCTGACTTGTATAATGGTAGCCTGGGATGGGGTTCAAATATCGATTTAAAATATCGAAGTTATCCTCAATAGATTGTAGACGTAGGGTCTCTACAACTAGAAGCCTATAGTCGTACCTGAACGTTTAATTTCTCTCCGCAATTTTAAATCAATCCTTCTGTGATTGGTTAATTATCGCTCTCTTCCTACAACATAGTGAATCTGGTTTAAAAACAAAAACTATGGCAGCGGCAAGAATAGCGACTGTTAGAAAGTAAAATGGAAAGATACGATGGGAAACATTACCTTCAATAAATAGTATGATGTTAGTTGCATTTGTAGATGCATGATACAGCGATACGATGAAAAGGCTTCCATTAGTGTAGTTGTAAAGCCATGTATAAGAGATTGAATATAGTAACATGAAAATTGTGAACCAAAGATAGTTGTGGTAGTTGACTGCCATCACACTGTCTTTAACTGCGAAGTGAGGCAAATGCCATAACGCCCAAAATACTCCGACAATTAGGCTTGAAATAAGCGCGTTGTGCTTCTTTTGAAGTGTGGGTAAAGCGTAGCCCCGCCATCCTATTTCTTCCCACATATTCGCCAAGAAATTAACAATTAGGATAGGCGGAAACTCCAATAACTTCACAAAATCCAGAACATATATCCCTCCAGCAATAGACCACAGCAATATTGCGAAAAACTGCCAGAGCAAAAGGAAGAAGAACAGCAGCCAAAAACCACAACTTTGAAAAGCCCTTACAGCCAAATTGACTGAACAAGTATTTTGCTCCTCCCTTCCCAAATTCGATTTTAGCTACTATGAGTGCGGCAATGGTTGGAGATACACCACCAACAATTACAAACACAAAAACTAGATCAAACTGGAACAAATCATAAGAGGCCAAAACCCATGGAGCATAAGCTAAACCGCTAATCAGCAGAACCAAGCTAAAATAATAAGCAATGAACCTATTCAGAATTAGCACCACCTTTTTCTTCAGTTTTAACTTGGTTTTTCTCTCGAACCATTCTTTTCACTCCAAATACTGTCAAGATGATGATGGCAACAACAATTATTGAGAAAAAGTAATAGGTTGGACCGGTTTCTGTTTCAAACACTGGGAAAACAACGTAAGTTGAAAGG
>CAZPBM010000046.1:0-3785 GCA_964584965.1 uncultured Candidatus Bathyarchaeia archaeon | reverse complement strand
GCATTGAACAGCACGTCGTCAAACCATTCGCTGAAGCCTTGAAATTTTTTCATTGACCGCACATCCGTAAAATGGGCTCTTAAGTTTTGTCAGATTCACTCATTGAAATTAAACCTAATAAACCTTTTATTTCTCCAAATTTTAGAAGTTCAAAATGTTGGTTTAACGAAATTCATTATTAGCAACATTTAGGTAAACATATTAAAAGGATTCAACGATTATGAGATGATGAACTATGAGTTTAGATTACGAAAAGATACTTGACGAGGCGTACGCTAAGATTCCAAAAAACGTTTCAAGCCACGAAAGATTTGAGGTTCCCAGAATAAAATGTTCAACCTTCGGTGCAAGAACAATTTTTTACAATTTCAAGGAAGTATGTGACGTTTTGAACAGGGATCCAATTCATGTTTTAAGGTATCTTTCTAAAGAGATGGCTACTGCAGGAACAATAGATGAAAACCGAGCGATTTTTCAAGGCAAATTCGAAACTGAAACATGCCTTCAGATCCTTAAAAGATACATTAACGAGTTCGTCATTTGTCCAGTATGCAAAAGACCTGACTCAAAAATCGTACGTGAAAAACGGCTTTTCTTCTTAGTCTGCGAAGCTTGTGGAGCTCGATCTCCAGTTAAAGCCGTGTAAACACTAAATATTGGAGCGGCAAACTTGGCCTACGTTAACCTTCGAAGATTCGGAAAACAAGTTCTTCTAGCTGTTTGTGACGCTGAGATTTTAGGCAAAACCTTTAGCGAGTCAGGCTTAGTGCTAGAAGTTAATGAAAACTTTTATAAGGGCTTCCGAACAAGCGTGGAGGAAGCCTTAAGCCTGATCGAACAATCAACCATCGTCAACTTAATTGGATGCAACACAGTCAAAAAAGCAATTGAAAAAGGCTACGTTCACCCAGATGCTGTCATAGAAGTGTGCGGCGTTCTACATGCGCAAATAGTTAAAATGTAGGATTCTCACTTCCGAAAAACATAAAAATAAAGATTTCAAAACTGAAGAAACGGTTGCATAAGCCTCTTTAGGCGCCGGGGTGGCCGAGCCGTTTAGGCGGCGGGCTGCAGACTCGCTGTACATGGGTTCAAATCCCATCCCCGGCTTTTAGGACGAACCACCATACTGCCAGGGGAAGCTGACCTTTTCTATTTGCGTTTTCTGAAGAGTTTGGCGCCGAAGTCACAGACATACTCGAATCCTGCCTCTATGAGCTGGCTGGCTTCTTCAATATTTTTGGCCGCTTTGCAGATGTATTCGTCGTCCTTAAACTCGATGAGATGTGTGTAGACCAGGGTATTTTTGATGTTTTGTGTCCGAGTAGTCTCATGACGTAGAGTATGTCTTTGGTTTTGTGGTATTCCATTGTTGCTTTCCAGTGGCGGAAAGTGTGGAATGTTATTTGGTTAAGCCTTGGATTATCGAGTTTGTTTGCTGCTCTTTTTCTTTGTCTTGTGTAACCTCTTCTGAAACCTCTTAGTGGATATCCTCCGAAGATGGCGAGGCTTTTCTTTGGTAGGTTTGTCAGCATTGTTATCAGTTTTGTTGATATTTTGAATAGTCTTGGTTCGCTTCCTTTTTCAGGTGTTATCCTTACTGTTCTGTTTTCGATGTCCAAGTCTGTCCATTTTAGGCTCCATGCTTCTCCTGCTCTGATTGCGGTTTCCTTTAGTAGCTGGAGGAAGGTTGCTGTTTTGGTCCGCAGCTTGCGATTAGTACGTCTATTTCTTGTTCTGCTGGTATGAAGAGTAATTTCCTGATTCTCTTGTAGATTGGTGGATCACATTTTCCGTCATATATTCTAAGGAAGAGTGTGTATGCATCTACAGCGTTTTCTTTGCGTCCTTCAGACCAGTTTTGTTTGGCGATTACATCTTTGACGGTTTCTGGGTCAAATAGGTTGGCTCCGTGTTTGACGAGTATTTTGAGTAGTTTTGTTCTGCCAAGGATTGTGCCTTCGGCATAGCCTTGCTTTTTCATCCACCAAGCAAACTCTATGATTTTAGATTTGGCGTCTGCTGTTTGCTCTGTGGCTCCCGCAAGCCCTGTTTTTGCTGGGTTTTCCACTGTAGTCAAGTTTTTCGACGCTTCTGTCAAGCAGTCGCATACTTGACACTTAGAAAATTATGCCAGTGGAGCTATTTATTGACCCGCACAGATTGTTTTGTGAGGGCTTTTGTTTGCTAAAGCGTTATCCACATTTTTGACGTTGCCATCTTTGAACAGTGGCGCCATGATTTAAGTAGCGTAAACCGTCTTTGTAGAGTTTTTGAGATGTGCACCGAGGGCATTGTGAAGGTTGTTGTTCTTCGCTGGCAACCACTGCTTCAGACCTCTTACGTGTTGGAGAGCTGCTGAGGTTTGGCAGCGGGCTCAGAATCGTCCGAGAAAAGGTGAAGTTGCCAGGGAACGTGCGAGGCAGTATGGAATTCAGGTTAGGCTTAGGATTTTGAAGGTTTTGCCGGCTAAGACGGTGGAGGTTGCCAAAGCTTTAGGTATTGATCGGACGGTGGCTTATCGGTGGCTTAGAAGATTGGAGAGTGAGGGTGTCGTCGTTAGCAGTAATAATCGGCGTATGTGGCAAGTTAAGCAGGAATATGTAGCGCAACTATGATAGTGTGGGGTTTAGCTGAAAAACGTAGGGGTCTACAAAACGATACGTGGGTATCGGTGAAAGCGTACGACTTAGATTGGTCTCCTTATGGATGTTCCAAGGTTGCTGATTTATAATGAATGAAATTTAGTAAACGTATTTTTGCATACCAAAGCATTAGACCTAAGCTATCGTGTTTAATTTGAATCTTTCTAATTGATAGCTCAAAGCTTTTGTCAATAATCTCAGATATCCTTTTTATGTCAAGTAGGAAGTATGCTGCTCCATTACCGAGAACAAGGTATCCTGAACCTGTTCCTATAAACAATTCACTGTCAGCTACTTCTAATCGCGAATATCTCAATGAATCCTCAAGCTTCTTTAGGAAATCTGTGTCAACATTCCACTTTGATCCTTTGATTAAGGCTAATTTCTTCTAGTTCGAAATAAATAGATTTCACTGGACTATAATCTAAAACCAAGCGGTTTCCCTCCGGCAACTTATAATTAGCCTGCCACTTTATTGACAGCCTATTCAAAAATGGGTCGTCAATAAAGATGCGATTTATGTTGAAGAACAATTTTGGATAATATGCTATCCAAAAAGTTATAAATTTGGATAATAACCTATCTAAAACATGGTAAAAATTAGTGAAATAGTTAACCAAAATCCTTGGTGGAAACACGAAGAAAAGTTTGCTATCTTCGACAAAAACCTCAAAGAGGCAAATGAGAAGCCGATCTTCTTCAAAAGGAAAAGAATCGACCTTAACAAAGGAAACATCTACGTTCTGAGAGGACCCCGACAAGTTGGAAAAACCACATACATAAAAGATTCGATAAGCAAACTAATCAGTGAAGGAATCGACCCCAACCACATTCTATATCTTTCCTCAGATTTCTTTGTTTCAAGAAGAGAACTGAGAAGCGCAATATCTTACTTCATGAACAAAAACATCGACGTAACCGACCTCTACATATTCATAGACGAAATAACCTCAATCAAAGATTGGAACCTCGAACTGAAATACATATCCGACTCAGGAACTTTAGAAAAGGCAAGAATACTGGCCACGGGTTCATGTGCATCAGCACTTAGAAGAAAAGGTGAACTTCTTCCAGGCAGAGGACTGGAAGGAAATGAATATCATATGAAACCGTTGTCCTTCAGAGATTTTGTTCTCCAAA
>CAZPBM010000045.1:0-11285 GCA_964584965.1 uncultured Candidatus Bathyarchaeia archaeon | reverse complement strand
ATAACGGTGAACCCATTCTGCAGAAAGCTGAAAAATTTAAGGTTGCCCTTCTTGTTCCAGGAGACCCTTTGATTGCGACTACACATGTTGACCTCAGAATTAGAGCTCAGAAACGTGGAATAAAAACCAGAGTTGTGCACGGCGCATCAATCGTTTCAGCTGCCATGGGGCTTTCGGGGCTTCAAAACTACAGGTTTGGGCGAAGCGTCACAGTCCCGTTTTCCGAACCCACTGGCGTTTACGAGACTCCCTACAACGTTGTCGCAGAGAACAAGGCGCGAGACCTGCACACCTTGTGTTTTTTAGACATAAAAGCTGAGGAAAAAAGGTTCATGACCATTGAGGAGGCTCTTAAGATTCTTCTGCTGCTTGAGGAAAAAAAGAAGATGCACGTCGTAACCCTAGACAGCCTCGCTGTGGGTATAGCAGGAGCTGGAGCTGAGAACCCTGTGGTGAAGGCTGAAAGCGTGAAGAGGCTTCTGAACTTTGATTTCGGTAGCCCGCCGCATACTCTTGTTTTTCCCGCAGAAAGGCTTCATTTTGTGGAGGCAGACGCTCTTGTCAAATTGGCTGGCGCCCCTGAAAGCGTAAAGAACATGGCTAGGTGATGAATGTTGATGTTAGAAGACCTTGCTGCAAAGTATATTCAAAAGACTGAGCGGGTCTTAGGTCTGCTTAAGTCAGTTAATGTTCTTGTTTTCCCTGATGAGAAGAGGGTTTGCGCGGTTGTTGACGAGGCGAAAAGATATCTTGAGGACGCAAAGTATTATTACGAAAAGAGGAAGTTTGAGACAAGCTTGGTTTCAGTGGCTTACTGCGAGGGGCTGCTGGACTCTTTAAGGATGCTTGGATACGTCGAGTTCAACTGGTAGGTGAACCGAGAAATGGCGGATGAAAAGAAAAGAAAAATTGTTTTAGCCACAGGAGCGTTTGACCTCCTGCATTATGGGCACGTCTACTATTTAACCGAGGCGAAAAAGGCAGGAGGCGAAAACGCTAGGCTGGTCGTCATCGTCGCCAAGGACAAGACAGTTGAAAAGTTCAAGGGTAACAAGCCTATTATCCCCGAGGATCAGCGGAGAGCCGTGGTTGAGTCTCTGAAGGTTGTTGACGAGGCAATCTTGGGCTACGAGGATATGGACATGCTTCGAGTCATAGAAAAGGTTAAGCCCGACGTCATCGCCCTCGGTTACGACGAAGAAAGAATTGAAAGAGACCTCAAAAAACTTTTGGAAGACAAGGGATTAAACATTAAAGTTATAAGAATCAACCAGTTCACCGAAAAAGACCTCGTTAGCTCCTCAAAAATCAAGCGGAAAATAATCGAAAACTATCACGCGAACAAAACATAGGTTCTGTATAGACCTAAATTTTTTACATTACTATCTTAATTCTGGTAATTACGTTCATCAGCTTTGCAAGCAAATTCTGATGATCTAAAAAAACACGTTTGATTAGGGAAACTGGAAGCCCGACTTAAACAAAGTATTATATATTCTCAAAACCTTTTGCATTTATTTCAAAAAAGGCACATAAAACATCTGTGAGCGGAACATTTGGAAATGGCTGAGGAACGCGTGCTGCCAGAATCTCGTGATCTAAGCAGATATAGAGACAGGATAATTAATGGCTCAACTGTCAGTACGTTTCTTTGGCTTGGGGTTCCTCCAATGTTGAATCAGCTTGTGCTCATAGCCTATAATGTTGCTGACACATACTGGCTGAGCCGTTATGACGAGTTGTGCGTGTCGATTCCCCGACAGGTTTTACCCGTTCTAATGCTCTTTCAAGCCGTTGTGATGGCTACAAACGCCGCTTGTCTAAGCATAGTCTCACAGTACATTGGGGCAAAAGCCTACAAGAACGCAAGCATAGAAGCCTCACGGTTCTTTACAACCGCCTGCATTTCAGGAGTCACGCTTAACATAATTCTCTTAACTTTTAGGGAACAAATTTTTTCTTGGCTGATTTTTACTCCGCCAGAAATTTTTGACGAGGTAATGGCTTTCTCCGCTGTTACGGCTTTTGATGTGCTATTTATGTCGATAGCCTTCACCTTCACTACGCTGTTTCAAAGCTTAGGAGACACACGGCGGCCAGCAATAATTAACATAGTAGGCGTCGCAGCTAACATAGCATTAGACCCGTTTCTTGTTTTGGGAATAGGCCCGTTCCCACGTTTGGGAGTGGTTGGGGCCGCCATAACAGACGTCATGGGAAAAATCCTGTCAATTATCGGCCAAACTTTCATAATTTGGAAAAGCTACCCAATGTTGAGGCTAAGATTCACAAGAGACCTGAATCTTGAGTGGGCTAAGCTTGTCTTAAAAATAGGTCTGCCGGTTTTGTCATTTGGCACAATGAACGGCTTTGCCTTTCTTTTACAGCAGAGACTTATTAACATGCTGGGCATAATTGTCACAACAGCATTTTCAGTTGGCTTCGTGATAATGAACACTGTGGACGGCATGCTTTTCGGGTTGTGCCAAGCAACCGCTATAATGGTGGGACAAAGCCTTGGAGCTTCTAACCCTAAAAGGGCGAGAGAAGTAGCCCTGAAGACAACAGCAATTGTGTTT
Organism: uncultured Candidatus Bathyarchaeia archaeon; assembly: GCA_964584965.1. Taxonomy (GTDB): domain Archaea; phylum Thermoproteota; class Bathyarchaeia; order Bathyarchaeales; family DTEX01; genus JAGTRI01. The sequence continues at coordinate 8,706 of CAZPBM010000045.1, read as the reverse complement.
ATCCTCGTTGCAGCAGGAACTGCAATTGTCTACCCATTTAAACAACCAATAATAAGCCTTTTTGTAAGTAACCTGAGCATCATCGAAGAAACAGGACAGTTCTTAACCATAATGCTACCGCTGCTTCCTTTCTTTGGGATTTGCATAAACATTACATCTGTTGGACGAGGATCAGGCCACACAACTGTTCCAACAACCATCGAAATAGTCAGAATATGGACATTAAGAATAGCATTGGGATATTTCTTAGCGTTCATAGTCGGCATGGGCTCGCTAGGCATCTGGCTGCCATTTTCATTAAGCAACGCCGTAGGCGGAACAGCACTCGCCATCTGGGCAAAATATGGAAAATGGGACAAAGCCGTAATAAAAACAACCCAAAAATAATTGTAACAGCCTACTTGGAAGCGCTTTTATCTTACGGCTTTAGGTAAGGATCCAGTCTTTGTTTAAGAAGCGTTTTAAGTTCTGGTTGGTCTTTGTGGTAGATGTCTGGAACGCCTAGGATAACTGTCTTGTCTGCTGCTTTTGAGTCGAGCCTGGTGACTGCTGCTTTATGGTGTTCCTCCATCACAAAGATAACGTCCGCCCAATCAACAAGTTCCTTAGTCAACAGGTTCAGCGCATGCACCCAAGTGCCAGCTGATTTGACCTCTAAGCCCTCAACATCCTTATACAATGCTTCAGCCGTCGGGGAACGATCAAAATTTCCTGTGCAAACAAACAAAACCTTCTTGGCTTTCATAGTGTTTCTTCACTTCAGCTCTTGATAGGAATTTGATGTCTGAAACATTATTGTATTGTGGAGCCCTAATGAATCTTGTTCCCAGAACAACTTTGGCGAAGCAATTTTTAAGGCGATTCAAAATGGAAAATCCTATAAAGGGGATTGAAAACTGATACAAAAAAGTATATGGGGATGGGGCTAGTATTGGTGAAAACTTCACATAAAAAAGTCTAACATTGATGTTTTTAACAAACCCTAAACACTGAAACTTAATCACCTATGGCCTTAGGGTAAGCCTAGAAAGGTCAGTGTTCTGTATGCTACGCCGCCGATGAAGAGCGCGAAGACTATTTCAAACACCGTTATAAACAGCGATTTTTTCCAGCCTATTTCTTTTATGAGCGCTACGATTGCGGCTACGCACGGGATGTAAAGCATGACTACAATTGTGAAAACAACCATCTGAATCGGCGTCAAGACTGCAAGGTTCGACCCAAGCAACGTCGCAAGCATAATCAGCGTGAGCTCCTTTCTAAGCACGCCGAAGAAGAGGGCAATGCCCATTTCAGGCCGAAGCCCAAGCCAAGTCACAGTTATGGGACTCATGAGTTGAGTAAGCAGGTTGAGAAGACTGAAGATTTCCATAGTCTTGATCGCCAGGCTGCTTGCAATTATAAGTGGAAGGGCCATTTTGATGTATTCGCCAAGCCGGAACGAGGTTTGGGTCAACACTGTCTTTAGGTTTGGAACTCGGTACTCGTTCATCTCCATGATGAGGCCTGTTGGTTCGCCGGGTAAAGCCTTGAACGCGATTCTACCAAGAGCAACTACGATGGCGAAGATCAACAGGTAAAGCGTCAACGCCCATCCGATGCCGACGTATTTTCCGACCAAGCCAAGCACAACGACGGTTACAGCAGCGCATGGCATCAAGGTTACGATGAAGATTGCCAGAAGCCTTTCACGCTCGGTTTCCATTATTCTGCAGGCTAAGCAAGCAGGCACGTTGCAGCCTAAGGCAAGCATAACTGGAATAAAGGCTTTTCCGTGAAGCCCAATCCTGTGCATGGCGGCGTCCATGAGAAACGCGATTCGGCTGAGGTAGCCTGAGTCTTCAAGAAGGTAAAGCGCAAAATAGAACGGCACAATGTAGGGTACGGCAACTATGACGGCGGCTATTAAGCCTTCCATGGCTCCGCCCCAAATCAGCTCCTTGGCTAAGCCTTGCCCTAAGACTGCTGAAAAAAGAGGCTCCAAACCGTAGAGGAGGTTGCCGAAGTGTTCGGAGATGAAGCTGCCGAAGGAGAAGATTGACCAGAAAACTAGAAGCAGCACTCCAGCCATTATGAGGTAGCCTGAGACACTTCGGGTTGTAAGTTCATGAACCTTTTCGGTTAAAGTCTGTTTTACATGTGGTTGCATCTTTTGAACTTGGTTCGCTATTCGCCTTGCAGTTTCATATCTTTCTGACGCAATCACTGTTTCGCATGTGTGGCCGTGAAGTTTCTCGATTTTTTCCACCTGTTCCTTGACGGTTTCGAGGATTTCAGGCGATGTTTCTCGGATTTGTTTTTCGATTTCTTCGTCGCCTTCCAGAAGCTTAATAGCTGTCCACCTGGCTGGATACTTGAACCTTGTTTTTTCTATTAAAGCGGCAATTTTTTCGATTTCATCCTCGATTTCTTTTCCATATTTGATCTCGGCTGGTTTCGCTCTGCCTTTTTCAATTGTTTCAACGGCTTTTTCAAGAAGCTCGTAGACTCCGCTGCCTTTAACTGCGACTGTTGGAACAACGGGTACGTTTATGATTTCCGCGAGTTTCTGAGCGTCTACCTCTATGCCTTTTTTCGCTGCGATGTCAACTTGGTTGAGGGCTATGATCATGGGTGCCTCTAGCTCCATTAGCTGTAGCGTAAAGAACAGGTTTCGTTCGAGAACTGAGGCGTCGACTACGTTGATGACTAAGTCTGGCTTTTCGAAGACTATGTATTCTCTTGATACCAGCTCCTCCATGGAGAAGGTTGAAAGCGAGTATATGCCTGGAAGGTCAACGATGTCGACAAGGTAGCCTTTAAAGTACAGTGTTCCCTCCGCCTTCTCAACGGTTTTTCCAGGCCAGTTGCCAATATGCTGGTGCAAGCCTGTTAAATGGTTGAAGATGACTGACTTGCCGACGTTTGCGTTTCCAGCTAACGCGATTGTAATCTTTTTTGTGGCTACCCTGTTTTTTCCACTATTATGCGTTCCGCCATTCCCCTTCCAAGTGCTAGCCTGGATCCTCTGACGATTACCTCGATTGGGCCGTGAAAAGGCGCAGACTTCGAAACCTCGATTTTCGTTCCCGGTGTTAAGCCCATGTCCATCAGTCTTCTGGCGCATCCGTATCCTCCTCCATGTTTCCATCCTTTTTCTCCTGGGTTTGACGAGACTGAGACGATTATGCCTGTTTCTCCAGCCCTGAGCATCGTTAAGGGCATCTTCAGTTCGCTGTTTTTGGGCTCCATTCTTTCACCTCTTGGCGAGCTGGAAAATCGTTTTTTTGGTTTATTTTTACGTGGACGACTGAGGCGACCTTTAACGTTGTTTTTTGGCTGGCTCCGTTGACTTGAATGGTGAGTGTGCCTTTACGGGTGTTCTTGGCAGCAATTCTTACGTAGACTCCTGGTTTCAACCCAATATTAACCATATGCTCAAGTATTTCTTGGCTTTCATCCGTTATGCGTTTCACGGTTCCTTCGTTTCCAGGATTAAGGGTTGACAGTGGAACTGTGTTTTCTTCGAAGATTTCGCCGTCAAGTGCAGGAATCGGGTTTCCATGCGGGCACGTCATGGGTTGATTAAGACGTTTTTCAATGCTTTTTGCAACGTCCTCAGTTATGCCGTGCTCAAGCTGGCAGGCTGCCCCGTGAATCTGGTTCCACTCCATCTTAAGCACGTCTGAAAGAAGCCTTTCTGAAAGTCTGTGTTTTCTTAGGATGCGGAGAGCTATGATCTCGCCTTCCTTGGTGAGTTTTACGCCTTTGTATACCTCGTGTTTTATCAGCCCTCTTTTTTCAAGCCGTTCAACGGTGTTTGTAACTGTTCCAGGAACTATGCGAAGCATTTTTACGAGTTCGCTTGTTCGGGCTACTCCGTTTCTTTCCTGGAGTCTATATATCGTTTCAAGGAATTCTTCAGTTTGGCTTGTTAATTCTTCAGTCAAGTCTAGGCACCCATTTAAGATAGAAATTACGATGCATCGTAAATTTAAATTTATTGCCTGTTTTTCAAGCACAGAGCAAAGACTAAAATCATTCTTTGAAGCTTAGGATTCTCATGTTTGGAGCATAGAATCTGATGTTGAGGTAATGGTTGATGAAGAAATATTTTTTCCATGAGCGTTGGACGAGGTCGTTGATTAAGGCAGTATCGTACAGGATTTTGATAATTATATTAGATTTTATTATAGTCTACATTCTTTCAGGGAAGATTGAAATCGCATTCTGGTTTATGATGATAAGCAACATATACACAAGCGCAGCCTACTTTGTACATGAGAGAGTCTGGAACTCCATAAACTGGGGAAAAGCAGCAGTAAATGAGCAATCAAACAACCTCTCAACTAATAAAGCTGGCAGCGAAGGCTGAAATAATGCTTAGGGTTGGGTTCCATGTTTCTATCGCTGGCACAATTGATGAGGCTGTTGACAGGGCGGTTGAGCTTGGCTGCAACACGTTTCAGATGTTTACTCGAACTCCCAGAGCTTGGGCTGCTGATGAGCTTTGCTCCGAAGAGGTTCGGGTGTTCATTGATAAGGTGAACAGCTATGATGTGAAGCCTGTTTTTGCGCATGTTCCTTACCTTTTGAACTTGGCTTCGGCGAGGCAGGACGTTTATGCAAAGTCTGTTAAGACTCTTAAGGAGGAGGTTGCCAGGTGCAGGAGGCTTGAGGTTCCCTTTTTGGTTACGCATCTCGGCAGCCACTTGGGAGCTGGGAAGCAGAAGGGCTTTGAGCGGATTGTTAAGGCAATCGATGAGGCTTACAGGTCTGAGGGGAGCGGCGGAGTCATGTTGTTGCTTGAGAACACGGCTGGTACGCGGAACAGCATGGGTGGAAGGTTTGAGGACATAAGCCACATCATCAACGGTGTTGCTAAGCCTGAGGTGGTTGGGGTTTGTTTTGACACTGCGCATGGGTTTGCGTCGGGCTATGATCTTCGCTCCGTGAAGGCTGTTGAGGAGACTCTACGCGTGTTCGACAAGGTGATAGGGTTCAGCAAGCTTAAGCTTGTTCACCTGAATGACTCTTGGGGTGGTTGGAACTCGAGGGTTGACCGGCACCAGCACATCGGCTTGGGCAAAATTGGAGAGAAAGGGTTTCGCGCTATTTTGCACAGCAGATTCCGCGAGTTGCCTTTGATTTTGGAGACTCCTTGGGAAGGCTCCATGCGGGACATCGACAATCTTCGGAAGGTTAAAGAGCTGGCTGGAGAGTTATGAAGAAGGGCGGACTTTTTGGTTGAGGAGAGGCGTTGCGAGGGCTGCGGTGCGGTTCTTTCCGAAGAAGAAGTGATGAAGATTCAGCTTGAAGACGGGTCTTGGGAAACGGTTCCGCTTCCGCTGTGTCCAAGGTGCTTTAAGGAGTCTTTGATGCGGCGTGCCGAGAAAGAGAGGCGAGGCGAAAGATAGGGCTGCTAGGGTGTTAGGTTTAAAGGCTTGTTCGTCGTTTGTTTTTCTTGGTGTTAGGCGTTGGTTCTGCCTGTTAAGGTCTTCGAGATTAAAGAAAACGTGGATTTCGGGTTGATGGTTCAGAAGCTCAAAAACTTCCGCGAGGAGGAGACTTTCGAAGCCGAATCAGGCCAACAGGTTTCTTTGGTCACTGAGGTTCTAGACTTGAAAGTTGAAGGCGAGGTTGTTTCAGGCGTCTTCAGCCGAGACTACGTTGGCGCCCGTTTTTATAGGCGAGAGCTCGTTCAAACCTTGGGAACCGAGGAGGCTCCTTTCTGGATTGTGCCTTATAGCAACCGCTTGTTTCTCATCGTGTTAGCTCCAAGCGTAGCTCGTGGCGTGAAGAAGCTACTTACGGGAACCGTGGCTAACAAGATAAGCCAGATTCTCTTTATTCAGGTAGGCGCTGTCGTCGAAGTTAACATCACTAGCGAAACCTTGCGTGAGCTACACGAGGCGAACCCTGCGGCGACGAAGCTGATCTGGTTTGACAACGTTGACATTCCAGGCGTTGAGAAGCTTTGCTTAGCTGGATCAGATGTGGCGGACACAGCTTTGTACAAGGAGTACCTTCGTCACGGGCAAATTTGGTACGTGGTCTTCGAGGCGCAGCGAAGAGGCATAGTCGTCGGCATAACAAGAAACTGCACAGTAACCCTCTTCAGCAAAAGCACAATCAACGAACTCATACAATACATACAACAAGATATCCTAAAACTCATACAATAACAAAAAAAATACAACATCACATTATATTAAAAACTGCCTACAAACTTTTTTGGTCAGGAATTCTAGCCTTTCGTTTATATAGGTTTATATACCCCTCCCCCTCTTGGCTTCAGCGCACAGCTATGTAATGCGTGTCTTAATATTATTGTATACATGTGCGTGTTGGCAAAGGTTATCTTTACCTTGCTTGCACCAGAAGGGCGGTGTAAAGAATGAGCATATGGAAGTATTCTTTCGAGCTTTCAACCAAGGAGCTGGAAGTCACAAAGAAAAAGAAGCAAGCCTTGGACAACCTTTATTCTGCGAACAAGATTTCAAAAACAACCTACGAAACCCTTGAAAAGGAGTTGACGAAAGCCATAACAGAACTGGAAGGGCACCTGGAATCAATCAAGACGCGAATGGCGACAAGAGCCCAAGAACTGGAACAGCAAATAAGCACCCTTGAACTGTTCCTCGCAAGCCTCGAAATCCACCACGCCGCAGGAGACCTAGACGACGAAACATACGAAAAACAAAACAAAGCCATACTGCTAGGGCTGGAAGCAACAAGGCAAGAACTGGACGAAATAAGAATGTCAACAAAAATCATATCCCAGCCAGCACAGCCCAAAATCGAAGACCTAGAACCCATAGAACCAGAAGAACCAATGACAGCAGTGGAAGAAGAAATAGACACAATCGAAGAAACAGAAGAAGACCCAGAAACAGACGAGTCAACATCAGACCAACAAACTCTGCCACTATCCTAAACTAACAGCTCCCAAATCATCAAAAAACCTACGACAAAAAAAGGCTAATCCAAAAAACAAGCAGACAGCATAAACGTCCAAAAAAAGAAAAGACAAAAAGAACCTTTTTAAAGAACCAAAAAAAGCTAAACTAGGACGTAAATGTCCCCGTTTTCCTCAATTTTTAACTCTAACTTCTTCAACGGCTCCCTCGGCATACCCATAAACGGCCTGCCAGTCTTAGGATCATACATCCCATCATGCATCGTACACCAGATTTTCTCAGTATACCTATTCCATTTAACCTCAGCACTCATATGAGTACAAAGACCATCAAACGCATAAAGTCCATCCTCAAGATGAATCACAAGAGCAGGCCTCGTAGACCCCTTCTTGTCACCCACAGGATACACGAAACCCTTAGCCTCACCAACCGGAACTTCCCTAACGTTCCCAACAAAAACCATTCTTCGCTCGCTCAACTAAACAACTCCTAATATCATCCACTCCTTATTTGAGCATTTTCCTAAGGTTCTCCAAGCACCTTTTCACGCATTCCAAAGGAGGATACGCGTAGGACTCCTGCTCAACAATGTACCACTCGGTTCCGCCAACAGTTTCACAAAGCTTAAAGAACTGCTTCCACTTCATCTCGCCCTCGCCAATAATCGCCTTAGGATTAGAAGACGAAAACTCCTTCAAATGCACAGTAACCGCCCTGCCAGGATACCTCTTCACAACCGCAAGAACCTCGTCAACACCAACCTTACCATGCAACGCATTCCCAGTGTCAAGCTGCATCACAACGTCAGGAGAAACAGCACCATAAAAAATGTCCCAAGGCAACTCGCCGTCAATCGGAATAAACTCCATGTGATGGTTATGATACCCAACCCTCATGCCTTCGCTCTTAACCTTATCAGAAATCTCGCTGAACAACTTAGCAACATTGAGCCACGCCTGCCTTGAGTTCCTTAACTCCTCCGGAATCCAAGGAACAACCAAAAACCTGTTACCAAGAACCCTGTTAAACTCAACCGTCTTCTTAAGCTCCTCACCCTGAAGCGTATTAAGCCCAATATGCGACCCAGCAACCTTTAATCCCAAGTCGTCAACCAGTTTCCGCAGCTCCTCAGCAGACCTGTTGTAGTAGCCAGCGAACTCAACACCGTCATATCCCATATCAGCCACAGCCTTAAGCGTCCCAGGCAAGTCACGAGCACAATCATCACGGACAGAATATAGCTGCAACGCAATCGGAATCTTACCCATTCATCAACCACATCCCTTTTTATGCCACTAATGTATTGCCACGAGTGATATTTAAGAATTACAAAACAAACCCAAAAAAACAAGCAATGCAACACTTAAATAATCGAAGAAGCCCAATGAAGCATAAGGAGCACTATTTATGGCAACATGCACAAAATGTGGAACCCAAAACGAAGAAGACGCAAAATACTGCGTCAACTGTGGCGCCAGAATGGAAATAACACGAGAAAGACAGGGAGACTCATGCTTCGAACCTGAAAGACGCGTAGAACACGAATGCTTCGGCCTCCCATACGGAGGAGCAATCATAGGCATAATCATTGGACTATTAATCATCACCTCAGGACTAAGCATGATCTTTGAACTGGACCTTGGAAAATACACAGGCGCATTCTTCATAATAATCATCGGACTGCTAATCGTCATCGGCGCAATATACGGCATACTTCGAAGAAGAAGACGCTAACGGTTCCACCTAACTGGCAAAAGACAACCCGCAAGACCGCCGACCGCACCGCAAACATTTTTTTCTATGCTCC
>CAZPBM010000044.1:0-16529 GCA_964584965.1 uncultured Candidatus Bathyarchaeia archaeon | reverse complement strand
CCCCCTCTTTTTAAAACGCTTATTATATAGCATAGATTTCCAGAAAAATTAATTGCATGTTAATCTTCGGTGAAGTTAATGGTTTCTGTTTGCATTGCCACTGAACAGGATATTCGGTCTTTAAGCAAGAAACTACAGGGTATGCTCGAAAACAAAGATAGCCAAGTGTACAGAGAGAATGTTGCCAAGTTTAGGATTCCCATTGAGTACGTCAAAGAAGCTTTTTCCGAAACAACGTTGCTGCAGGCTGCTTCTTCGGAAAAATCAACTTTTTACCTAGTTTTTGACGAAAATAAAGAAATCGTTGGGTTTGCCCAGACAGTGCAACGAAACAAAGAAACCTTGGAACTTAGCCGCATCGTAATATTTCCAGAACATACTCGAAAGGGATTCGGAACCACGGTTTTGAAAAGAATCATTGAAGATGCAAAACAGAAAAAAGTTAATGCCATACTCGTCAACGCAGGTAAAGGTGAAACTCATGCACAAAGGTTTTATGAAAAGAACGGCTTCAAACCCGTTAAAGAGGAGACGATTAATCCTCCTTGGGGTGGAACAATTACTCTTGTCACGTATAAGTTACAACTTGAATGAACGAGAAAAATGGATTTAGGCTAAAAAATTGCTTACTAGAACTGTTAGAGCAACAAGCCAAGTAATAGACTTTGTATTTTGCAACCTTCCGAGTTTATGATATGTTTCAGAGATTTGGCGCTAATCGTTATTTGTGGTAATGCTTAACTATAATATAGATGAAAGAATCTTGGTGGTTAAGTTGACGAATTTAGTCGGGCTTCTGGAATCGCTGTCCAACGCCTTCGGTCCTTCTGGAAGCGAGGAGGAAGTGCGAAGGATTCTTAGAGAAGAGCTTGAGGAATATGCTGACGAAACAAAAATTGACAAGCTTGGAAACATCTTCTTCTATAAACATGGCAAGCAAGGTTTACCTCGGGTTATGCTTGCAGCCCACATGGATGAAGTAGGCTTCATTGTTACGTTTATAGACAACAAAGGTTTTCTCCGCTTCCAAACAGTCGGAGGCATAGCAAGCACAGTAATCCCAGGGCAGATTATTCTACTGAGGGGAACTAAAGGCGACGTGATAGGGCTGGTTGGAACCAAGCCGCCTCACTTAACGAAGGAGGAAGAAAGAAACAAAGCAGCGACAATTGAGGAACTTTTCATCGACGTAGGAGCCGCAAACCCGAAAGAAGCAGAACAAAAAGGAATTGAGATCGGAACCAACGGAGTCTTTGACGTCAAGTTCGCTGATCTTGGAGAAGGATACGTTAAAGGAAAAGCCCTTGACGACAGGGCAGGTTGCACAGTGATGGTTGAGACGTTCAAAGCCCTAAAAGACTCGTCGTACAACCTTGTCGCTGTTGGAACAGTGCAGGAAGAAGTGGGGCTGCGGGGCGCACGGACAGCAGCTTGGCAGGTAGATCCTGACTACGCGTTGGCTTTGGAAGGAACCTTCGCTGCTGATGTTCCAGGATCCAGTCCAGAAACAGAGTCGTCGAAGCTTAAGGACGGTCCAGTAATCACAATACTGGATCAAAGCGTGATTGCCCACCCAACGGTTCTTAGGACCCTCATAAAGGTTGGAAAAGAGTACGCCATACCATTCCAATTTAAGAAGGTGCCTAGAGGCGGAACCGACTCGGGAGCCATTCACCTAATTAAGGCTGGAATCCCAAGTGGCACAGTAGCTGTTCCATGCCGTTACATTCACGGTCCCGCTTCAATCGCCCACATAGACGATGTAAAAAACACTGTTAGGCTTGTAACAGAATTCGTTAAAGCCATCTCAGAATAGAGCCTATAAATGTGTACAGTGCAAGTTTCAGGTCTAATAATCACGTACTATTGTCTGCTGAAAGAAAAAATGCTGGATTAAAATCAGTTAGATGTGATGCTGTTATTAAGTTCCTAACTGGCCTGAATGCGCTGTCTAAGTTCTTCGAAGAACTCTGTTGACTTCTTGTGTTCCGCAGCGTATGTCATGTCGTAACGTTGACATAGCACAATGTACCGGTCTATGATTGACTTGAGCTCCTCTTTCAACATGGGCCCTCCAGCCTCAATCATTGCTCTGTAGGCGCAGATAGAAGCTTTCTCGACCCTTGCACGGACTTCTTCGTTGGAGGCTAGCTTTAATGCTTTATCGAAGTACTCAAGTGCCTGGCGGGCAATTTTAAGGTTAAGCCCAACTTCCTCTGGTTTTGGGAAACATCCAGGGTGTACTCCAAGTTTCTCTGCGTTGTCATGTAACATGTTTATATACTCCAAGATTGGCTGAGCAGCTGCCTTGTAGTGCAGATGAATGAATTCAACGATTAATTTCTGGTCGTCAAGACTTGGGTTCCACAGCATCCGCGAAATAAGATAGTTACGCAGGTCAGACAGCTCGCCAGACGTCCCGTTTCCATTAGCCTGCATGAACACGCCTTTGACCTTTTTGCGCAGAAAGTATCGCACATTTGAGCCGATGCTGCGTAGATTTGGGAAAGGCAGGTCATAGGCTGTGAAATTCGTGTTGTAGTTCCAGATCCATATGTCGTCGCAGATTTTGCTCCATTCATCAACGTCGTGACAGAATTCTCTGTTTCTTGGACAGTCAGGATCATCGATCGGATGCAGTGTGCAACACTCTATGCTACACAGTTGAATTTGCACGTTATGCCTTGGGCGAATAGTCTTAGGAGGCTTACGAGTATACCAGTAAGCCAACGTTCCAACCTTAATGTTGGGACATGCCTTTTCAACTTGCTCTGCAACGGCGTTCACGAAGGCTAGCTGCGACCCCATTGGAGTGCCTTCACGCTGGTTTATATCTTGGCATCTCTCACAACGACAGTACCTGTCTGTATCCGCTTGGCTGACGCTTATGTTTTTGATGCCTGGATGTTCTTTTATGATTCGGATGGCGGATTTAGCTGCAATCTTGATTACATCGGGGTTTGTTACACATAATTGAGGTCCAGCTCCAGCGGTGTTTGTGTCTCGTACTCCGTCAACTAGGGCGTAGTATTCGGGATGCTTCTTTCCGTATTTGCTGAAGGGAACCAGCAGATGAAATGAATGGCTGATAAGGTTTTGAGCTGTTTTTCCTCCCAGTTTCTCGTCTGTCGTAACCGTGTTAACCCTTAAGCGAGCTGCGAATTCAGGATGTTTCGAGTTCTCTGCATAATAGCTCCAACGGAAGCTGAATGGAGGCTTGTACGTGTATTCTCTGAGCTGAATCTCGAGTTTGGAATAGTCAGGAACATGCGTGTGGTCAAATGTTAAAAAGCGGATTCCCAGATCATCCTCGAGGAATTGGTATACCCCGTACAGTGTGCCCCTGGGTTTTCCGCCCACAATGGCTATAAAATCCTTTCTTATAACCACATGAAAGCCTTCTTCCCCTAGGTTTGAGACGTCAATTTTTACGTTGTTTTCAGATAATGCGCTATTTTCGCCTATGTACACGTGGTTAGAACCTGTTTCTCTGGTTTCGTGAATTGGAAGAACTATTCTGGTGGCTTGCCCGAAAAAATTCTTGAATTCCTTAGCTGCATATTTTTCAGATGGAATTGCCGTTGAACCGACAACTATATCCCAGTTCCTCATTTCAGAACACTTGAGAACAGACATAAAATCCCCTCTGCTGGAAACAAAGAACAACAAACAAAACCTTTCCTATTAAACATTGGCATTTTCCATAACGTCAAAGAATCCACAATTCCAGTGTTTTTGAGCTATATAAAAATGTTTCAACTTGTGCATTGAAGGGGAAATTGTTAGGTACCATCACTACAATGAGTCGCGACAAGTAGGTTGATTTATGCCCACAAGTTTTACTAATGCGAAAATCAAAGAACCAAAAACGTTGAATCGCGCCTATGGCGTTGAAACTTCAAAAAAGAGATAGACAGAATTCTATGACATAGAGAATGCCCGATTAGATTGAGGTAAAAACGTAATGCGTGAAACTGAGGGTGAAATTGCTTAACAAAGAGCATGTCGATTTCTATTATTAACCGACTTTTTACGAAAAAGCCATTTTCAGAAACTAATATTTCTGAAAAAATTTGCACTCGTTTCATTTTACGTCATTTTTCTTATGGTATCAGTTTATATTCAGCGATTCATCTAAAAATTAAGGTGAACTCTATGGAGCGTGCTGAAGCACTTGATGTTGCTGAGGCGACGCTTCATAATTCTGGCTTTACAGTTTCTCGAATATGTAATCCTAGAACCAGTTGCTTCGATTTTGCAGCTCGTAAAGAAGAAAACCTTGTTTTCGTCAAGGTTCTTATTGACATCAAGGACATTTCGCCAACCGACGCAGTTGGGCTTCGAGCGGTGGCAAAATGCTTCGATTGCACATCGCTTATTATTTCAGACATGAACGGTAACGAAAAACTAAGCGACGACACACTTTACTCCAGATACGACGTCTATGTTGTAACATTCAAGACACTTGACGACATCGTGAGAGGCATTCACCCTATGATTGAAGCGACTCCTGGCGGATACTTCGTAAGGTTAGATGGCGATGAAATTAGGGCGCGAAGGCATGATCTTGGGTTGTCAATTGGAAAACTTGCTGGAATGGTAGGAATCTCGAGAAGAGCCTTATACGGTTACGAAAGAGAACTTACCAGAGCTTCTGTCTCTATTGCTTACAAGCTAACGGAAATACTAGGCGTTCCGCTTGTCAAGACAATAAACATCCTTAGAAACAGCCAAAATGACCAAAAAACAGATACATCTTTTCAGCAATCAAACTGTATGAAGAATAAGTTTCATAGATTGATTATGGATAAGTTTACTCAACTTGAGTTTAAAGTTACTCAGCTAAGGCGAGCGCCATTTGATTTTGCTATGAGTTGCCCTAAGACGAATCTTAGAATAATTGGAAGTTTCTTGAGGAAAAAAAGGCAAGATATCAACAATCAATTGGAGGAAATGATGCGTCTAAGTGAAGTAATAAAGGCAAGACCAGTCTTTTTTGGTATTAACCCAAGGAATATACCACAAAGCGTTCCTTTTTTGGGCCTAAAAGAACTTACGGAGTTGTCAAAAAAAGAGGAACTTTTGTCCCTGCTTTAGACTAAGCTTCTCTGAAAAGCGTTGTTGATGTCTACAATCTTTTTTGCTGTAATCCAAGACTTTCGAACATGTTCAGGATAAGAGCCGTGAATCTTTACCCAATTTTTTAAAAAAGTTATTGTTTTTCGGTCAGAACAGTAGCCAGAACCCATGTTTCCGAAAATTTCGTTGAGTTCAGCAATTGTTTTGTCACGTTCAACCTTCGCGATAATTGATGCAGCTGAAACAACAGGATAGGTTCGGTCAGCTTTATGTTCTGAGATTATCTTAACCTTGAATGGCACTTTTTCCGCAATGTGCTCTGCGTACCTTTCTGGAAGAATGTCTGAAGCATCGACATAAGCAATGTCCGGTTTGAGGTTGGCTATCACTTTAGCCATCGCATGCGCTTCCAGACGGTTCAAACGATGAAGCTTGCTGCCAGTTTCAACAACTACATCGATTTCAGAAGGGGACAGTTTTACAATGTAATGTTTTTTGACGATTTTGACGATTTCCGTTGCTAGTTTGGTTCTTTTCGCAGGTGAGAGAAGCTTAGAATCCTTAACGCCAAGGTTCACGAGTTTATAGATTTCTCTATGGTCCACAAGAACCCCAGCTACAACTAGCGGGCCTATGATTGATCCTCTTCCCGCGTCGTCAACTCCGCATATGAACATGTTTTAGGCCTGAATCCATTTTGGCATATGAAAAGTATAACGTTTTCCTCAATTCTTTAATAATACTTTCAGAATTTCTTGGGTAATTAAATTTGGAAGTTCGTTTCGGTTTTTCACTGTGACCTCGAAAATTTTGAGTTTCTTTGCTCTTTATTGTATGAATCAGCGGATGTGTCGCTCGATAGTGGATTGTGCCTAAGACTGGTTTATCGGACTCCAACGCTCTTAATACGGCGTCATGAAAGTGAACGGAGAGCAACTCCATAGGTCCAACCTCGTCAATGACAACTACATCAGCGGTGGCAACAGCATCCAAGATAGCGTTTACACCAATTGATTCGAGACCATCTAAACAGACATGATATTTGCCCACTTGAGAACCATAGCCTAACCCTTTTCTAGCCAGCCATCCCTTTGCGCCACTACTTAAATTGTAAATTACGAAGCCCTCTCTTTCTCTGTTTGTTCTGAATTCTTTTGTGACCATACCTCCGACATTGATGCCTTCACGTTTGAGTTCATCAACTATCTTGGTTAAAACCGTCGTTTTTCCCACGCCAGGACGGCCAGTTAAGAAGTAGGCTTTGCCCAGATCAACCCCTGCTTCCATTGTCATATGGTATGACGTAAATAGTAATATTCGCTGTGCCTCTCAATTCTTTCTCTCAGAACTGCTGGAGTATGTCTTTTTCTTCCATGATGTTGTTGCAATAGTGGCACCTTAACTTCAATGGGTCAGCTTCCTCTAAATAGAAAATGGATTTGACAGGTTCGCTGCTGTTGTTCGAAATGCAAGAAGGTTTAATGCATTTAACTATTCCTCTAACCACAGATGGCAGCTTGACTGTAAGTTTTTCAACAACCCGAAAGTTTCTTATGATGTTGATTGTGGCGCGGGGAGCAATAAGAGCAATCTTGTCGACCTCCTCAGAATTAAGTTCACGTCCTTCAATCTTGACAATGTCTTTAACGCCAAGTTTGCTGCTTTGAACGTTCATTGCAATCGTCACGGTTCCACCAGAACGTCCATTTATTCCAAGAATTTTTATAACATCTAAAGCATGACCCTTTGTAATGTGGTCAATAACTGTGCCGTTTCTGATTTTTGAAACCCTCAATGATCCAGGTGACATAACAACCAAACCGCCAGAAACTATCTATTTAGTCAATAACATAAAAGATTAACTTTTTTAAAGCCACGAAACTTCATTCCAACTAATCTGTTTAGGATAATTTCCTTCCTTTTCGATCTTGAATTTTAAAGATTTAAATCTTCTATAACTAAATATTTGCGTACTAGGTGATCCAATGCCATGAAATCCGAATTCAACTTTCTAAACCGAGATATTGTTTCAATCAGAGGTTTTTCACGTGAAGAAATTGACTACATTCTCGAAGTCGCAAAGTCCATTGAGCCTCTTACAGAAAAAGGCTCAGGCATGCTTAGAGGCAAGGTTTTGGCAGAACTATTTTTTGAACCAAGTACAAGAACCATGCTTAGTTTTCAAACAGCGATGTACAAGCTTGGTGGAAACGTTATAGGGTTCGCTGAACCTGGAGTTTCTTCTGTTTGGAAAGGCGAAACTTTAGCTGACACTGTTCGAGTGGTCGAAAAATATTCAGACATCATAGTTCTCCGTCATCCTCTCGAAGGATCAGCAAGATTTGCTGCCGAATATGCGCGAGTGCCTGTTATTAATGCAGGTTCGGGAGCTGAGGAACATCCAACTCAGGCGCTGCTTGATCTTTACACGATTCTAAAGGCTAAAGGTAGGATTGATGGTTTGAACATTGCCTTAATGGGTGATTTGAGGTATGGCAGAACAGTTCATTCGCTTGCTTACGCTCTTTCTCTTTATAATGTTAAGCTCAGCATGGTTTCGCCTGATCTTCTGAGAATGCGAAGCGAAGTTTTACAGGACATCAAAAGTCGAATAGATGTGACTGAGTATAGAGATGTTGAGGAGATTCTTCCAGAGCTCGATGTCCTTTACGTAACACGTATACAAAAAGAAAGGTTTCCAGACCTCGGAGAATACGAAAAAGTTCGAGGCACATTTGCAGTCAATTTGGAGTTACTGAAAAGCGCAAAGGACGATTTAATTATTCTTCATCCCCTCCCGCGGCTTGACGAAATAGCGGTTGAAGTTGACGCCACACCATTTGCAAAATACTTTGAACAAGCTCGAAACGGCGTCGTCGTCCGAATGGCTCTTCTAGCCTTAATTCTGGGCGCAATAAAGAACCAATAGTTTCATTTTTTAGGCTTTGACGCCTTTGTCGTCCCAATATTGCCTAGTTTTCAGGAATTGAATCTTTGCTTTAAGAAGGTCCATGTAAAAGTCATCTTCGTTCACGTGCATCTTGCCGAGAATTCTAGAGGCAGTTTCAGGTCCAACACCCTTAACTTGAAGGGCTATTACTGCAGGTTTTCCGTAGCTAAGTATTAAATCAGCTTTACGTCGAGTAGTACTTAGCTCTTTAAGCTCTTCCTCGGTAAGATGCTCTTTTCTAACCCGCCTGCTGAGAATTCTTTTTATTTTTTCGACGTCATCTGCCTTTCTGAGGCTAGTTAAAAGTGCCTTTCCACATTTTCCACAGACAGGTTTTTCTGGAACGTCACGAACTCTTGTTTCTAAACTCCAGTCTCCACATGAAAGACAGAAAAGCAACACTTTTCTTGACTCTATTGATCTTTTCATTCGTTCAATGTTACTGATTATGATTTGTGTCGAAGCCATAAGTTCAGGGACATCGGCATATTTTGCCAGTATGTGATAACCAATCGGTGATGGAGCCTCATGAGAAAGAATTGTCTTTACCTGAATTCCTCCTGACTTAATTGAAGTCATTATTTTTTTAACTGACAGAAGGTCTATCCGTTCGGCCATGACTTCTCTGATGGTTTCTTCGTAGATTGGTGTGTCTTTGAACCTTAATGGCAACTTGAAAAGAGTTTGAGGTCCAACTAGTTTTCCTCTTGGAAGGGCACCAAACCTCTGGGCAATAAACTTCATTCTCTCCGTAAACGGGAAATGGGCTTTAAGGTATTCGTCAAATGCTTTCTCTACTTTTTCACCATCTAGACTGAACAACATCGCTGAAAGTTTTTCCAGATCTCGACTTTCAACTCTTCGAGGCGTCTCGATTAGTATACGGTACGCATCATGCCACCATCCTGTAATCAAATCGTTTTCCGACAGAACAACGTCGAAAACACATCCCAAAGTCACATTTACGGTCTCGCCAAAACAAGAGTGTATAATAACATAATTGCCGTAGCCCTCGATAAGGATAAGATTATTCGTTGGAACAGGTAAGCCACGTTTAAGTTGCTCATTTATCTCATTTACTACGTCCCTTACAACCTCAGGCTCGACAGAAAGTTTCGCTGCCACATTTTTCAACGCTGTCTTAGAATCCTTGGTTTCATTCAATTCGTTCGCAATCTCTTGCCTCAATCTTCCTGATTCTTCAGCGATCTCAATAGGCAATGGAAGCAGCTCCCCGTCCCATCCGGGGTCAGATGCAAATGGATCTTCTGCTGGAACTACGTAGATCTTACCTGTCTCGTCTTCAATTTGTACAATGCGCCAAACTCGTCCAGAGCACAGAAAGTTCAGTCCGATTCTGGCTCTTAATGCCATGAATTCTTCGCCAACGATGCCTATTTTGTTGTCGGAGACCACGTCAATTACTGGATATCGTCTTTCGTCTGGAATCATAGAAAGATTCTCGTAATAATAGCGTCTTGTTCTTTCTGTTTTGCCCAAAATGTTTCCTTCCATCCACAATTCCCTAACTGTATAGAGATACTTAACTACTTCGAGAAATTTGGTTTCTGAAAGGTTACGGTAAGAATATGCTCTTTGAACAATTCTGTATGCTTCGTCAACTGTGACCTTATCTTTGTCAAGTAAAATGCCTATAATCTGATGCGCTAAAACGTCCAAGGCACCCTCATGAAAACGTATCGGCTCAGAAAGGTTTCTGTACGCCAGGCGGACTGAAGCTATAGCTTCTAAGGTGTCGTCTGGAAAAGCTGTTATTATAATGCCCTTCGAGGTTCTATCCAGCCGATGTCCGCTTCTTCCGACCCTTTGAATTAGGCTTGAAACACGCCTTGGCGAAAGGTATTGGATTGCCAAGTCAATGTTACCTATGTCGATGCCAAGTTCCAAAGTGCTGGTGCAGATGAGAGCCTTTAGAATTCCATTTTTGAATTTGTCTTCTGTCGCCGTCCTTTCTTCTCTGGACAAAGATCCGTGATGAACTGCGATGTCCTTGGATAACCGTCTAAGCTTGTGCCCAAGCAATTCCGCGTTAGTACGGCTGTTGACAAAAACCAACGTTGAAACATGACTGCCTATAAGGCCTAAAATACGTCTGATCCGCGCTGCAGCTTCAGGAGCAAGGTGTAGATCTTCAGCTAAATCGTAGTCTCGCTTGTCAGGCATGGGATACTCGATGTTGTAGACGTAGCTTTTTGGCGGATGAACTTCGATCACGGTTATTGGACGATGAGCACCAGCCATAAATGAAGCAACTTCCTCCGGGTTTCCAACCGTTGCGGACAACCCTATTCTCTGAAAATCGTTGTTTGTTATTTCTCTTAGCCTTTCAAGCGCTACAGTTAGCTGAACCCCTCGTTTATCTCCAGCGAGCTCATGAATCTCATCTACAATAACAAACCGAACATTGCCGAGATGCTTTTTCATAAGTCTACCTGGAAGTATAGCCTGAAGGGTTTCTGGAGTTGTTAAAAGCATGTTTGGAGGTTTCAAAGCTTGCTTTCGGCGAATCTTGGTTGCTGTGTCTCCATGTCTAACCTCTACAGTTAAGCTAAGAAGATGCGCCCATTCCATGATCCTTTTCAACATGTCCCTGTTCAAAGCCCTGAGAGGCGTAATATAGAGAATTGCGATTCCTTCTTTATTCCCTATTTCAAGAAATCTTGAAAAAACAGGTAGTAAAGCAGCTTCTGTCTTACCGCTTCCTGTGGGCGCTACAATAAGAACGTTTTTATCCTCTAAGATTGGAGGGATAGCTTTAACTTGCGGCTCTGTAGGTTCATGAAGCCCTATCTCTGATAGTATCGAATAAATTTTCTCGTTTAAGAGAGAAAATACGCTGTTTTTCACAAACTTTCTACCTGAATAGGTGTTAGTATATTTTAATGTGATTAAAGGTTCTTTTTTAGCCTTAAGTTTGTTAATGCATCTTTGTGAAATTTAGAAATTCGGTGAAAGCTATTCTGAAACCGTCCGCAAACTGTTTTTCGCCGTTTCTAAGACTGCTTTCTATTTCATCTACGCTGAAGAATCCACCTTCGGCTATTTCTTTTTGGTTAAACCTTATAAGCCCATCAAAACGGCACATGTAAAGCATCGATATTTCCCGTTCGTTTTCTGTGAAACTGCTAACTTTGACTAGCCTAAATAAAGGTGCATCGATTCCAAGTTCTTCTTTGAGTTCTCTTTTGGCGGCCGCATCATAATCTTCGCCGTAATCCACGTGTCCAGTTGCGGAGGCGGTAAAAAACCCTGGATAAAGGTCTTTGGACATGGATCTTTTCTGAAGAAAGACTTCATTATCGCTGTTTACAACAAAAACATAAACTGATCGATGTATCAAATTACGGTTTGAGTGGCACTCTTTTCTCGTTGCTTTTCCAATAACATTGTCGTTCTCATCAACAATAGCAAAAAACTCACTCATGCCCTAAAACAGCCTCGGTGCGTTATAGTTGCTCCTTGTGGCTGCCTCTAAATATGAATAGTTTTGTTTGAAACTGCTCTTGCTGCTTCCATGAGAGCTTCGCTTATCGCTGGATGAGGGTGAACCAATCCGCCTATTTCATCAAATGTACATTCCAGCTTCATAGCTAAGGCAGCTTCGCCAATCAATTCAGTTACGTGAGGGCCAATTAAATGTACACCAAGAATTTCTCCTGTTTCTCGGTCGCAGACAATTTTTGCGAACCCGTCTGTTTCTGCCAAAGTAATCGCTCTGCCACTTGCTTGTAACGGAAATTTCCCGATAACCACATCATGCCCTTGCTGCTTCGCTTCATCCTCAGATAATCCTACACATGCAATTTCAGGTTCACAGTATACGCAGACAGGAACCATTTTGTGGTCCATAATTGATTCATGTCCAGCTATGTTTTCTGCTGCTACTATGCCCTCGGCAAAAGCGGTGTGAGCGAACATTTTTTTCCCCGTAACGTCGCCGACAGCATAAACATTCGGAATGCTTGTTTTTTGTCGATTATCCACAACGATGAATCCATTTTCAAGTTTTACGCCAATTCTTTCTAAACCTAAATCACTTGACAAGGGACGCCTAGCGTCAGCAATAAGTACCTTTTCAGTTTTAACATGAACAGATGTCTCCTTAGTTGATGCATATGTGCCAACTGTCCAGTCTGGTTCAATTCTGACCGACTTTACGTTGGCGTTTGTGTAGATTTCGATTCCTTTTTTCTTCAGAATCCTTTCATAATTTCTGCTTACCTCGATGTCGAACGTTGGAAGCAGGTTGGTGGCAGACTCAAATATTTTCACATCTGCTCCCAATGCCTTGAAAATCGAGGCGAACTCAACTCCGTAGATGTCACCGCCAATGATTGCTAAGCTTCGTGGGCATTTTCTGAGGCTTAAAGCTCCTTTGGTGGTCAAAATTTTTTCTTCATCAACAGCTGCAAAGGAAGGTTTAGACTCCTCCGACCCTGTTGCTATGATTATGCTTTCAGCGTCTACGAGTTCTTCTTCACCAGTTAGCTTTTTGACAAGGATCTGGTTTCTAGAAACAAAAGAAGCCTTTCCTTTAATCAAAGTAATTTTATTCTTTTTTATCAGATATTCCACGCCTTGAGTTAAGCGGCTAACAACAGCATCCTTTCGCGCCATCATCTTTTCGAAATCCGCTTTGACCTCGCTTATGTTCACGCCAAGTTCCTGTGCCTTGGAAATTTTACCTAAAAAAGAAGTTGTGACAAGAAGAGTTTTAGTGGGAATACACCCGCGGTTCGTGCACGTTCCGCCTAAAGCATCTTTCTCAATCAACACAACCTTTTTTCCAAGCTGTGATGAACGGATTGCTGAAACGTAGCCTCCGATGCCTGCGCCTATTACTGCAACATCATAATGTGTTGAGCTACTCATGTTTTCATCACAAGAGGCAAACAAATACATAAACGTTATTTACTGATTCTGCACAATGGTAGGTCTTTACCTATATTTTATGAATTTTTGCAGTAACACGCAGATAATTTTTGTATTCGAAATTTTGGATATCAAAATTAGTGACTAAATTTAGGTTCCTGTTCCAAAAGTCAGATGCACGTTTATGACGGAATCAAAAGTACCTTCAAGGCTTTCCGTTCTTCCATAAGCTGAAATCCGTCCTGCCATTTTTCAAGCGGCAGCTTAGCTGAGATCAGCGGTGAGACACGTATTAGACCTGAGCTGAGAAGGTTCAAGGCTCGTTTCCAGCTTGTCCACACAGTCCCCCAAGAACCTTTCACATCAAGTTCTCCTTCAACAATAGAGTCCAAATTGACGCCCGTTGGCTTTCCAGTAAGACCTAATAAGCCCACTTTTCCACATCTCCTAACCATTTCAAAAGCCTGTTTTCGAGCAGCAGAGGACCCGCTTACCTCAAACACCACATCAGCTCCTAATCCTTCGGTAAGGTTTTTCACAACCTCAACGGATTTTTCTTTCTCCACATCGATTATCAGGTCAGCTCCTAACTCCTTGGCGACGCTGAACCTTTCCTTGTCCGCGCTTACTCCAGTAAGAATTACCTGTTTTGCTCCCGCGGCTCGGGCTGCTTGCACTGTTATGAGACCCATTGGGCCGGGTCCTAACACTGCGACCACGTCTCCAAGTTCAACGCCGACTCGTTCAAATACTGCATGGACAACACATGCGACCAGCTCAGCGACAGAGGCCTCTTCTAAAGAGAGGTTTTTCGGTATTTTGTGCAGAATCGTTTTTGGTACAGCAACATATTTTGCGAAGGTTCCATTGGCTTTGTGAGCGCCAAGAATTCGTTTTCCTTCTCCGAGACATCGGTTGGCACGGTTGGTTCTGCACATCAAGCATTGTCCACACGGGATAGTTGCAGGGGAAGTTACATGGTCTCCTATTTCGAAACCATCTACGTTTGAACCCTTTTCGACTACGACGCCGGAGTACTCGTGTCCTAGGACGATCGGAGGAGTATAAAAAGCCAAATCGTGGTAAATGTGAATATCCGTTCCGCAGATTCCCGTGAACTCTACTTCAACCAACACCTCATCTGGCTTAATCTTTGGAACCTCAATGTCTCTCAGTTCAACATTTCCTGACCCCCGTCTTGTTTTTATAACCGCTTTCATTTCGTTTTCCTTCAGAAGACAAATAATTAAGTTTGAGAATTTAAGACTAAGGAATAAGATTCATATGGCTCTATACGGTGGAGCTTGCGGTGACATGTTGCGGAAAATGTAGCAAACAAAAACTGTATTATGGCAATGCAGAAAAAATGTTTAGGTTTGAGAAACAAGATGGAAAATTGGAGGTTCATAGACGACCAAGAGACATTCGAGGCTGCTAAGAACTTAGCCACCGATGAAGCTATCTTCGTTAACAAAATTGTAAACAACGCTCCTACCACGGTGCGCTTTTGGAGAAATAATAGAACAGTTAATGTGGGGTACTCGCAGACCGTAAGGGCTGAGGTTAATCTCGACGTTTGCGAAAGGGAGAAAATAGAAGTTGTTCGAAGGTTCAGTGGAGGAGGAACAGTTTACCAAGACCTTGGAACCCTTAATTATACTGTGGTAATTGACTTTAGCCATCCATTAGTTAGTGGGCTTGATGTTGAGCAAACATTAAAAATATTGTGTAAAGGAATTATTACGTCGTTGAAAATTTTAGGTATAGACCCGATTTTTAAACCTCCAAGCGATGTTTTTATCAAAAATAAGAAGGTTTCCGGAAACGCTCAGGCGAGAAGGAAAAACGTGATTTTACAACATGGAACCCTTTTGGTTAATGCAAATTTAGACTTACTATATGAGGCGCTTAATATTCCAAACTATTGTGGAACAATAAAAGGCGTGGTAAGCAAAAGAAGTATTGTGACTAATCTGTCGGATGAACTCAACATGCAAACATCCATAGAAACAGTAAGGAAGGCTCTTCGACAAGGGTTCGAACGTTCATTTTCTGTATGTCTCGTAGAAGGAAACCTCAGCAAAGCTGAAAGGAGACTAGCAAAAAAGCTGTATGAAGAGAAATACTCAAAGAAGGAGTGGACTTTTTGGCGGTGACTGCTTAGGGTGTTGTCTGACGAAAGATTGTGGGTTCTTAATTAATAAAGGGCCATAATACATTGAAAATATGAAGGTGATTGCTTGTTCGGCACGATGAAGGCTGCAAGGTTTCATGCACCGGGAAAAATTAGAATTGAAGATGTTAACATTCCTCAGATTGGTTCAGAGGAAATTTTGGTCAAAGTGAAAGTTGCTTTGACCTGTGGAACAGACGTTAAAATGTATAAACGTGGTCATCCTAAAGTTATTCCCCCAATAACTATGGGTCACGAATTTTCTGGAACTGTGGAAGAAACAGGGCAAAAAGTGGCGAATAAATTTAGAATAGGAGACCGTGTTGCTGTCGCAAATTCAGCGCCCTGCAATAATTGTTTTTTCTGTAAAACTGGTAAACCTAACCTCTGCGAGCACCTTTTGGAAACTCTTATTGGATTCAGTGTTGATGGCGCTTATGCTGAGTACATTCGGGTTCCTGCTCTAATCGTTAGGCAAAACACTTACGTTATGCCCGAAAATATTTCTTTTGAAGAAGCTTCATTGCTTGAGCCTTTAGCTTGTGCAATCAATGGAATCGATGCTGCAAATATTGGCTTAGGTGATACTGTCCTAATTTTGGGAAGCGGACCAATAGGCTTAATTCATCTTCAACTGGCTAAACTCAAAGGAGCTTCGAAAGTGATCGTTACTGACCTTCAGGCTGAACGGCTCAAAATTGCTGGCAAACTAGGCGCTGACGTAGTAATTGATGCTTCGAAAGAGGATCAGTTAAGCCGTGTTAAAGAAATCACGGGTGGACTGGGTGCAGACAAGGTTATTGAAGCTGTTGGTCTGCCACAGACTTGGGAGCTTGCCTTTCAAATGACTCGGAAAGCTGGGACGACGCTGTTTTTTGGGGGATGCCCCTCCGGCGCGCAAGTATCGTTAGACACTGAGAGGATACATTATGAGGATTTGACTATTAAGGGCATCTTTCACCACACGCCAGTTTCTGTACTTAAAGCCTTTAAGCTTATTTCAAGTGGAAGGTTTATTGGTAAACCTCTTATTACCGAAGAGATGTCGCTTTCAGAGCTTGAAAATGCACTGACAAAAATGGGCAGAGGTGAATGCGTCAAAATAGCCATAAAACCTTAAAAACGGGTGCATCTAATCGAAAAGCAATTAAGCAAGCTTAGAGGTAAATTGGGAAAAAGTGGATGGTTGAGTAAAATGCCTAGCGAAAAAGAAATATTAGGTAAGTTGAGGGACGCGATTGTTAACCTAGACATTGAAGGTGTGAAAAAAGCTTCAGAAGAAGCAATATCTTCAGGAATGCCTGCTTATAAAGCGGTTATCGAGGGAATGGCTAAAGGCATGGAAATTGTGGGCCAAAAGTATGAGGATGGCGAGTACTTTCTTGCTGAGCTGATTATGGCTGGAGAAACAATGAAGGAAGGAATGACTGTTCT
>CAZPBM010000043.1:0-19294 GCA_964584965.1 uncultured Candidatus Bathyarchaeia archaeon | reverse complement strand
CCGATAAGCTTAAGTTTAGGCGCGTCATTCTCGATTTTCAAGTGATTTAGAATGCCATTGTTCAGCAAAAAGAAAGAGTCAAATGTTGAAGAGGTTTCATATGAAATTTTTGGAGGTTTCATAATAACTAAGAATGAAAGTGGTTATGAAATCAAATGGAAAAACCCGATTCCTTCAACAATCACTGTGCCGTTTGAACCAATAATTGATGCGAATGTGAAAACAAGCAGAGAAGAAAACACTATTCGGGTTTTGTCAACTGAATGCAAATTAACACTAATAAAGAAAAAAGAAGGCACAGAAACAAAAATCTCTCAACTTTGGGGGTTCAGCTAAAAGTCTACCTTGCATACATTCTGTTTTTAACTAGCCAACATCGTTAAAGTTTTAAACCATATAATTTAAAAATAACTTTACAAAATAAAACAGAGGTCGTGATAAAAATGACTGAACTCCTAACTGGACGGCAGCTAAAAGCTTGTTTTAAAACGTTCTGTCCATTTGAGAAAGATGGTACACTTAAACCAGAAGAAGAAAGGGTGACAATACTAGCTTCTAACATAAATCCGCCAATTGATCTTGAGGGAAGAGCTTTTATAATGGCTGCGGCCCAAGGTGAACAATCACCCATGATCGTGCAGATAAGCTATAATTCTATGAACCTTTCAGGAGGAAAAGAAACCCATTTCAAGCTTCCCCAAGGGGTAGTGCGACAACCTAAGCCTGAGCCAGCGACAGATGGAGCAGAAATGCAGGTGGAAGTGCTGAAACACCTCATTAATCAGTATGGCGCTAAATATGTCGCTGTATCTTTGGATCACTTCAATGTGCCTAAATTTGATGAAGTAACATTTGCAAACCTGCCTTTAAAGAAGAATCTTCCATCAGAAATTGCTAAAGCAAGAATAGATGATGCCATCGACTACATGGAGTCTGTTTTCGGCAAAATAAGATTAGATGAAAAAACTATTCGTGCATACATTAATTACCTTTCAAGTGCTGCATATTTAGAGTTTAAGAGAGACTTTGTTAGTGTTGTAGCTGCTGTAAGTCCAGCGTGGGGGATGATTGACACTGAGAAGCTTCCTCCAGTGTTAGACTTTGTTGTCACAAGAGAAATCTGCGACGTTATAAAGAAAGATCTGGGGAACGAAGACATAATGCTTGAAGCCGAGTTTGGAGCAACCGCATCTAGTGGAAAAGAACTTGAATACACGCAGTTAAGGGGAAAAGAGTTGGAAACATTCGCTAATCAAGTGGTTTCTTTCGTAAAATATACAGGTGCAGAAGGAATTGCTTACCCAATTGGCATGGCCCACGCTGCCAAGATAGGTGAAACACATGAGCCTGACATGGTAAGACTTGAAGAAGTCCAAAGAAAACTTTACTTAGAGACAGGTGAATATGTGCCTTTCGCTCAGCATGGCGGAACAGGAGCTGCTAGAGTCGCATTAGGCTTAGTGGGCAAGGATAACATCAACACAAAATACCTCGTAGCAGGCGCGAATGCAGTCGCTGACCATGTTGAAGCTAATATAAAAGCCATACGTGCTGGAGACAAAAAAGCTTGCGGTACCATTATTCATGATCTGATGGTAATGGCGATCTATAAAGCCGCAATTGAAAAACTGAAAGAAACTGGAAGCTACCAAAAAGGGTCAATGCTGCAATTCCTAGTCTAATATGAACAGAAGATTATTTTACTAATAAATTCACATATGTTTTTGTTAGTAGACAATACATTAATCGAAAAGTTTTATGACGTTATTTCGGTATGCTGGAACGAGGTTGTAAAGGTTTGTTTGGCATGAAAACTTTACATCGTTTTCGTATCCTAGATCAATTAAATGTTTAGCGTGTTCACCCAACATTATTGTTTCACATATTTTGTTTTTTGATTGCTTGTAGGCTAGAAAACTAGCTATTGCAGCGTCAGAAAGTTCGACCTCTTCTAATGTGAGGTTGCAAATAATTGCTCCAGCACATAGGAAGTCTTCTAAAGAGAAATGACCTTTTCTTCCAGAAAGCAGTAGAGAGATGCCAGCAACATATTTACGGGCATATTCGGAAATCTTTAAGCTAATTGATTTAAGATTAAGGAATCCTCCTATGAAAACCCAATCGGCTGAACTTGTACGTGTTAATGCTTGTGTTCCGCTGGTCGTGGTGAAAACTAGCGTTTTCCCCTTAACCTTCGACTCTTTGAACTCTAAAGGGGAGTTGCCGAGATCAAACCCTGGCGGTCTTAAACCTCTTCGCTCTCCAGCGAGAATGTAACTTGGATATTTTTTCCGTATCTCGTAAGCTTCCTTTAATGTTTTCGTAGGAATTACTTCCTTTGCTCCATTAGCGAAAGATGTCAAAACACTTGAGCTGAATCTTAGAACATCTATGACTACGATAATATCTTTCTTTTTGACAGCATTTATGGCATCTCTTGCAATGAGCTCAAGACTAACTTTAACCATTATTCCGTTTCTCCTATTTAGATTGAAAAATAATTGATCTAAAAACTTAAATCTGTATGGATTTAATAAATCAATCCTAAAAAGTGATGCTAGAATTTTTAAAACAGAAACTTTTTTTATAATGTTACATGATGTAAATTGTTTGTCAAATATGATGGTTAGTTGCATGTTAAAAACTGAATGCAAAGTTAGAATTGGAGTTGAGGTTCATGCCCAATTAACTAGCTTGAAGTCTAAACTTTTCTGTAGTTGTTCCTCTGATTATAGGAATAAAGAACCTAACTCACTTGTCTGCCCAGTATGTCTTGGATTACCAGGTTCACTTCCAGTCTTAAACGGAAAAGCAGTTGAATATGCAGTTATGGCTGCGTTGGCGCTTGGTTGCAAAATTTCAAGCCGAATGATTTTTTTCCGAAAAAACTATTACTATCCTGATTTACCCAAAAATTTTCAAATTACGCAGTATGATAGAGCGGGCGGCGTTCCTTTAGCCGTCGATGGATATCTGACAGTCGAGGAAAAAAGGAAACAAAAAAAGATCAGAATCAGCCGCATGCATCTAGAAGAAGACCCAGGTAGACTTGTGCATATTGGTTCAATTGATCAGTCACCGTACACGTTGGTTGACTATAATCGTTCTGGAATTGCACTTTTAGAAATAGTTACAGATCCTGATATAAACTCGCCAAGAGAGGCAAGAGTCTTTCTTCAAAAGCTTAGGTCTGTCCTTGAACATTTAGGAGTCTTTGACGGCAGCTTGGAAGGCTCCATGAGGTGCGATGCAAACATATCATTAGCTGGAGGAACAAGAGTTGAGGTAAAGAACATCTCTTCATTTAAAGAGGTTGAACGGGCCCTCAGCTTTGAAATATCAAGGCAAAAGGGCCTAGTAGAACGTGGGCAGGTTGTTAAGAGAGAGACTCGACATTGGGACGAAACAAGACGCATAACAGTGTCTTTAAGGTCAAAGGAGGAGGAACAAGAATATCGTTATTTTCCAGAACTTGACCTTCCTCCAGTTGAGCTGAGTCAAGATTACATCGAAAGGATTAAAGCAGCGATACCTGAGCTCCCAGATGAGCGCATGAAACGGTTTATATCCACTTATGGTTTGCCAAGATATGACGCTCAAGTGTTAGTGAGCTCTAAAGCTTTAGCTGATTTTTTTGAGGAATGCGTAAAACTATATGATAAACCTAAAGAAATCAGCAACTGGATGATGAGTGATCTTTTAAGATACCTTTACGAAAATAATCTTGAACTGCAAGAATCCAAGATTAATCCAGAAAAGCTGGTTGAGATGATTAATCTCATTGACAAGGGAGTAATAAGCGGCAAAATAGCTAAAGCCATTTTGCCCAAAATTGTCGTCACTGGAAAAAGACCTAGCAAAATTATTGAAGAAGAAGGATTGATTAAAATCTCTGATAATGATTACTTAGAAAAGATTGTTAACATGGTGTTTGCAGAAAACCAAAAAGCAGTTGAAGATGCATTGAAGGATAAAAAGGCGGTACACTACCTGATTGGGCAGATGATGAAAGCAACGCTTGGAAAAGCAGATCCAACTCTTGCGGCACGTTTAGTAAACGAAAAACTTGATTCAATTAGAAAAGCTAAAGCTTCTTGATTTAGATTGGAACCATAAAGATATTTAACTCACAAGGCTTTCTTGGGTATCGATTCCTAAAACTTTTCTTAGAAGTCTATAAACTCTAAAGGCTGCTTCCCGATCTACAGTTAAACTAGAAGTTGAACCCAAAAGACAAACTCCCTTTAACCCTTTTTTCTTAGCTATTCCAAGCAAAAGCCCTGGCAATCCCATAATTGTTTTACCTTTGTATGTGACAGCTCCTTTTTCGATGCATTCTTTAATCAAATTTTTTGAGGTAGCGACAACATAAACCTCTTTTTCTGATTGTAGCACTGGGGTTCCAGCTAAAGTGGCGATATATGTGCTTCCAACTTTAGATGCAAAACCTAAAATGTCACTGCAAATTTCATAGTAAGCAGGAAGGTCTTCTAGTGCTGGTTGACTATCTCCAACCAGTATAATGAAATCATGATTTTTACTTGCAAAATAAAAATCATATTTTGGAATGTGACAAACGCCTTTCTTATCTACACAAACATAATCTGGCAAAGTTGGAGAATAGAGCTCAGCAAACAATTCTGCTTGCAAAAAGTCGCGAAGAAATTTTGCAGCAATTCGACCAATATCTCCTATACTTGGAAGCCCCGCAATGAGAATGGGCTCAACTAATTTTGGTTGCGAAAGCATCCGAATATATGTTTGTTTCATAGGATTACACTAGATGTAAGCTGCACTAACCGTATAAGGCTTTCTTACCAACAAAACCCTGAAAGACGCTGTATTCTTAAATAAGAAGATTGTGAACCGGCAAAGCAAAATGGAAATAAATGAAAACAAAAAATCTAAGCTTTACAAAGTCTAGGGGAACTCGTTAAAAACTGGAAATAAACCGATTCAAGAAAAGATGATGATCATATGTCAGCCATTAAAGCGAAATACCCCATATTATTTCTGGATGGGTTTTACCTTCCAAAAGATGGGTATCTAGCGCTTGAACCATCAATAGGTTCATTGGCTTCTTTCAAATATCAAATTCAGGAGTGTACGGAAAAAATGCTGAGATAGAAAAAACAGTAATTGTTCCAGACATTAACAAGTTTCCTAGATACCATGTAACCCACGATCTAAATCAGAAATATCTGTTCCCGTTTTTAATGCAGATCATAAACTTTTGGCGGTTTTGATGTTGACAGCAAGAATCAGTCATTCAATAGAACCGATCGGTATGACTTAAAAATTCTCAAAATAATCTTCTCTGAAAGATCTTAGCCTTAACTAAATAAAATCAGCTAGTCTTTTTTGTGCAAACTCTTTTTTTTCATCCTGAATTTTCGGAGGCGTTTTCTGTTGGTTAAGTTGAATTTCATCCGCCTTTTTCTCTTGCTTCCCAAAAATCTCAATTTTTCCATATACTCCGTCGTATCCTGGAATCACTGTTAACCGTTCTTCTCTAACTCTTATTATGGCCTCAGCAATTATCGGGTCAACTGTTTCAGTTAGTTCGTTAAAAGGAGCGTCTATAAGAACATTGTATTCGTTGCCAAACTTCAAAACGAGTTTATTATATACTGTCCAAACCTTCTGTACGCCGGGATAAGCTGTGCCTAAGACTGTTTGAATTACTTCACTTAATGGAAGGAGTCTCATGAACTGAGGAGTGCCTTCAGGCATAAATCCAGCTGGTCGATCTGCAAGCTCATTTACACGTTGTTCAACGCCTTTCGTGAGTTTTTTACGGCAAACTGGGCATGTATTACTGTACTTTTTCGCCTCTTCAGATGACATAGACACTTTACATTCTCTATGCCCAGTCCAATGGTATTTGCCGTAGTCAGGATATGTTTCAATCGTGAATAGAAAGCGTTTTATGTCCTTGCTTCGAATAGAATCGACAATCTCGCGGTATGTTAAGTTTTTGAGCTCGAAGACGTTGGCTTCACGTCCAATTCGCCAAGGCCAACTTGAATGGGAATCGCTGTTTGATACGAGGGTAAATCTGTCTAGGGTGCTCAAACGCCAGTTCATAGGAGGATCGGAAGATAGCCCAGTTTCTAAAGCAAATATATGTTTTGTCATGTCTTCGTAGCAATCTTCAATTCTATCAAACCCGTTGAAGTCTCCAAAAAGACTGAACCATGGAGTCCAAATGTGCGCAGGAATCACTACATTTTCTTTAGAGGCTTCAATGACCTGCTCTACAAGTTCAGCTGCAGACATATCAAGAATAGGTCTTCCATCAACAACCAAATTTCCGTAACGAGAAAGTCGATCATTAACCTGCGCTGCAGTATCAAAGCTAGGTGTAAGTATCAAATGATGAATCTTTCTCACCTTATTTTCAAAAGAAAATACTGTTGCAACTTCACCGGTAACAATAAACCTTATGAAAGATTCTGCTTTTTTTGTCGTCTTGTAGAGGTCTGTTTCTTCGTCTAACATGAGATTCTCCTTTAGTTCCTTCAACCACCGTGCATGAGTGAAGTCTCCCGTTCCAACCAAATTCAAACCTTTAACTGGGGCATAGCGAGTGATCTCATTTATCTCCATTTGTTCACTTGTAGCTCTACTGTACTTACTATGAATGTGAAAGTCGGCTATAACCCTCATATTTTTCAGTTGACTCTCATACTGTAGCAGCATTTAAGCCTATTTGCGTTTTCTGAAGAACATTATAGCCCGTCCTTTTCACACATATATTCAAAGCCGGCTTCAAACAGTGTCCTAATTTCTTCAGGCATCTTGCCACTTACATGGAACTCGTTGTTGCCTTCACTTCCAACTACAGTCCTTTCAATGTTGATGTAAATAAGTGTTGAGTCAAGGCTTCTTTTCAGTGAGCTAAACACATACCATGCGGGAAATGATGAGCCTCCTTATTTTAAATCACATTTTCTCCTCTTTTTGGTATTCGAAATATGAATAGATAAACGTGTAAGTTGCAACCAGAATCACTGGAACGAGAATGAAAAGAAACGCATAATCTTGGAAGACCGCTCCAGGAAGAGCAGCTATTCCAGCAATTTAGAACAGTTTCCCTCCGATTATATGGGTTTTCTCCCAAACTTTGTCGCTGCTTAAAGTCCACGATGTCCTTATCCCTATAAACCAGTTTCTTTTCGCGTTTTCGTGAGCGCTACGGGTTTCCCCACATCAGAGTTGGATTTGTGAAAACATTGGGAACTCTCGGGATCAATGAAAATGCTTTTTAGATATCGCGGAAAAAGAAGTTCGTTAGAAGCTTGATGGAAGAGAGTGCGTATCGATGGTATCAAGATACAATGTTGAATTAATATCAATCAATGATAAGGATGACTTGATGAAGCGGTATGGCGAACGTTCTCTCTATGAAGAAAGAGCCGACATATATGGATGCTGCATTAAGCTTTTGACTGATGTAAAGTATGTAAAGGAGCGTTGGGAAGAAAGCTTCTACCCAATGTCTGCTCATGTCCGTTCTCATGGAAGAATGATTGTGTCAGAAGAAAAAGGTGAAAAACAACGCGTACTCTACGATCCGCTCTCAAAGACAGCTTTCCTAACCAACATAGACTATTATGGTTGGGTTAAGTCCATAGCTTTAAGCATCGCTGGTGATATTCTAGAGGACGAGCACAACATAAACTCTGTTCACGGCGCCTGTATAGATGTAGATGGGCATGGAGCATGCTTGATTGCACCTTCAGGAACAGGAAAAACAACACACACCTACGGTCTTCTCAGACTCAAAGGCGTCCGCGTCATCTCAGATGACTGGTTCTTCGTCCGCTTCATGGCGGATCAAAACGTGGCATTTAGTTCTGAGAAAAACTTCTATATTCAAGCAGACATAGCGGAGAGTTGGGGAGAATACAAGAAACTTGTCGAGAAAGCCGAGTTTGACGACAAGGGCAGAGCCATAGTGGACGTTCGATGGATTGTCGGAAAGGGAAAGATACTGCCCCTTACCACTTTGAAAACAGCCATTCTGCTTAAACGTGATCCGCAAGATGAAACAGTAGTGAAGAAATTAAAGCCAGATGAAGCGGCTCATTACATAGAAACAGTTGGTTTCTGTAACCCTCATCTGCTGGTTAAAGATTCACGCAAAAACCGGCTTCGAAAAACGTTTTTCAAAACGTTCTTCAGCCGCCTGGAAACCTACCTAGTGAACACAACATTGTCACCAACCGAAACTCACAGAATAATAAAAGAAGAAATTTTGCGGATGTAAAAACTCACCTCCCAGCCACTTTCTTGTTCCGATATCCGTAATTATAAGCATATCAAGCGATCTTCCAATTCTCTTAGATTTTTGATTATGTAGTCTCCGGTCTTTTCTCCTGTTCTATCCAGCAGATAGCTCGAAATCCCTACTGCTCTAGGGATGTTAAAATCTTGGTAAATATCATCCCCAACATGGATCATATCTGAAGGCTTGATTCCCAATTCCTTGCAGATCATCTCATAGAATTCTGGTGTTTTCTTAGCTTGTTGAAGATCGGATACAGGAGAGAATATGCGCTTGAAGTAATGCTTGAATTTTTTTAGTATGATTTCGACAAGATCGCTTGGAATTCCGCTTGCTATGATCAAGGAAGGAAAGGACTTTCAACCTTGGCTACGTCCAGAGGACATGAAGAAACTAGTTGAGGTGTTTGGTGAAATAGAGTTTCATGTAAATACATCTTGCACTTTTGATGGTCGTCCTGACAAAGAGGTATGCGGAGAAGATGCCGATATAGAAAGCCTTTTTGCAATTCGTGTTCCGACGACAAACGTCCTACTTTATCTAACAAGCAAACGGCTAAATCTTCCAGATGCTATAGTCAAGGAGATATCACACAGATATAACGAATACTGTTGTTTAGTTCACCCCTACCCTCAAACCATACAATACTCACCTTTTACTGCTGGAGACGAAGTGGACCTTTGGATTACTGAACTTGAAAGCCTCACGATCTGGCTTAGTGAGGCTTTCTGTAGGTTGTTTACCTTCATCAGGAGCGGTTTCGATGAGACACTTATCGGTAAAAAGAGTGAAGTTTGCGGTAGATGTAGATTTGCTGAAAGTGGCTTCAAAACGTTGGACAAAGAGATTATCAAACGCAAAAGATGGCCAAAGCTACGTAGGATGATACTCAGCTAGTAGAAGTAAGCAGTAACTCATTGTAGACTTGTAAGATTGTCGGTGAAAGGATTGTGGCTCTATTGGCGAGTTGAATCAAAGATACAATCCTTTCGCAAACGCAGATTCAGAGGCAGATTTAGAGAGTAGGACTCTGTTTTCGAGAAGATGAGTACATGTATGGGAAAAGCGAAGTCTACATTCAAGTCGAACCTTACTTGAACCGAGAGAAAGATCATTGATTTCATCTCAGAACTCAGTATCTCATAGAAGTTCAAAAACAGTTATTGACACGACAACACCTGAACCTCCAGCCTTCTTACGTCTTCAGATCCTCAATTCTGCTTCTGATAACTGTGCATAATGGAACAAGTTTGTCGTGTTATGTGATGTGTTTTTTCTGGAAGACTTCTACCGCGTAGTCAACTTGAAAGAACCGAAAAACTAGGGTTAATACTCCACATACATATACGTTCCAGAAGCTTGGCTCATACTTTGTCGTGTCAAGAGTGACCAGCGATCTCAGTGATAATCCTAACTTCCTGAGGTGGCCAGTGGAACCTAGCCTACATAAGGGTTACCGTTGAAAGATGATGACAGATAATAAAGACACCCATTATATAGCATGAGCACTATAAATCAAAACTTTTCCCTAAACCACTGTGCTAACATTCATCGGTGTAGACAGGCTGAAGATTCCCCCTTTAATAGGGAATGTGGCTTCACCGAACGATGCAGTGAATCTTTTCTGGCTGCTTATGTGGAAGACATAGTCGCCTCTTTCCATTATGCCGGGTTGAGATTCCCATCTGGAGTTTCTGAAGTCCATGCTGTCCGAGGAGGCCTTCCATAAGTCAAAGTATAACGGCTTTTCCTCTGGGGTTATTCTCAAGATGCCCTCCTCCTCAGGTTTGAAGACAGTTTTTATTTCGGGCAAGTCCTTGCCTTCCATAATTGAGGACGCAAAAGCTACGATTGTGTTGATTACTCTTCGCTTGTCCTCTAGACCGTGACCTGAGTTGGGAACATAGAGCACATGTTTTCTTCCTTTCAGTTCGTCATAGTAAAGGTTGAGAGAGTCAACCGTCCAATAACTATCGTTTGTCCCGTTTACAATCAATTTAGGAACAATTATGTCGTCTTTGTAGCTGTAAGGATCAACAATCTCAACCAACCTTTGCCCAATATCAGTTTGCAGCTTTTCCTGAAGCCTTAACTTTGAGTAATCCGAGATCTGCTCGCTGTATGCTCCGTAACACTCTATCTGATGCCTCATCTGTTCTGCGAAGTTCAGGTTGTCGAATACTAGTGGAACTATCCCTTTCACTCTTTTGTCGACGGCGGAGATGAGCCACGTTGTCCAGCCTCTTTTAGAAGCACCTATCACTATGAAGCCCTTTGGCGTCTGCAAAGATTGCTCCAACATCTCCTCTAGGGCGTCGATGGCTTTCTTGGCAGCCTTCACCATAGGAATCAGAAGAGGCCACTCAATGTCTTGGCTTTCTATGAACTTCGAGAAGGTGAATGCTATTAACGCATCCTCATATAATCCATGAAACAGGGGCTGGTTTGGAACATCATGAAGAACGGCGCAAGGCAGATTAAGGCGATCGGCGATCGTTTTGCAGAAGGCTAATCCTTCAGAACCCTCTTCGGAGCCTGTGATTAACAGCAAGACATGGCTTCCTTCCTTGAAGGCTGCTGGAGAAATTAACTTCAGTCTATGCTTCCAGGCTGCTCCTTTCCATTCTTGAGACTGAAGTGTAATGTGAAGAACGTCAGAGCCTAGATACCTTTCTTTTGACTCAATATTCCAAGCATAACAGGAATCCTCCTTATCCGAATACTCTCTCAACACGCTTCTGCCTGACATTCTCAAGCTCTCCCTTTTCTCCTCAATTTACGAATATTCCACTTTTAAGTATTAATCAAATCTTGTGCATTTAGCTTTTTCGCCCATGAAGCGGTTGTCAAATTCGTTTACCCAAGCCCCTTGTAGCAGAAAGAACAGTAAACATAATCGGCAGACATAGAATTGGTTGTTGGTGAAAATAGCATGTGTTTTCCTTAGCCTTTTGCTCCTTAAGAAAAAAGGCTTCCTCCCTTTGTATTTCAGAAAAAGTTAAGGACACAAGGGTTTTCAATTAATACAAAAACCGTGTTCCTCACATATAGCGTCACACTCGGGTCTTTTCATTTGGACTGGAAGATACTTATGTCCTTCACAAACTCCAAGCTGAGCAACAGCTGCCCACACATAACAAGCTCATCAACACCCTTCCAGTCCATAAACACTCACACAAAAAAAAGAAAAACAGAGAAAACGAAAGAAAAACTTAATTACTCCACAAAGCAAAAATAAGCATAATTTGAGTTGAAATGATTCAGCAAGGAAAATACGTTTTGAGAAGAGGAAGGCCTGGTGATAGAGGTGCATCGGGTTATATCACCATACCAAAAGGTCTACCGCCTGAGTTCGTTCTTGAATACAATGGGGTGCAGATAGGAGCTGCACATGGCGGCGTTTGTTGCATAAGGCATATTGAGATCTTTGTAGATCATAACAAGGGCCATGGCACGAGGTTTATTGAGTTATGGGAAGAATACGCAAAAAGTCGGTGCGAAACATTGGAGGTTTCACCAGTCACTGTTGACAATCTAGCCCACATCTTGGAACATAAGCGTGGTTTCCAGCTGAAGCATGTGGATCAAGGTGGTGCTAAGACATACGTTAAATACTAAATTATCCAAACAGCTTTCCAAGTAGCCTAAATGTATGAGTTCACATCATGGACTCAAGTTACACTCTTCTTCCTTTGCATCGAAAAACAATAATAAGATATGCGTGCGCCCAGTATTTTGAAGGTGAGACGAAATGGAAGTTTGGGAATCGTTCTTGAGAAAGCTAATCCAGCCACAAATTACAGAAATGCATCTTGAGAGGGGAAGGGAACTAAGAGGCTTGTTGGAAGTTCTCTCAAAATACCCCTTTGATCCGGTAAAAAAGATCAAGAACATCAGAGAGAATGAAGATTTGCCCAGAGACGAAATCAGAGGCGCATCACAAAGATATATCTACGGAAATTTTGTGGACTCGATTATTTGGTCATGTTTTTCTATTGAATTTGGGCTTTTAGTAAGACTAGATGATGCCCTCTCAGATACCGAGAAAAAGGTTGTGCCTAAACCATTTACCCTTGCAAGAATAATTGAATGGGCCCACTCTTTCTCTGTATTGGATGAAAAAAGTCGGAACGCTGCAAAGGAAATATTGAAGCTAAGGAACACTCATATTCATGGCTCCAACTTCATAGCAGCCTTGATTCTTAGTTATCAGAGTTCCTTAAGATCAATGGAAAAGGTCGGAATAGGTGTCGAAGTGATCGAACGGGGCTTGGATGTGATCTCTGCACTTATGCCCAAAGGCGCTCCTAGTTCACTCTTAGGAAGATATGAACCTTCTGAGATAGTAGAGGCGTTCAAGACCATTCAATCCTTATCCATTTTTGAGTGGTGCGCTGATAAAAAGGCAATCAAAGAGGTAGAGAAAGAAGTAGACAATATCATAGCCAATGTGACTTCTGACTTACTGCAAGGGAAGGCTGAAAAGCTTAGAAAATATGATGAAGACTACTTATTGAGAGAACGGGCACTTAGAGCAATAAGAAATGCTCAAAAGGTTTTGGAAGCCATCAACATTCTATGATATGAAAAATTGAGGTCATCCTGATCGCCATTTAGTTTCTTTATCGTCCACGCTATCAAAGAGATTCACTACGTCCTCCCAGGTAACCCTATCCTCCATTGATGAAACGATAAAAAACGGCATAGTGCTTCATAACCTTTTAGTAGCTATTTTTTCCGATATCGCCAACTATCGGAATATAATTAGAAAGATGGCTAGATTCTACTAATTTTAATAATGGACAAAATATAGCTTCTAGAAAATTCCGTATCGGATCATGATATACAACAAGCAAAGAGTTATGGCAAGGATTGAGCGGAACGAGATAATCTTAAATTGCGTTAGCCCTTACTTTAAGTAATTATGGAGGCGAACGTTTGTCGTTGAGTGAAGATGCTAAGAATTTTGATAAGGACAGGAGATGGAGAAGGGAAGTCGATTCTGGACTCAAATTACTTGAGGAATTTAGGAATAAGTATCCCTTCCAAACCGACCCAAGTCTTATCGATAATCTAACTCCTGATGACCTATTCAAGGTGGGAGCCGACTACTTTTTTAGGTGGATAGAACACACTCTACGACCTTTAGGAGCATTACGGCTGGGAAGCGCCACGGTATGGAGAAACGCTTGTAAACAAATAGATGACTTTAAGGACTTACTGAGGATAGCCGTAAGCAACAGAGCTTTGTCTGAGAAAGTGGACGCTCCTTGGGAAAAGGTGAGCGGCATGGGAGGAGACAAACATATTGCTAAGAAAATAATCTCTTGCTATGACGATAAGGTCATACCAATATTCAAGACCGAAGACCTTGAATACTTTCACGACAAGCTACTAGGCAAATTAAAGTATCCGTCTAATTATGACTCCATGTCGTTAGGACAGAAATACGAGTACTTAAACCATGCTCTAGTAAATCTCAAAGAGAAAACCCCTGAAACGACGAATTGGGATAATCTCTATTTTATGAGGTTCTTGTATGAGACCTATCCGCCTCCTAGAGCTACTGAGCCTGAGAGACCACCGACAATACCTGAACCTTTAAACAAACTGGGACTACTATTCTCACCAATATCGCATGATGAAGTAACGTTTCTATTTTCCAAGTTGCATGAAAAGATTGGATTTCCGTACGTGACAAGAATACAAGCGGGATACCCCGATGTTGAGGCACTGGATAATGACCGAACCATAAAAAGAATAGAGATAGAGACCTACGCAAGCCAATTCAACCACGACCCTAAAGGTTGCGACGTAATAGTGTGCTGGGAAAATGATCTGGAAGAGATACCTAACGATTGGCCGGAAATAATACAGCTTAAAGACTATCTTTAGATACGTTTAGGGTTTCTTTTTAGCGTTCTCTTTCCCAAAGGAACTTCGCTCTTCTTGCCTGGGGAAGCTAACAAATCAAATTCCTAATATGAAAACAGCGGAAAAAGCGCTAGGTGTGGGTCAAGAGATTTCTATAGGCGAACAGGGTTCAATGTAAGAAGAAAATAAAGAAACGGCTAGGAATTCAAAGCCGAGTTCTTGTGACAATAATGTGACACATGACACGGTTTGTACCTATAAAAAGGTATGGCGGAAGAAGTCGGTTGAAAAATGAGTTACGAAATAATTGCTTTGTTTTCGAATTAAGAGATTAGCCCTTTCTCAGCAGATGATTTTCGACCAAATCTCGGAAGAAAGCACGACTTATGTCTTCACGAAGATGCTCAAATAGTAAACAGGAATTCTATTCGGAGATCTGTGCTAGATCGCAAGTAACTAGCTGGTACTATCTGAGCAAAAGAATATGTCCGAGAGTACCCTAATTCATAGAAGGTGAGGAGGATTGGGAGACCGAAAATGGTTTGCCATTAATCTAATCGCCCCCGCAGAGCGCTCAGCGAAGGAAGACTTGCTGCTAAAGGTTTTTGATGATATCATATCCAAATTCAAGGATGATATCGAAAGCTGGCATTTCTTGTGGGAGTCTTTGCCCTATCCGCATACATTGTTGCTAAGGTTTTATGGCAAATCCTGCGATATTGACAGATTGAAAGTAACCTTCGGGGACTATCTTGATAGGGAGAACGTTGAGCGTATCCCAAACAATACATATGATGGAGAAGCAGCTTCGTACGGTGTCAAGGGATGGACATATGTAATGAACATTCTTCATCTGGGAGCAGACTTCGCCATAGATCTAATTAAGAATGAGAGAGTAAGAAATACTAACGACTTCCCAAAGTCGTTTTCGTGCTATATCGATAGGTGGATACATATATTTTTGAATCAACTCAGCACAAGTGTGGCTGAACATAAAGTCCTTTTCTATCTTCATGCGCATCGTTATGTCATTAATCGAGTGGGAGAAGAAAGATATCGTCAGATTGCTTCAGACCTCGAAGAAGCGATGCCTAGCTTAATGGATGCTTCGACACGCAAACTTGATGATTTTGTTATTAGGAAGGCTCAAGAAAGAGGCTGGAGTAGCTAGGCAATATTAGTAGATCTCGATAGTGATTATCGGAACACGAAAAGAAGAGAGGATAAGCCTCGTTCTGAAGAGATTGAGAATAGTTTTAAGAAAGCCGTTACTTTAAATACACTGACACTGATGTATAAACAAAAACTGCTCATTCTTCTCGTAGACAAGTTTTTCATTTCGGGACTTCTATTTTTTGCACAATACATTGTCTTCGTAACAATTGATTTTATTGTCTATGGCGGTTTATGTTTACATCATATACCCGAGGTGGTTGGTTGTCTTTTTCTGGGCTTCTGGCTTGCTCATCATTTTTCTTGGTGGGTTGCGCCATTTATTTATATCATTAAATTGTTCTGGAGTGAACTTTTCTTTAGACACAGCATCACTTTAGACGGAATCGTAGCTAGCGCCATAGTTACGATTACACTCTTAATCGGTGATTGGACAGAAAGATGCCGATTAGAATACAAAAACCATTAAATGCCTCTACACTTGTCCTAACTATTGTTGAAGCTCGGGTTTACGAAGTATACCACTTTAGAGGGAAAAGAAACTCAGAGTATTGCGTCCTTTAGAAGCAACGTTCTTCTGAAGCTAAAAGTTACCAATAACTCCGAATATTGGAACATTTTCGAGCATGGGGATCTGTATCTGTCAACATGAAAAATTGAGAACTGCATAAATTTATTAAACTTTGTCTACTATTCTAAAATGTGTGCGGTGAATCACTAGTTTGTCGTTTGAAATACAGGAATTGCCCGACGTCATAAGGGTTTTCACCCTCATAAACCTCGGCAAAGGAACACCCATAAAAAAGACTCATCTTAAGCGGAGAATTGACAGGGTCTGTAAGGGTCATGTGTGTGTCGAAATGAATGAGCTAGATGAAGCCTTGACGGAGATGGTTTCTGAAGGATTGATCGTTAGTCATGGTGATACAGTTCAGCTAACGGAGAGGGGCATCTGGCTTAGCAGTGAATGGCGAAATCTACTTTTTAAGAGTGAGCCTATTCTTGAGACCGTTGCGGGAGTAGCTGACGGCTCCATAACAGGGCTCGTAGTTATTTTTTCAGCCTTCATAGCGGGGCTAGCTATTCAAACAACTATTTTCGCAGCTCTTCTGACTTTGGCAGCGGTAGCCATAACAAACTTTTCGAGTTTTCTGCTTGGTGGAACAACTGAGGACTTGGCAGACATGGTTACGCTTCAGAACTTGATGAACTACAGTCTAAGCGACATCCCAGACAAAGAGGAGAGGAGCAAATCGCTCCTTTTGGTTAAACAGCTTTTCAGCCTTCTTAACAAAGAAATCAATAGGACAAACGTTTTTTCTGCTGTAGTGTGTGGGGTGACTACTTTTGTGTCAGGCATCGTTCCTATAATGGCTTATTTGATGTTGCCTTCACCGCTCGACATCATCGTTTCGCTCTGCATAGTTGGAGGTGTTGGAGGCTTCTTCCTCATCAGTTACCGTTCCCGGAAGACAAAAGTACACTGGAAAATAACATTACTTCAAACAGTAATAATCATAGCAATCGCTGTTGCCGCATCAATGGTGCTTGGCAGCAGCGCATAGAAAAAAGGGTTCTCCCGTCAACAAAGATTCTCTCCACAACTATGAATTATTGGAAAGACCGGCGTCCCAAGCTAAGTGTAAAGTCTAAGAGAAGGGTTGAGAGGAGAGGAAGGGCGGGAGAAGAGATTTAGTCCCTTCTCCGCTTCCTCTAGCTATCTCAAGATCATATTCTGTGAAGGAGCGTGCAAACGGTTAAATATCGCAGAGACAAGTATTTTGGGTGTGGCTGGATGAACCAGTAAGATACTTCAGCATGAGGATTCTAAGTTTATCCCTCTGGTGATACGTGTTCCTTATGCTGAGAAGATGCGCCGTTTGTTCTCTATGAGCCGCACCAAAAAATTCAAGGCGAGGTGGTAACATGCAAAGTTTAGAATATCCATGTTCAAAAACTAAGGAAACGATCCCACGAATACTTTTCTTGCAGCCTCAACCATGCATAAGAGCTTTGAAGTATGCTAAGGGTCTCAAGTGGGCGCTCGGTGGCAGAATCAGAATCGTATTTGGTTACTTGTATCACACTCTGAACGAACTCTATGGATATGGTAACGAACTTTTCGATGAACTCGTCAAATTGAATCCAGATAGCCTTGAAGGTGACATCAAAAGATTGGTAAACAAGTTTCATCCTCTAGTCATCCATAGTCATAACGCTCCAGATCTTCTCACAATATCAGCTATCGAGGCTGTAAATGGCGAGGTTCCAGTAATACATGACTGCCATGAAGCTCTCTCCCTCAGAGAAACCTGTTACTACGCAACCGACGATGAGGAAACGGCGAGGAACTTATATCCTAGGCAGGAGAAGACAGCTAATGAGCGAAGCGATGGTAGGATATATGTAACCGAAGGAGTGAGAGACTACATCCATCAGAGATACGACGTAGACTCGTCAAGGGATATAGTTTTCCACAGTTATGTCTGTGAGCTAATGGTGCCCCGTAGACTTCGAAGAAGGCTATCAGAGCAGGGCGGCCAAAAGCATATCGTCTATATAGGAACTGTCACGAGCAAAATAAAGGACAGCCACTACGATCTACGGGAGATATTTAGGGAGATTGCTGAACATAAGATACACTTACACATGTACGTCTCGATCTGGGGTGCAAAGGACGAAGCCTATCACCGTTTGGCTGAAGAGAACAGTTTCATACATTACCATGGGCACCTCGACCAAAAACGTTGCTTCACGAGATAACACAATACGATTATGGTTGGGCAGGATTCAACACCAATCCTAAAAATAGGAAACACCTGGATGTCGCCATACCCAACAAGATTTTCGAGTACATCGCCTGCGGCCTTCCCGTTCTCGCATTTCCGCACAGGAGCATCAAAGAATTTTTAGATCGACATAATGTTGGTATGGTCTTCGATAGCGTAGATGAGATGACATCTCAACTAAAAAATGGAAAAGTAGAAAGTATAAAAAAGAGCGTCTTGGACTCGAGACACAAATTCACGGTCGAAGGGAATATAAGTAGGCTAATCCAATACTATGAAAAGGTGCACACTAGAAAGCCTTAAAGATCTTCTGAAATTTATTGATACCTAAAAAAGATTATGCAGGATTCCTTTGTTCCAAACAGCATATTCTTAGGGGGCTTATCCGCCGGGAAGCCAATGAATCTCAAGGGTTAAATTAAAAGAATATTTTGTAGGAAGAGGAGTTCATAGAGGCTGTGCATGTTTGAGTAAATAGTTGCAATCGCAGCTCTAACAGCCATAATCTACGCATGGAGGACAGCCAAACATCTGCATGCAGCAGACGAGGCAAGCCTATGTTGAATTGGTTAGTTT
The DNA here is from genome assembly GCA_964584965.1 of uncultured Candidatus Bathyarchaeia archaeon. Classification (GTDB taxonomy): domain Archaea; phylum Thermoproteota; class Bathyarchaeia; order Bathyarchaeales; family DTEX01; genus JAGTRI01. The sequence continues at coordinate 592 of CAZPBM010000043.1, read as the reverse complement.
CACGTAGCGTGCTTAATCGAACTTAAGGTTTGATCACTATCGTGATTTTGTTGACTGCAGCTTCGCACATCTTTCTAATTCCTCTTCTGCCCCGCTCATAACCCACCTTAATCAACTTTAGTTCTTCTAGAAGCTGCACTTGCTCACTCATGTAAGCTTCGCTTAAACCTAACCTTTCAGCGATCGTCGAAACATCCAGTCGCTCTTCTGAAAGCAGTTGGAGTACCCTGAAGCTCGTCGAAGTCAGCGCATCAGCCACCTTTAAAGCTTCTTCCCCCGCTACCGTCATCTCTCCTCTAGCCAAATGGACGCCTTCTTAATTTGTGTAATCTATTATGTTAATTCGTGATAGCTATAGCATTTAGTTATATTTATTGTTTTTCCTTGAGTATCGTTGATCGTAGAAGGAGCGCTTTGAGACTTCCTCAATAAGCTACGCCCAGATTTATAAGTAGGCTTCTGTGACGTATCTGCGCATCATCCTGTGGCTGTTGAAGTAGTAGGCTATCTTCCCTATTGAGTTCTCCATCATCCTTATCCACTCGTCCCTTCTATGGTAGAACATTGGGATGATCACGTATTCCAATTTGCT
>CAZPBM010000042.1:0-52436 GCA_964584965.1 uncultured Candidatus Bathyarchaeia archaeon | reverse complement strand
TCGTTGCCTGACTTAACAGGACACCTCACGGCACGAACTGGCGACGGCCATGCGCCTCCTCTCAGCTTGTCTGGCAAGACCTTTAATCTGGCCTTCAACCTGCTGTCTTCCCCGGTAAGTTTCCCGGCGTTGACTCCAATTGAACCGCAAGCTTCACCCCTTGTGGTGCTCCCCCGCCAATTCCTTTAAGTTTCAGTCTTGCGACCGTACTTCCCAGGCGGCAGGCTTAACGGCTTCCCTGCGGCACTATCGTGACACGTAGTCACGATAACACCTAGCCTGCATCGTTTACAGCTGGGACTACCCGGGTATCTAATCCGGATCGCTCCCCCAGCTTTCGTCCCTCACCGTCGAGCGCGTTCTAGCCGACCGCTTTCGCCACTGGTGGTCCTCCTGGGATTATAAGATTTTACCCCTACCCCAAGAGTACCGTCGGCTTCTTCCGCCTCCTAGTTCTGCAGTATCTCCCGCAGTCCAACGATTAAATCGTTGGATTTAACAAGAGACTTGCAAAACCAGCTACGGACGCTTTAGGCCCAATAATAGCCCCTACCACTCGGGGAGCTGGTATTACCGCGGCGGCTGACACCAGAAACTTGCCCTCCCCTTATTCCCCTAGCTCATTACACTAGGGAAAAGCTATCCTCAGCGGACAGCACTCGGGATAGCCCTGTCGCGCTTACGCACATTTCAGAGTTTTCGTAGCTGCTGCGCCCCGTAGGACCTGGGCCCTTGTCTCAGTGCCCATCTCCGGGCTCCCGCTTTCACGGCCCGTACCGGTTATAGGCTTGGTGAGCCATTACCTCACCAACTACCTGATCGGCCGCAGCCCCATCCTTAGGCGATGTTAGAAGCGTGGTTCTAACACCTTTTGAGCGAGAAACCGTTCCAGGCCTTCTCACCTATCAGATATTGTCCCCAGTTTCCCGGGGTTATCTCTGTCCTAAGGGTAGGTTGACCACGTGTTACTGAGCCGTTCGCTGCGTCTTCTCCGTGGCTTGAAGACGCAAACTAGCATGCCTAAGTCCCATCCCGATAGCAGTAGGGTCCGGCAGGATCAACCGGAATTGGATGGTCGCGACTGTTAGCTGAACTTGATTTCGCCAAGCCTATCTTGGATCTAAGTTTTCACTTAGATCTGCATTTGTGTTTCCGCAACTGGAGGTCAATTCTTCATTCTTAGGCTGGTTGCCTTTTTTGTCTGAATTGACGCCGCATTCGCGTTTTGCGGTTTCGAGCTTTATGCTCGAGTTTCGCAATTTATGAATTCTTTTTGCTTCTTATAAACTTAACTTTATTGAAGCAACATTGTTTTTTGAAATTCGTCTATGGTTTTTTCAAATATGTCATATGTTTCTTGTTCGTAGAGACATACAACTATTCTTGATAAGGTTGTTCCTTTTTTAATGTACGAGATTATTGTTGGAAACATGATTTTTGCACATTCTTCCTTAGGCATTCCAAAGTGGCCAGTTGAGATTGCTGGGAAGGCTATGCTTTTAAGCTTGTATTGTTCAGCGATCTCTAAACTATTGATTACGGCGTTTCTAAGCTTCATGTCTTCATTTCCTTCTCCGTAGATCGGTCCCACAGCGTGAATTACGTGTTTTGCTTTTAGCTTACCACCAGACGTAATCACTGCTTCGCCAGTTGAAATTTTTCCTTTTTCCGATATTATTTTGTCACACTCGTTTTGTATTATGGGACCACCTTTTTTATGAATTGCTGCTGCGACTCCACCTCCTAATTTTAATTTGTTGTTTGCTGCATTCACGATTGCGTCAACACATAGTTCGGTTATGTCTCCTTTTACGATTTCAAGAACTGTGTTGTCAACATACGTCTTCAAATTCATCAATCACCTACAATTTAGACGGGGTTATACCTCATAAAGTATAATATTTTTCTTCTCAATTAAAATATAGAGAAATACCTAAGTTTGAGTCAGATGCTATTTTTGGTTGTGAGTGTTCCGTTGGATTTAGTGAAGAATAAATTTGTAACTCGATCGTTTGGTATTTTTTTAATGCTTTTCTTTTTTTGGAGCTTGTTGGTTGGGTTGTTTTTTGCGCAATTAATAATTCATAGAACTTCCGATGGCAGTTCGGACAATAGGTACTTCAGTATAACAATGACTTTGACTTTTGAAAACAGAAATAACAATGGAAACATTTGGTATTTTACAAGAAATGAGAAGGAAATTGGTTTATTCATGAATAACAGTTGGCAAACAGTTTATTTGATAAATGTTTCTTACCCAATATCCAGTTTTGAAACCGACGATGATGGTAACCCAGTTGCATATGTCGAGTTTCCAAAATCAGGACTGATGCGAGGTGAAAATTTCTCGTATCAAGTAAACTATCGTGTTGTCCTTAAACCACGAGATTTACCTCGAATATCTGAAAATTTTTCTGGCAGTTTAAGCGATATTCCTGAAGACTTGAAAACTAAATTTTGTTCGCTCACTGGTGTTTGGCAATCAGATAGTTCTTTGATTTGCAAATATGCTTTTGAAATTTTAGGAAATGAAACAAATGTTCTGTCTGCAGTATCAGATTTTATTATGTGGATTGTCCGAAATATAAAATATGAAAGTCTCGATGTCCCTCGTTACCCAAATGAAACTTTGCTGGAGAAAAAGGGAGACTGCGATGATCAAGCTAACCTTTTGATTGGATTTTGTCGAGCAGTGGGAATTCCGGCGTACCTTCAGATCGGTTGTATTTATAAACAGGGCATTGAAAGTACCAGTAACTTTTGGGACGGGTTGTGGACTAGCACATTGACTAATATTGGTTGGCATGGATGGGCAGTTGTTTATGTTCCTCCTTGGGGTTGGCTTCCTGTAGATTTGACGTATTTCACAGGTAATTCGTCGAATCCTTTAAGTCATATAACTTCGTCAGCAATCGTGGCGTTTCCCACAGTGCAGTACATCAATGTTACAGTCTCAGATTATGTTTTAGAGTCACGCCTTCAAAAAGCCACGGTAATTTCTGAGGCACATAGAATCATTTCACACGACATTATGGTAGAGGAGTTTCGTGAAAAAGTGACTTTCCAAAATTCAGTTGATGCACCACAATTCACTTTCATCTCTATCGAAATCCTTGTCGTCACTCTTGTATTTCTGGCAATATTTTCATTTTTAAGCCCTTTAAGTGTGAGATAATCTATTCAAAGAGCGAATGCTTATAAATGAATGATTCATTCATTAGCTGCTAAGTCATCAATGATCGTGGAGTTAGTGTTCAGAAATGGCGAAGTTTAAGGTCGTAATTTCCGACCCTGAAACTGGAAAATCAAGCGTAGTTGAATTGGAAGAAAGTCGGGCTGCACCCATAATTGGTAGAAGAATTGGTGAGACCATTGATGGCATAGTTTTTGGTCTTTCTGGTCATAAAGTTCTGATAACGGGTGGAAGCGACAGATCTGGATTTCCGATGAGACCTGACATTCACGGTGGAGTTAAATCAAAATTCTTGTTAAGTGGAGGAATTGGTTTCAAACCTCCCAAAAAAGGCATAAGACGAAGAAAAACCGTGAGAGGAAACACAATCACTGAAGACACAGCACAAATTAATGTTAAGATAATCGAAAAACCCGAAAAAAGCCGAAAAAAACTGAAGAAAAACCAGTAACAACAAAGGAAACATCGAAACCACAATCTGAATAGATGTCTGATTCTGTGTTTCTTTTCAGAAGTTGTTTTTTCATGGTTTAAAAATACATATTTTTGTTATTTACTTTCGCTTCGAACCCTTTTTATAGTTTTGGTGTTAACCGATGTTTGAGTAATACAAAACAAATTTCGTATCTATCAAAGAAAATACAGAAAGGTGTGACGCTTGAGTGTTAAGAGAGAAGAGAGACTATTCATTCCAGAAAATATAATGAGCTGGAACTGGGCGAGGACGTTGATGAGTGTATGAAAAGGGAAATCGGTAGAAGGCATTCAATGGTTCCAACCATTCAAATAACAGATGTTCAAAGAGAGAACCCTCAAGACAGGGTCTTTGCAGAGTTAGAGATTTTGTTTTCCGCCGCCGCCAATATTGAAGCAATCAAAATTTTTTTTGCAGCAAAAGACGGCATTAAGAGCTCAACTCAAGCAATCAGAGACTTAAACTTAACCCAGAAAAAATATTATACGTACCTAAAAAGACTAATAGACGCAGGGTTAGTTGAACGGGTCAACGGCGTTTACCAGCATACAACTCTTGGAAAAATAGGTTTCAAACTTGCAGAAGCATTTATGAACGCTGTTACTCAAAAAGACCGATTAGACTTGATAGACAGACTATCAAAAGCAAAAAACATAACACTTGACGAAACCGAAGAAATCATGCGAGCAATCCTAAAAGATACAAACATTATTCCTGGGGACCGAATAACAGACATCCTAGGACCTGTTAGAATGGCAGATACATGGGAAAAAGTTGTAGAAGACGTTGTCGAATACATAAACAAAGCTAAAGAAGAAATATATTTTGCAACTCAATATCTTGATTCAAAAGTTGTTGAGGCAATTTTCAAAGCTAGTGACCGTGGAGTCAAATTTAATTTTCTTATAAGTGATAAGAACCAAATGTTGAATGGAATGAAGTTTTTAGTGAGTACCTTTTTTACTAATCCCAAAGCCCTTAAAACAATTTTTGAGATAATATCTTCTTCGAATTTAAAGGTTAGGACTGTCGATCTCCCATACACATTTATTATTGTTGATAAAAAGGTTGCGATGGTAGAAGTCACAAAGCCTTATACAAAAACTTTTTCCTTAGCATTTTTCTTTCATAATGAAAGACTATGTGAAAGACTAATAGATTCTTTTAATCTGCTTTGGGAACGTGGTAACGAAGTTGGGATGTTCGAAGGATTGTTGAAGTAAAAAAATCCACGAACTAGGTTATTATTGGAAGAACGCCAAGAATCATTGAGATCTGTATTAAGAAAAAGTAGGATGTTCCAATTTTTAATGCTGCGCGATATTTTTTTTCCTCTAAGCCTCTTAGTAAAGGAAAAAGGAATCGAAGTAAAAGGAATCCCATGGCAACAGTGATTATTGGAAAAATAACGTTGAATCCGAAATTGACGTATGTCAAAGGAGTCAGCGTCATTATAACAAGCACAATTAGAATGACCATTTCTAATCTCTGTTTCCACGTAAGAATTGACGCTAATGATTTTACGCCATGTAAAGTGTCTTCCTTAATATCAGTTGTATCCCTAAACGCCGGGAGACTGAAAAAAATGAAGATTCCTGACATTATTCCGCCGAAAATTACAGTCATGGTGATTGATCCATTCGCCTTTGCCCCAACAAGTGTTGCAAGAAAATAGCCTATTGCTGGAGTACTTTCTTTCAATATAATCCTTTTTTTTAGCCGAATTTCTGGTTTGGAGTATGCCAGAAATAATCCTATCCAAAAAAGGCAAAGTAAACTCGTTTCAAGGTTTACTAAAAAAGAAAGAGCCAGTCCTGTAAATCCAGTCATATATATGAAATTTCTTGCTTCAATCTTTGTAGCTTTTTTGGATGGTAATGGACGCTTACTTTTTGAAGGATTAAGCGCATCCATTTCTTTGTCGGTATAATCATTGTATATATAAACGCATAGAACAAGGAAAAAAACAGATGTGGCAGCCAGTATAGTTTGGGCAATATGAGGGGATCCGTGACTTACCAACATAGCACCCACCATGGTAAGCCACGTATAGCTGAAAGCCTCTAAGAACCTTGACTTTAGAAGAACAATATAAGAGTTCAAACGACCAAGCATTACAGGTTCACCGTACTCATCAAAAATCATTCTGTATCATCTTCAATTCATCATAGATTTAATAATATGTATTTTTAATCCATATTAAAGATTTATTCCCCCAACCCAAACTAAATACAAGGAAAAGAAGTTTTATCAAATTATTAATCCAGAGTATAATCCCAGTATTACTAGTGTGTTGTTGATTGCTCCTATGTATGATGCGAGTGCTATGCCGTTGATGCTGAGGATCCATGGTTTGCTTTTTGGCAGTGTAAGAGTTAACGTTGTTATTGCTGTCCAAAATATTGTTAATGCCCATATTGGGTTGTAGTTCGGGTGTGTTTCGTAGAGGCCTGTGCAGAAGTTTAATGCTACTGTTGTTGTTGCGAAGTCCGATATGACTCCTCCAAGAGCTAGGAGAAACGGAAGCATCCAAGGCTTTATTTTCATTTCGCAGCTCCTCTTCATTATGGTTTTTTGATACATATTTCCGATATGTACTGTTGATTCTTAAAAAAAGGTTTAGGAAATTCCATATTCCTGAAGCCCATAGAAATGTCGAAGGTACTCTACTCCCTTTTCGGTGGTCTTTATCAAGCCGCCATAATTTTTTGAGCCTATAACTAAACCCGCCTTTTCCAGTTTCTCCAGGTACTCGTCAAGCATCTTGAAGTTCATGTTAGCTCCGTAAACAATTCTTGTTTTTTTCGCGCCTCTTCGCGCAATTCTCAGGATTTCAGCAACTATTTCTAAGTTGCTTCTTTTTTGGGACAAACTTATTTTCTGTAACATTTTTCTTATCTCACTTTCTAATTACTGTTCACTGATTTCTAAAGAAGGCTATTTTAAGATTTTCTAACAAAAATAGACAATATTCACCAATATTAGACAAAAAAATCTATGTTTTTCCGTTTTTCAGTAATAAAAACCCCGTTTTCCAACAAAAAGAAAACTCTTGATATATATTTTCAATTCGTGGAAAATATACTAGCATTTTATCCATTTTTGGAAAAATTCGTAAAAAAGAAAAATTTAATAGATAATTCTACCTTCAACTATTTTTTCTTCAGGTATCCCCATTTCAGTTGAAAGCCATCGTTTTATTGTTGTATTAACGACAGTTTTGTAAGATACTCCGCCATCTACTAAAATATCTTCATCATCATTATCTGACAATGTTTTCCTATCGCTAAACTCACGACTTCTATCTATCCAACGTTTCATAGCGTTGTTTGAAAAGTTTGAAAACAATGAAATCTCGCTCAGATCGCATGAAAATGTAAAGACGAAGAGATCTGTTACAGAACTAAGCATTATCATATCATCTATTATTTCGTAGGCTAAAAGCAGTGAACCTTGGCTTGCACCTTTAAATGCTTGCCAACTTTTACAATTAATAGTAACAAGATGCCCCTTTGTTCCCACAGCACCAATAATGTTCTTTATTTTGTTTCCTCCAAGATGTTCAATTACCTTATCAAGAATTGAGGCTTTTTCCTCAAATTCTGAAATACCTGAACTTAGGGCGTCCAGCCTGTCAATAATCTTTGAAAGAGACTCCTCATGGTCTTTCAGGATACTTATTATTATGTCTAAAACGTCGATTTTTTCTTGATACTCCTTGCTTGCAGGCATCCAAGTTTACCTCTAACACCAAAAAATAAGCAAGCGCTTATTAAGAAGTGAGAAAGAAACCTAAGAAGGAAAAATCTATAAACAAACATATGAATTTCAAAAACATTCCGAAAAAACCTTAAAAAGGCATTAAAAGGGTAACAAATCCAAAGATTTTTGTTATGCTTTGAACCATTTGAATATAAAATATTCGATTTTGTTTTTCTCCAAATTTGGGACAGCTATGATGAACCGTTTTCTAACAGTTGTTGCAAGTCTTCCAGCTTTGACAATTTCGGTTGCTGTTATATTGTCTTTTTGATCTTTAACAGACACCATGTACGGCGCATGGTCTATACCTGGCCCCTCTTTGTACACAGCAAAATCGCAACCATATTTCACTCCTGGCGTAACAATAAGTCCTTGTTCCCTTAGGTTTCTATAAACGGAGTATTTGACGTTAAATTCGTCATATGTTTTTTGAGCTTTAGCTCTAAGAGCTCGAAAATTTAACAGCTTCTTTTCTGATCCTTCAAACACGTTAATCATTTTCTTCTCCAACAGGTACAGTCCTTCCATTAAATCGAGAATAAGAGGAACGTCAAACTCCGAGCTTTTTGGTTTAGGAATTCCAAGAGGCTTACCGAAAAAACCGCATTTAAAAAGTTCAGACCCTTCTTTTGGGTTCCAAATGATTAGAAAATCCTCAACAAATTCAGCTTCAGCAATACCGGGCAAACTATATTTCTCCTATAATGCAAAAGCCAAGATTCTAGCAGCGTCTGAAGCGTCTTCAATTTTGTCAGCCGTATCTTCTAAAAGCTGAATTATGTCTCTCATCAGAAGAAGTGTTTGGATATCCAATTTACTTTCAAGAATAGCAATTTCCAAGCTTCGATACCTATCATCCACCTTCCTCTCCGCAATCTCCACATCTTTGGCTTTCTCTAGAACTTTCGGCGAACCATAGTTTAACATCAAAAAAGTGTCTCTAAGCATCGAGGCAGTGTCAGACACTGCAACAGCGAGGTCAACTATTCCTTGCAAAAGGTTTAATGGAACTTCATATCCTTTCTCCACCATTTGGTAAATCCTAAAGGCTATGCCTTTACAAAAATCAGATATTTCGCTGGTCACGTCTGTGAATCTAAGGAAATCTTCTCGGCTAATCAGTATGGTGCCAATTTCGACGAGTTCTTGAGCGACTGCCCGTTTCGAATCGTCCACTTCATCTCCAAGATCTTGTACTTCCTTGTAAAGTTGTTGCAGAGATGATTTGTCGTTTTTTAAGTAAGCATCCATAATCTGCACAGTTTTTCGATAGATGTTCATAACTTTTCGAAGATGTTCCTGACAAAGACGTAAAGCTCTTCTTTTCGCTCTATGCTCCGCCTCAATTGGGAAAACCAACTGTTTACCGCCTCAAAGTATGTTTATGACAGCTCATAACTTAAGTAAACAACAACCTTAAAAAACCTAACTAGTCTTTTTTAACAAAAAAGAAGTAAAGTTGCCTGTGTTCACGATTTTATAAGTGTAACCCTAAATCTTTAAAGGTTACCTTGTTTCGGAAGAAATCGTAAAGCAATCTGGGTAGATCATCGATTTTTGCTCTAACTTGTTTCCATGATTCTCTGTCTCGGATTGTCACTGTTTCGTCTTCAACAGTTTGATAGTCAACAGTAATGCAGAGCGGAGTTCCAACCTCGTCAAAACGCGCATACCTTCTTCCAATGGAACCTCCGTCATCATACTCAACCGAGAAGCCTTCTCTGACAAGTAATGCGTATAGGGTCCTGGCTTTTTCAGGTAAACCATCTTTGTTAACGAGAGGAAGAACAGCGAGCTGCAAAGGAACTATGTCAAGCGGAAAACTGAGAACCGTCCTTCCCTTCCTTTCGGAGTAAGCATATTCCAAAGCTACATATGCTAGTCTATCTGAGCCGAAGCTAGGCTCAATCACATGAGGAATAAATCTTCGACCTGTTTCTTCAGTCTTTTTCTTAATGAAGCTGACGTAGTCCGGAAGAATCTTAAAGTTTCCAAGCATGCAATAACCTTGTTCCTTAAGTGCAAGCGATAATTTTTTCGCGTCAGCTTTAAGAATTAGGCCTATCACTTTTGAAGTTTCTTCCTTAAAAACTGGACCTATTGCAGAATGAACTGGTTTCACTATGAGTTCTGTTTTAACCTTTTTTGTTCTATATGGCTTAAACACGGTCATGTCGACACCGCTTTCCTGCATGTGCCCTTTAAGGTCGTAATCAGTTCTATAGTTGAACCCTGACACCTCTGTCCATCCCCAACGGTCAAGATAAACCTCTTGATCAAAACCTTGAATGGAGTAATGGGCTCTTTCCCAAGCGAATTTTTCGATAAATCTTTGCTTGTCCTCTGGAACTCCTATTTCCTTAAGGAATTTTTTGGCTAAAGCCATAAAATAGGCCTGCCATTCTGTCATGATGTATTTTTTGGACACAGCTTCTTCCACCGAGACTTCAATGACATTGTCTTCATCTTTTATCCTGTCTTTTGTAAGCAGAAGCCTCAACTCTTCATTCTCAAAATTTCCTAAATATGGACATCTAGGGTGTTCGGGGTCTATGAAAAACTCAAGGTCGATTATTGTGAACTCCCTGAGGCGAATCGGTCCCTGACGTGGCGAAATCTCATTTCTTAAAGCGTGACCGATTGTTGCAAAGCCAATAGGCAGTTTTTCTCTTGTTTGCTCGTAAAGACGTTTAAATTCCACAAAAATTCCTTGCGCGGCCTCTGGTCTTCCATATCCAACTGCATCGGAATATGGTCCTATAGCTGTCTTGAACATCGTTAGAAAGTGTTCAGGAGGACTAAAGTTTCCCCCACATTCTGGGCATTTAACTTCATTTTTCTCAATATAATCTTGGATTTCATTTAGCTGCATTTTATCTGTTTCTTGTGAGCTCATTCTTGCATATTCCTGAAGCAGATGATCAGCTCTGAACCTTTTCTTACAGTTTGTACACTCAACCATAGGCTCTTTGAAACTTTTTACATGCCCAGAGGCAATAAAGACTCTTTCAGGCGTAATTATCGGAGATTCTAGCTCGTATAATCCCAATTTACGTAGAAACTCATCTCGAAATTTGTCCTCAATTTTCCTCTTCATAATGGAGCCTAGAGGTCCCCAATTTATGAATCCACTTGCGCCTCCATATATTTCGTAAGAGGGCCAGAAGAAGCCCCTTCGCCTTGCAAGCTCGCTGATCTTTTCGTACTTATCAACCATTTTCAATTACCGATCCATCCTTCAAAAACCTCGATATTTGAGATTCATCCTCGATATTAGCTTTATCACTTATAAATTTCAGCAATAATCTCAAATTACATGATCTAAAAATACCTTTATAGGATCTTACTCATATAAGGCCCATCATATTCATAACCAAGCCTTTTGTAGTAAGATTTAGTACCCAAAGCACTTGTCACAATTATTTTATTGCATCCATGTTCTTTACTGATTTCTTCAGCTTTTTTAAGAAGCATTTTTCCGTAACCCTTGTGCTGATGTGCCTCGTCGAAATGCCTGCCTACAGGAACAACTGGGCCACAAACTCGAAGCTCCCGAATCAAGGAACACCTTCTTTCTCGAATCTCAGGCCTGTGGGCTTCATTAGATGGGAATCTTAATCTCAGATAACCTAAGAGGACATCGTTATTTTTGTCTTCCACTGAGATGAAATGCTCTGTTCCACTACTGGCGTTGTATGAATTAATAAGAACTTCGACCTGTTCATAGTCGGGCATTATTCTGTCTTTGAGCCATCTGTGCCCAGCTTCTCTACATCGGATGCATCTGCATCTTAAGCCTTCTTTTCTGAGATTATCTGCTACGAGCTCTCTAAGGTTACTCTTGTTCACGCCCTTTTCAATTAGATATGCAGGTATGTCTCTTTGTATACGCATTATTCTAACCCATTTGGGAACCGTTTTCTTTATTTCCGAAATTAGACGTACGGCTTCTTCCGTCGAGTAAGGAACGTACTTACCTTGTTTCCACCATTCGTATAACTTTGTCCCTTTAATAACGAGGCATGGATAAATTTTCAGCATGTCAGGTTTAAAGTCTGAGTCTGAAAAAATCCTTTTGAATCCTTCAATGTCCCTGTCAAAATTGGAACCTGGAAGCCCAGGCATCATGTGATACACTATTTTCAATCCAGAATCCTTGAGTATTCTTGTTGATTCGATAACATGTTTAACTGTGTGACCTCGATTAATAAGTTCATAAATGTCGTCGTAGATGTTTTGGACACCTATTTCAACACGTGTTACGCCAAGAGAAAGCATTTGATCAACATGAGTCTCTCTAGCCCAATCTGGACGAGTCTCAACAGTAACGCCGACGTTTCTTATTTTGCTTGTTTCAGAAAGTTTCTTTGCTTCCTCAAGCGAACTTGAAAAGGTTCCATTAAGCGCGTCAAGACATCCTTTAACAAATTCTTCTTGGTACTCTTTAGGTGTACTTGGAAAAGTTCCACCCATTATTATGAGTTCCACTTTATCGCCACAATGACCAATAGATTGATACTGTTCAATCCTATGTCTAACCTGTTTGTACGCGTCGTAATGGTTCTGTGAACCCCTCATCGCTGCTGGTTCAAGCCCAGTATAGCTTTGAGGAACGCCCTTTACTGGTCCTCCGGGGCAGTAAGCACAAGATTTCCCATGAGGGCATGGCCAAGGTTTCGTCATCACTGCGACGACTGTGACACCGGAAGCAACACGTACAGGTTTCCTACTTAAAATTTTTTGGATTTTTGCCTGTTCATCTATCCCAAGATGCTTCAGTATTTCTGAATTTCGTGGAACTTGGTTTAGGTGATGCTTCTTAGCAATATTAGTTTTTATCTGGTTAACATCGTCTTTGGTTGGTTTCGGAAGATTTTTTAATTTCTCAATGATTTCTAGGGCTATAGTCTTATTCATCAATAGTCATTAAACTGTTTAATGGAGAAAGATAAAAACACTTTCTTGTGCTAGATTCAGGAACAAGAGTACACTACAGTTTTTCTATGAAGCGTGTCTTGCTAAAAATTTGCGATGTTTCTTAAAGGTCTTTCTTAAAGCCAAGCTTACGCTGTCCTGTATTTCTTGTATCTCTTGATAAATTTCCACGTTTTTCATGTTTGGGTAAACATGCGTTTTCTCGTCAATTTTGACATAACGGTCAGTAATCTCTTGAATGCTTATTTTTTCACCTACATAATTTTTGTAAGTCCACATTGCCTGCAAAGCGGCTCCGTAAGCTGCTCCTTCATCTATTTCGAGACAGACGACCTCTGTGCCAAATACGTCAGCAGCTATTTGCCTCCAAGCTGGGTTTTTTGAGCCTCCGCCTGTAAGCCGTATTTGTAAAGGTTTTATGCCTAGTTTTTTCATGCGGTTAAGCCCATAGTTCATGCCTAAGGTAACGCCTTCCATCGATGCCCGTGCGAAATGCTCTTTGTTATAGGTTTTGCTATTAAGACCGTAGAATACTCCTGTGCCATCCGGAATGTTTGGGGTTCTTTCGCCTTCAAAATATGGGAGAAGAATTAAGCCATTTGACCCGGGCGGTGTCTTTTCGACCAACTCACTTAGCTCTTCATGCGAAAGGTTAAACAAACCTCTTACAAATTCGGTTGCCACCGTCACATTCATTGTGCATAAAAGAGGAAGCCAAGCGTTTGTTGAATCGCAGAAAGCCGCAATTTCCCCTTCTGGGTCAACAATTGGCACATCTGAATATGCGTAAATGGTGCCTGAGGTGCCAAAACTAGCTGTCACCATTCCCTTTCGCGTGTTTCCAGTTCCGATGGCGCCCATCATGTTGTCGCCGCCTCCAGCACTCACAAGAACACTTTCGTTGAAACCAAATTTTTCAGCAACTTCCTTTCTAACCGTGCCCACAGCTTTGTCGGAACTTTGAATTGGAGGCAACTTCATGTCTAAATCAAAATCAATTGCGTCTACGACCTCTTTGCACCATTTTCTAGTTCGAATATTCATAAGCGCTGTACCTGAGGCGTCACCATACTCCATTACTTTTTTTCCAGTAAGGTAAAAATTAAGGTAGTCATGCGGTAACAAAATCGTATCTAAATGTTCAAAGTTGTGAGGCTCATGCCTTTTCAACCAAAGAATTTTCGAAGCCGTAAATCCAGGTGGAATGGAGAGACCCAAATAATTTATGACGGCTTTTCGACCTCCCAGTTTTATTGTAAGAATCTTACATTCCTCAAATGTGCTTGTGTCATTCCAAAGTTTAACTGGACGAATCACCCTTCCATCTTTGTCAAGAGGAACCAAGCCGTGCTGTTGACCAGAAACACCTATGGCTTTAATAAATTTCGGATCAATTTTTGCTTTACGTAAAGATTGAATGATGGTTTCATATAAGGCGTCAATCCAAACGTTTGGGTCTTGTTCTTTATGTCCAGGTGGAAGACCACCAATCAACCCGTAACTTTTTGCAGCTTTTGATATTACGCGACCTGTTGTCCCGTCTACAATTATAGTTTTGGTGCTTTGTGTGCCATTGTCGATTCCTATAAAAAATTCTCTTTCAACCATTTTCTTCTCACCATTTTTTTACGCTGCAAGTTTTATGTATATGTAGGCATTCTATTATTTGTATTATGATGTTGGTTTCACTATCGATTCTTGACTACGAACAGGATCTTGTGGCAAATTCAAGCGACGTTTCCAAATCCAAGTCCATGCCTCTCATACTTGATTTAATTCAGACGGGAATTATCAGCCGTATTCATATAGACGTTATGAAGCCACCAATGATACCGCATAGAACTGCTTTTCCGATTGAGTTAATTAAATCTTTGTATAAAAGCCTCAGCGACAAAATTCCTTTGGCTGCCCACCTAATGGTCGATAATCCTTATCTCTTTATTGAAGGAATATGCTCATTTGTTCCAAGAGAAAAAAGAGAAACTTTCGAAATCTTCATACAAAGAGAATCCTTCAATTCCGAAGCTGAAACAGTTAAGGCTTTGGAAACATTGAAGAAACGTAATTTTTCATCTGGAATTTGCCTTAACCTGCCAACGTCAACCGATCTTTTAACAGCCAGAATAATTGAGTCTTCAGACATTATTCTTCTTATGACCGTGCCGATGGGAGCAGGTGGACAAGAATATAGCGTGAAAGGATCGAAAAGGATATCTCTTTTTTCAAAAATGTTTCCAGACAAGAAAATAGCTGTTGATGGCGGAATAAATGCAGAAACAATTGTTGAAGCAAAAAAAGCTGGAGCAAAAGTTGCAGTTGTTGGTTCGTTTATTACTCGCAGTGTAAATCCAGTAAAGGCTGCAAATGATTTAAAATTGAAATTGAAACAGTTTTAACAAATAGTTGGTGCTTAACATTTCTTTTGTCTATTTCTGGGAAAGAATACGCCTAGTTTCTCTTTTGTAGTCTTCCACATTAGGTTGCCCAAATGGGTTCACGTTAAGCAAATATCCAAGATAAACTGTTTCCATCATTTTAAACTGCAAAAATTGCCCTATCGAATACTCAGACTTATCTGGTAAAGTAATCTCTATGAAAGGCCTCTTTTTTTCCCTAAAAGCCACTTTTGTTCCTTCGAAAATAGCGTCCATGATGGTTTTCAACGACCTTCCTTGGATTCCTGCCACCAGTTCTTTAATCTCTAAACAACTTGGAACTTTTATAGACGAAAAGTTTTCTTGCACAGAAACAAACGTAGTAAATTTGTCAAATGGACCACCGAGGTAAAGCTGAGCTACGGAATGAAGGTCAGTCGACCCAATGGATACTGTTGGCGTTAATCCGACGTTTACTTTTTCACCTCTCTTGTTATATTCTTTGCCTAGGCTTTCAGCAACAAGCTGTCTATTCCATTTACCAAGAGATTCTAAATCATTTGCAAAAAGGAACAAGTCAAAGATGTTTCTTCCTTGCGTGTAATGCTGAAACTGAACTGCTGCTGATTTTGCTGCGTGATTGCTGTCAATGTCGTCTCCTAAACAAAGGTCTTTAATGTGTTTGGCGCCATTAATAAGCGCCCGGATATTGAGACCTAATAATCCAAGTGGGAACAATCCTACAGCTGAAAAAACAGAAAATCTCCCGCCAACTTTCTGCGGAATTTCAAGTGTGTCAAACCCTTTTTCTACCCCGATCTTCCAAAGTTCTGAACCCTTGTCAGAAGTGACTACAACATAGTTTTCAACGTCTTTTTTGTATTTTTGAAGAACGTCAAAGATGACCTCAAAGTTTGCAGCTGTTTCAGTTGTGGTTCCTGATTTGCTAACACAATTTAAGATTACGTTACTACCATTTGCCAGAGAGTTTTCAATTATTTTTATTATACAATGAATATAATCTTCGTCAACTGTATCAGCGTATAAAATTTTCGTGGATGAATCGAGATTGTTATACAGTTTTCCTAAAACAGCCTCTTGAACAGCTATTGTGCCTAGGTTGCTTCCACCTATACCGACTATAACCAAATAATCCGGGTTCAGCTCCTTCTTTTCTTTAACTAGTTCGGATACCTTTTCCAGCATAGCTTTGTCTTCTGGCAAATTAACAAAGGCTTTTTCGTCTTCGTAACCATTTGAAGTTGCTTCCATCATACTGCAAATTTCAGGCTTTAGTCTCTTAGCAGTTTCATTTATTTCATCTGTTGAAATCAGACAGTCATTAAAGTTGAATTTTATGTCTTTCATTTGTTGCCGCCGACTACTACTGTTCATTTTCGCTAAATAACCTTTTTTGTGTCGGTATGGAAAAAAAGCCCACGAATTGATAATGTTATGGATGAATGTTTGGATCCAAGTCGTTTGGGTCCACAAGCGTCTGCGAAGATGTGCAACCTTCTAATTCGTATATATTTGCTCCGTAGCCATCACAGTCTTCGTCAAGGCATAGTTTCGCTCCTTCCGCATAGTTTACGATCATGTATGCAGAGTGAGGAGAAAGAGTCATGACGTAATAGTTTGAGAAATCATTTACTATTTCGAAATTTAAAAGAACAGTGTCTACTGGTGAGTCGTCGTTGTAAGCATATGGACTGTCACCTGACAAGAAAACAATTAAAGCCCTATTTGAAGGAGTATAAGGCAAATTTAATTGAACATCGATGCTTTTTTCTAAATCTCTATTTATCAAAAGAATAGAGTATCTTTCATTTAGCTTAAACGGATACGAAGCAATCTTTGGCACATCAACTGGATAGTTGTGAACCTTCAAATTATACAGAGAAAAGCCCTCCCACATTGCAATGTGGTTTGCAGCGCTGCCAAAGGGATCGAACGTGCCTGAATCAACTGAACAATCGAGCAGCTCTCCCCTTTGAAGTTCACCATACATTTGCATTGCATAATACACAGGTCTTTTTCGAGCGTGAGGATAGTCGTCCATGAATCCCCATGACCACCCGAATCCTTGAACATAAAAGGCGTTAATTGGGTTGAGGCCATTTTTTCTTAGGCTTAAGCTTGCGTCAAGCATTGCTATTGCAGCGCCTAGACTGGTTTCCATGTTTGCTAGTTCGTGGTTGTATGGCTCTCGTTTGAAAACCCCCGTCATTCCATACTCGTAAATTCCGACGTCAACTTTTTTTGGATAGTTCTCTTCAGCCATCTCTTTAAGGCACGATGCGTACTCGTTGATGTATGCTGCTTCACCTAATGCTCTCCGATACCAGACTGCTCTTTTTTCGTCTGAGCCGGTAACGCTTCCTTCGCTGTATCTTTTTTCGTTGGCAGTTTGCCACAACCACCAGTCAGTGTAAACGTAATTCGTAAATTCATGGCCTGGAAAATATCGAGCGACTAATATGAAGTCTATTTCTCCTCCTCCGAAGTTGTCTGCCTCGTTTATTAAAAATGGGACGTTAAGACCAACATTTGTGTACCATAGTCCGACGCCTATTTTGTTCACGCTTGCGTTCCAGTATGGTGAAGACTTAGCAACCCTTACTGCCTCAGTAACATAATTGGCATACTCAGATGATGTCCATGTCGGTCCATTCCCATTAACTAGAACTTCATTCCCTAATTCGAAGTAAACCTTGTCAAATTTGTCTTTCCAAGATTCAAATCCTGCCTTTTCTCTTAATGCTCCGTACACTGTTGTGTTGTCGCCATACATGTATTCCAATAGAGAAGCAATAGAGCTCGGATTCATGATCAAGTGTTGAGATAAAACATACTCTGGATTTGCGCCTGTTAGCTCACAAAGCTTCAAAAACTGGTTAAAGTCGAACACGTCTCCACCAACGTTGCCATCCCAGTCAACATAATTCGCCAAATCGAACCTATGACCGAAAATGTTTTCAGGTTTCAATGAGTTGCATCCTAATCCGCCATATCTTAGTGTTGATGGCCTAAGCTTTCGTACTTCCTCAATGAAAAGTGTGGAAAGACCCCATTCGTTTATGCCCTCAGAATCATAAAATTGAGCGTCGTCAATCCAAAGTGTGCCAGCTGAAAAAATTTCGATTCTTTCAGAGCTTGCTTGTCCATAATATGGATCTATTGGTGTATAGTTAAATGGAATGACAAATTCCATTTCGTAATATTTCCATTCAGAATCCACGGCGAAGTTCTGAAACACGTCGATGTTGGTGTCACCACTCCAGAATCTTATCCTTAACCTAACATCCTCTGTGAGCCCACTTTGCTTCATCCAGCATCCAAACTTGTAAATCCTGTTTGCTAAAAATGTCCTTCCTGACTGGTACTGTCCAAGTCGCACAGGCTCAACGTAGTTTGTTATCACAATTTTCTGAGAGTATTTTCCGTGAACAAAGTTTCCCAGAGTCCCATCTTTGCTAAGGGTCACATTGCTTCTTGTGCTGTCAGCTGGCCAGTCACCGTCGCTCCAAAGTAGCCAATCGTTAGCCATTTCGCCATATTCAGTGTTTCGATAGGCTTCAAAACCGTAGGTTCCAAGAAAATTCATGTTAGGCGAAGAACTGTACCGCGTGCTAGTTTCAGGAATCTCCAATCCAATACGCATGTCAGGCGACTGCCCAAAATAAGGCGTCGAAGCGATAGTTATTTGAACAAGAGAAGGTTCATAAAAACTTTCGCCACCACTTGGATACAACATAATTTCAATTATCTTGGGAATAACGAGTATAACAAATATAATTATTACAAGAATCGCGAGGATTTTATGTTTTGTAAACAAGGTTCCTCTTACTTTTGAATCCAAACCCATTTTTCCCACAAATTAAATTTGCCTGTTTTTTGTTATCTTAAGAAATAATAATTGACAATATTTTTATAAATCTTTTAGTTTTATCTACATTCTCACTATGTTTTCAATCGGAACTGTTGACGATTTGTTTATAAATATGGTTTTTTCAAGAAATTATGAGGTGAGTACCCAATGAAAATAGCTTTGTGTGGTTTTCTAGGTTCTGGCTGTACAGAAGTGGCTGAAATCCTTGCGGGAGAATTTGGCCTTGAAACCTACAATACATCAAAAGTTTTGAAATCAATTAAAAATCTCGATTCCCTCAGCAGGTCAGGTGAAATTGACATTGATGAGATTCTGAAAAATAAATTAGAAGAGATTCTGAAAATTGACAACATTATTGTCGAAGGAAGGTCTGCTTTTATGATTTTGGACAGAAAAGACGTCATAAAAATTTTTCTTAATTGCTCATTTGAAAACAGAGTGAAACACGTTGCTGAAAGAAGAGGAATAAGCATCGAGGATGCTAAAGACGACGTCCAGAGAAGTGACAAGGAAAGATCACAAATGTATAAAATGTTGTTCGGGAAAGATTGTGCTGATGTTTCAAATTATGACTTCGCGTTAAACACTGATTCAAAAACGTATTCAAGAATCGCAAAAATGATCACTGATCTAATTAAGAATTTGTAAATAAACTGCTCTTTCTTAAAATTAAATTATTTATATAAGATTTTTTATTCCTTGAACAATGTATTGAATGGCAATCGCTGCAATAAACATGGCCATTAATCTAGTGACCACCAAAGAGCCATTATCACCCAAAATCCTGAAAATAGGGGTAATATACCTTAATATTAACCAAACAATTACAAAGGTTATCAAAACTGAAAACACTGTTACTATGACGCCTGATGACTGAAGAATCAAAATCGTTGTAGTTATGGCTCCGGGACCAACGAGAAGCGGAAACCCTATTGGAACAGCTCCGACGCTTTCAGGAGAAGTTGACAACTCATGCCATCCACCTGCAACTAGGAGCCTAATTGCGATTATGAGAAGAAGTAATCCACCAGCAACCATAAAGCTATTTATTGATATGCCAAACAGTATTAGAATTTGTTGCCCAGCGAAAGTGAACAAAAACAAAACTATTAATCCAGTAAGTATTGCGGATCGAAAAATGTTTCTTCTTTTAACCTCATCCACGTTTTTTGTGAGACCGACGAATATAGGTATATTTCCTAACGGGTCAACAACTAAAAAAAGAGCTATTGTTCCTTTCATTAAATCGATAAGAAAAAACGTTAATGCTGAACCTTCAACTGCAGACATAACTCTTATTTACTTTAATTCGTGCTCATAAACTTAAGTCCCTAAGAGATGCGTCAGCATTATTTTATTGTCTTGATGTATTGCGGTACTCATCTACGCGTTAAAACGTTTATTAGGCAAACTATGGGCAAATCTTGAGCGTGAACCTAAACTTCTTAGCCAAACACATCACTTTTCACCATTACGTTCTAAATTACGTTCTAATAAGATCATGCCAAGTTGCTGGGTTTTATAATAAAACATTTTATACTATAATATCTAATGAGTTATAGAAACACTTGTCAACCATTTTAAAGGTTATGAAATAAAAATCGTCTTTCATCAAAAACGTGATATGAAATGAAACGTAAAGGATATTTCATCTGCATAGAAGGACTGGATAAGAGCGGAAAAACCTCGCAGTCAATTTTGCTCGTTGAGGCTTTATGCCGAAAAGGATTCGACGCAGTTTACACAACTGAACCAAGTAATGGGGAAATTGGAAGATTCATCAGAAAATATATTCTACACCGAAAGGACAGAGTTTCACCCATTGTTGAAGCTCTCCTTTTTGCTGCTGACCGAGCCGATCACGTTGAAAATGAAATTAAGCCACTTTTGGATGATGGAAAAATCGTGGTTTCAGATCGATATGTATATTCGTCTCTTGCCTATCAAGGCGCAGCTGGACTGAGTTTGGATTGGATTGAAGCAATCAACAAACACGTACTGCGTCCAGACTTAGCTATTTACATCGATGTCTCAGTCGAAAATTTGGTGAAACGTTATGGAAAAGAAAAATCTGTTATGGAGCAATTCGAAACTCAGAAAAAAGTTAAAAGAATCTACAATAGCCTCGTGAAAGAAGAAAAGCTAATTCCGGTCAATGGTGAACAATCAATAGAATCGGCAGCTAACGAAATTCTAACAATTGTCCTAAATCACCTTAAAGATTAAGCCAATTATCGCCACCTAATTCATTTGAGCCGACGGTTCTTATTGAAACTAGACTTAAAGGGCTCATTTGTTTAGACCGCAGTTCATGATTGATGCTATTAAAAAGGAATTTTACCAATTCCTCAACTGCGAGATGTCTTGGTCCCTTGTCATGATAGACTAACAATTCAACAGCGTTTTCTTTGAAGAGAAATCGTAAAATATAGTAGTCAAACTTTAACGGTCTCCGGTTCACGCCACTAATGATGTAATAACGAACAACGAAAAACAGATCTAACGTAGGTAAAACATTGTTTGAAATTTCTCTTAGGCAGTGTTTTAGGCACTTTAGGTCAAAATAGTTGAAGGTCAGCCCATCAGCAATACCAACATCCATTTTGACATGAATGTTTTGTTTAATAATTTCTGGTATCTCTAAAGGTTTGATTTGTTCATTTAATTCCTGAAGAAAAACAAGCAGTGTTTTTTGTAGTTCTTGAGTTTGGATCTTACATGAGAAAATTACTGCTCCATGGTGAACGTCTGGGAAATTGTCGTATATTCCAATCAATCTTTGCCCTCAAGACATTTGTTTTTGCAGTATCTTTTTGGCTTTATCGAGGTTGTCAAGTAAACTGGACAAAACCGAACTTAATTTTTCTAGCTGATTAAGGTCATCTTCTTTTTGTATTCGACTGTTGATTTCGACTATTTTAGCCATAAGTGTGGATTCCAAATTCTCAATTGACGAAAAAGCTTGAATTTCGCTGATTTGTTCGTTCTCTTTGACCACAACAACTTTTTTCTGGCAACTGGCACACCACAACTCGTTATTCTTCATTCTAAAAAGAGGAGAAGAACACGCTGGGCAAGAAAGTCCAGTCATAGTTGCCCCAGCACGAAGAAGCTCAGCCATCGACTTTATTCCAACATCTGTAGACAAGAAAGTTTCCTCAGAAAAATCATGTTATTTACATTTATAAGGTTTAAAAACAAGGGCCACCTCAGATAGAGAAGCCTTTTTTCAGAAACTTTGATAAGACCTTAAGAAAATAAAAAACAGGTATGAGGGTTAATATTTTGGAAACTAGGATACAAATTTTCCTAAGAAGAATTAGACATAGTACCCTAATTATCGGTGTTCTCAGTCTTTTCTGGTTCCTATATAGGACTGGAACGAAGCCTTCTCGCATCGTTTACCCATGCCAAAGAGCTGCCGCCTCAAACTGTTATGTATTTCTCTTGTATCCAGCATTTGCTTTTATTGCTCATTTCGTTAAGACCGAAGTTCCAAGAGCGTACAACAAGGTAAGCCATTCTCGAAAGGCGTACTTTTTCATTTTAGCTCTAATGTTATCTTTAACAGCAATAAGCTCTGGGCTGGCAATATACAGTAACATACTGTTTGACCCTTTAAGCGTTATAGAAACTCAAACAGAATCTGCCCAGAAAATCTCTGAAGTCTCAGTTGTACAGGTAGAAAACAACGATTTAGAACAGTCTCTTCAAGAAGCACTAGATTATATTGGCGGAATTTCATCCATAATTCCTGAGGGTGCAAAGGTTCTTATCAAACCTAATATTGTCCGTTACCAAGCCCCTCCTGACACCACAGACCCAGCTATAGTTAAGGCTCTTATTGACCTCATCAAACAAAGAAATCCAAGCGTAATATGGGTGGCTGAAGGTAGCGGTGAGGGAAACACAATCGAAAACTTCATGGCTTTGGGGTATTCAGAAATAGCAGATATTTCTGGTGTGGAACTTGTAGATCTTAATTACGGTGACCTTGTCGAGGTTTCCATTCCAGGAGGAGGCTATGTCTTTAACAGTTTTATGTTTAACAAAAAGGTCGTGGAGGCAGATGTGTTCATATCTCTCGCCTGCATGAAAACTCACAGCATAGCTGTTGTAACATTGGGAATGAAGAATCTGGTTGGCATCTCAGCTGGTTCAGTTTATAGCGTTGCTGGTTCTGCTAATCATTGGAGACTTCACGAAGTGGCAGCTGAAAAAGGAGATAATTACCTTGGTGGCGTCATAACAGACCTCAATTTAGCTAGAAAAATAGATTTAACAATTATCGATGGGAGAGTTGCAATGGAGGGGCAGGGGCCACATGATGGGGAACCAGTAAACTTAGGATTAATAATTGTAGGAAAAGATCCAGTGGCTACCGACACTGTGGCATCGACGATAATGGGGTTTGACGCTGAGAAAATTCCAACCCTATCGTTCGCAGCTCAAAAAGGACTTGGCACAAACAACCTAGATAAGATTGAGGTTAAAGGGAAAACCATTAAGGAAGTTTTTCACCCGTTTGCTCCAGCCCAAGGTCACAGCTCATTCCTTTTGATGTCAAATGTTCAGCTTCTTATGTACCGCTGGCGAGGGTTACTATTTTTGCCAGCAGTAACATTTGGATCTCTAACAGTTCTGATCTTCGTCTTGTCCAAACGGTTTCAAAAACATACTATGCAGGATTCAAAAATGAATAATGTAATTGAACCAGTAAAAATGACTGAGTCAAAACCTATACCTGCCAGTGAAGAGAAAAAAGTTATTTTATTTTCTGAAATTTCATCAAAGCAGCTTGAGGAAGAAATTAAAGACAAAATAGCTAAGTTTCAGCTGCATGTAAAACAAATTAAAGAAGCATCAATAAGATTAGAAGAATCTTCCAAGCTTTTACATTCTGGCGAAATTTCACAAAATATATACGAAATTCTGACGGCAGACCTTGCTAAACAGCTGACCAGTTCAGTTGGGACACTCCTCGACATGAAAGAAAATCTTGAATTAGTAAGATCGAGGGTTATGATTGAGAAATCAAAAAACATTGAGACAAAAGCTAAGCCCTCGGCAATCCAAAAACCGCTTCCTACTCAAGCACTTGAGGATCTTCGATATGTAAGAGGATACAAAGACGTTGTTGAAAGCCAATTGTGGACTGGAGCTGGGCAAACAGTTTATTCTCCAACGCTTGGAAAATGGGATACATTAATTTCAGAAATAGACTCTGCACTTTCTTCTCTGCCCATTGATAAAGAACTGAAAATAATAGAAAAATTCCTATTGTTAACAAAAAATGATGCAGTTTACGAGACGAACCATGAAAGGATAGAAAAAACAATTTTGGTATGTAGGCAGCGTTTAAGGGAATTATCGGAAAAATGGGACACAATTAGGCGTACAAAGATTGGGCAACTAGCTGATTTAGAAAGTGAAGCAGAAACAATCAGGGATCAAATGAAAGAAGTTGAAACGAGGTTTTCTGTTGGAGAAATTTCTCAGCAAATTTATGAATTTGAGAATAATAAGTTGCAAAGCAAAATTAAAAATGTTGAGAAAAATATTTCGGAAGTCAAAGGGTTTCTTAACGAAATGGACATGGTCGTTTTTAGGTTAACAGATCTTCTTAAGGGCAGCTTCTAATGTGACATAGTATTGAAGTTGCAGCGAAAAGTCTTTTTAATTACAAGCGTTGGTTCTTTTGTTTCTCCTTAATTTTCTTAACCGCAGCTATTGCATTCTCTATATTGCTTGTTCTGAACAGTATTCGGATTTTTTTATCAGTAAGTTGTATTTTGGCACCACACAAAAAACAGTCAGCAGTTTTTTGCCCATGTTTCGCGTATCTTGGTGAGCTGCAATCAGGACACAAAAATACGATGTAGTCGGTCAGGATTGATCCTCCATTGAACATTCGTAGTGCAGCTAATGAAACATCCACCAGCAATAATTAATATTTATAAGATAAATAGATTAACAAAACAAACCTTAAAAGTGGTGTGAATGTCCAAGAAAGTATATAGTAAAACTGAACTTTATAAAATTGGTTCTGCGCCAACTTATGCTGGAAGAAATCTTGACGAAATTGCCTTCCCACTTGGAGGAATAGGAACTGGCTCCATATCACTTGGTGGTTGGGGGCAGCTTCGAGACTGGGAAATCATGAATAGGCCAGCCAAGGGGTTTGTGGTTCCTCGAGCATTCTTTACATTAAGAGTTAATAACACCGAAAACTCCTCAACCGTCAAAGTACTGCAGGGTCCAGTTGGCGGTTCTTACGTTGGCGAAGGGCACTCACTTGTTTCTTCTCACGACAAAAACGAGCTTGGTCAAGGGTTGCCTCATTTCAGAAAGGCAACATTCACTGGAACATTCCCAATTGCAACATTGAAACTCGAAGATCCCGATGTTCCTGTTAAGGTTATTTTGGAAGCCTTTAATCCTTTTATTCCTTTAAATGATAGGGATTCAAGTATTCCTGTTGCCTTCCTGATTTATAATTTTGAAAACACCAGTGACAAGAAAATTTCAGCAACAGTATATGGCAATCTAACCAATATGATAGGTGACCAGGTTTCCGACGGACGGGTTAATGAAGCGAGAAGAGAAGGCCAAATCACTGGTCTTTATCTAACCAATGCCAAGGTTCCTGTCGAGTCGCCAAAACATGGTTCCATGGTTCTCGCAACAACCTGCTCAAACTCGTTAGTCTGGACTCGCTGGAAAGATACAATGTTATCTAAGTTTTGGGAAATACTGAATAATTCAGAAGGAGGTTTACCAAAAGAAGCTGGCGGCACCGATACTGGAACAGTAGCAGCCAATATAACTATCGAGCCACAGGGAAAAACGCAAGTCGTTTTCATTCTCGCTTGGTATTTCCCAAATTACGAACAGTTCTGGGCTGGTCCTGAAGGGCAAAAAAAGGCTGTTTGGAAAAACTATTACGCAACCCTGTGGAAGGATGCTTGGGATGTTGTAAAATATTCAGCTTTAAACTTTAAACGTCTCTTAGAAGAGACAAGGCTGTTCAGGGATCTATTATTTTCTTCCACATTACCAGCTCATGTCCTGGATGCGGTTAGTTCCCAACTTTCAACCTTAAAGTCAACGACTTGCCTTCGGCTGGAAGATGGAACTTTCTATGGATTTGAAGGCTCCAGTAACACCTGTGGCTGTTGTGAAGGTTCTTGTACTCATGTTTGGAATTATGCTCAGGCTCTTCCTTATCTCTTTCCTAATCTTCAACGGTCGATGTTGGAAGCGCATTTTGCTAACTCGGTTGAAGACGATGGTTTCATGACATTCCGCATGCCCTTGCCTTTGGGAACGAAGGCTAAACCATTCTTTCATCCAGCTGCTGATGGCCAGATGGGTACAGTTCTTCAGGTGTATCGTGAATGGCTTATATCTGGAGATTATGAGTGGCTAAGGTCTATCTGGCCCACCACCAAGAAGATATTAGAGTTCTCTTGGAAGTACTGGGACGTTGATAGAGACGGCATCATGGAGGGAATGCAACATAATACTTACGACATCGAGTTTTACGGACCAAACACGATGATGGGAAGCTTGTATCTCGCTGCTTTACGAGCAGCGCAAAAGATAGCAGAGCAGCTTGGCGAAAAAAAGGAGGCTCGAAAATATCTCAGTATCTTTAAAAAGGGTTCAAGATGGACGGACGAAAACCTTTTCACTGGCGAATATTACGAGCAAAAAGTTAATCCAAAAGCACACCTAGTCTGGCCTAAACATTATCAAGAGTTAACAGAAAAGCATGGCAAGGACGACGTTTTTAAAGAGTGGCCAAAATGGCAATTTGGGAAAGGATGTCTTTCAGATCAATTGATAGGCCAATGGTACGCACATATGCTTGGTTTGGGATACCTTTATAGGCCAACTAACGTCAAAAAAGCATTACGTTCAATATTCAGGTATAATTGGAAGCCAGACCTGTCAAACCACCCGTGTTTTTTAAGGATATACGCAGTTAACGACGAGGCTGGTCTGATTATCTGCACATGGCCAAGAGGGGAACGTCCGGGATATGCTTTCTATTTTGCTGATGAAGTTTGGTGTGGCATAGAATATCAAGTTGCTAGTCACATGATCTATGAAGGAATGATAAAGGAAGGGTTAAGCATATCTATGGGTGTACGCAACCGTCACCGGGGCGACAGACGAAACCCTTGGGACGAATTTGAATGCGGTCACCATTACGCCCGTTCGATGGCAAGCTACGCCCTTTTGCTTGCCTTGACAGGATACAAGTGTTCAGCGCCCAAAAAACGGTTAGGGTTCGCGCCAAAAACAAATCAAAACGACTTTAGAACCTTTTTCTCAACAGCAACAGGATGGGGACTGTATACTCAAAAAATTTGCGAAAATGAAGCTACATTCAATTTGGAGCTTAAATATGGTTCATTGAACTTGGATACTCTTGAACTTCCAAAGGTTAACGCCAAAAGAAACATCGTCGAAGCTACATTGGATGATAAAAAGATCACGGTTGAGATAAAGAGGGACAAGAAGAGCATGGAGGTTCTCTTAGGTTCAATTTTAATAAAGAAAGGCCAAACGTTGAAAATCACAATAAGATAATATAAGATAATTCTACATACAAATGCAGAAAAATCGCTTTACATCCTAAGTAATGAAAAGCTCAGTACGCCATTATTATAAAGCGCATTTTCAACTCTAGGTATGACCCTAACTGGAAGAACGATTTGTTTATAAAACTTCAAGTCCATATATTCCGCTGATATAACAACCAAACTTTCTGAAACCTCGATCTTAATGTTACGTGGATCCAAACCAGGCATGTTAGCCAGTATTGTGACTTTATCTTCAAACACTACAACATCAACAAGCGGCGCAACCACTAGAGGAGCTGAAACAATCGATGTTGGCTGTTCCCTATGCATAAGATGCCTTTTTCTCATCTTTTCAACGCCTACGACCTTCACAACAATTAGCCCAAAAACGAAGCCTCCAATATGAGCCCAAAATGCCACAGATGATGATGTGCCAATGAATGTACCTAGCCCCATTAAAACTTGGTAGATGAACCAAAACCCAAGATAGTAGAAAGCGGGAATGCTTGTAAACGATATTATGTAGATTACGTAGACCACAGTTTTTATTCGAGCATGCGGAAAAAGAAGAATGTAAGCACCCAGCACTGATGCAATAGCTCCTGAAGCTCCGATTGTCGGAATAAAGAGATTTTGTCCCATGTTCATTTGCTGTGAAATTAACGCTGATGCAATGTGAGTAAACTCTGCAAATATGCCGCCCGAAAGGTAAAAAAGTAAATACTTTACGTGACCAAAAGTGTCCTCAACATTATCGCCAAAAACCCAAAGGAAAATCATGTTTCCTATTATGTGCCACAAGTCAGCATGAAAAAACATATGCGTGACTAAGGTCCAAAGGTTTCTTCCCTGAAGAATATCATAAGGGATGGCACCATACATGTAAAAATAATCGTATTGGTTGAATGGCTGAAAAAAGAGAAAAAGAAAAACGACAACGTCGATTGCCACGAGTCCCCAGTTAACAAACGGTTTTCGCGAAGGCCTATTTTCGTCTTGAATTGGAAAAATAGCTGCCATCAACTTAGCCTCTAAACTGAAACTCCGTCATAAACAGTAATGAAACGGTTGAAGGCTAAAAGATTTAGCTTGTTTCCCGATGTTAACCTAATCGCAATTATTAAAAAAGCAATATTATCCTTGTTTGTGCCATAAAAAGAGATGCTCAATGGCCCTTTTATAGACCTGAATACTTGTCAAGTACTCTGAAAGTTTAATTCGCTCGTTTTTTGTGTGACTTAGACTTGAATCGCCCGGCCCGTATGTTGCGACGGGAACCTTCACTTCAGCTCCAAAGACATTCATGTCACCTGTCCCTGTCTTCTTAAGAAACTTAATGGGTTCCCCAACAGTTTCCAATATCGCTCTTCCAAGGGCTTTCATCAAAAGCGTGTTCTTGTCTGCCACAAAAGGCTCAATCCTGTCTGTAACTTGATTTGAAATCGAGACATCCGGATTCTTCTCTTCGTACTTAGTGAAAACGGCCCCGAGTATTTTGATGCTTTGATCGGTTGTTACATAAGGTTGCAGCCTAAAGTCGACATCCATAAAACACACATCCGGGACGCCGCCAGAAGTCCTTTGACTTCTGATTTTGACCAAACAAGGAGTAACTGAGTCGAAAATTCCTTTTTGGCTCCAATTTTCTCTTAATTCGGTCTTAATTTCATTCCACAGTTCAAAGGCTTTTTCAATAGCATTGTCTAGGAGATGTTGAGCTCCAACGTGACCTGATGTTGTTTGAATTTTTATTCTTATGTTGACTCTACCCTTGTAAGCGAACGTAATGTTCTTTATGCCACTTGGTTCACCGAAAATTGCATAATCTATGCCAAAGTTTTCACGAAGCAATTGGCGGATTCCTTTGGCTGTGCTTTCCTCTTCTACAACGCCTGCGACAACAACTTTACCCGTTTTCTCAATAGATTTTAGGCTCCGAGATGCTGAGATCATCGCTGCCAGTGAAGACTTCGCATCAACGGCTCCTCTTCCATATAACAAATCGCCTTCTTTTTTTACTGGAATCCAACCTGTGACTGTATCCATGTGCCCACAAAGAAGAATACTTGGGATTCCTGAACCTATTTCTCCGTAAATGTTTCCAGCCTTGTCCGTGCGGACGTTCTCAAAACCTAGATTCGCAAGCTCGTCTTTAAGGAATTTTGCTAGTCTCTGTTCTTTTCCGCTGGGACTGTAGATTTCAAGCATGTTTTGAAGCAGCTGAATTGACGCTTCGTTATTCATGCATTTTAACTCCATGTCCCTCATAAAACAAATCTCATCATACATTAGGGATTTTCTTGTCTTCCTCAGTGATGATGGGTTCCAAAATTTCAGCCGCCTTTTCTAACTGACCCATTTCAATGACAAGAGGAGGCAGGAAGCGAATGACGTTTTTCCCAGAATACAATAGCAGTAACCCTTTCTCAATAGCCTTTGATAGCACATCGCCAATGAAGGTTCTTGACTCAAGCCCAATCATTAAGCCTAAGCCTCGAACTTCTCTTAAAACGCGGTGGCTCTCAACCATTTCCTGTAGAATTTTTTTGAATCTGTCTCCAAGTGAACGGGATTTTTCAGGTAATTTTTCTTCAATGATCACATCAATCGTTGCGCACGCAGCTGCACAAGCTAGAGGGTTCCCACCAAAGGTGCTTGAATGCTCCCCTACCTCGAGGGAGTTCATTATCTCCTCCTTTGCGATTGTAGCGCCAATCGGTATTCCTCCGCCCATGGATTTTGCGACGCACAATACGTCAGGCGTAACTCCCCAATGTTCGCCAGCCCACATTTTTCCTGTTCGTCCAAACCCTGTTTGAACCTCGTCAAATATGAGGACAACATTTTTGTCGTCGCAGATTTTTCTAATTTCTTCTAAATAGCCTTCAGGAGCAACGTGTATGCCGCCTTCTCCTTGAACCGGCTCAACTATTACTGCTGCGGTTTTTTCAGTGATGGCTTCATAAACTTTTTCCGCTTTCCCAAATGGGACAAACTTGAAGTTTTGGTCTATAAGATGCTGGAAGGCACCTCGATACTTTGGATTATGGGTTGCAGACAAGGCTCCAAGGGTCTTTCCGTGAAATCCTCTCATCATGCTTATGATTTCGGTTTTTTCAGTGTATTTTACCGCAGCTTTCAGGGCGCATTCAACTGATTCTGCTCCGCTGTTGCAGATGAAAACCTTATTCAGTTTTTTCGGAACGATTTTTTCGAGCTTCAGAAGCAGTTCGGCTCTTTTGTCATTATAATATGAACTGTGGCATGAAATTAGCTTTTCACTTTGTTCTTTTATTGCAGCTACAACTTTCGGGTGGCAGTGACCAACCAAGCTTACGCCGTAACTGCTCATACAATCAATGTATTCTTTTCCGTTTACATCCCAAACTGTTGCTCCCTTACCCTTAATGATGGCAACAGGAAACTTTTGATAGACACTTGCCAAAAACGCGTCTTCATACGCTTTAATTTGGGCCTCATTCAAGGGATATCACTGTTCCATTTTTGTGACTTAACGCGTAAGAAACGGGTTCCGCAGCTAAACCAGAAGAAATTATGGCTTCTTTTGCTCCAGCTCTTAACGATTCGATGGAGGCTAAAACCTTCTTGTCCATTCCAGCACCGATCTTTGGCAAAACCTTTTCTGCCTCACTTATGGACAGACTACTTACTAGGCTGCCTTTCAACTGAAGCCCTTCAACATCAGTCAGGAAAACTACTTTGTCAGCCTTTAATGCTCCAGCGATTTGTCCAGCTGCCCTGTCAGCATCCACGTTTAGAAACTCAAAGTCTTCCCCAAGAGCCACGGGAGAAATGACTGGAATGAATCCTCTCTCAACAAGGTAAGTGATAAGTTCAGTGTCAACTTTGAAAATTTTCCCGGTGTATCCGCCGTCTATTATCCGTTTTCTGTCGCGTTCATCGATTATCATAAGCTTTTTCTTGCGTTCAGCCCTGAGCATTCCGGCATCTAAGCCTGCTATGCCTACGGCTTTAACCCCTTTTCTTAGAAGCCAACGAACTATCGTCTTATTGATTTTGCCCGCCATAACCATAGTGAAGATTTCCACAGTCTCCGCATCAGTGTATCTACTTCTTACACCGCCAGGAGACATAATGAAGGTTTGAGGTTTCCCGAGCTTCTCAGCTATTGCGGTAACCTCGTCTCCGCCACCATGCACAATGACAAGCTTCTCATATTTAATAATTTTTTTGATATCATTGGCAAGGTTTTCGTTAAGCCCTTTACTGAAGACATCGCCACCCATTTTTACAACAATCAAGGCTTGTCACCCTAGACCGGATGTAAACCTGTGCTTGCTAATCCCAGTTTTTCGTTCCAGCCACACATTATGTTCATGTCTTGAACAGCTGTTCCAGCTGCGCCCTTCATTAAGTTGTCAAGAGCAGAAAGTAGCACTATCCTGTTCGCGTACTCATCAATCTCGAAACCTATGTCGCAGTAATTTGAGCCAACGACGATCTTAGGATCAGGATATCTAAAAACCCCCTTCTTGTCGTGAACAAGTCTTATGAAAGGCTCTTGACCGTAGAAGCTACGGTACAAACGCCAAATATCAGTTAGCATGACAGGATTTTTAAGAAAAACGTGACAAGTTCCTAGGATTCCTCGAACCATGTTAACAGCGTGTGCGGACATGGCAACCTGAACTCTTTCGCCTGTCAGTATGCTGAGTTCCTGCTCTAATTCTGCTGTGTGACGGTGACCAACAGGCTTGTATGGTCTAACCACACTGTAGTGTTCAGGGTGATGAGATGAAAGTGAAGGTTTTCCACCAGCGCCAGACGAGCCGACCTTGAAGTCGACGACAATTCTGTTTTTTTCAGCAACCTTTGTTTTAACAATTGGAGCCAGAGCCAGAATACCTGTTGCGGCCATGCAGCCAGGAGTTGCCACAAGCTGCGCTTTTTCAATCTCTTTTCTATGGAGTTCAGGTAAACCATAAACTGCTTTTTCTAACAATTCAGGATGTTTATGGGTCCATCCGTACCATTTTGTATAGTCATCTGGGTTTTTCAGTCTGAAGTCTGCACTTAGGTCTATTACCTTTTGACCTGTTTCTAGAAGTTGAGACATAAAACCCGACGAGACGCCATGCGGAGTTGAAACAAACACTAGGTCGCAGCTACCTGCGATTTTTGCTGGGTCAGACATTACAAATTTTAAGCTTGTTTGCCCCCTTAAATTTGGGTGAACTCTGTGTACAAATTCGCCAGCATAACTGTTCGAGGTAACAGCTACAACCTCAACATTTGGATGTCCTAATAGTATTCTAAGTAGCTCTCCGCCAACGTATCCTGAGGCGCCAATAATTGAAACTTTCATTTTTTGACCACTTCGACTGCGTAATTTATTATTTTTGACGGGATATCAACTTTTGTTGCCAAGTATAGTCCTTTGAACTCAACTGTGCTGTTGATTTCATGTACCATAATTCCCTCAGGAGATTCCATGCAGTCAACTGCCAAGATGCCTCCTCCAACTGCTTTAGCTGCTTTTGACGCTATGTTTTCCAGCTCGCTTGTTATTGAACAAGGTTCGCTTGTTCCTCCTCTTGCAACGTTTGTTCTCCATTCATCTTGGGGAGCATATCTGTAAGACGCGGCGACTAATTCGTCTCCAATGACAAGTGCCCGTATGTCTCTTGGTGGCCTCTTCACATATTCCTGAAGATAATAGATTTGATGCAAAGCATTATTCATTTGCTCTCTTGACTCAACAATGGCCTGAGCTGAATCCTTGTCTCGAACTAATGCAATTAGGCGACCCCAACTTCCCACAACTGGCTTCAAAACTGCAGGGTATCCAAGTTTTTCAAGAGCTTCATGTACACCTTTCTCAGTGAATGCGACTAGAGTTTTCGGTGTTGGAATTCCTGCCTTTGTAAGAGCAAGCGTCGTATACAGCTTATTGCCGCATATAAGTGAAACGTTAAAATTATTGATCACGTGAATCCAGGAATTTTCAAGAATTGCAGTTGCATGTAGCCCTCTAAAATAGCTAATGCAGCGTTGGATAACGACTTCGCCGTATTCAGCTATTGTCTTTTTTGGGTTTACACTTGTATCCATGTAAATTGCTTTTGAATCAATGAGCTTTAGGTCTACTCCAGCCTTGGTTGCAGCTCGAATCAGAGCCTTTTCGTCCCATCTGATTCTGTCAAACATTAGTCCTATTTTGCTCATTGATTTCTACTCGCCCCAATCTTCGCCTTCTATCTCTGCTGGTTCAAGGACAACCTTACCGTTAGCACCAATCTTAGTCTCGTAATCCATCCCGCAGTCTGGGCAGCTAACAATTTCACCAGAGATAATGTCCTCTGGAATTTCGATGTCAGCGTCACATTCTGGGCATTTGATTTGGAAGGTTTATACCTCCTTATTTTATCTCAATAGGAAACTGAATATTTTCTTATAAACTTTTCGGAAAAGTAAAAATTTTTTAGAAAATTATATATTATTCTAACATTTTTTAAATTACAAATGTCTAAATATCAGTATTAAATAAAGGGTCATGGAAGGATTAAGCATGAACGAAGAACTCGACAACATTGACAGGACAATTCTTGAAATTCTTCAAAATGACGCTAGAACTCCGCTAAGGAAAATCGCTGAAAGAACAGGAGTAAGCGAGGCTACTATTTTTGCAAGAATAAAGAAACTGATGGAAAAAGGCGTAATAAAAAGGTTTACAACATTAGTTTCCCCAGAACTGTTAGGAAAAAATTTGGCTGCTTTTGTCTTAATCAACGCAAACCCGAAAAAGTTGCAAGTTGTCCTTAACTCTTTACAGAATATGGAGGACGTGTACGAAGTTTATGATGTTACTGGAACTTTCTACATTATAGCCAAAATACGTGCCGAAAACCGTGAAGAATTGGCAAAACTCATTGACCAAATTGGGGAAATAGAAGGTGTAACAAGCACAGAAACAGCGATAGTCCTAAGAGCCATTAAGGAAGAAACTCGCATTAAATTTGAATCAAAAGAATAGAAATCCATGAAACGTATGTTTGCCTAACGTTTTTTTAGGCATTCACCAGAATTAGGATTTTGTCTAAAATTTTTTCTTTTCTCAGCTCTTTTATGTCGTTTAAAATTCTTTCCAATTCATTATATGTTAATGCACCCAATAACCAGACAATTTCTTCAGTAGTAACTGGAATTACCTCAATTTCCCGACTCATTAAAGAATGCCACATAAAGATGTTGATTTCACTTTATTAAAAATACTTTTAGAAAATCTATATAATTATTATGAATTTTGAGTCTATAGGTTTTCCAGTACAGCGTTTGATTTATACTCAAACATTATGTGTAAGTATTATGCAAAACCTAAGAGAAACCCATTATTACTCGAAACTACGTAATTCTATTCAAAAAGAAACTGAAAATGGAGAATCATATTTAAAAATGCACAATACACCCAAAGTATTGATTATTACTGGAACTCCTGGAGTTGGAAAGACGGTTGTTTCAGAATTATTAGCATCTAAGATTGACGCGAAATTAGTTTCCATAGGCGAATTAGTGAAGAAAGAAAAGTTGTACACCGAAATAGACGAGAAAAGGCAAACAATTGTTGCTGACTTAAAAAAAGTTTCGAACCGAATTAGGAAAATCATTTTGTGCTCAACAAAAGCGTTAATTATCGAAGGGCATTACGCCGTCGACGTTGTTCCAAAAAAAGACGTGAGTAAGGTTTTTGTGTTAAGGCGTGACCCAAAGGAGTTGAGAGAAACACTAAGAAACCGCGGATACGGAAACGGTAAAATACACGAGAATCTTGTTGCGGAGATCTTGGACGTTTGCCTATATGATGCAATTAAAAAATGCGGCATAAACAAGGTATGCGAAATCAATGTTACAGGAAAAACAGTTGAGGAAGTAACCGAGGAAATTTTAAAAATTATGCAGGAAAAAAAGAGATGTAGAATACGAATTGTCGATTGGCTTGGCAAACTTTATATTGAAGAGAAAATTGATGAATTTTTAAAAGATTTCTGAAATTAGTGTTCCAGCAATGTTTAACGTTGAATGTTTACCTGTCAAAAAAGATGTTTTTCCCAGATATTGAAAGCGGTATCCCAATTATAACATCAGCGTCTAAAAGTTGCAAGTCCTTTGCTGCTGCACCAGCGGTGTACATGATTCTGTTATCGACATTTAGCTCACTTGCCATCTTCACTGCAGACCCTAATGCGATTCCTAGATCCATTGCCTCAAAAATACATATTGGACCAGCATAGTCCTCACCCTTTTTTTTCTGCACTTTAATAAAGTCTGCGCAAGACAGGTTGCCACAAGCTCCACAATTAAGCGGATTTTCAGGAATCTTAGGCAGGGTTCCTTTGACCCCGATAAGCACTATGACAGGCGATTTTCTCACTGACTGAGCGTCTCTTTTAAACGCTGAAAGAGGATTTCTTTTTTGTTCCACGCGACGTTCCATCATGTCTGCTAACTGGTCTTTTTCCTCACCATAAACGATGGCTGTCTTAATGTTGTCAACTCCACGAGCTTTAGGCGCAGTCCTAGCACTAGCAGCAATCAAATTTGCAGCGGCTAAAATGGCTTGTTCTTCAACTTGGAAACCTTTCGCAACAGGCATAACACATAAACCTCGCAAGAATCTACGTAATTCTGAATCTACCTCGTAGCAATTAAGATTTACTCCAACTTCTATGAAAAATAAAACAGCAACTTAAAAAGTCAAGTCTGTAAAAAGGTCAAAAAATCTAGCCTCCAATTTATAAAGGTATATATAGCCTCCCCCCTCTAAGGCTCAGAGCAGAATTACTGTTAATGTCAGAACTACTGCACATAAATTCAACTTAGAATCTTGTAAAGGATTATATAAGTCATTAATAAATAGACATGACGGTTACATCAAACTTCTCATGATTTCAAATCTTGATAGAAGCACAATTCCTCTTCGATTAGCATAAGCTTTTGCATGTTCACTAAATTTTTCCGCAACCAAAATTGGATTTGAAAATCCAGCGTGTTGCGAAGCCTTATCCATATTGATGACTATATTAACTCCCACAGTTCTGTTCCAATCTTTAATCCTAACAGGGTGAACTTCTTTTCGCTTACTGACAACAAGATCGAATTCAGAAAAGTTGTCATCATTAACTTGGTTTCTTTTAACCTCATATCCTCTTCTCATAAAATATTCAACTGTCAGGTTCATGAGAGACTTTCGCGCCACGTTTTTCCCACATCCAATAAATAACAGTATATAATAAAAAACCTTTTCATACGAGATCCATAAAACAATAAACCAAATTTGTTTTATTTAATCTCTTTAGAACATTCTCTCTCTAAAGGTAAGGAAACTACAAATGTCGAGCCCTTTCCGACCTCACTTTCAACATTAATAGTGCCTCCATGAGCTTCAACTAAACGTTTACAAACAGCCAACCCAAACCCTTGACCTTTAGCCTTAGTTGTAAACAAGGGAGTAAACATTTTCCCCAAATTCTCCCTAATAATACCCACTCCAGTATCAGACACATAAATTGTTACACTATCCTTTCCTTTAGAGGCGGAAACCGTTAATTTTCCACCATCAGGCATGGCTTGAACTGCATTTGTAAAAAGGTTAACAAAAACTCTTCTCATCAACAAAGTATCCAGCATCAAACTTGGAAAATCTTCAGGTATTCTGACATGAACCTCAATGTTTTCTTTTATTTGAATTGATGAAAGAGCTTCATCAACAAGTTCTCGAAGGTTAACCTCCGTTGGCTCAACCTTAATAGGTTTAGCGAAATCCTGAAGGTCTGAAACGATTTTGTTCATATATTGTGCCTGCTCACTTATTATGCCAACTTGTTCATGGAGAGACTTTTTCTGCTCAGATGGAATAGAAGCCGAATCAATCATCTTTCTTAACAAATATACGGAATAGAAAATGACTTGGAGAGGATTACGTAAATCATGCCCAACCATCCCCGCCGTCTCCCCTATTGCAGCCAAGCGTTCACTTTCCAGAAGCCGCTTTTGAGCTTCCTTGAGCTCTGACGTCCTAGTTTCAACCAACCCTTTTAGATAATCATAATACAACTGCTGAACTTGAACCCGGGGAACCTTAACAGCCAGCCTTTCTAAAAATAGATAGTAAATGTTTAACTCATTCGCCTTATCCTTATTCAACGAAAAAACTCGTTGAAGCACATCAAATATATCCCATGTCTCAACATCGGGACTTGTTAGAATTCTTTCATACACCCATGTGGCAAAGGCGTTAAACCCTTCAATAAGAATTGGCAGCCGCTCCTCTTTCGGAATGTTCGCTAAGGAATTTTTTACGTCAGCCACAGATATTTCGCCATACTCACTTATCTTAACATCTCTTGTTGCGCGATACATAGAAAGTTGCTTTCTGAGTTCTGACGGATTCGACGTTTTTGCCAATACAGGAAGCAAGATGCGCTTAAAGATTTTCAAACTTGCGTCTATGGGATCTAAGCCTTCCAAAGATCTATCTTCATCAATCCAGAACAGAAGCTTTCCACCAGCAATTCCGTAGATCAAGTCTGATTCCCTAAGAAAATCCTCATTCTCAGTTACAACCTTCTTAATTTCATCCCCCAGAATATGGTATGCTGAGTTAAGAACGCGCAAGTAAAAGTCAACAACTTCAGTTCCCTTAAAAATCCAGCTTAAAAACTTTAGATTTCTGTTAATCAATTGGTGAATGTCAAAACCTTCAGTTAGTGTAAACGATATTTTGTTTTCAGATATCGCAACTTGGTTTCCAATTCCAGAGTCATTTATGAAGTCAATAAACTTGAATGATTCTTCACCTAAACTTGTGCCCGACGTGAAATTGTAGAGAATTGTAAGAAATGAAGAATAAACCGTAGAGAAGTCTCTAGCTTCACCTCGCATCAAAACAGGAATCTTTTCTTCCTCAATACGAACAGCATACACTAAAAAAAGAAAAGTCAAAAAATTGAGAACCCCGCCAAGAGGTGGAAAACTTGGATACAAAGTGAACAGAAAATTAGTCAACGAAAATCCAACAGCTTGAAAAGACACGAAACTAGAAAGAAGAATGAGATATTTTTTTCTAAGCGAACTTGACCTTGCTTTCATCAAAAGATTAAATAGAGCGAAAATAATCGCAGCAATGTATCCTATGTAAAAAATGGAAAATACGACCACTTGAGGACTAAATTCAATTAAACGATAAGACCAACCAAATTCCGTCAAGACAAATTCGTGGGAAGGTAAAGATGAAACAGCAAGAAGCACGCTTATAGTAGTAAGAATAGAAATTATGTATAAAACTCTCTTTTTCTTTTGGATACTTAAGAAAGTCAGTAGATAAGGAGCAAACCTAAGATTATTAACAACCAACACAGCAGCATAATAAAAAGCAGAAACTTCAGCACTGGAAGCTGTTCTATGAAGAAAAGTGGTAATCTCCCATAAAGAAACAAGTATACCAAACGTAAAAATGCACTTCAGGGCAAACGTTCTTGGATACCTAAGTAACAAATATATTGAAGTTAAAAGCGAAAGTGCTCCAGCAACCAAATATTGAAAAAGCCATAATGAAAAAACTATTTCTGACAAGGCTAAGCACTTCTCAACGTTTCGTAGACTTCCATTCTATCAGGCGGAATCAATTGAGGCGGCTTGTATTGACCCATTGGAACGCCCATTTTTGCTTTGATTGCTGAGTATCGAAGAAAAGCTCCTGGTCGCAAATATTCAACTTTTATAGCTTCAGAAGGGTCTTTAATATTAAAGTCAGTAACGTATTTCCTAAAGTCTCCAACTGTATCTTTTAACGCTTCAAAGATAATTTTCTCAGCTTTTTCCTCCGAATACGGCCACACTTTTTCCATTAGAAAGCAAAGACGCTCTTTAGGCTTTAGAAGCTTGGCAACAGCCCATTTATCTGACGATTTTAAACCAGCTTTAACAAGAACTTGAACTATCATTTGTGGAGTTACACGGTAATAACCATAAACGTCAATGATGTCTTGTTTTCGTCCCTCAAAACTGAAAACAGGCATTCCATCGTCTCTGAAATCAATTACTCTAAAATAGTCATCCATCGAGTATCTGAAAATAATAGATCCAAAGGGAGTTATTATTAAATTATAAGTTTCTCCTTTTTTCAACTCATCCAGATCCTTAATTTCCCCATCTTCAGTTTGAAACTCTAAGTAGCTGGTGATCAAGTTCGGAATAAGATCCGTTTTTCTATCCGGATCACCTTTCATTAAATTACCAGCTTCAGTTGCTCCATAAGCATGTAAAGGTACCAAATTGAACTCTCTTTTGAAAAACTCTATGTACAATTGTGTGTCCATTCCGCCTACAACTATGCCTTTTAGCGGCATATAATCCGTTATTGCCTTTTTTTGTTTCCCACTTAACTTACATTGCATTAATTTAAGCATGAGCAAGATTTTCTTCAAGCCAAAACTCATTGATTGATAATATTCTTGATAAAATTCCTCTGGATCAACGAAATATTTACAAATCATATAAAACATTGATCCTACGCCGCCGGCTAC
Organism: uncultured Candidatus Bathyarchaeia archaeon; assembly: GCA_964584965.1. Taxonomy (GTDB): domain Archaea; phylum Thermoproteota; class Bathyarchaeia; order Bathyarchaeales; family DTEX01; genus JAGTRI01. The sequence goes on along the minus strand of CAZPBM010000042.1, from coordinate 12,650 downwards.
ATCGAGCTTTTTTCCCTTCTCAATCAGTCTAAGCATAAGATAGAACTTTTTCTTCATATCCGTAAGGTTATCAGTAACCTCAAGTGGCGGAACCAAATTGAAATAATTACGCGTAATTAATGTACCCCAACCAGAAGTATAAGGTACAGGCGCCGTCAAATTCAGAGCGGTGTCTCCTGCCTTTAATTTCGTTTCACCCCAAGAATCGCTACAGGAAACCAAAATAGTTGCCATAACCATCTTATCGAAATTTTCACGAAGCGTTCTTCCATTTGCAATCCACTTACTAAGTCCAGTAGTACCAGTTGTCTTGGCACAAAACTCAAAGGGCTCAACCATGTAACGGTCAAGAAAAGCCCCCGCTTGACGACTAACACGTAGATAATAATTCCCAAGAAGCTCATTTGGCCCTCTTGGATTTTTCTCCACCACCTCAGTCATCTTTTGACCAAATTCAGCTAACATTGAATAGTCATTATATGTTGTTACGAGCACATCACGATGGCTCTGAACATCACTTTTGCATAGCATTTTTGCCAAGTCGGTTTCTTTCCATTTTTCGAAGTATTTCTTCATTCGGTGTTTGTTGTATTCTAGCTGTTCCGAGAAGGGTTTCTCGTAGAAACTGCAGTACTTCTTCCACAGATCAATTTCAACCATTTCGATTCAACTTATTATCGTGAATTCTTTAAAAAGAATAACATCGTGATTATTAATAGTTACGAACATAAAATCAAGACAGACAACAGTGTAGCCTTTTACATAGTATTGTTCACTTCATAAAAACTTATTGTCACAAACATATTAAAAGATCCAGAGAAAACAAGATTAAAATTATGTCATATTGATCTAGCCAAAATTCACAAAGATAAAATAAATAATCAATATATGGCGCCGGGGAAGGGATTCGAACCCTTGCGACTCGAGGAGTCACTGGATCTCGAGTCCAGCGCATTTCCGCTCTGCCACCCCTTGTTGAGCCTTTTGCAGGTTTGGCAACGGGTCTTCCCGGCGTTGATTAAATTCCTATTTCAAAAGCGTTGTTTGTGTCTTTTAAATTTTTGTTGGCATCAACATTATTCCAAAAGGTATTTCTCCTAGACTCTATGTAATATCCATAATTGATAGTTGGAGTGAGATTATGCCCTATTGCCCCGAATGTGGAGGCGAGATGCATTATATGAGCGTTACAAAGCGCTATACATGTAAAAGTTGCGGGTTAACTCTTACCCATCAGGAACTAATGGAAATGCGTGATCGACAAAGAAGCCATGAAGAACCTAAGGAAGACGAACGTAAAAGGTTGCGGAAAGAATACCTTGAGTGGTGGCTTTCAAAAAAGAAATAAGAATAACCAGAATCAATGCCTAAATTTTTGCCCTTTATACTGTAGGTTTTTAAAGAAAACTTCTTACTAAATAATGGTCAATGTCTTTAATGACTTTCACGGGATGGTTAAAAATGGCAAATCGTAATGTTGAGATTATATGTGTTGGAAACGAGTTACTCATAGGCAAAACACTTAATACAAATGCACATTGGCTTGCCAAAAGAATAACGTCTCTTGGACTAACCGTTAACAGAATAACAGTTGTCGGAGATAACCTTAATGATATTTCAGCAATAATTAAAGAAGCAATTCAACGAACTCCTTGTTTTATTATCACAACTGGAGGCTTAGGACCAACATTTGATGACATGACCCTTGAGGGGATAGCGAAGGGATTAGGAAGAGAACTTGAAGAGAATCAAGAAGCAATGGATATGGTGAGAAAAAAATATGAACGTTATGTTGCTGAAGGTAGGATAGACAAGTATGAAATGACGCCTTACAGAAAAAAAATGGCAAAACTTCCAAAAGACGCTATGCCCTTGCCAAATCCAGTAGGTACAGCCCCGGGAGTTTTGATAAACGAGAGTCAAGTTAAAATAATTGTACTTCCTGGCGTACCATCAGAAATGATGGCAATATTTGATGAATCAGTTGCACCAATAATGAGGAAAAATTCAGGCGACTTAATGTTTTTCGAGGCAAGTCTTGATGTTAAGGAGATGCCTGAGTCGCAATTGGCACCATTAATCGATGAGGTCATGCGAGACAATCCATACATTTACATCAAATCTCATCCTCAGGCTTCAGAAAAAGTTCCACATCTTGAACTTCATCTTTCAACTACATCCATCGACCCGAAAATTGCCCGTCAAAGAATGAGTAAAGCGATTGTTCAAATCTCCGAAATGATTAAAGGAAAAGGCGGCAAAGTTAAGCCCATTATGTCCTAATATTACCATTAATATTGTCAAAGGAGGATTAAAATGGTTTTTACCGCATTCATAGTAGGAACCGCAGGTTCAGGGAAATCGCAGCTAACATCCTCCTTTGCAGAAAGAATGATAGAAGAGAAACAAAAAGTCGCTACCATGAATCTTGATCCTGGCGTCACTGTCTTACCATATTCTCCCGACATTGATATTCGAGACTACATCACAATTGAGGCAGTAATGGAGGAGTATGGTCTTGGTCCAAATGGAGCACTTTTGATGGCTGCTGATCTAATTGCTGGTGAAATTGAGAGACTAAAAAGGGAAATTGAGGACATTGAGCCTGATCTCCTAATCGTTGACACACCAGGACAAATGGAACTCTTTGCGTTTAGAGTAAGCGGACCTTATATAGCTCAAACCATAAGTGATGAACCAAAGGCAATTGTTTATCTTTTTGACTCAGTTTTTTCCTCGAATCCTCTTAATTACGTTTCTAATATGTTACTTTCAGCAGCTGTCTACACACGGTTTCTACTTCCCCAGCTGCATGTTTTATCAAAATGTGATTTACTTCCGGAATCTGATTTAGAATCAATTCTTGAATGGTCTGAGAACTTTGAATCCTTAGAACTGGCAATTAATGAAAGCCTTGAGGGGACAAAAAGGCTACTTAGCCAAAGAATGAGTGAAGCTATACACGAATTAGATTTGAGTTTTCCCATGATTCCTATTTCATCAAAAACACATGAAGGGTTAATTGAGTTGAATGGAGCTTTGGAAAGAGTATTTACTGGAGGAGAAAAATTCACCTATTAAACTACAAAAACTATTGTAACAATGTCCATGCAGCTGCCAATGCTCCGTACTCAGCATCCTTCAGTGTTGTCGCGCACCCAATAATTATTACGTCATTTTCTATGGGATTCATAAGTTGTTGTATTTGATCAAATGCCTTTGGATAGTCCGAAGATATATCTGAACTAATTGCTGGAAGAACAATCCTGCCACCCTTCTTAACTAGAGTTATTGCACCTAAAGCTCCAGCCTTAACTGCTGCATCACGTTGCTCCAGCCCTTTTTTTACAATTCCTGCTTTATTCTTAATTAAAATAGCCACATTATATGCTGCAAAAGTCAATTCATTGGCTTCAATCCTCATCTTTCGAGGAACAACGGACTTTAGATGTTTCCAAAGTTTTTCACCCTTCCTAGATAAACTACAACCTGTACGCGAAGACATGATCAAATGATCTCTCAAAAGACGAGAAATAAGCGTTCTAGTTGCTCCTTCACCTAACCCTAGTTTTTTAGACAGCATTGCCCGACCAATTGAACCTTCATCCGAAATTACCTCAAGCGCTCTTATAACATCAAAAACTGTAAAAGAGGAAGACGGTCCTAAACTTTTTTGCTGCAAGATTTTCTCAAAACAAACTTTAGAAAACATATTTTCCTCACAATAATGTAATTTTTAGACCTATATTTCCTTTGCCGAACAGCAAACTCTAAATAACATCAAAAATCTTTATTTCCAAGTAACCCAAATGAAACCACATGGGCCCGTAGCTCAGCAAGGATAGAGCACCGGGCTTTTAACCCGGGGGTCGTGGGTTCAATTCCCGCCGGGCCCGTCATTTAAAAACATATTCATATACTCGATTTTCAAAAAAGTTATTACCTGATTTTGTTAATTATTTGAGAAACAACGGTGAGAAAAGTGGCAGCTGAAAGGAAATTATGGATAAGCCGTGATTATCTAAAATGTTCAGGTTGCAGAAGATGTGAGATTGCTTGTTCTTTGCATCATGAAGGCCAAATATGGCCGGAAGCCTCAAGGATAAGAGTGTTTATGCTTGTTCCAGGAGTTGAAATCCCACATTTTTGTGCCCAATGCAGAGAATACTATTGTGTAAATGCGTGCCCTTTTGAAGCTTTATCTGTAGATGAAAAAACTTCAGCAGTAATTGTCGACAAAAATAAGTGCACAGCCTGTGGAGCATGCATAAAAGCTTGCCCAGGTAAGATACCTCACATTCACCCTAAAGAGAACTATGCACTTATCTGTGACTTATGCAAAGGCGATCCCAAATGCGTAAAAGCTTGTGAAAAAGCTGGGTTTAATGCCCTACGATTAGTGAAAGAATTTCCATCGATTCATCGAAGCCTTTTTGCCAGAACGCCCGAAGACCTTACTTGTGATGTTGCTGAGAACTTATATGCCGAAAAAGCTGAGGAGGTAGTTTGAAATGGTTGGAGGATACGCTGGAAAGTTTCTAGAAATAGATCTTACCAGTCAAAAAATTTCTGAGACCCGTTTTCCAAATGAAATTCTAAGGCAATACATTGGAGGCAGAGGTTTAGGAACAAGAATTCTTTGGGACAGGTTAGGTTCAAAATGGGAAGAGATCGACCCACTCGGTCCAGAGAACCTTTTTTTGGCTCTCACTGGACCTCTTACTGGATATTTTCACGGTGCACGAATATGCATTACGGGCAAATCTCCCCAAAGTAATGGCATAATTGGATCAACGGTGAGTGGTGAGTTTCCTATAGAACTTAAATGCGCTGGTTGGGATGGAATAATTATCTCCGGCAGAGCTGAAGAGCCTATTTACCTCCTCATTGACAATGAGGACGGCCAAATAAAAAATGCTAAACATATGTGGCAAAAGGATGGCAAAACAACACTAAGAATTCTAATAAAAGAAGTTAGGGAAGAATTAGGTAAACGATATGCAAAGCATGGAGTATTGAAAGAACCTGGCATACTTTATAATGGCCCAGCGGGCGATAATTGCGTTCGAGTTGCTGCTGTTCTTCAAAAATGGAGCCACGCTGCCGGATATGGTGGATATGGAGCAGTAATGGGGTCTAAGAACTTAAAAGCAATAGTAGCTAAGGGAACCGGCCCACTTCCTGCTGTGGCATATCCAGAAAAATTAGAAAAATTATTGGAAAAATACGAAAATGTTGCGCTTTCTGAAGAACGGGATCGAGTTCGCCGTTGGGGAACAGGATACGCTGGCTATGAGGTGGGAGCTGATAGGAGTTCAGAACCAATTCGAAACTGGCAGGAAGAATGGCATGACGAGAAATCAATAGGTGGACCTAGATTTGATCTTAGGTATTGGGTGAAGCGGTACTGGGGAGATTATGGTTGTGCAATAACTTGTATGAAACTAGCAGTCGTCAAAGCAGGCCCATACAAAGGAGCTATAACAGACAATCCAGATTATGAGCTAGAAGCGTATCTTGGTCCTAACCTTGGTGTGTTCGATGCTGGAGGCATCATTTACCTAAGCTCATTGATTGACGAACTTGGACTTTCTGGAATAAATGGTGGAAACCTTCTAGCGTTCACAACTGAGTTGTTTGAAAAAGGTGTCATAACGAAAAATGATTTGGATGGACTAGAACCCAAATGGGGTGATATAGACAGCTTAGCAGAATTAGCCAAGAGAATAACGAATAGGAAGGGTAGATACTTTGACATATTAGCCGAAGGAACCTATAGAGCCGCAATAAAAATTTCAGAATTGAAAGGCATTAACGTGCTTCCGTATGCTGTACATGTTAAGGGCGTTGAGGTAGGCGCTCACGGAATACGAAGTGACGAAGATTATACTCACGATATATGTTATGCTTGTTCAGTTCAGGGTGGGGATCATACCTCAACCGTAAGAGACGCTTACGATGACATGAACACTGTATTTCACGATTCTGCTGTTTATTGCGCTGTAATCGCTTGGGGTGGAGGTTTGGACGGTCTTGATTGGGAGTTCCTTAAATCAATAACGGGATGGAATATCACACAAGAAGAATGGAAAAAAGAATTAAGTCACAGAATCATTCATATTCAAAGGGCAGCTGAATTATTAGGTGGACCAGATTTAAGGTGGAACCCTTCAAAAGATGACGATAATCCTCCAAGGTTCTATGAACCATTGCCGTCTGGACCCTTTAAAGGCTCATTTATAAGTAAAGAAGTAATAGAAAAAAGAAAACAGGAATACTACGAAGCAATAGGATGGGACAAAAACGGAATACCTAAATCGGACGTACTAAAGAAACTGAACCTGCAAGATGTAGATAAAGCCCTAGAGAAAATTCGATAGTCAGTCTTTCTGAAACCAATTTGCTTTCTTTGAAAAAATCAAAAAGGCGTCACAATAAAATGAGGGTGATTGTAAAGGGATATGGAGACATGAAACGATTCTTAAGCCGCCAATCAATATTGGAGCTTAAAGAGGGAGCAAAAATTAAAGACCTCATAGTTGCTCTTGGCGGAAATGTTATAACGTCAAAAACTGCTTACTTAGATGGTTACAAGCTGGAAGACTCAACGATGATAGTTCTTGTCAATGGCCGTAACATTCATGCGCTTGACGGGTATGACACGATTCTCAAGGAAGGCGATTTTGTGACATTTGTGCCAGTTTTAATCGGAGGATAAAAGGCAACTAGTTCCTCTAGCAATATTTTTGAGAAAATCATTCACACGGTTTGTTCTGTGTCACCTATTGTTGCAGGAGCGGGCGTTGATGGTTTCTTTCTTCGCTTCCTTAACGCTATCTTTATTGCTTCGACAACTGGCGGAATAATGACAGCCAGAGAAAAAATTAAGATAAATGGGTTAATAACAAAAGTTTCATCCACAAATAGTTCGCTAAGATATTTGCCAAAGTTAAACTCCGAAATAATTACGCATTTCTCAGATTCTTTTCTTTGTTCACCAAAATCACTTAAATATGTTGCCGATGCAGGTGTCAATGTGTAAACACCATTTGATGTAATCTTCACGACGTAAGAGATTGATTTCGTCTCATTTGGTTCAAGTTTGGCCCAGCTTCCGCTTGTTTGACCTGAAACAATAAGAGCTGTAAGTGGATATGATGCAATAGTTCTAGAATCGTTAAGGTTAACGTTGTTTACAGTTATATCGCCAAGGTTCTTAATAGTCACTGTGACGGTGACTGTTCCATCTGGATTTGTTGTGGGAGGCGAAACAGTTTTTGTAATTACTATGTTAGGAGGGAACCTCGCTACGAAACCAATTTGAAGGTCAGTATACACTTCTCCTGGATTAACCTTCAATATTATAGTGTTGCCATAAACTTCAGCCCCTATAGGATTGACACTTAAATTAGTAGCATTTACAGTTTCAGGAATAGAAACCACGATATAAGAGCCGTTTGGCAAATTCGATGAGATTGGCACCGTGAATTCCAGAATTTCTTGCAAACTAAACGTGAAAGTTTGAGTTCCGGTGAAGAAGTTTTGGGACCACTCCGCATAGTTTATCGCTAAAGCAATTAATCCACCCTCATCATCAATTTCAAGACCAAATCCGCCAAGTGTTTCTAAGTTAATTATCCCTACTACAGCAACGAAAGGTTTTGAAACAACTTCATCCGGGGAAACTAAAGATAATACACCATTTCCAGGTAACATTGAACGGAATTTCAAGTACCCCTCTTCAGTAGTCATGCCTTCAGAAATATCGTAAAACGCGACATTTAACGATAGATTCTCTGTTGGAATTTGTAAAGCGGTCACTTTTTTGAAATGAATTCCCAAAGCTGTTTCAAATTTGGAAACAACGGTTTGAATTTGAGTTTCAGATTCTGAATTGGTTGATAGCACTATGAATCCTTGATTTGGAATAAATGGTAAAAACTGTTGAAGCTCCTGTGGAATACCTTCTGGCAAGGTTAATTCTCCTCCCCTTACCAAGAATCCAGCAAACACGATTCCTTGAAGATCATCAGCTGATAAAGAAACACCCATATCTGCAGGATTTGAGCTTCCGTAACCGCAGATCAGCGACAGACTTCCATCATTTTGTATAATAGTCCATATAAAATCTCCTTTGAGCATCTCTAGAACTCCGCCTAAATCTTCACCCAAATCTTGGGTTGCAAGAGAACCTTTAAAGGCACTATCTAATTTTTTAGGCGTATTGCATGATGCTAGTGGAACTTCAAAAAGTGCTAAACAAACCACGCTTAACGCAAGTATTTTTATGCTAAGGTTTGATGGTGATGCAAAGGCTTTCTTTTTTCTAAACCTTGGAAGTATCTTTGAGACTGTTAATCCGCCTACGACACTGGAAACGCAGAATATTACAGGGTTGATGATTAAATTGATTATAAGATGTGTGACGGTTCCAACGGTTCCAAACAAACCACCCATTCCAAAACCCATTCCGCTTGATGCTCCACTGAACAAGTTTTTGAGAATTGAAGGCAAATAATCCGACACTAATGGAAGAGAAAGCAGGTCAGATATTGATGCGCCAGGAGGCAGACTGGGTAAGCTCAATGATTCAGAAGAGCTAAATACTCTAATAATCATAGGGTAAATGTTTGCTCCAATAAAAAGAAAGAGTGTTAAGAAAACTAAAAATGCAAGTAGAATAGATCTTTTAATTCCACCTCTTCCAACAGCACCACAAACGAACCCTGAAACAATATGAGCCGTCAATATTGGAAAATATTTTGTCGCCGGTGCAAACAAAATATAGGACAACATAAGGACTGGCATAAGATTTTGCCCTAATATTGGGCCAAACCAGTTTACTACGACTTGAAAATTTTGGGGAAAAGAAACTATCATGAAAAATAGTAACAATCCAGTACCCGTGAGCCAACCAAAATATTTCTCGAGCATTACTAAATCTCCTCATGGTTTGAAAATATTTATATATTTTTTATAACCCTTATTAATATAATTTTCTTCTTTCGAAATAGTCATAGATTAGCTAGTATTAAGTAGAATTCTCTACGATTAAAGGCTTGTAAGAATTTTATAGAAAATTAAATTGTTGTTATGCTATATTTATGTAGATTTGTTCGTTGCCTTTTATGTCAACTCCTTTTAATGCTGAAACAAGGCCTAAAACCGTTTTTTGAATTATTTCCGCAACAAATGGTTGAATAGGAACTTCACTACCACCAACTTTTAATGTGGCCTTAAGTTTCGATTTGGCTCTCAAAAGAAAGCAGTCATCCAGCTTAGATTCTTCCCTAAATATAGCCTCAGCAAGATCCCAGCACGAATCTTTTCCACATTTTCGACAATCTAGGCCTGCCAATTGTTTGTAAATTTCCATAATTCTTCGAGTTTTTTCAATAAAAGCGATAACCTTTTTCATTATAACTGAAAGACTTTCTTTTATATCCAAAATTTTTTCTTCAAAGGGTTGGATGGAGCAATAAGCAAGGATTTCGCCTTCCGCTTTTTTCGTATATTCATCGTATTCGTCTTTGTTTCTTAGGCAGATTATTTTGCCAACTTTTTTGTCTTTTAATGCAATGTGAGAAAAACCTTCAAGAATTAAGACATGAGCCCCATTCTCTTCGGAGACCTTAGTTAGTTTTTCAAGTGTGACCGTTGCGTCTCCGTTCCTAGTTTTTATAATTGTTTCTCTATTCGAAACTGCTATAACTGGATTAGCTCCTGCCGCAGAATGTCTCCATGTATCTTTACCCTCAGCATCAAAAATAAAGCCTTTTTTGGAGATGTGCTTGGCTGAGGCGACATTGAATCCCATCTTTGTTAGTTCGGATACAAGGTTTTCTACTACTGTTGTTTTTCCTGAATGTTTATGGCCTATTACAGCCAGAATAGGTACGTGAAAAGGCATCAAAGACACCTCAACATTATCTTTTCTATAAATAAATTAGAGATAAAACATTTCTAAAGCAGAACAACTATTTAGATTGTGAACGGGGCTGTGTTGCAATATGTGCACCTCTAACGTGGACCGAATTGGAAGCCTTTACTGCTTTGAGCGCTTCGGACTTTAGGACCAATGTATCTCCATAGCCAGTCCGCAAATTCCCTAGGGTTTTTTGTTTGTACGTATACTTCACCAGGTCCAGTAACTTCTGTTACAAGCCCTTCGCCTCCTAATAGGGTAGATTTTAGCCCACCGAACATTCGAACTTGGTACTGGCAGGTTGTGCTTAAGGCTGCTAGATGATAGTTGTCTACAACTAATTTTTCGCCTTGGCTAAGGTCGTGCTTATCTATGGCTCCAAACGTATTAATGAAAACATCACCCGTACCCAAGGTCTTGATCATAAATAGATTTTGACCGAACAATCCCTTAGTGAAGCCTTGCCATTGAGTATCTAGTTTCACATTAGGAGTCGAGGCTATGTATGCAGAGCTTTGAATAATGTATCCCTTGTTTTGGTCTATTTCTAGACGAGTTATATCACCGAGCGGGGCTGAAACAAATCCCACTTTAGCATCTCCGCCTCTTGCATAGTAATCGTTAATAAACAGAGTCTCGCCACCAAGAACTGAAACCTTAAGAGTGCCAAACAAACCAGACTGGTCAATTCTTGTATGGGTTTTCACGTCGACGTTCCCGCTCATATAGATTAAGGCCCCAGCCTCAGCTGTAATAAAACCGCCAGTTGGCAATTGAACCTCAAGAAGAGAATAGGATGGCCGATATTTTATCTCGTACTTCAACTTGAACATCTCTTCACGTGCCTGAGTTAAGCTTGCGCCACACACGCGACAAAACTTGGCATCTGAATCTACTGTTGCTCTGCAATTTGGGCATAAAGACAAATTAGATCACCATCAAGATTCATAAATGAATGTTTCCTTATTATTGTTATTGTTTATGGAGTATTTATAATAGAGAAATATTTTACCTAAAAGGTTTCATAATGAACAATCTCCGCCAATGACAGCTTCTTTGGAGAAATTGGTTTTTCACTTGGTCTACCTATTGGAACGATGGCAACTGGTCTGAAACCCTCAGGAACTCTAAGAACGAATCTTACTAAGTCTTCCTGGAATGCTCCTACCCAACATGCGCCTAACCCTAAGGCGACTGCAGCTAACAATATGTTTTGGGTAGCTGCAGCCGTATCTTGAATACAATATAGGTTTGCTCCTCTGTTTCCATACCTCAGTTTTGACCTGTTAAAATCAGCTAGAACCACAATTACGACGGGAGCTTCTTCAATAAAAGATTGGTTCAAGGCAGCTTCTGCCAATTTATGTTTTATTTTGTCATTTTTTACGATTACAAAACTCCATGGTTGAAGATTACCAGCTGACGGAGCTAACCTAGCAGCGTCAAGTAGTTGTTTTATTTCATCTTCTGAAACTTCGTCGCGAGCGAAAGCCCGAATGCTTCTTCGGGTTTTTACTGTTTCAAAAAATTCCAAGTTGATCCCTTCTAAGACTGAATACAAATTATGTGATATGCATGATAAAATTTTTGCTTTGAAAATGAGCAAAAAAGAGTAAAATGTATAAGTCTCTATGTGCGAATGAATGCCTAAAATTATGATGAGGAGTCCCCCGAGAATGAATGTGCAAAACAAATCAATTGTGCTAATTCCGTCTCCCCCACCAAAAGAAAGACCATCAGACTTCGAAATCCTTCTAGGCGATGTTGCTGAAATTCGATATGTCCCTCCAAGTGACAAACAAGAGTTTGAAAAAATACTCAAAGAAGCGGAAGCCATGATTGTTTGGGGGATTACAGGCGAAGAACTACTAAGCAAGGCTCCAAAATTGAGGATTGTTTCACGGATTGGAGTAGGCTACGACTCAATAGATGTTGATGCGTGTAACAGATACGGAGTCTATGCTACTATTACTCCAGGAGTAGTTTCGAACGCTGTAGCCGAGCTTACTATAGGACTTATGCTTGGCCTCTCAAGAAAGATAAAGGTTTGCGACGAATTTGTAAGAACAAAATGGGCAAAGTCCGACATGGCTATGCTACCAATGGGTACAGATCTTGCCGGTAAAACTTTAGGAATAATAGGTCTGGGACGCATCGGATACGAAGTTGCAGCTAGAGCTAAGGCTTTCAAAATGAACTTGATTTATTATGACAAATATAGGAACGAAGAAGCCGAGAAAAAACTTGGGATAAGGTATGTAGATTTTGAAGATTTGTTGAAGACATCAGATTTCGTCACAATTCATGTTCCATTAACAAAAGAAACTAGACATATGATTGAGGAAAAAGAATTGAAGCTAATGAAAAAGACAGCCTATTTAATTAACACTTCCCGCGGATCAGTAATCGACGAAAAAGCCCTGTGTAAAGCTCTTGAAGAAGGATGGATAGCAGGAGCTGGGCTTGATGTGTTTGAAATTGAACCGTTACCACTTGGTGGCCCTCTGATCAAAACTGAAAATACAGTTCTAACACCTCACGTTGGAACTGCAACTTATGAAACCAGACATCTTATGGCAATATCTGTTGCGGATAGTATAAGAGAAGTATTATCAGGCAAAGTTCCAATAAATGTTGTTCCAGAACAAAGAGGCAAAGTTTTCAAAAAATAGGCGTTAGCATATACCTAAAGTCTTTTTAAATCATCAATATAAGCTTCCATTTC
>CAZPBM010000041.1:0-15079 GCA_964584965.1 uncultured Candidatus Bathyarchaeia archaeon | reverse complement strand
AAGATCCATACATAGCACCTTTCGTTGCTCCAAAGGCAGCATCCTACTGTTCTTATCAACCACTTATTTTAATCTTTACAGCAAAGCAACGGATAAATAGCCAAGAAACATGGTATCTTATGCAACATAGCATAATGGGTGGAAAAATGCCTTATTGCAAAAACTGCGGAACACAAGTAGCTGAAGACTACATGTACTGTCCAAACTGTGGGGCAACAGTTAGAGGCCCCTCAAAGTCCATGTTAGTTGTAGCTGGCTGGGGAGAAAGATTTGTAGCATGGATCATAGACATGATAGTACTAGGGATTTTTCTTGCTCCAATAAGAATCTTCATTTCATTATTTAGGTTGCCAAATCTTTGGCTGCAGGTAATGCCTTTTCCGCTCAGCTGGATTCCCTTCGTCGAGTTTGGATTCGGCAACATTGTATATTTCCTATACTGGACATTCATGGATGGAACATACGGTCAGTCAATCGGCAAGATGGTGATGAAGCTTAAAGTTACGAGGCAGAACGGCCAACCAATAGACTTGGGGTACGCCGCCCTTGAAAGCTTCGGCAAAGCCTTCCTATTACCTTTAGACTGTATAATTGGTTGGCTAATGAACACAAACAAAAACCAGAGATTGTTCAACGTCATCTCGGAAACAGTAGTAACCAAGCAGTCTCGATAGTTAACAACACCCGTGGTTTGAAGACAAATAATTAAGTTTTCTCAGTTCTGCCATAGTCATCTTCAAGCCTTTCAACGTCCTCATCTTCTCCATGGCTGACCTCCAAGACCTCCAAGTCCTTGTCCGGAGGCGCCTCTATCCTATGCACCTTAAATGGAGGAACATGAACGATTTTGCCGTCCGGATAGATCAGAGTTTCAACCTTCTCTCTGTGACGTTGAAGACTATTTCTGCAACCTGCGTTAACATGAAGCCTCTTTATTCTATAGAACTCGTTTTCAACAAGAAACTCTTCCCAACCCCAAGGTTTCTCAACGCGCTTAACCATTGCCATCATCTTCTAAAGTAGATATCATGTCATCCTAAAAATCTTCCGTAACAAATGAAATGTCAGGTTTCATTTGAGACGCTTAAAAAGAGCCCCAAATCAGATTCCAACACGTCACCCAACATTTTCTTTTTTAGCCACCTTGTTCACGCCTTAAAATAGTTTTATATTAACCTAATCAAAAAAATAAACGGGAATTCCATGAACAAGATAGATTTTGACAAACGGCTTAATGATCTATTTGAAAGTTACGAACAGCTCATAACGCGTCGAAACGAAAAAACTGATGACTACAACGGCATTTATGACCGTTACAAATATCCTATTCTCACAGCTGAGCATGCCCCAATCTTTTGGCGTTACGATCTTGACTATGAAACTAATCCGAATTTGCTGCAGCGTTTTGGAATAAATTCTACTTTTAATGCCGGAGCCATTCTGTTTAACAATCGATATTTGATGGTTGTACGTGTTGAAGGCTGGGATCGCAAATCATTTTTTGCGGTTGCTGAAAGTCCAAACGGCATCGACCAATGGCGTTTTTGGGATTACCCAATTACTCTTCCAGACATTGATAGAGACGAAACTAACGTTTACGACATGCGCCTAACTCAGCATGAAGACGGCTGGATATACGGCATTTTCTGTTCAGAACACAAAGACCCAAATGCGCCGCCTGGCGACTTGTCGTCTGCCATAGCGAAAGCGGGAATTGTTCGCACAAAAGACCTAATAAAGTGGGAACGCTTGCCAGACTTGAAGTCGAAAACTCAACAACGTAACGTAGTGTTACACCCAGAATTTGTTAACGGAAAATACGCGTTGTATACTCGCCCGCAAGAAACATTTATCGAAGCTGGCTCATGCGGCGGAATAGGCTGGGCTTTAATTGACGATATAGAAAATGCTGAGGTTCGGGACGAAATAATCATCGAGCCCCGTGTCTACCACACAATTAAGGAAGTAAAGAACGGCTTAGGCCCACCACCAATAAAGACAGATAAGGGATGGCTGCAGCTTGCTCACGGAGTTCGAAGTTGCGCCGCCGGCTTACGGTACGTGCTTTACATGTTTATGACCGACCTAAAAGAGCCTTGGAAGGTTACTGCCTCTCCAGGAGGCTATTTTATGGCTCCCAAAGGTGAAGAAAGAGTAGGAGACGTGTCAAACGTCTTATTCTGTAATGGCTGGATAAAAAAGGACAATGGCGAAGTCTACATTTACTATGCCTCGTCTGATACAAGAATGCATGTCGCTACGTCTACTGTTGTAAAACTGGTCGATTACTGCCTTTATACGCCTGCTGATGGTTACAGGACACATACGTCAGTGGCGACTTTAAATAAACTAATCACGAAAAACCTTCAACTGATGAAGAACAAAAAAGATTGAAGGGAGAACGTATGAATCTTGGAGTTCAATATTATCGTCCACCTTTTCCAGAGGACAAATACTGGGAAAAAGACTTCGCCAAAATCAAGCAATCGAGGTTCAACACAGTGCAGCTTTGGGTGTTGTGGAGCTGGGTTGAACCTAAACCGAACCATTTCGTTTTCGACGACTACGATCGCCTAGTGAAGATAGCTGAACAAAACGGGCTAGGCGTAATCCTCAGCACCATCGCAGAGATTCAGCCATACTGGATTCACCGTGAAGTGCCGGGAAGCGAGATGGTTAACCACATGGGACAAAAGGTCGTGCCCTCAAATCGTAACGAATGCCACTTTGGCATAACTCCAGGAGGGTGCACTGACAACCCGGGTGTGTGGGAACACATGAAACATTTCTTCACTGAAGTTGTTTCGAGATACCGTTCTGCTCCGAACCTTAGAGGGTGGGATGCCTGGAATGAGCTAAGATGGAACGTTCAAGCCGACGGATTCGTTTGTTACTGCGATTACACACTACAATCTTTCCGCAAATGGTTAAGCGACAAGTACGGTGGGCTTGAAGGACTAAATAAGGCTTGGAAGAGATGATACGGCACGTTCGACGAGGTGATGCCTGGAAAACTTCCTGACAGACCATACACAGAAATGATGGCTTTCGAAAGATTTCTCACTTGGAGAGCCAACAGGCATGCCAAGGCACGATACGAAGCAATAAAGGCTTTAGACATAGATCACCCCATCACTGTTCACGCTGCCTCTCCGTGCGTTTTGTGGCCAGGCTCAATGGGTGGCTACGACCACCCTCTTAACAGAGGCAACGACTGGTTCTTCGCAGACGACTTGGATGGAGTTGGATGCTCAAGTTTTCCTAAGTGGTCTAACATGGATGACGCTGACTTTGCGATGAGAGTGGAATTTATTAAGTCAGCAGGACGGGACAAGCTGGTTTGGCTAAGTGAGGTTCAAGGCGGGCGGGCTGCGGTTGGATTCAATATCTATGCTGACGTTGATGCCCTTTCCCAGCAAAGATGGATTTGGAACGGAATAGCTTGTGGCGCAAATACAATTCTGTTTTGGTGCTGGCGAGACGAGGTTTTTGGTCGCGAGTCAGGGGGTTTCGGAATTTCAGGCTTTGATGGTTTTGCAGAAGAACGTTTAGCGTACATGAAAGAAACGGGAAAGCTCGTTGAGGAATACAGCGACCTAATAGCTAAGTATAGACCTGCAAAGTCTGAAATCGGAGTTATGTTTAGCCCTCAGTCTTACTATTTAGCTTGGGCACAGGAAGGTAGCGCTGAGCGGATAATGCGCGGCCTACTTGGGTACTGTCGAAGCTTGGCACGTCAATCAATGCCATACATTGTTGTTGAAGAGGAACACCTTGACATCTTACAGGGGCTTAAAGTCTTATTTATGCCAAGAACGATAGTTACAAGCGAATCCGTGGAAGAGGCTCTTGCAGAGTTTGTGAAAAAAGGAGGAACACTTGTTTGCGAATCAGAATGCGGAGCCTTTAACCCAGAAGGGTTGTACAGGTACCCTGAAGACCGTTTCACTGCGCACTTATGTGGAGTAAGCGAACTTGGAAGACGCCGCCTTGAATCTGACTATATATCCGCCATGATTGGTGATGAGAAACTAAGACTCAAAGTAGCCCAGTGGCTGACACCATGGCAGAAAAACAGGGGCATCATATTAGCTGAAAACAAAGATGGCGCATTGATATCTGAAGTTTCGGTCGGAAAAGGCAAAGTGATTTTGTGCGGATCCTATCTTGGTGACCCATATCTAAACAGCTGGACAGCGGATTTTGAAAGGTTCATAAAACTTGTCGCCAGAAGAGCGGGATGGAAGCCTTGGGTTGAGGTTTCTTCGTCGAAGCCTGACAAAGACTCGTTCGTCTACATAAAGTGGGGAGAATCAGCTGGAAAGAAAATGGTCTTCGTCTTCTTCCCGTCAAAACAGGATTCTGTTCACCTCAAATTTAAACGTGACTTCTTTGCCTCTAAACGTGTCATTGACATAATTTCAGGACGAAAAATTCCAGTTCAGACCACAGAGACGGGGCAAGAATGCAGTTTCAATGCGCCCGAATGGAGGTTCAGCGTTCTAGTCGGAGAATAATGTCTACATTCTTATAGTTTTAATTCATTTTTATGTAACTGTAGGAACAGTCCTTGTATGATTGAATTTATCCTTTTTTCCCGAAAAGGCAGAACTGACAGTAAATTCAAAACCCTTAGAGAAGCAGGTAGACTGGATGTTGTCTATCAGTGTCTTCTCGCAGCCTTTTTCACGTCAGGCGCAATTAGACGCGACGTCATTTTCCACGTCATTCTGAACGGTCCTCCGCATCCACCAGTTCATCTAGTCTTTGATGGCAAAAAACTTAGGGATGTGAGAACCGACGAAAAAACTTGGGAAGAAATTCTGCGAAAGGTGCTATCGGGCGGCGTTCACCAAGGCATCGAGCTACGTAAAGAAAGTTTTCAGGATGTAATCCGGCAAAAACAGAACCTCTTCATTTTAGAGGAAGGCGGAGAAGATGTTTTGAAAGTTAATTTAGGAGAAAATCCTGTTTTTGTACTGGGCGACCAAGTTGGCCTGCCAATGAAAGAAGAAAAATTCGCTTTACGTTTTGGCGCAAAAATTTCTATTGGAAAAAAACCTTACCTTGCAATGTCCTGCGTCGACATTATCAACTATATTCTTGACTCAAGACTTAAGCGAGAATAAAACATATTTCTCATGACGTCTTTAAAGATGAAAACATAAACAACAATCACAAAAAACTAAACAAAAAGTGATGCTGAATTGGGTAAAAATTTCAAAATCGCAGTGTTGCCAGGAGACGGCATCGGACCAGAGGTGACTGAAGCCGCTCTAAAGGTTCTTAATGCTGTACAAAAAGTATCGAAAAACGTAAAATTCGACTTTATTCAAGGCGAAGCAGGTTCCAATTGTATAAGCAAATATGGCACAAATGTTCCACAGAAAACGCTTGACATGCTCAAACAAACCGGTGCATGCCTAAAGGGCCCAATGACCACCCCCGAAGAAGCAGGGGCACCGCCAAGTGCTGCGGTAACAATTAGAAAAACATTCAACCTATACGCGAATGTAAGACCATGCAAAAGTCTACCGAGTGTCCCATCCGTAAAGCCGAACATTGATCTTGTTGTGTTAAGAGAAAACACCGAGGGCCTTTATTCTGGACACGAGTTTTTGTTATCTCCAGATAAAGGCGTTGCTTTACGCGTTGTAACTCAGCAAGCTTCTGAAAGAATTGCGAATCTTGCGTTCGAGCTTGCCTTGAAACGCAAAAAGCACGTAACATGTGTACACAAAAGAAACATTTTGCGTGTGACAGACGGCATCTTCGTGGACTCTGTTATGAAAGTTGCCAAAGAATTCCCTTCAGTAACAGTTGATGAGGTTCACGTTGATGCAATGGCTATGCGGCTAATTAAGGAGCCTGAAAAATTTGACGTCATAGTTACAACTAACCTTTTTGGCGACATTCTTTCCGATGAGGCAGCTCAGCTTGTTGGGGGACTCGGATTTGCTGCTGGGGCCAACATTGGTGACAGCTACGGAATGTTTGAGCCTGTTCATGGGTCTGCACCCAAGTATGGAGGAAAAAACGTCGTAAACCCCATTGCGACAATTCTTGCTGCGAAAATGATGCTTGATTACCTAAATCTACCTAAAGAAGCAGACCTTGTTGAAAAAGCTGTGACAGCAGTTTTGAAAGAGGGAAAAGTTCGAACTTACGATATGGGCGGAACCTCTACTACGCAGGATATGACGGATGCAATAGTTACAAAAATTTTGATTCCTTGAACATTAACATGGTCTTGTGCAAAAGTCGTTTATACCCGTTCCATAACGGTTCTAACTAGAGGCTGAAAAGGCTATGTTAGGTGGGCTATTCGGTGTTGTATCAAAGAATCACCTTGCCCGAGACCTCTATGTAGGAGTTGATTATCACTCCCATCTTGGAACAGAAATTGGCGGCTTAGCCTATCTTGATGGTGACGTGAGACTTGTCTGCCGTGACATTAGTAACAGCCAATTCAAGTCTGAAATGCGAGAAATATACAAGAGGATTCAAGGGCAGATTGGGATTGGAGTCATTAGCGATAGCCCAGATGAGCAGCCAATTAAGTTTGAATCGAAAAATGGCACCTTTGCCCTTTGCACATCTGGAGTTATCCGAAACGCTGAGGCGCTTTACAACGAATTGATAAACGAAGGTGTGACTTTCAAAAAATCCAGAGTTACAGCTGGCAAAACTGTACCAAATCCAACTGAAATTGTCGGTGAACTCATTGGAAGAGGTAAAAACATCATTGACGGAATCGAAACAATGTATAGCAAAATCGACGGAACAATATCTCTCCTTCTTCTCTCACAAAATGAAAGAAGCATCTACGCGGCTGGCAGCACCTTCCCTCTGATACTTGGAAACAGAGGAAACGATTGGGCAATAGCCTCTGAGACATCAGCCTTTCCAAACTTGAGATATGATGTTGTCAAATTTCTCGATTACCTAGAAATAGTTTCCATAGACGAGTCAGGAGTAAAAACAAGAGCTAACGTGCCATCTAAGAAAAAATTCTGCACTTTTCTTCATGTTTATTTTGGCTTTCCATCCTCCGACTACTATGGCATAAACGCCGAAATCGTAAGGGAAAGATGTGGAGGTTTTTTAGCTGAAAAGGACGATGTGGAAGCAGATCTTGTGCTTGGCATAGCCGACTCAGGGTTTGCGCACTCTGTTGGTTACGCTAAGAGAAAAATTGAACTGGCTCAAGAAAAAGTTTCTAAAGCAATGAAACAGTTCAAAGAGAACAAAATTGACGTTAACCAATTCGAAGAGATAATAAAAAAGGCATTAACTTCTTTGATTCCATTAAGGCGACCCTTAATTAAGTACACGCCTGGGTGGGGGAGAAGCTACATTCCGCCAACTCAGGAAAGAAGAGAACAGATTGCCCGTTATAAGCAGGTTCCGAACCCCCAGATAATCAATGGCAAACGAATAGTTTTAGTTGATGACTCAATTAGAAGAGGTACTCAACTTAGAGACCTGCTAAATGAAAAGATTTTACCTTATAATCCGAAAGAGGTTCATGGCAGAATAGCTTCACCTCCGCAGATGTATCCATGTATTTATGACTTGTCAACTAAAGTGAAGGACCTCGCCACTTGGAACGCAATGGAAAAGACAGAAGGAGACATACAAAAATACTTGGATACGAGCAGCCCAGAGTACCAAACTATGGTTGAAGAAATTAGGAAGAAGATTGGCTTCACAACATTAAAATTTCAAACCGTCGAAGACCTTGTTAAAGCTGTGATAGAAGCCCCAAACAACAAGGGCTTGATGAAAGAGGACCTTTGCCTCTACTGTTGGACGGGAAAAATCTAAGATGCCAGTTAAGCTAAAAAGATAAATGCCAAAATAAAGTGTCTATTTGTGGATGACACACTTGCTCTTAACTTAAATGCAGAGAGCAAAGAAACGTCAATGTACTTCAACGCATTCATAAGTTAATTTAGAAAGTGAGGCAAATGTCGTTAAACGAAATACTAAGTCGAATTCAAGATGAACTTGCCAAGAAGGACGCTGCCCGCCAAGAAGTTCAGACAGCCATGCGGAAATGTACCCGTCTGTCGAAAACAGCAATTTTTCACATGCACAAAGAAAAATTTGAAGAGGCCAAAGCCAAACTCGCTGAAGCTAAGGAGCTTCTTGATAATCTCCACAATATGACCGCCGATTTTTCCGGTCTTGTGTATATGGGATCTGTTGATTCAGCCTTTGAAGAATATGCTGAGGCTCAAATATTTTTCACACTCATCAAAGAAGGGCGGTTTATCAGCCATGAAGAAATCAATGTTCCAATTGCGCCCTATGTTCTTGGACTTGCAGACGTGATTGGTGAGCTTAGGCGTCAAACATTGGATTACTTGAGACGAAATAGGATAAAGAAAGCCTTACAAAACCTTGAACTAATGGAAACAATTTACGCGGAGCTAGTGAACCTTGATGAAGCCAACATTTTGGTTCATGAACTTCGAAGAAAATGCGATGTTGCTAGGCATGTTCTCGAAGCCACGAGAGGAGACGTTACGATCGAAGTCAGAAGAAGTCAGCTTGAAAATTCAATAAAAGATCTTAGAAAAAGACTAGAGGCGAAACGAAAAAATGGGCCTATTTGATCCAAAAGATATCTTAAAAAGAGTCAAGGAAGAAGGCTTCGAAAAAGTATGGCGCGAAAGCGCAAACTTGTTTCCAAAACCTATTGAACACGAGATAATAACACCTGTAACTAAAGGTGCCTCCCACCCAATTTATGACCTTATCCAAAAGCTGAGAACTGCTTTTCTGAATCTAGGGTTCAATGAATTTTTTAATCCCGTAATTTTGGACGAGACCGAAATCTATAAGCAGTATGGCCCAGAAGCTCCTATCATTCTTGACCGCTGCTATTATCTTGCTACTCTTCCACGGCCAGACATTGGTTTAGGTAAGGCCAAGCTTGAGAAAATGAAAAAGCTAGGTGTTGAAATTACTGAAACTAAGGTTTTGAATCTACAAAAGGTTTTTCGGGACTACAAAAAAGGAAAAATTGATTCAGATGATCTTGTTGAAAAAATAGCTGACTCAATTGGCGTTTCCGACACTGTGGCGATGCGTGTAATCTCTGATATTTTTCCCGAGTTTAAGTCTCTGCTCCCCGTGGCTTCTAAACTTACTCTTCGCTCTCACATTACTACAGCATGGTTTTTGACCCTTCAAGCCCTACGACCAGTATCTGATCTGCCTTTGAAGCTATTTTCGGTTGACATCAGATTTCGAAGAGAACAGAGAGAAGACCCAACACATCTTCGTGTTCACCACTCTGCCAGCTGCGTGGTAATGAAGGAAACCATAGATGTAAGCGAAGGCGAAGAAATTACGAGATCCTTGCTGGAACCTCTTGGTTTCGACCAGTTCAAGTTTGTCCAAAAAAAGGTAACCTCAAAATACTACGTGCCTAGCATGGAATATGAGGGGTTCGTCTTTAATCCTTCCTCAAAAAAGTGGATTGAAGTAGTAGACTACGGCATTTACAGTCCAATCGCACTAGCCAAGTACGATCTTGATACCCCCGTTTTGAACGTCGGAATAGGCGTTGAAAGAGTAGCAATGCTACTTCATAACGAGACGGACATCCGAAGGCTAGTTTATCCCCAATTCTTTGCTGAGCTCAAACTGTCAGACCAAGAAATTGCACATCTAATTAGCCTCGAATCAGAACCAAAAACCGAGGAAGGAAAAAAAATAATGAAGAACCTGCTTGACATAGCCTTGTCTAATGAGGAGGCACCTAGCCCCTGCGAGTTCTTAATATATGATGGAAAAATCTTTGATAAGCGTGTAAAGGTTTACCTGTACGAAAACGAAGAAAAAGCGAAGCTTCTAGGCGCAGCTGCTTTAAACCAGATTGTTGTATATGATGGCAATGTTTTAGGAATACCAATGAAAGGAATGGTCAACATTGAATTCATAAAAACCGCTCGTGAAAAAGGTGTTCCAACTGGAATCAGATACATCGACGGCATAGCAGCCAAAGCAGCCGCAGGAATCGAAGAAGCTGTCACCAGAGGTCAAAAAGGCTTCGACATTTGGGTGCGCATGGCTAAACGCCCAAGCGACATCAACGTGAAATTAAGTGACAAAGCCAGAAGGTTCATTATGAACCGAAAAAAGAAAATCGAAACAACAGGTCCTGTTTTTGTTGGAGTTAGAGCTGAAATAATGGAGTAAAAAAGAACAAAGGGAAGCCACGTTTCGTGAAGCCATCAGAATTTGCTTTTTCCTCCGAGTTAACTATTGATGAGGCGGAAAATCTACAGAAGTTGCTTTCAAAGAAGATAATATGCATAGACCAGTTGCCAAGGCAAATAAAGCTTGTTGGCGGTTTAGACGTTGCTTATACTGATAGTCTTGCAATTGGTTCTGCGACAATTCTGGATTATGAAACACTAAAAGTTGCAGAGGCAAAAACTTCTTGTCAACCAATTGAAACACCGTATATTCCAACTTTTCTGTCATTCAGAGAGATTCCCCCACTCATTTCAGCCATACGTTTGCTTTCAGTAAAACCAGACGTTTTTCTTGTTGATGGCCACGGGATTGCTCATCCTAGAAGACTTGGGCTTGCTAGTCACCTGGGTCTTGTTCTCGATATGGCAACGATAGGTGTAGCCAAGACTCTTTTATTTGGCAAGATCGGAGAAACTGAGAAAGAGGATTGGAAACCCATAGTTGATGGCAACATTACAATTGGCGCAGCTTTATACACGAAACTAGGAGTAAAGCCAATTTTTATCAGTGTTGGACATAAAATTTCATTAGGGACAGCAATAAAAATCGTGAAACACTGTCTTGCAGGTCATAGAATTCCAGAGCCTATCCGCGAAGCCCACAAAGCTGCTGCTATAGAAACAAAAAGAACTCATCTGCATTAGTCAAAAAATTTTATGTCTTCAGCAATATAGGTTCCAATCGGGCGAGGTCCTGATATAACTTTATGAACCAATATTTGGCTTTGATAGCCCTTAATCCCCATAGACCTGTGATTAATAGGCTTGTGGCAAAAAACGTTGCAGTAATGTTTTGTATGATCCATATCTCGCTTTGTATAATCTTTTCTATAAGCGAAGCGTAGAGAGATAACGAGACGCACAAGGTTACTAAACTACTAATCAAATGCATCTTTTGAAGAGATCTGCTGGATTTGTAAGCTCGAATCTTAAGTTTGTCAAATACTTTACCTAATTTTGCTGAAACGTCGCGAACGTCGTCTATCACAAGAGTTAGACCGCCATAAACAAAAAACAAGGCTGAAAAAATTAGAAACATTTGCAGACCTGCCGCTTGAAAACAAAGAGAAGGCATAAGAAAAACTAGGACGTACGTAGGAGCAAAGATAACCATAAGCGTAAGAGATACTGAGCTCGCAAGGAAACCATAGACGTAATGGTGAAACCAAATTCTCCCCAAGTCAACTTTTCCAAGTAGCTTCGCTGGAAGAATGTTGAGGATGGATGCTATGAACACGAACAGATAAACGGAATTACCAATTAAGTAAAACCAATATGGTTGTTCTCCAACTGTAGATGGGTATGATGAAACAAGATTACTAATGACAAAAGTTAGGCTTATCAAAGAATTGAAAATTAAGGCTAAACTCAGAGTTTTTCGTCCTAATTTAGATAATGTTTTCGACATAGCAGAAAAAGTGTCATTAACAGCCGTCATTTAAAGCTTACCCGTTTATCAGATTATTTTTTGGCTACTACTTTCACATTGAGATTATATTGAAACCAATTCTACCTTCATGGTGTCAGTGTAAAGGATTCCTATAGTTGCTTTTTCAGTAAGGTAACCGCAAGCTTCACCTGGATTAACTACTAAGGTTTCGTTCTGTTTTCGAATTGAGGCTTGATGCGTGTGCCCATGAACAACCACATCAAAGGCTGACGTGTCAATGATGGATTCAAGTAAGTCTGTTTCTTCGCCATGGAGCAACGCGATTTTCAAATTTTCAACTCTGACCTCTGCGAATTTTCCACGGATGTTTTTACCAATTTTCATAAAATTTTTTTGTAAAAGTTCTTTTTCAGCATCATTATTTCCGAAAACGCCAATCATCTGAGTCTTTAGTGAACTAAACCGTAAAGCGGCGAATGGCGCACTGTAGTCTCCAGCGTGAAGAACTAAATCCACATTTTCATTGTTTAGCCTTTGAACTACCTTATCTATGAAAGGCAGTCGATCGTGCGTATCAGAGACGAGACCAATTTTCATTTCTTTCACCAATCAAAAGCATATTCACTGCCACTGTCATAAACCTTATGAGTTATTTGTAGACGATTTTGAAGAATCATTAATAAGACAGAATTAACCATAACGATTATTGGTGTTTGTAAGGCGAGGAAATTTCGGATTGATAAAAACTAGAATAAACTTTTTCAACATAATGGCAGCCGTATGTTCACTTCTTCTTGTGGTTTACGCTTGGACAATGTTTCTGCCCATGTTCGAAGGCCTCACACAATATTCAGAGGTTCGAAACATCATAATTGTGTTGTCAGTGCTCTTGCTTGCAGTCTCATTCTTTCAATTTTATGTTGCTTTTCGAAAGGAAGAATCTAAACCAGAACAAATCCAAAACTCTGAAAAAACATAGGCATCACTATTTTGTCTGGGCGCCTTCAGTTTTGTATCTTGTGAAGCCGCAGTGCCCGCAAGAGTATCTGTTGCCATGATCAGCCATAAAATATCCTGGACCGCACCTATCGCAGATTGGCCGCGTTCTTACTATTCCGTTTTTTTCAATCTTATAGTAACTTGAAACGGATTTACTTTTTTTCTTTTTTGGTGCAGGTTTTTCTGACATACTGCCTTTACTCCTTCTTTTCAAGTTTTGGAGAGTTCCTTAGTATTATGTGTTTCTGTTCAATGAGCTTCGCTTGGTCAGCAGAGTCATAAACGTTGGCTCGGCCTACGGATGTCATGCTTCCTGTTTTTGTAACGAGTTTTGTCACAAACACTTTTGCTTCATCGACACCAAGAACTGAAGCAAGCTTTTGCTTTACTTCCATGCGTGATGGGGTTCCACTTTTTTCGTGGTCAACATGGAATTCAACTTCGTTTCTTTTAAGAAGTTCATTTCGTTGCTTTTCGACGACTTCGATCTTCACTGCTTTCACCCTAAGGTATCTTCAAAATTTCAGCTCATATACTTTAGCTTTTCTAATTCTGCTTCTCCATACGTTCAATGATGCCATTGATTTTTTTCTTAACATCCTCAGTGACAGATACAACGACGATTCCCTTCTCTGGCTGACCATAAACCACAATTGAATTAACAGGTGATGCCATGATAGCTGCGAGCGTTAATAAGTCTTCTTCACCATCAACTTGCACGGAAGTTAAACCTTCAAGATTAACAGCTTCAGCTATGGCTTGAAAGGCCTCATCGTTTAAAGTTCCAGCGGGGTTCTTGACGTTAAAAGATCGATTGGTCTTCAAATTTAGTGGCTTAACAGGTTTTCGCATGACCTTGTTATCTATAATTGCCACGTTCAGAGGTATTCCACTTTTGATTATGTTTTCAGTGACTTTATCACCTACAGATACGATCTTTGCTGGTTTATACTCGGCTATTATTTTCCTCAATTTCATCATAGTCTGTTTATAGGAACCTTGAATCAGCAAACCTAAGGGAATCTTCAGTTCTTCGCGAAGATCTGAAGTTAAAAAACGGATGTATATCACCTTATTCGAACAGCATACCGTCCTTTCTTATTAATGTCCATCACTTTTGCAATTATAGAATGTTCCGGATCGAGGATGATGACGATGCCGCTGAAATCATCACTTAAATCCATGGATTTACACTCAGGGCACACGTTAGTATCAGAAATCTGGTGGCAGTTCCTACAAGCTCTATCAACCATACATGCTGCCTCTTTTAGGTTTTATCTTTTGGTTCGGTTTTTTGTTCTGCCACAGGTTTCGCCGCCTTTATGTCTTCTTCGATCCATTCAAGTTTTCCTAAGAACGGTTGCCTAGCAGTTACGCCGATTTTGCCGAAGCTGCCGCCGTGTCCTAAGGAAACAGCGGTTGTGCGGACACGCATAAAGTCTCCGACTGAAATTTTTCGTTTCGTCTCCTTGCCCATGAGGACTCCTTGTCTATCATCGTAGGAAATGAAGTCGTCCATTATTTGCGAAACATGTATCAACGCGTCTACAGGTCCAACCCTTACAAATGCGCCGAAATCTGCGACTTCGACTACTTCGCCTTCCACAATCTCCTGTATCTTCGGGTAGAATGTTAGGAGCGAAAAAGTAACTTTGTGGTAGGTAGCTCCGTCGCCTGGAATTATTTTTCCAGTTGGAGACACATCGATGTTGGTTACAGCTATTACGTAACCGAGTTCTTCGTCGATGATTCCTTCATACTTTATTTTAAGTTGCTCTTTCGCTACGTTTTGTAACGGTCCCCCAAACTTGTCTGGAGGTATCCGAACCGAATCTGTTAAGGTAACCACGTTAAACGTTGCTTTACACCTTCCACAACTAGCATATTGCTTTCGTAGTGATAACAACTAAGATATTTATCGTTAATGCTAAACAAGAGGCATTTAAAAACTTTCTGGAAACGTTCAGCATCTGTTACATAAAAATGTCTTTATACATAACAAACAATGTTAAGACGATAGACAATGTTGACATATTTGTTAGTTTCATAACCATGTCAAGTGTGTTCCTTCGCGAAATTTAAGGGGTCAATTAATACAAAAACGACAAATAAGATGTGCGATCTATTTTTGGAAACTCTTTTAAGTAAAGTCTTAGCATTTTTCCTAAGGTTTAAAACAATTTGAGGCGAAACACAGCGGTAATTGCATGAAGCTTCAATTTGAGAGGTTTGAAATGTCGGATAACGGGTTGGGCCTTAAAGATGAGAAGAATGAAATCTGCGAAAAATACAAGTTTATGTCGTCGTCAAAATCCAACCTTAGAATCCAATCTCAAAACATGTCTTGAGAAATGTATTGGTTCATGCATGCCTAAAGATCGACGTCTTCCGCTGGCTTTTAGTTTTTCAACAATCAAAC
>CAZPBM010000040.1:0-15650 GCA_964584965.1 uncultured Candidatus Bathyarchaeia archaeon | reverse complement strand
CTCCGCAAGCCTTTTTTACAAAAATAGACAATTAGCAGTAAGGATGAACGTACTCCTAAAGGTGTAAAGGAAATGTTTGTGGGTTTATTAACAGCACCTATAAGTAGCTGGAATTTCGAAAAACTAGTTAGTTGGGCATCGTCGACCGGATTCAAAGGTCTTGAAGTAAGTGTTTCACCAACCACTAGGCAAATCGACGTCAACCGTGTTTTGAGTGGAGGAGCAAGCGAGATAAAAAGAATTGTTGCTCAGAATGACGTACAAATCACTAGCTTGGCATACTACTCACTAAGAATTATTGAAAATCCAGCAGAACAAGAATTCTTGAAAAAAGTGATAGATGCATGCGCAGCGTTAGACGTAACGGTTGCTTGTACACTATCAGGTGGACCTGTGAAAGGTAAAAATAAAATTCAAACATTAAGAGAAGATTTTCCGAACGTGTTTGCCCCTTTGATTGACAAGGCAAAAGAACAAGGTATTAAAATCGCTATGGAAAACTGGTTTGAGACTAACCTGCAGGGGCTGGATACATTCCAAGAAGCCTTAGAAGCTATTCCTGATAAGACTTTGGGATTAAACTTTGACCCGTCGCACTTGATGTGGCAAAAAATCGACTATGTTGAGGCAGTTCACAAATTCGGAGACAGAATATATCACACTCACGCAAAGGATACAGAAATAATAGAGCATAAACTTAGACAGGTAGGAATACTTGGCAGGGGCTGGTGGAGATACCGAATTCCAGGCTGGGGAAACATTAACTGGACCGCATATTTAACAGCATTAAAAGAAGTAAAATACGACTACGTCCTCAGCATAGAGCACGAAGACCCATTCTTCACAGCTGAAACTGGATTCCAAATGGCTAAACAATTCCTAGAACAGTATCTCTAAGCAAAAAAGTTGAACCTTATCTGCAAGGTTAGATTGCTCTTTTCCTGGCGTTTGCAACAAGATCCGATAATATGCTGAAAGCTTTGGCAGCATCCTCCATTTTCAGAACGATGATTGTTTCATTATGGCAACTAATCGTTTCCTCAATGTTTATTCTGCTTCTCGCAATTGGATTGTAAAAAGCCACAACGCATCCAGGAGTGTCAACAATATCTTTTGGGCTCTGTACCATGATAGCAGCAAGGTTTTGTTTTTCCTCAAGTTTCTCTTCATCTATAAAGATTGACTTAATTTCGTTGAAGATACGTTGATCCGTAATTAGGGTTAAGGTGGTTGTTCCTTCCAAAACCTGGAAAAAGGCTTCCGGAAAATTCACGGAAACAAGTCTTGCTTTTTCCAAATTCTTTCGGGTTTTCTCAAGCGAAATTTTGGCAACATCGGTTCTTAGGCTTATAACGCTTCCTGCAATTATCTTATGAAAATCTTTTCGTGAAACATAAAGAGGTTTAGCTCTTTTTACGGAAGTAATTAATCCTTCAATCGTTACTTTTTTACCTAAAATCTCTTCAACTTTTGGTTTAAGCATTCGCGCTATTGCGCTATAATTTGCATAATCTCTTTCTAAAGCGTCTTGTATCGAGTAGTCTTGTTCAATGAGTGTTTGGATTGTTTTTGCCAAAGTTTCGACCATTTTTGGTCACTTTATGTTTTTTCTGGCATATTTTGACCAAAAAGGATATATAAGGATTTCTCTTTTCTCTCCATAAAAAGGGATGAAGTATGAAAATAGTCTTAGCCTACTCAGGAGGTCTTGACACATCAGTTCTTCTGAAGTGGCTTCAGGAAAAATACAATGCAAACGTTATCACCGTTACTCTTGATGTGGGGCAAAAAGAGGATCTAAGTACAATCGCGAAAAAAGCAGAGAATCTTGGCGTTCTCAAACATTATTCATTAGATACTAAAGAAGAGTTTGTAGAAAACTATGTGTTTCCCGCAATAAAGGCTAATGCTCTATACGAAGGAAAGTATCCTGTAAGCACAGCCCTTTCTAGACCACTAATAGCAGAAAAACTCGTTGAAATAGCAAAAAATGAAGGCGCCGATGTCATTGCACATGGATGCACAGGAAAAGGCAACGACCAAGTTCGAATAGAAGTTACCGCCAAGGCTCTTGCACCAGAAATTTCAGTCATTGCGCCTGTTCGAGAATGGAACATGGATCGAGAAGCAGAAATTGATTTTGCCAAGAAACATGGAATTCCAGTTCCAGTAAGCATTAAAAAGCCGTACAGCATTGACCAAAACCTTTGGGGGCGTTCAATCGAATGTGGAGTCCTAGAAAATCCAGAAAAAGAACCGCCTGAAGATGTGTTCGAATGGACCGTGTCTCCAGAAAAGGCGCCAGACAAACCCGAATATTTAACATTGGAGTTTGAAAATGGTGTTCCAAAAGTGGTTAACGGCGAGACAATGGATCCGGTGGCCTTAATTAATTACATTAATGTCGTTGCTGGTCGAAATGGCGTAGGACGCATTGACCACATCGAAGATCGGCTTATCGGAATTAAGTCACGCGAAGTTTACGAGTGTCCAGCAGCTACAGTTATCATTGAGGCACATAAGGATCTTGAAAAGCTAGTTTTGACGAGACACGAGCTTGGTTTCAAGCAACAAGTTGACGCCTTATGGACAAACCTAGTTTACACGGGACTGTGGAAGGATCCACTAAGAGACGATCTTGACGCCTTCATCGAGTCTACGCAGTCACGCCTTAATGGCAAAGTCAAGCTCAAGCTATACAAAGGAGGACTTCAAGTTGTAGGTCGCTCATCACAGAATTCACTTTATGACGTGAACTTGGCAACGTACAACATCAAGACCACATTTAATCAGTCATCCGCAGCTGGGTTCATAGAGCTATGGGGGCTGCCGACGAAAGTAGCCAACGCTCTTAAACAGAAGACAGTGGCGAAGAAGAATGTCGGATCTGCTTAGAAAAGGGCGACTTTCATCAGCCAGAAAGGACGTTGTAAAATTTACATCATCTGCTTTAATTGACAGAAAGATTTTGAAACACGTAATTGAGATCAATAAAGCTCATGTTCTCATGTTGGTTGAATGCAACATTCTCAATAAGGTTGATGGATGTAAAATTCTGAAGGCGCTTGGTAATCTATATGGCAAAATAAGACTTTCTTCAAGCATGGAAGACGGCCACATGGCTGTTGAGGAAAAAATCATCGAATATACGGGTCAAGATGGTGGCGGAAACCTAAACTTGGCAAAAAGCAGAAACGACCAAGTTACTACAGCAATAAGGATGGAACTTCGAGAAGAAATCATCAGCATGATAAAAACTTTAATTGACTTGCAAGAGGCGATGCTTCAGCTGGCTAGTAAGCATCTTCTTACAATTGTGCCTGGATACACGCATCTTCAGCCAGCTCAGCCTATAACGTTTGCTCACTACATCGTTGCACAATTCGACGCGCTTCAAAGAACAATTACACGTCTTCAAGAGACTTTTGCTAACGTAAACCTTTGCCCAATGGGAGCAGGAGCATTAGCAACCACAAGTTTTCCAATAAATAGAGAAAGAGTAGCTGAGCTACTCGGATTTGATGAGGTTCTTGAAAACTCAGTTGACGCCGTGACTGCTCGGGATTTTCTTTTAGAAGTTATGGCAGAACTGACAATTTTAGCTGTTGATGTAACACGACTCGTTGAGGATTTTGAAATATGGAGCACAATGGAATTTGGAATAATTGAACTTCCAGACGAGTTCGCCTTCACAAGTAGCATAATGCCACAGAAAAAGAACCCAGACATACTAGAAGTTATACGGGCAAGAATGACCATGGTTTTAGGCAATTTCACTGGTTCAGCCGCAGTTCTCATGTCTCTTCCATCAACGTATAACATGGATTTTCAGGAAGTAACACCGAAACTTTGGCAATCTATAGATACAGTGGACGACTGTTTGTCGATGCTTGACAAAATAGTCTCAAACCTTACTGTAAAATCCAATGTGCTGCATAAACATTCATTGTCTTTTTTATCAGCCACTGAGCTTGCTAACATGCTTGTTCGAAGCCATAAGATTCCGTTCAGAACTTCTCATAAAATCGTGGGCATAATAGTGAAAAAACTGCTTGAAGAAGGCAGATCTTTTCAAGATTTAACCATTGAACTTGTTTCTGAAATTACAAAACAAGTTCTTGGACATGCTCTTCCGCTTACACCACAAGAAATCTCCAGCATCATGAATGCGTCACGCATCGTGGAATCATACAATGTCAGAGGTGGGCCTGCTCCAGAAGAGGTAAAAAGAATGATAACGGCTCGTTCAGAAACTATATCCAGAACCAAAAGATGGATTTCAGAAACGAATAACAAGCTTTCATTTGCTCATAAGAGATTAGAAGACTGTATTATCAATGTTTTAAATTCTTGACAGCCAAAAATTTTGAACCATAATGTTTAAATTTTAGTTTTTAATCTGCTTGGGGAAGGGTCGATTGGAAACAAAGTCTCGCCCTAAGAAAGTCGGAAAAGCTGTACTTGTACTGGAAGATGGAACGCTTTTTTTCGGTAAAGGGTTTGGGGCTCCATGTAAAGTTTCAGGAGAAGTCGTTTTTTCAACATCAATGGTTGGATATCCAGAGTCTCTAACAGATCCGTCTTACCACGGTCAAATTTTGACTTTGACTTATCCTTTAATAGGCAATTATGGAGTCCCAAATTACCGAAACGGAGCTAACAAATTTGGTATTCCTTTGCATTTCGAGTCTAAAAGTATTAAAGTCACAGGCTTAGTTATTCAGGAACTCTGCCAAAAACCACACCATTGGGCCTCTGAACGAACCCTTGACCAGTGGCTTAGAAGTGAAGGAATTCCAGGAATCTTTGGCATTGACACGAGAAGACTGACAAAGAAGCTGAGAGAAAAAGGTGTTATGCTTGGCATTCTAGAAGTATGCGAAAAAGACGTAGAACCTGACATTGAAGAACTTCTGGATGAAGCTAAACGAATTCCCGACCCGAACATGCGTGATCTATGCAGCGAAGTTACAATAAAGAACCCCATCATATATGATAATATCGGTAAGATGAAAGTGGTCTTGATTGACTACGGAGTCAAAGCAGGAATTATACGAGATCTACTTAGTTTTCAAGTAGACGTTATACGTGTACCTTATAATTTTTCCTTTGAGCAAATAATGAGTTTTGAGCCCGACGGCGTTGTTCTGAGTAACGGTCCAGGTGATCCGAAACTTCTGCCAAAAGAGTGCATTGCAACAGTGAGACGTCTTGTCGAGGAAGAGATCCCAATCATGGGGATATGCCAGGGAACACATGTTCTTTCCTTGGCGCTTGGAGGGGACACTTACAAGTTAAAGTATGGACATAGGTCTCAGAATCAGCCTGTATACGATCTTGAAACTGGAAGATGTTATATTACCACACAGAATCACGGATATGCTACGAAGCCTGAATCTTTAAAGAATACAGACCTCGAAATCTGGTACATTAATGCCAATGACAAAACAGTTGAAGGCGTTAGGCACAAAAATGGCAAAACCTTCTCTGTCCAGTGGCACCCTGAGGCGGGCCCAGGACCTTATGACACAGTTTTTCTTTTTGAAAAATTTTTGAGGAGCATCAGTTGAGATGCCGAAGTTTGATTGGGTACGTAAGGTGGTAGTTCTTGGAAGTGGACCGATCAAAATCGGCGAAGCAGCGGAGTTTGACTATTCTGGAAGTCAGTGTCTTAAGGCAATGAAGGAAGAGGGTATAGAAACCGTACTTATTAATCCTAACATTGCTACGATACAAACCGATCCGCGACTGGCAGACAAGATTTACCTGTTACCTGTTTCTCCAGAATACGTTGAAGCGGTGATCAAAAAAGAAGATCCTGACGGAATTCTTCTCAGCTTCGGTGGGCAAACAGCTCTAAACTGCGGCGTTAAGCTGGCTCAGTCTGGTGTACTCGAAAAATATGATGTTAAGGTCTTAGGCACTCCTATAAAGGCTATTGAAGACACGGAAGACAGAGAACTATTCAGGCAAGCAATGATTAGAGCAAATATTCCTATACCAAGAAGTAAGTCGGCAACCTCGGTTCGCCAAGCCCTAGAGATTGCTGAGGAGCTTAACTATCCAGTCATTCTAAGAGTGGCTTATACTCTCGGGGGGAAGGGGTCAGGAGTGGCCTACAATGAGAAGGAGCTTAAAGACATTGTTAGTAGGGCACTTGCTCAAAGCATGATTACACAAGTTCTGGTTGAGGAATACATTGGAAAATGGAAGGAGATTGAGTATGAGGTAATGCGGGACTACGAGAACAATTGTTTAACTGTCTGCAACATGGAGAACTTTGACCCTATGGGTATACACACGGGAGATTCAATTGTTGTCGCGCCTTCACAGACTTTGACGAACCGCGAATATCACCTAATCAGATCCGCTTCAATCAAGACCATCCAAAGCCTCGGCATAATTGGTGAATGCAACATCCAATGGGCTCTTCATCCAAAATCAGAAGAGTTTCGGGCAATAGAGGTTAACGCTCGAATGTCGAGAAGCTCAGCCTTAGCAAGTAAAGCGACTGGCTACCCACTTGCGTATATTGCCGCTAAGTTGGCTATTGGTTACCTTTTACCTGAACTCGTTAACAAGGTCACTGGCGTAACAACTGCATGTTTTGAACCTGCGCTTGATTATCTGGTAGTTAAGATTCCTCGCTGGGACCTCAGAAAGTTCAGAAATGTTGATCCACATTTAGGTCCTCAGATGAAGTCTGTCGGCGAGGTGATGGCGATAGGGCGAAACTTCGAAGAGGCTATTCAGAAAGCTGTTCGAATGCTTGACATTGGAAAGATTGGGGTTGTGGGCAATGGGGATAATGCATCGGTATCGTTCGAATCGCTGACTGATGCGCTGGCAAACCCAACAGACGAGAGACTTTTCAGAATAGTGGATGCTATCAAAATGGGGATCACTATAAAAAAAATTTATAAACTATCAGGCATCGATCCTTGGTTTCTGTATAAAATAAAGAATATAATCGATATGGAGAAACGACTAAAAACCCTTAGCCTGAATAGCAGCCGAGCCTCAGAACTAATTCGCGAAGCGAAACGTTTAGGATTCTCAGACGGCCAGATTGCCAAGTGCTTGGGTATTGACGAGTCTACGGTTAGAATCTTTAGAAAGAAAAATGGCATAACTCCGGTTGTTAAACAAATTGATACGCTGGCTGCAGAGTGGCCAGCTAAAACTAACTATTTGTATTTATCCTATCACGGCGATGAAGATGATCTAAAATTCACTTATGACAAGAAAAAGGTGATAGTTCTTGGCGCCGGAGTTTTTAGGATAGGATCAAGCGTCGAGTTTGACTGGGGAGGAGTTAACACGATCTGGGCTTTAAAGAATCATGGAATAGACGAAGCTATTATGGTTAACTATAACCCAGAAACCGTTTCAACAGACTACGATGTTTCAGATAAGCTGTATTTCGAGGAACTGACCGTGGAAAGAATACTCGACATATACGAAAAAGAGAGACCTCTAGGCGCAATAGGTAGCGTTGGGGGCCAGATTCCGAACAATTTGGCGATGAAGCTTTTCAAGGCTGGAGTTAACTTGCTAGGAACGTCGAGCGAAAGTATAGACCAGGCAGAAGACAGGTCAAAGTTCAGCGCGATGTTGGATCGTCTTGGAATTCCACAACCAAAATGGAGCAAGCTTACGACAATAGAGGAGGCAGAAACGTTCGCTGAGGCAATAGGCTACCCTGTTCTCGTACGCCCAAGCTACGTTTTATCCGGCTATGCGATGAGGATTGCTCAAAACAAGACTGATCTGAGGAATTACCTTGAGCTGGCAGCAACAGTTTCACAAGAGCACCCAGTAGTAATCTCGAAATTCGTTGCCGGAGCCAAGGAAGTAGAAGTTGACGGCGTGTCTGACGGCGAAAACACTTTGATCGGCGCAGTGATCGAACATGTTGAACAAGCTGGAATCCACAGTGGCGACGCAGTCATGAGTATTCCTCCACAAACTTTGAGTAACAAGATCATAAAGAAGATAGAAGATTACTCAAAGGCAATTGCCAGAGCCTTAAAAATCAAGGGACCATTCAACATTCAATATCTAGTTAAAGATGGAGAAGTATCAGTAATTGAATGTAACCTTCGCGCCTCAAGGTCGCTGCCCTACGTAAGCAAGACGAGGGGAGTAAACTTAATCGAAGTTTCCACTGCCATCATGCTTGGAAAGACGCTTCGTGACCTGCGGATTGTTGAGATACCACCAGCACCACACGTAGGCGTAAAAGTTCCTCAATTCAGCTTCATGAGGCTAACAGGCGCTGACCCAATACTAGGCGTCGAAATGCTGAGTACAGGCGAAGCTGCTTGTCTCGGTGAAAACTTCGCTGACGCCCTACTAAAAGCTTTACAGTCTGTTGAGTTTGATATACCGAAGCAGGGCAGTTCGGTTTTGATCACGGTAGGTGGGGAAACAATGAAGAAAAAGGTTATACCACTAGCCAGAGCCCTTAGAGATTTAGGCTTTGTTCTCTATGCTACGGAACATACGGCTTACGTATTCCGCAAGGCAGGCCTTAACTCAGTTGCTGTCCTTCATAAGGTTAAGGAACCTCAAAAGAAACCCAACATCCTTAACTACCTGCTCGAGAGAAAGGTGAGCCTCGTCATCAACATTCCAACTGCCAACTCCGAAGAAGGAAAGGCGGAAATTCTTGAAGACGAATACACGATTCGGAGGCTTGCGGTCGAATTTAATATACCTGTCGTAACGACGTTGGAGCTAGCTTCCGCACTTGTCAAGGTTCTGAAGTACCGAGCTGCAGGTGAAATCGTTATCAAGTCTTTTAACGAGTACATGGAAAACTTACCTTTTAAATATTGGTAAATGATGTTATAAAAGGGTGGTCACAGCCCAAGTTCGCTCACTATAGCCTCTGGACTACTATAGACTTCATATACTAGTTTTCTGAACAACTTAGCCATTCGGACTTGTCTTTGATCTTCTAGCTCAATGAGTCTCCAACCAATTTGAGAAATCAACGTGTTCTTTGTTGTCGGGTACCTGATTCTTTTTAGTACTTTTTCTAACGTTTCCCTATTGCTGGTTTCCAGTTTTTGAAAAACGCCTGATTTCACGAATGACAAGAATCTTTGAGCGTCTTGAAACATTGTGAGATTGTTGAAAAAGACATAAACTTGTTTTCCACTTGTTTCAAGACGCCTCATTTTTTCACGCAGACTTCTCAGCTCATCATTAGAGTACTGGTAATAGTACATTCTTTCGCCATGTCCATGAAGCCTGAAATAAGCCACTTTACCGGTATAAACCGGCATTGCTAGGAAAGGGTCTGTAACATGCGAAACATCTATTCTTTCAAGCACTGTTTTGAGTTTTTCGAGAATCTCTGGTTTTTGCCATAGAGGCCCTCTTGGTTCCCAAACAACTGTTAGGTCGTCTCGACTAAGGTGCTCAAAGAATTTTGCAGCTTCCTGTATTCTATCAGGTCCGTAGGAAGCAGGTGTCTGAAACAAGATGACCTTAGCATCTAGTATGTTACATATTACTTTTATTGTATTGATAGATTCACTGGTTCGTTCAAGGTTCATTCTGTATTTATGTGTAATGTCTTGATGTACCTTCACCGTAAACTCAAAGCCATTCAGCGCCGTTTCTCTCCATCTTTTTGCCGTTTGCGGTCGAGGATACTTGTAAAAGGTACTGTTTAGCTCGACAACCGTAAAAGTTTCTTGGTACTTTCTAGTGTTAACCGGATATCCGCAACATCCTATTTTCAGCATCGTTTAAGCTCTCCGAACTAACGCTCTATAAATGTGACGCTTCTGTTTTCGAGTTTCTCTAGCTTTATAACATGGTCAGCTTTATCGGCAAAGTTCTCATTATGAGATACTGCAATTATTTGTTCAACAGTTTTCAGTCGTGAAATTGATTCTGCCAGACGATCTATAGAACCGTCCTCTCTGCCTAAGCTTTCAGTAGGTTCATCTAAAATAAGCAATGGAAGTCCATGTCCCACTTTCCATTGCATGATAAGTTGTCCCAGCCCTAGACGGTACGCGAAAGCTAAAAGTGTTCTTTCGCCCCCTGAAAGGTTTAAAATGCTTCTTTCACGATTTTTCTCTATTTCGATTATTGGAGTGTAGTTTTCATCAATCCTTATCGAAAATGTTGCCCCTTCAACTCCAGACAGTTCGTCCAAAACTTGTTGAACGATTCTTTCAAGGTATCTGACGAATTCTGTTCTTAGTCTAGGCTGGATGCTTCTATATGCTTGTCTAATCTCCTGGGCAAGCGTAATTGTCTTTTCTACCTTTTCAAGCCTTGCTTTCTTTTGTTGCGCGATTTTCAATCTCTCCTCTATTGTTTGTATTCTCTTAATGATTTCAGCCTTGCCTAACTCGATATTTTGAGCTTTGTGCTTAAGATCGGAGTATTCTTCATAGGCAATATTGAATTCTCTCTGTGCGTTTTCTAAATCAGTAATGACGAATTCTCTTATTTTTGAACGAAGCGAAGCCAGTTCTGCTTCGATCATTTTTTCGTCTTTTTGGCTCTGTTCAAAACGATGTTGTGTTTCATCTAAGATCTTTTTCTCTTCTTCCATTTGTCTCGTTATTTCTTCAATTCGGGTCTGAATATTCTGAAAATTCTGAATAACAGTATCAATAATAGCTTTGTTAGCCTCATACCTTTTTGTCGTTTTTTCAATGTCTGTAAGCTGCTTCTTGTTTTCAGATATTTCATTGTACAGCCTTTGAATCAGTTTCTCTTTGTAGGCGGGTTCAAGGGTTTGAAGACATAAGGGACAAGTATTTTCCTTAATGAGGTTTGAGATTCGTGCTGTTGACTTACTAATGTCAGACTTTAGGTTCTCCTCCTGGCCTATGTTTCCCTGTATCTCCGCTTGCAGCGCCTGACAATAATTTCGAAGCCTTTCGAATGAAAGTTCAGGAGGCACCCCGATCTCTCTTAGTTTATCTTGGCAAGAAAGTACCTGAGAATTTTGAATGGCAAGGCGTTTTTCTAGACCTTCAATTCTAGCCTTACGCTTTAGAATTTCTTCTGCAAGTCTAAGAGAGGATTGTTGAACACCTGCATACTTTGAACTAAGGATCGATTCTTCTCTGTGAAGCTGCTCATTCGTCCGCCGGACAGTTTCAAGCTCCTCTAACCGTGCTGACGCTAACAGATATCTTTTCTCAGCCTGAGAAAGCATGTTTTTAGTTTCTTCGTACTCTTTTTCCTTTGTTTCATGCTCATGAAGTGTTTCTTGATGTTGAACCATCAGCTCTTCGATGCCTACAACATCAGGGTCTCGTTGAAGGATCGCTAGTTCTTTTTCTAGTCCTGTTATAATC
The DNA here is from genome assembly GCA_964584965.1 of uncultured Candidatus Bathyarchaeia archaeon. Taxonomy (GTDB): domain Archaea; phylum Thermoproteota; class Bathyarchaeia; order Bathyarchaeales; family DTEX01; genus JAGTRI01. The sequence continues at coordinate 4,314 of CAZPBM010000040.1, read as the reverse complement.
GGTCTAAGGTTTGTCCACGCAATGTCGTAGTCTGAAAGGTTAAAAAGTTGATCAAACTTTTTTTGTCTTTCAATAGGCGTCATATTTAAAACGTCTTTTAAGTGTTCTTGTCTCATCCATATGATTTCTCTAAAAATCTCTTTGTCAAAACCTGTAATTTGAAACAACTGCTCGGTAACTGCTTCGTTTTTCATTTCAGCAATGATGTTGCCTTCTTCTTTAAGTACAAGTTGCTCTGTGTCTTGGCTAATTCGGTCGTTTTGCCGCTTTAATGCTCTTTGAATAATGTATTCTTTTCCGTTGTTAACAAATTTTAAAGCGACCTTACCATATTCCGCGTCTTCTCGAAGTAGGTAATCGTAGCTTCTACCAATTGGTTCGCCAAAAAAAGCAAAATCAACCGCGTATAAAATACTGGATTTTCCTGTTCCGAGGCCTCCAATGAGACAATTAAATCCTTCATTAAAATCTATATGGGTTTTTATGTGAGATCTAATGTTTTCGAGTTCTATACTTTCAATTTTCATTAATCCTCTCCTCCAAAAGAGATATTGCCTTTTCCTCTTCCCCCTTCACTAAAAGATGAAGCAAATCAAGGGCCAAATGGGCAATTTTTTCAGCCTTTTCTTCCTTATATCTTTGTAAAAAGAATTGGTGGAAATACTCGAAAGATCTTGTTCTTAAATCCGACAGTTCGCCTTCGAATATGGTGCGTATTGTATCTTCAGGTATATCCATCTCTTTTAAGGTAACTAAAACATGAACCAAAAGAGCTTGCTCAGCGGCTTCTCTGATCTTAGCCAAGTCGATCTGTCTGCGGCTTGATTCGGCTGGTAAGGTTCCTTTCAGCACAGGAACAATTATGGCTCCAGGCTCATCTGCCTCTCTTACTGCCTCAACAGCTAACTCGGTGATTTTTTGTGGCATAAGGCCTGTGCAATCTTTCTCAAGAATTTTGAACAGACGAGGTGTTTCAAGTTTGATTCTTGCTATCTCCATTTCGTTTTTTTGTCGTACAGTTACGTGATAGAACCCCTTTTCTACCATTGCGTCTTCGTAGCTAACTGTTTCTGTTGCACCACTATAGACCAGTAGCGCTCTTTTGAAAGGAAACTGCCAAGGCCTATGAAGGTGACCTCCAGCATAATAATCAAAACCACTTGGAATAAAATCAGGCGAAGCCTCCGCAAAACGTGCTGGCATTCCCTTCATTATTTCTGGCACATCAAGAGCCATATGAAAAACAAAAATGTTGAAAATGTCTGGTTTAGGTTTAGGCTTTTTCATTTCGTAAAAGATTGGTAATTGAGCCTCTGTGCGGAAGCGGGTTCTGAAGTTTGGAATTCCGTATATGTAATAGTTACCATTATTCCAGCATGCTCCCTCATGTCTAGGCAAGTAATAGAGAAGGCCAGCACTATCTAATGGATTAAGAATCGTTCCAGTAATTATGTTGGGAGCAGCATCATGCGACCCATCAACAGCAAACACACGGATGCCTGCTGAATTGATTTTCCTAAAACATTTGATAGCACTTTCCAATGTTGCGTTTGAGGGACGTGCTTGATGAAAAAGATCTCCTGCTATAATCATAAAATCAGGTTTTAATTCAATCGTCTTATCCACAACTTCGTGGAAGGCTCGGTCAAAATCTTCTCTTCTGGTTGCCATGTTGTACTGTTCGTAGCCCAAATGAAGGTCAGCAACATGAACAAAGCTAAAAGGCTTCAAACCTAACTCCTCTTAAAGGAATGGCTCAACAATCCAAAAATAGAAAATAATACTTAATATGCATTATTTTCATAGCAACATAACAACCAAACTAAGTTGTCTTCAATACCTACTCATAGGCAGGTCTTAGTATAACTATTAAAAATTCTAATTAAATTTCAAAGATTATGGCAAGGTTTTTAAAAATTCTATAATATTTATAAGTTAACTTCCATTATCCGACAGTTCTTTCTATTTCACTTGCGATAATGTTTAGTTTGAATGTTTCCTTTACCTCTTCACTTTACTGATATTCAAAAATCGGCTTAAGAATTGCTTGATCAAATGAAAATTCCTCATTGCATTTTTTATAAATGAAAACAATTATTAAAATACTAAAAAGGTGTTCATATGAGCATTTATAACAATTGCTGATCCTTCGGTGAACTACGCCTACTGTCTTAAGATCTTTTGTACATTTATGGCATGAAAGAGAAAAATTATCTATTTTAAATTCTAACTGAAATCCAATATATCCACATATAAAGTGTCCAATAGCCTCTCCATTTTTTAGCCTAATTCCGCAGTCAGGGCATCTTATATTAATCTTATATCCAAAAACTACTTAGCTTTGCAAAACACTCTAAGGTTGTCAAGAACGATCTTTACGGGTTCTTCTTGTTCTCTGATTTTGAGGATAAGGTTTAAACAGCTATTTTTGGTTTTTTCGTGAATAGGTATCAAAAGGCGCTGATTAGCCCAGTAACGTATGGTGAAGGTTTTCTTTGCAACAATTCGGTGTTCATCTTCAATTGACACATTGATTTCAACATCTTCTTCACCGTGGTTAATAGCATCAAAGGCGATGTGAGTTATAGGACAATCTCCATTGAACGTTAGGAATCTGTTTAAGGTTGCTTCCTTCTTTCCAGCTGGGACTTCCCAGATTGCGGAGCCCTTGCCTTCGGTTACGCCTTCTGGATATTGCATTTTTACAAGGTTTCCATTTATCCATGTGCCTTCACTTTTATATGGTTTGAAGGTTCCTTCATTGAAGTGCCATGATTTTAGGTCTTCATCTTCGAAGCTGCCAAGTAATATGCCAGGCGAATAAGGCCACAAAGCGTCTTCAGAAATGGACATCCAAGAGCTTTCTACACTAAAGTCTTCTTTATACATTTTCCGTAATAGGTCCATGTCTGCTGGAGTAATATAGACTATGCTTCTGAAACGTGGATTTGTCTTTTCGGCATCCATTTCAAAAGCAACATCGCTGTGCAAACATGGTCCCCATCGAATACCAACATGATAGGCGTTTTCACTAGCCAACGAAATCATATATGCTCCGTCATTCGCAACCCACCCAACCAACGGAGAAGCTGCCAGATCATTTGAGGAAGACCAGCTTAGACTGGACTGAGCATACTTCGCAGTTCTGAAGAGCTGAATCCAAGGACCTCCATCATCACTTCCTTTATGATACTCAGAACGACCACGTTCTGCATCTGAAATCCAGCTGAACCCTTTGCCTTCGAAGAAAGCGAAGGACTTTCGAGCCATCTCGAAGGGAGGGCAATTCTCGTTGGAGAATAGGCGACTCATGAAGCAAGTATTGAACGCAGCTAATTCTACTTTTGAAGGTAATTCCAGCATTTCACCTTCAATCTTCACTCTTAAGGGTTCAGACGTAAACTTCAACTTGAACAAAAAAGGTAGGTTATCCAGACTATTAAGGTTTCCACGTAGCACAAGTTCCAGAGTTTTCTCAGATCTTTTTTCCTCAATGCTCGTAACATTGCAGTAAGGAAGTAGATATTGGTCATCATTGAGTTTTATGCAAATCTGTTCCATGTTAAAATTGAGCTCTGGCCTTGAAGGAAACAGATTAGAGATCATCCTTACAGAACACGTCTCGTTCTTCACTTGTTCAACGAGCAACAACTCAATAGGGCAACCTTTATTTAGAAGCAAATTATTACCTCGCAAAACAATTTTTCCAATCGCATATATTTAAATTCCCCAATAATAAACCCCAAAAAAAATACATCTATTCTAACCCAAAATTGACCACAGATCCTTGCCCAAAAAGCCGATGTTCATTAATCGTTTTTCTAAAAAACAAGTGTTCCTTAGCGCCGGGGAATAGATGCATGTTTTCGTTTAAATTTTTGGTTGTGTCCGCTAATCGGTTAACTTTTTGGACTGAGACTGGGTCCTCTCCTATGTTACATAAACAGAAAGGAGGTGGAACCCAATCATCTCAGTCCAAACAAAACTGGAGATACATGGAGATATAAGACTTGCTTGTCTGTCTAGGGACTTGGATGAAGCTAACGTGAACAAGACGGTTCTAAAGGCGGTCATAGAGAAGGCGCAAGACCAGTTAATCACTGAACTGTGCGGCAGGAAATACGGTAGAAACAGGGATGCCAGGTTCAGGAGAGCGGGAACAACAGATAGAACGCTGGTGACGAGACACGGCACGATAGAGTTTAAGCTGGCCAAGGTGAGGTCTCTAGAGAACGAGTCCATACTAAGACCACTCCTCTTAGACATTGGATTGGAACCGTGGAAAAGGATCGTTGAAGACCTAGTCTTCGAATG
>CAZPBM010000039.1:0-10408 GCA_964584965.1 uncultured Candidatus Bathyarchaeia archaeon | reverse complement strand
GGCGGCGTTATCCATCCCTACGCCTCGATATAAATCAACTAAGCCTGCGGCATCCCCAACTAGCAATGTTCTCCCCCCTCCTAAGTATACCGTGCTTTTTAAAGTTGAGGAGAAACCCTCTTTTTTGACGATTTCTCCGCGAAGCCCATATTTTTCCTTAACATAATTAAAAAATCTGTCTGCATACTCTAACGGTTTTTCGTCGGCGCCTGTTCCTATCACCCACTTGTCGTCTTTCAGGTAAACCCATGCAAACATTAATGGGCAAAACTCTCGATTATAGAACATGTAAAGCGTGTTGGGGTCCAGATTTGTCTCTCCAACAAAATAATAGTTAACTGTCGCTCCTGAGGCTTTCTTATCAAAATCTTGTGGCCGCAGTTTCCTCCTAACTTTTGAAAGCATTCCGTCAGCGCCAATAAGATAGCGAGCCTTAACCTCCTCTTGCTTCCCTTCCGCCGACACTTTAACAATTATTTTGTCTTCGTTTTCGTCTTCAACAAAATCAATCAGAGAAGTATTATCGCGAAAGTCTGCGCCAGCATCCGCCGCCAACGAGTTAAGCCAGCTGTCAAAAGTGGATCTCCAAAAGTTGAGCATCTTCATTCTGCCTTTCAAGACCTTATTCTTCGGGGTTATCATCTCGACTTTGAAAAGTTCGTTTCTGCAAAGTTTTTCGCGCGGTATCTTTTCACCAACAAGCTTCTCAAAATATTGAAACTGAATTCCTGAACAAGGCTTGTTCCTCGGAGTCTTAAACTTCTCAACTAACAAAGTCTCAAAACCACTTTCAGCGGCAAACCTTGCAGCAACAGAGCCAGCCACCCCACCACCCACAACAACCACATCATACTCTTCCATGCCAAATCACCTCCAGCCCACTTCAACTCTCCCTTAACTTTAATAGTTGCTTAGGCTTTGTGGAGCAATTAAGTTTTTCTTTCGTTTTCTCTGTTGTTGTTTTGTGTGAGTGTTTATGGACTGGAAGGGTGTTGATGAGCGGCTTGTTAAGCGTGGGGAGCTGCTTCTCAGCTTGGAGTTTCTTGAGAGTTATGACCGTGAGTTGAGGCGTATGAACCGTGGGAAGGTTGGTCGCCCCTACACGTTGACGGAGAGGTACGTGGAGTTTTTGTCTGTTGTCCGTTACCTGTTTGGGTTTCCTTACAGGCAGCTTGAAGGCTTCGCTAGGGCGTTGAATAGGCTTGTTCCACGGCTTCCACCAGCGGATTATTCTGGCCTCAGAAGGAGGATACTTGAGCTGGACCTTTCATTATATGAGCCTTTGAGGCTTTGACAACGTGCAAAATTCAAAGAATTTAAACTGAGATCTAAGTTGTTCTGATTTCTTCTACTCCGACCCCCCTCATCTTTCTGAGCAAAAATACATTTAGCACCATCAGAATCGTCGACCATGCAACAAGAGAACCAATGACTAAGCTTACGTTCACGAGGTTCTGTTCGCCCTGTACCAGAAAGTTTCCAGTAGGCGGGGCGTGACCTGAGAAATAGTAGTAGCAAACTGACACTATACAGTTGAAGGGCGAGAAGTATGTTACGTTTCCAAAGTCTATCCAAAGTGATGCATACGCGGTGAAGGCAAGTATCAATGGAAGAAAAGAAATGAAGGACGCAGACTTAGGTGCCCTAAGGATTATGACTGAAAAGTTCAAAAAAAGAGCCAACGCATAAATAAATAGAGTCCCGAGAAATATGCTAAAGAACAAGCCAACCGCATCAACTGGCATAACGACAAGTCCAAATCTTGAGAAGAAAACGCCTGTCACAGAGATAAACATCACCGCAGATATTGACAACAGAGCAATAAGCGAAGATATGAGATTTTCTAACAAAAAGCGTGACGGAGAAAGCTTGGTGTATTTTGTGACATAACGGATGGATTTCGAAGAGTACAAAAGTGATGAGGCTATAGTTACAGATGCTCCTGAAAGAGAAAGCATCAGCAGATTTCCATAAGCCGTGGCTGTGTAGATTCTTACAGCCTCTTCCGCCCGAGGTACATAATTCCCGAAAATATATGCCCACATTAGAACCCAAAACTCGATGAAGAGTATTGACCAGAAGAGTATGTAAGGATTGGTCAGGAGCGATTTAGCATTCATTTCAAGATACTTAGTCAACTCATTCTCCCCCTGCAAGTTCATATATCCTGTCAAGATTCTCAAGGCTTGTGAGCAAAGCCCCTCTGCCTTCTCCGCGAACGAGGCTAACCATCTTACCTGAAACCTTCAAACGCAATAGCGCATCAGGTTCATCAGTCATGAATATTTCAGCCTTTAAAAGATCCTCAACTAGCAACGGGCCATAGAGGACACCCTCAAACATGAAGAACACTTCCCAGTTTTGGAGATTCTTCAACAACCAAGTTTCATGCGTATTTACGAGGACCACACCGTCATATTGATTTAAGTACTTTACCATCCTTCCCTTCTTCGCGGGATCAAGCTCCTCGAAAGGCTCGTCAAGCAGAACATGCCTAGCTTTCATTGCTAGTGCTAGTGTGGTGCAGACGATTTTTGTTTGCCCTGAGGAGAGTTCGCTAAGCTTTCTCTTTTTAAGAAAACCTAAATCGATGCCAAAATCCTTAATCATCTCAAAAGCAAATTCCGAATCTCCATCCGACAGGTCTGTGTAAAGCTTGACAAGGTCAAAAACATTGGACCCAAGAAGTGTATAGACTTCTTGAAAATTTGCGGAGAGCACTCCTTCAGTAGCGTAGAAGTCTTCAATTGATTTCTCATCTATCAGAATTTTTCCAGATGTAATATTTGTCAGAGCACAAATTGCCCTGAAGAAAGTAGTTTTGCCTGATCCGTTTGGACCTAGAATGAGAGCCTTATTCTTGAAGTTTCCGTTCACTCCTTTCAGAACAGGTTCTTGGCGCCACTTGTAAGTAACGTATAGGTCTTGACTCAATATCATGTTTAATCCTTTCTTATATGCAAGAAGTTGGTATATGATAGTTTCGGCTATAAAGCAAGTGAAATTTGGATACCTTAGAAAAAAGGAAAATTCGAGAATTTAAACCGAGATCTAAACCTAACCCAAGCAGAATCATTGAGCTGAGAGTTTGAACGTCAACCTGACTTGTATAATGGTAGCCCGGGACGGGTTCAAATATCGATTTAAAATATCGGAGTTATCCTCAATAGATTGTAGACTTTGGGTCTCTACAACTAGAAGCCTACAGTCATACCTGAACGTTTAATTTTTCTCCGCATTTTTGAATCAATCCTTCTGCGATTGGTTAATTATTGCTCTCTTCCTACAACATAGTGAATCTGGTTTAAAAACAAAAACTATGGCAACGGCAAGAATAGCGACTGTTAGAAAGTAGAATGGGAAGATACGATGGGAAACATTACCTTCAATAAATAGTATTATGTTAGTTGCGTTTGTAGATGCATGATACAGCGATACGATGAAAAGACTTCCTTTGCTGTGGTTGTAAAGCCATGTAAAAGAGATTGAATATAGTAACATGAAAATTGTGAACCAAAGATAGTTGTGGTAGTTGACTGCCATCACACTGTCTTTAACTGCGAAGTGCGGCCAATGCCATAACGCCCAAAATACTCCGATAATTAGGCTTGAAATAAGGGCGTTGTGCTTCTTTTGAAGTGTGGGTAAAGCGTAGCCCCGCCATCCTATTTCTTCCCACATATTCGTCAAGAAATTAACAATTAGGATAGGCGGAAACTCCAATAACTTCATCAAGTCTAGAACATATATCCCTCCAGTAATAGACCATAGCAATATTGCGAAAGCTGCCAGAGCAAAAGGAAGAAGAACAGCCGCCAAAAACCACAACTTTGAAAAGCCTTTACGACCAAATTGATCGAACAAGTATTTTGCTCCTCCCTTTCCAAATTCGAGTTTAGCTGCTATGAGTGCGGCAATGGTTGGAGACACACCGCCAACAATCACAAATGCAAAGACTAGATCAGACTGGAACAAATCATAAGAAGCCAAAACCCATGGAGCATAAGCTAAACCGCCAATTAGCAGAGCCAAGCTAAAATAATAAGCAATGAACCTATTCAGAACGAGCACCACCTTTTTCTTCAGTTTCAACTTGGTTTTTCTCTCGAACCATTCTTTTCGCTCCGAACACTGCCAAGATGATGATGGCAACAACAATTATTGAGAAAAAGTAGTAGGTTGGATCGGTTTCTGTTTCAAACACTGGGAAAACAACGTAAGTTGAAGGGTTAAGCATCGTATGAAATATTAAAGCAGCAAAGATGCTTCCGCCAGTGTTGTTACACAGCCAAGTGAATAATATGGACACAAACACAAAAAGAATAACTGTGCTTAGGAACATGGCCATTCCAACCTCATATTGAGGGCCTAACCAATACATGAAGTTCAAAGGTAAATGCCAAACAGCCCAGATCACTCCTAAAACCACGCTCGAGACAAGAGCCGAATGCCATAATTGAAGACGGGGAAGTGCATAACCCCTCCAACCAAATTCCTCTTGAAGCGGACCTCCGAGAAAGAATATGTAAACAAAATTCCAGATAATAAGCCATGGCTGAGACAGCATGGCCAATTCAGGAATCGATCTCTCATTCAGAAACGCCCCTAATAGCGAAAAACCCGTAATAACAGGCCACAATAAAAAGGCAGGAACATACCAAACCTTTCCAATTCTGGGATCAAAAACCTTCATCAATAATTTCTTAACTCCTTCATTGCCTTCTTGAAGATAAACAAGTAGAAATGCTGCTACAAATGGTCCAAATGGTGCCACATAAAGGTTAAAACCCCAAAGCTGCAGCAACCAGAAAAACCACGACCATGCAAATGCAACTAAGAAAAATAACACCAAATCCCTGCTCACATACTTGCTCTCCATAATTACGCAACCTCTTCATTTTAAGATAAAATAAGTATTATTAATTTTTACTGCACTCGACGAGATCTATTGAACTTTGAAATCTAAAAAAAGAATAAGAGGATTTATCCCTAACCAACGAATTCATCTTCACCAAATCATAACTAAAAGTTTAGGCTAATATTCTTTTAATCTCTGCTGAGTACAAGACATTTTTTGACACATTCTCAAAATCAGAAGTATAGCTGTTGGTTTTATAGCCAAGCCTTTCAGCCAATTGTTGCCTAGCGCGACATGTTGTGATCAGTGATTTTTAGCCGTCCTGGATTTAACAGAACTTTCCGTAGGCTTTGCTACCACATAATCTTTGCACTTGCTGAAATGGCGTAAGATGTTTGGGCATAATCAGCTCGGATTACTGTTGCAATTAACGTAGCGATAACGAGGACAATCACTGTTCTTACTATTCGCTGAATGGCTTTCTTCCGTCTTCACACGTGGTTTTCAATGAAATCTTTCACTCTTAGATATTTATGTGCTTATTGAGATTTTCCGAAGGTAATCTTTCTCATTGTGAACGTTTCTCTTAGACGGTCGGTTTTGACAACTAAATCCATGAAGGTGGCTAATTTGTCGGTTAACATTTTTTCCCTCATACTTATTCCAGTCCCAAAATCTTCAACCAGTTTTTTGCCGTAGTATGCCGTTGCTAAAAACGTCTTAGTCAATTTTATGCATTTCAGAATTTTTTCTAGTTCGCCAGCTTGGAGATATAGTGTGACATCATTAATAAGAAGAACTTCTGTTGGATTTTGGATGTACTCATAAAGCAGTGGCTCCATAGCTTTTCTATTCAGCTCAGCATAACGCAGAACTTCCTTAGCTGTTGTCCCACTTAGCCTTGGCGTGTAAACCTTCTCTGGTGAAAGATATTTAACGCCGCCAATCATGTTTACATAATCCGTCATTTTTCCACCTACACTATTGATTCTTTTCGGAGCCATGTCAACAATAGTTATTATTTCTGGATTCACAAGAGCCGTCAATTCTTGAAATAGTTTAGCTGCAATCTTGGTCTTTCCAGAACCAGCTTCACCTAATATCAACACCTTCTTGCCGAGAACTTCGCTGCCCCTCAGTCTAATTATCGGTTTATTTTTCGCCAAAAAGGGTTTCCCTACTTATTCCAATATTTTTCAAGATCAACAATATGAAGAATCCGATGATGCTTCCTGGAATACAGCTTAACGCCCACCCAAAACCGAAAGTTAAGAAAGCAAATAATGAACCCTGATTTGACACTAGGTCTAGTAGACTCCTAGTTCCGAGCCATGGTGCTATTAAGAAAATAGCTAGAGGAGCACCGATCAGCAAAGTGCCCACCGGTTCGGCGAGGGCTGCTATTATACGTGTCCTTTCATTGCTCTTAAGATGCTCTAATATCCAATATACTATACCGACAACGATGCCTCCTGGAATTCCGCCTGGAAAGGCGTATATGGTCCCTATTCCAAGCATGTTCCTTATTGTTCCTATGAAGATCGCTGATACTGCCGCCCAAAATGGACCGGCAATCACTCCTAAAATTGCGTTAATCGTGTGTTGAGTGGGATTGGCCTTTGTTCCAAAAACAATGAACCACGTGTACGGCGAGATGACCACGCCTAAGGCAGAAAAAACGATGATCAAAGTGAGCTTTTTTATGTGCACGTCTCTGTTCTTCATTCTTTTTTCATCTCCTTTGCGAGTTGAACGACAAAATTAGCCAGATCGTAAGCTTGCTCGCTGAAAACCACTATCATTGGCTCTTTACCTACGTCTCCTCTGTGATAAATGACATCCGGAACTTTTCTGATTCTTTTGATAGCTTTTTCTACGCCCCATGGAATGGTTCTTCCTTCAACTATCTTGATTTGCTTAGGCTCTTTTCTTCGGTCGTAGTAGGAGATGGTCATGCCTTTTTTCTCTAGAATTCTTAGAAGTTCTTCTGAAAACTTCAGGTTAATCGCGGCTGCTTTCTTTTCATGGTACTTGCTTATTTCCAATATGTATTTGGCCAAATGAGACGAGCATCCGAATTTTATGTTACCAGCAGCCTTAACGCCCTCAAAAGTTTTTACGATTCTACCATCTATAGCAGCTATGTCATTAATGCTTTCTGCATAAGGAACCGCCATAGCAAGATTCATGCCAACCTCTGGAACGAGAGCTGCAACTTCAGATGAGAATTCAAGAAGCGCCTTAGCTCTGTCCAAGTTCATTAAGACCTTATAACGTGAAGACTCGCGGTAAAGATATGCAGTCGGATTAACTGGACCATAACCCTTTCCAACGTTTAATCCGAATTTTATGCCCAAGGTAACAATTTCCTTAGCTTTTCCAACTGCTTCAGGTATCGACAACTTTTTAGCAAGCCCAGCAGCAACAGCCGCTGAGAAGCTGCAACCTGTCCCATGGGTGGTTTTGACACTTAGCCTACTTGCTTGATATGTTTTAAAGTTGCCTTTATAATAGAGGACGTCAACTGCTTCTTTTTCATCCAAATGTCCACCCTTAACAACAACAGCTTTAGGTCCCATTTCAGAGATTTTCTTGGCCGCAACCTTTGCATCTTCTAAACTTTTGATTCCTAAATCAGCAAGCCTTTCAGCCTCAAACCTATTTGGCGTTATGATGGTTGCTTTAGGCAAAAGATATCTCTTAAATGCCTCTACGGCTTCAGGTTTTAAAAGCAGCGACCCTGACTTGGCAACCATGACTGGGTCAACAACTAAAGAAAACTTGTACCTAGAGACTTCTTCGGAAACGATCTTTATTATTTCCTCTGTATACAACATCCCTGTTTTTCCAACGTCAATGCCGATGTCTTCAGCCACCGCCTTTATTTGTTCGCGAATCATCTCAGGCTCTAAACTCTCAACAGAGACAACATCAACGGTGTTTTGGGCTGTGACAGCTGTTATTGCTGTTGCACCGTGAACACCTAATGCCGCAAAGGTTTTGAGGTCTGCCTGGATTCCTGCTCCTCCTCCAGAATCACTTCCAGCAATCGTGATGACCACTGGAACTTTGCCTTTCATATTTTCAATACTGAACATTACCAATCCCTCAAAACGTCAGGAAAAACTTGCTGTTATACGCATTGTCCTTCAGCTTTCAATGCTGCCCTCAAAATTTTTATGGCGCAATATTCCGAACACATAGAGCAAGTTTCTTGGCTTCTCAGTTTCGTTCGGTCATGAATCTTAACAGCTTTTTCTGGATCTAAGGCACATTCGAATTGTTTTTTCCAATCAAGGCTTGCCCTGGCTTTTGCCATGGCTAAGTCACGAGATGTTGCCCTAGTCCCCAGTTTTGCTATGTCAACGGCGTGGGCTGCTATCTTGGTTGCTATCACTCCTTCTTTGACGTCTTCCAATGTTGGAAGGCCTAAATGTTCGGACGGCGTTAGATAACATAGGAAATCAGCGCCGGCGAATCCAGCCAATGCTCCGCCTATAGCCCCAACAATGTGGTCGTAGCCAGGCGCTATCTCAGTGACAACTGGACCGAGCACATAGAAGGGGGCGCCTTTACATATGGCTTTTTCAAGATGAACATTGGCGGCCACATCGCTTAATGGCAAGTGTCCCGGCCCTTCAACCATGACCTGTACGTTTTCGGCTCTTGCCCTTTCCACAAGTTCTCCAATTGTAAGCAGTTCTTGGATTTGAGCCAAGTCTGTGGAGTCGAATATGCAGCCAGGCCTTAACCCGTCTCCTATGCTTAGGGCAAAATCGTATTTTCTAGCCATCTCAAGCAGATAGTCGTAGTTTGCATAAAGCGGATTTTCTCTGGCGTGATGAAGTATCCACGCAGCCAAAAATGTTCCGCCACGGCTTACAACCCCCATGAGCCTAGGATGCTTTGCCATTTTTTTAACGATTTTCTGTGTTACGCCGCAATGCACAGTCATAAAATCAACACCGTCCTTTGCATGCTTCTCTATAACATTGAAAATGTCGTCCTCTGTCATGTGGATTATTGCGCCTTTCTTTTTCGCACCTTCTATAGCCGCCTGATAAATGGGAACTGTTCCAATGGGCACATTAACAGCCTTTATTATGGCTTTCCTTATCTCGTCCAAATCGCCAGCGGTGCTTAAGTCCATTATGGTGTCTGCGCCATATTTTACAGCTATTTTCGCCTTTTCAACCTCCAATTTTAAATCGCATAGGTCTGGGCTTGTGCCAATGTTAGCGTTTACTTTTGTACGCATTCCCTTGCCTATTCCTACTGGGCGGACATTTTCATGCTGAATGTTTCTTGTTATTATGCCCACGCCATCTGCTATGCGCTGGCAAATAGCCTGAGGCGATTCATCCTCATCTTTGGCGACTATCCGCATTTCTTCGGTTATCTGCCCTCTTTTAGCTGCCTCCATCTGTGTTGCCAACAAAAAACCTCCAAAAACTTGATTAAACCATTATATTTTTGTTTAGAAAAGTTCGAAGACACCTTTTCTTACTCCATTTTCCCTCCGCCGGCATTACCCGGATCAGGTTCTAAGGGGTCGACGGCGCTTAACCGTCCTCTCAGCCAGGTCATCGCCCAGCTCCCCCAAACTTAAGCAGGTAATTATTACATGCTTCCATATTTACTTTTCTAAAGAACCAAGTGTATAATGAATCCTATAGTTTCGTAGAAAATGTTCCTATTATAAGTTACATGTTTTTGACAAACATAAAGGTTTAAGCTAATCGTATTCATAGTATCTGTTGCGCGCATAAAAACTTTCTCAAATTCCAACATGGTCATGCAGTTCAAATCTATTTCGCTTATGAGACATTAAAAGAACAAAATTCTGTGATAGCGAGGGAGAGGTCTTAATATCGTTTAACACAAATTAAACGAAACGAAATAAGCCCATTTCAGGCTTATTTTCGACACCCTCCCCCTGCCCTAAATATACGCGCAGAAAAAGCCAAGAAAAACGGGCACAAATAAAAGTATGATTATATGTTCAGGAAGAGGGTGAGGGGTATTTTGCATTAATTACGTATATTTTTCTAGTAGAGCGTGATTGATGTGAAGCGTCCTGTCACATTGTATCTGGACTCTGAACAGTATGAGGAGCTGAAGAAGGTTTGCGCTGGTTTAGGCGTAAGCGTCTCGTGCAAGGTGGACGAACTGATCCGAAGCAGCATAGCGGAAACAACAGGCGAGAAGGGAGAAGCCGTAAACTTTGCCGACTACGAAGCCTTGAAGAAGCAGCACCTAAAAATGGTGTCGGAACTCGACAAGCTCGAGAAGCGGCTGGAGAAGACAGGCGAATTCGACAACATGGCTAACTTCGCTGAGAAAGCAGGCTTAGACCTCAAAACATACGGCAACCTAACGACAATGGCACCCCAGATGCTTGAAAAATGGCGTGACAAAGGCAAATTGAAAGAAGATATGCTAATATTTTTGGCGTACTTGGAACTCATCAAAAAAAAGCGGCAGGTCGAAGCCAAACTGGAAGAAACAATAAAGGCGATGGCGCCAAAAAGCATGATCCTTAAAAGCGAG
>CAZPBM010000038.1:0-5572 GCA_964584965.1 uncultured Candidatus Bathyarchaeia archaeon | reverse complement strand
TAACAGATGTTTCGAAGTGTAACAGAAATGAGTACGGTTATGAGACACAGGCTTAATGAATTGGAAAAGAACAGTACCCCCATTAAGGTGGGCATTATCGGCGCGGGGTTTTTCGGATGCTCAACAATAGGGCAAGTTTCTAGAACTCCTGGAATCACCATTTCCATGATAGCCGATATTAATGAGGATAAGGCGGCTCGCGGCTTCGTGAAATTTGGCCTTCGCAAGCCCCGAGAGATAGTGCGGGTAGATGATACTGACACGGCTAACCATTACATAGAGAAGGGGATTCCAGTGATAACGAAAAACAGTGAGACATTGATAAAAAGCGATGTGGATGTCATCCTCGAGTCCACGGGGGTTCCTGAAGTTGCAGCTAAACACGCTTATGACGCGATAAATTCTGGGAAAAATATTGTGATGGCTACTGTAGAAGCTGAATGTGTTGTTGGACCCTTACTATCTAAGATAGCGAAAGAGAAAGGGGTCGTTTACAGCCAAGCTTACGGAGACCAACCGGCTCTAATATGCGAGCTGTATGATTGGGCTGTAATTAATGGTTTTAGAGTCGTCGCCGCAGGTGAAGGAACCGCTGCTCAGCTAAAATGGAGGCATGGAACTCCCGCGGACGCGCTGCAAAGGTTTGGCTTCACTCAGGAAGAGATTGACCGGTTAAAGCTGAATCCTAAAATGTATAATTCGTTCATTGACACGACTAAATGTGCTGTTGAAATGACGGCTGTATGCAATGCGACTGGACTCAAGCCTGATGTTCGAGGGATGCATTTCCCTCTTGGTTCAGTGAAGGACGTGCCTAAACTTTTGAGCCTAAAAAAAGATGGGGGGATACTGGATGATGAAGGAATTGTTGATGTCATTACCCGAGTTAAATCAGACGGAAAACAGGTTAGAAACGACATCAGATGGGGAGTCTTCGTAGTAGTAACAAGCGACAGCAGAGACGTTAAAGGATTATTCAAAACTTATGAGGCCCCACGGGGAGGAAGAGGAAAAAACGCCCTTGTATATAGACCTTACCATTGGGCAGGCCTTGAGGCAACAACGTCATTAATACGCGCATGCTTATACCACGAGCCCACCGGAGCCCCATTGCCATCCAAACCGTCAGCAGAAGTTTTAGCAGCAGCTAAGAAGACATTGAATCCTGGAGATGTTCTTGATGGAGGCGGAGGCTACACACTTTACGGAGTCGCTGAGAAAGCGGAGATTGCTAGAGAAGAAAATTGTCTGCCTTTGGGGCTCGCAGAAAACATTAAGATAGTAAAAAAGATTCCTCCAGACGGCGTGTTAACCTATGATGATGTCGAGTTAAACGAGGATTCCTTCCTTCTGAAGCTACGGCGAGTACAAGACAAAACCTTTTTATAATTAATTCATAAGCTCATTTTACTGGTATTTTGAAAACTTCCATCGCTGTTTTTCCTAGGCACCACTCAATTTCTTCATCAGTAAGCCCCATTGTTCGATATTTCGCCAGCTCAGATGCTATGTTTTCGCTGTGATCTGAACCAAACATAACACGGTTACTCCCAAAAGTCTTGCAGAATCCGTATATGGAAGTGCTTGGCAACCAGCTTGTCTCAAGGAAAACATTAGGACATAGCTTTGCAGCCAAAGAAGCCTCGTTGGAGAAGATCGCGCTGCCACTATGGGCTAGGATTATCTTCAAATTTGGAAACTCCAAAGCCATTGGCACTATTGCTGATGGAAGAGCCCAAGGAACCCCTGCTCCAGTGTGAACCATGACGGGAATCCCTAAGTCCGAAGCGGTTTCGAAAACTCTGCGTCCAGCTGAAAGAATAGGATTAACGGCATGAGCTAATGGGTGAAGCTTTACACCAACAAAACCTAGATCATCTACACACCTTACAAGTTCCTTACGGTATTTCGCTGTTGGCAGATGAGGGTTTGGATTAGCCATCCCAAAGATTCTTCCCGCCATTTTCTCCGAGAGGTCTGCGATGAAATTGTGTTGGTTAATGACTGTTTTAAGGCTAAATGTCGTACCTGGCTGCACGATGCTTACTTCAACTCCGTTTTTTTCCCTGTTTGATAAAAGCTTTTCAAGAGTGAAGTCTTCTTCGAAGACATAGTCGTAGCCAAGGTGGGCGTGAGCATCAATAATCATAGATGATCGATCCCTTCCTTTTCATTAAGTCTTAATATGTAAATCCAAAGGTTTAAGAAACTTGTTATTCGCAGTCTTTTCTATGATTTAGGAAGCAGAAACCATCTTGTTGTGTTTATATCCACATAATTCTTAAAAGTAGGGCTATTCTTTCTTGATGATAAAAAGGTGCTGGACGTATGTCATATGTAGCTCCAGAAGACGCCAGCAACAAATTAATTGAAAGCCTTGAAGAAATCAAGGCCAGAAATGGAGAACAGGCTTGGAGGGAATGCGTTCTTGCTACCGGACGCTTCCGAATGCTTGTCCTCTGCTGGCCACCTGGTCATGGTCATCCGAAACATTATCACCCGAGAACGGATGAGATCTGGTATATCTGTGAAGGGAAACTAAAGGTTATATTCGATGATAGGGAGCCTATGGTTGCTGGTTCAAGAAGCCTTCTTTTCGTTGGAAAGAGAACAACGCACGACATGCTTTCCGTCGGCGAAAAACCGCTTGAGATGCTTGTTTTCGTGGCACCCAACGGGCCAGACGACGAAGTTTCACTTTTTACACCTACAAAGTAACTTGTAAGCTACCCATCGACCACTCTAATGTTCTGTAAACAGCCAGAAACTTCCCCCTAGGTAAATCTTGACATAGCGTAAAGAGCCCCTGAGATTATAAGGACAATAATTTAAATCATGTTTGTTTCCTTATGAGGATTTTTAGAGGGCTAAACATGGATGAGACAAGCGGTGTTTACGAGAGGATAACAAGGATACGCTGTGAAAAGATAAGTGAGGAAAACTTGACCGCTGAAGATGTTTTGAACCTGATAAGACAGACAAGATCATGGATGCCCGCCAAAGCCTAGTTTTTCACATTGCTCCCTCACTTTTCGTGAAGAAAACCTACACTATATTTAGAGTCTTGGAGCGAGATTTCAACCAGGCAGACGCGAAAACAAAGAAAAATTTCTTGAATTTCCTAACTAAATATACCACAGATCTCACGCCTTTTCTGCCTCAGTGAAACCTTAAGAACAAAAAACGTGGAAAAGCAGCTTAAGCAACATCTGTCCTAGTTCTTTTCTTTGTGTATTCTTAACGCAATGTATGGTTTTCCCGGTAGTTTAATACTACATTTTCCCTTGAAGCTTCCTTCAATGGGGTTGACAGTCATTTGCCACGTATCAATTATGTCGATTTTGAAATAGTTGTCCTCAGGCAGATTAAGGTGACGCTCTGCAGGTTGATGAATTCCAAAGTATAATAAGTAATATTCGTCTTTCTTGCCAGCGCATGCCACGTCCCAGCCAAAGTCTATGGGTTCTAGCCCAGTTTCTGAAGCCTCTTCTAAAATGCGCCTAAGAAAAGATATTCTTTCCGGGCTTTCACCATACAATGCTCCGCCTTTTGACCACCAAAGCACATCTTCTGGGTGAAGATAGGTTTCGCCGTGCCCCACATATACTCCTCTTGCGATGCCCTCCCAATGACGTCGAACAAGTTCTTGAGGTGAAAGATTTCCCCAACCATCATGAATGTTTCCTTCATATCCGCATTCATCGATTATTATTGGCTTCCTATATTTTTCGCGCCAAGCAACAACGGTTGAGTAATCAAGGTTCTGGTATTGAATACTTGCATGTGTAACCCAAGGCTTGCGATGATCATAAAACTCTATGCAATTATGCACTGACCGTAGATGCTGGTATGGATCTCTTTGTTGGATTATTTGGAAGAATCGATCCCAGTCAGACATGGTTTTGCTTTTCATAATGTCATACTCGTTGGCAATAGACCACCAGATGTTTCGATAAGCGGCCAACCGTGCAATTGCATACCTTAGGTACCTTTCATCAGATGCAGCGTCCATGCAAGAGAACCCCCACCGATCATAAGGATGAAACAGAATGAGGTCGGCCTCTACCCCAAGCTTAAGCAGATCGCCAACTCTATGTTCAAGATGCCTCCAAAACCGTGGGTTAAAATGGCTGAAGTCCCAGCCCTTCGAAAGTGATCCATTAAACGGGTAATACATTGGCTCGTTTTGGTTGAAGATATAGTGCTTCGGAAAGACACAAAAACGCATCTTGTTAAATGCTGCCTTTCTTAGGGTTTTCAATGTTTGCCTCTCAAGGTCTTTTCCTTGATGAATCCAAGCGTAGCATGTGGTTCCAACGGGAAAATAAGGCGTGCCATCTTCATACGCAAAATGGTATGTATCCCACACTCTTACGGGACCATGATTTCTTTTAGACGGGAGTGTGCAGTTAAACTGACCGGTTATTCCATCAAGTTCGTTGTGGTTGCTTTTAGTAATATAAGTCCACAGTCCCAGAGCGTTCGGCATGAAACGAATCCGGTATAAACCTTCTCCATCATAGAATCCCTCAGGCTCAAAAACCACGTCATTGTGCCTAAACTCGGCTTTCAACTTCACGTCAATAAAAGGATTCCCATAATTAGGTCCTTTGAGGGTAATTTCGAATATTCCCCAACACTCAACTTCGTTGCTCACCTTAAAATACGCTCCACAAACATATCTCTTGGACTCATCTATTAAATTCGATTCGAAAACCTGCCTTCATTCAAGTATCTCTTTGCTCTTAAAACATTTGGCTTTTTCTTATATGTTTTTGTTAAAGAAAGATAGTGTAAGTTGGTGTCTACATCATTGGCTTTTTTAGCTCTTCCACCCTTCTTATAGAAATATAGTCAAAATTATACCACGTTAAAAAAGGTGTTCCGTTAATGGGGAATGGCGGCAAAAAAAGGTATTTTTTGACCGAAACAAGTGAACTCGGACAAGAGGTAATTGATTACTTGACGTAGTGTTAACTATTCTGTAAACCGAAGTTTTTTGTGTCTTCGGCATCATTTTTCATATAGAGGAAGGAAGTGATGCCATTGGCTGATGTTGAAGGGTTCGTGTCTGTGCGCCGCTGGCTCATGAAGCTAAGCAAGAAGTCTGGCAGCATACAAACTAGGAGAAACTATCTGTTGTGTTTACGTAGATTCTGCGAGTACGCCAAGATGATGCCTGACGAGCTGGTTGAACAGAGGGAAAAGGAAATGGGGTCTAGCGACAGATTCATGCGGAGGCGTGCGGAGGACAGGCTTGACGAGTGGTTCGCGTACCTAAACGAAACCGGGTCTTCTAGGACAGGGAAGAAGTATGCTAGGAACACGCTTGTCTCAGCCTACAATGCAGTCCGCAGCTTCTACAAAGCTAACTATGTTGGGCTCTTCGTTGAGGATGCAACCTTCAGCTTGGTCAGCTAAGAGTAAGCCTGGGTTGATGCTGGAAGACCTAGGCAGACTGCTGGAGGATGGATGAACGCGAACAAGAATATGAAGGATTCGCCACTAAAATGTGGCGGGCCCGGAGGGATTTGAACCCCCGTCCTCAGGCTTTCTCCGCCTGTGCTGGCTC
>CAZPBM010000037.1:0-6162 GCA_964584965.1 uncultured Candidatus Bathyarchaeia archaeon | reverse complement strand
TTTTGAGAAGTCCCAACCTTAGCGTTGGGAAAGAATTTAATGATTGGAAAATAATTGTATTTTGGGAGTCTTAATGGGTTTCGTTGCTGAGCGGCTTAAGAGGCAGACTTCTGATCTGGCTAAACTGTTTTCGGGTAGAATCCAAGATCTGAGGAACAGGCGGGAGTTGACTTCATGCGTAAGGTGCCTTGACATGCTGAGTGTTAGGTCTTGCTTTTTTGAGCCGGGAGATTATGTTGCTGTGGGTATCGATGGCTCCATGGACTTTGATGAGCTGCTTGAGATGCTGCTTTTTTACGTTTGCGCTTCTGGTTTCAGGTGTGACTTTTCAGTTGGGGAAAAAATCTATTTTCGTATCGATGATGTTACTAGGGACAACCGTCTTTCAGCCTCGGCTTCTGTGCCTTTGTGGACAGAGGATCTTTTCTTCGTCACAAATGAGTCGGGTTCCACTGAACAGGATATTGCCCGCTCTGCTGAGCGTATTCCTTACGCCTTGATGGCGATGTCTGAACTATATTTAGCCTTAAAGGCAGTTGAAAACCCTGATGTTCGTCTCCTGTTTCTTGATAGACCGCTGCATGGAACTTTCGGTCCTCTTTTACGCGATTTACGCCTGCTTTTGATGAGGAAAAAATCTGTTCTCTTTGGTATGGAAACTTCTTTTGGTCGCTTGACCTTTCTAGACTTTAGTTTAGCTTCAGTTCTCGGCTCAGGGTGGAACTGGGTATCTAACAGAATCCAGTATCTGCCTTTTGTCGCTGTTCAGAAGCTGTTCCAAGGTTACCAGTCTTTTGAGGATCTTAGGAAAAGCCTAGGTGTTTCTGAGGCTTCTGGAAAGCGGTTGCTGAAAAGGCTTAGGAGGATGCACGAATCTTCTGGAAAGATTTTGTTTAAGGATGATGTTAATTTGGATGTTGAAAATCCGATTCTGAGGCTAAATGAGAATGTCAAAGACTACTGGTTGAGGGTTAAGGAGGCTTCACTCTCCATTGCTGAGAAGATTTTCTACTCTTCAGAGCATCCATTAATGATAGGCGAAGGCGAATCGTGGCTTACAGTTCTCGACATGAACGCAATTAATGTCATGTTAATTCATATGTTGAGAGAAAAAGCGTTAAAACAAAAAATTCTGGTCTTAGGCATAGCGAAAGACACCTCAGCCTCAGATTACATACGTGCGGTTATCCCTTATGCAAAAGAGTGCGGCATCGTTTCTAAAGAGATGAGGCTGCCAAATTTGCGGCATGACAGGGCGTTCCTGACCATTATTAGCAGCACAAACCCAGATTTTTTCAAAACTCCTTGGCGCACAATAAGCTATGACTCTTGCTTCACAACCTTGGTTGAGGGAGACGAGAAACATGTTTTGAGGGCTGCTAGGCAGGTTGTTTCCATGGAGCGACAGTTCGTTAAGGGCTATTTCCAGCTTAGAGAATTCAAGTCAGATTCAGAAGTGAGGTCTCCAACGTTCTTGTATGACCGTTTCTATGACCTTGAATTTGATGAAAGTTTTAAAACGGAGACTACGGTTCTTGAAAGGGGCAGAGAAGCCGTGATATACCCGTATTGGGAGGGCAGTTCTGAGAATCCTTTAGACACCTTTATTCTTTGCCTTTTGTCTAAATGCGATAATCCAGAAGTTTTAGAGGCAATTGGGCATAACCAGCTGCTGTACCTAGCTGATAAAGCTGTTAAGAATGAGGTTAAATTGATGAAGGGTATGCTTCGAGGGGTGGCGGATTTAGAGTTGGGAAGCCTTTCAAGGAGGCAAAAGATTTTCACGATAGCACGTAGATTTAGGGATATAAGAAGAGAGACCGAAGGAGCACGAGAAAGAGCTAAATTGACGGAGGCGCAGTTTTGAGCGGAGTCTTTGATGATTTGAACGGCGAATTTTCAGCTCGTTTGAGAGCTCTGAGAGTGACGACGAGAACGTCAAGGACAAGAGAAGGCGATGTTACAGTAGAGGGGCAGGTTGCGTCTGCAGAGGCAGCCTTCAGCATGAGGGTTTTGGATAGTTTGCATGAACCTAATTTTATAGCCTTCAAGAGACCTACGAGTAGCGGTGAAACATTTATCGTATATGAGGTTGTCGGCGTCCGTCCCATGCATTATCAGATGCTTGGAATGGACGTTTCTGTGCCCAAGGTTATCAGAAAAGAGTTTCTTGAAACCATTGATAAGGGCTGGAAGGCAAGTGGGGAAACCTGGATTGATGTTGTTGCTGTACCCACTGATTACAGAATGGATGTTGCTGAGCGCGGGATTAGTTTTAGAAGGTCAAATCTTACCCCGTTGGTTGGAAGTGAAGCCCACATTCTTTCAGCAGAGACTGTTAAGGAATTTCTCTGTGTCGAAGATGGAGTGGACATTGGAACACTTATTGGGTTTAATCTTCCGTTAACTGTTAAGATCTCTGAGATGGTTCGTTACCACACGGGGATCTTTGGCTTCACTGGTTGCGGAAAATCTAACTTGTGTTCTGTTCTCTTAAGGAAGGCGCTCTCAAGCAATCGTGGCATGTCCGTCGTCGTCTTTGACGTTGCAGGAGAATACTTGATTCACCTTTTAGATCTTAAGCCTCGGTTTTTCTCAACTGAGGATTTTGAAGGCAGTTTGGAAAGAATAATGGATTCGCAGGCTATACCTGAAACGTTGGAGACTTTGCTTGACAGAAACATAATTGCGGATAAGATCAAGATGCTTGTTGACGAAAAGATGATTCACAAACTTTCTTTGTCCTACTCACTTGAGCCAATTACCTTGAGTATGGGACACGTTTTAGGGCTTTTTAACGGAATTGCTCGAAAAGGAGAGAAAGAATCGATTCAGGCAACCGTGTCTCTTAACAAGTTGAACAGTTTTTGTTTGGAGAGAGGATATGATGACAAGACTCCGTTGGCTTTAGTCGCAGAGGACGCTGAGGCTAAAGCTACATTGGAAACGGTTCTTCAGGAATTTGCCTCATCAGTTCACCACATGTCTGGCACTATTAAGGATATACAAAGCATCATTGACTTCATGAACAGCGAACAGCCCAAAACGCAGCATCAAGATAAATGCACTGTTGAAAACGCCGAGTGGCTTGCATCTAAGGTCCTATCCGGAGAGGTTTCAGGAATAAACATTGTTTACGTTCCAGAGCCTGATGTTGCCCGCCAAGTTGTCAGCCGGTTTATTTCACGCCTTCTCTGGCTGAAAAAGACAAGGGGTGTCGGCAGAACCGTGCTAACTGTCTTAGATGAGGCTCAAGAGTTCATTCCTGACAGGACAAGAAGGGAAGATTATACTGAGCAGTCGAACGCCGCTGTTGAGGCACTATTGCGTCAGGGAAGAAAGTATCGGGCGAATTGTTGGGTGTGCAGCCAAAGGGTTGCGCACATGAACGTTAATGCTTTGCAGCAGCTTCACAGCTATTTTGTCAGTGTTCTTCCAAGGTATTACGATAGAATGGTTATTGCAGACGCTTTTAGCTTAAGCTACGACTTAGTTGACAAGACGACAAAGTTGGATGTTGGAGAATGGCTGTTCGTGTCGTACAAGGCTACGAAACAGAGAAATGTGCCAGCCTTCGTAAAGGCACCAAACAACGAAGAAATTGTCGCATTTAACCTCAAGAAAGCAATTGACAATTATGAATGAGGTTAAAATTACGGCGTTAAGTAACAGTAATTACTTATTCTAGTTTTGGTGGCAGTTTTCGTTTCTTTTATAAAGACCTTGCCTTATTTTATGTTTGTTGGTTGCATGTCGGTTTCGAATCCCTTTTGTGGGAGTTGACGGGGTTGCCAGTTGAGTTCAGGTTAGAAATGTACGCTGAAAAGCCTGTTGTTTTACCTTTCTTCACAGGTCACGTTTCCAGGGGGTTACTTTTACACATAGTCAGGCAGGTTGATCCAAGTGCTGCGGGCTTGCTACATGAGTTAAACATTTCTAAGCCGTACAGTGTTTCTCCTCTAAGGTTTAGGAGTAAAGGCCGAGAAGAGAAGGGTTACGTATTGGATCCTGCCTATCCTTGCCATGTCGGTTTCAGGTTTTTGAAGGACGAGTATGCGGCTTATGTGCTTAATTATTTTCAGAAAAAGAACAGTGTGCTTGTTTTTGACACGGTTTTTCGTATAGCCTCTTTAAGCATTAAGAGTAAAGGCTATGGGGATTTGGAGCGTGAAGCTCAGGCGAGTAGGCGGTTTAGGCTTGTTTTTGAGGCGCCTACGTATCTCCCTTGTTTAGGTAGCAGTTACCGTTGTATGTTTCCTGACGCCATAAGGATTTTTTCCGGACTGATGCGTATTTGGAACAAGTTCAGCGACACTAGACTTTTTAGCAAAGAGGAGTTCTTGGCTTACAGGGAGTGGCTTGGAAAGAACGTTGGTGTTTGCGGATACAATCTGGAAACAAGATTAGCGGTTATGCGAGATAGGAAAGCCGCAGGATTCATTGGATTTTGCGCTTATGAGATGAGCGATCTGGAAAGCTTATGGAACATGGTGACTGTGATGCTTGCAAGATTTGGAGAATTTTCCAATGTTGGAGGAAATAGAACTGGAGGGTTTGGAAATGTGAAGGCTGTTTTAGAAAATGTGGAACTTAATTGTAAAGAATAGATAGCTTGGCCATTTTACGGCGCAGTTATTAGATGAATGTCTTTGATTTTCTGCATGTGCGCCGTATTTCTTGTGACTAATGAATAGCCCTTTGTCAAGGCTATTGCGCTAATTATTGTGTCCCTTATGCCAATGGGTTGGCCTTCCTCCTCCATCTCAGCTTGGATTTGAGTTGCTTTTTCAGCCGATCTTAGATTCATTGATAGAACAACCAGATTTTCCAGCAGTTTTCTTGTAGCAGTTATATTTAGAAGTTGTTTCTTTGATTTGTAAGCTCCGTAGTAGAGTTCAAAGGCGTTGACAACTGTTGTTGAAAGCTTTACTCTTCTGTTTTCCAACTCCTTTATGAAGGAGACAACTTTTTCTGAGCCTCTTAGGAGGTCTATAAGGACATCTGTGTCTATTATGACTTTGTATTGGGCATCTTCCATCTTTTCCAAGCCTCTGCTGCGCCACATACGAGCTAAGACAAAGAGAATCCGTAAAACAAAACCACGTTTATGCTGGCGCGGTATGCGGAATTCTCTGATGTGGGTGAAAATAAAACAGCTGGGTGTGGGCAAACAAAAGTTGTTAAAACTTAAACAGTGAAGTATTGTGTGGGGTATTTACGTTCGAGTTAGTTAAAGATACAATCGCGTGGTCTGTCCTTTGTTTGTATGTTTGTTTAGCGGCGTGTTAAGGGTGGGGTTTAAGTTTGAGGTGGTGCAAGTAGCCATTTCCAGAGTGGGGTGAAAACGATTGTTTTTTTGTCCATTTGCATGGTGTTTTCGTAGTCCCATGTGATGACGAGCATGTTGTCGCATTTTGTTTCAGAGGCTGCGATTGAAAAAGATTCGATTTCTCGTGGGGCGATTTCGTTTTTTTCTGAGGCGTAGGTTACTTGTATGAGTTGTGTTACTGACTCGGCGGTTTTGATGACGAAGTCAATTTCTCTGCCTTGGTGGTTTTTCCAATAGTATATTTCCCAGTCTGGGTTGGAGTAGAGTTTTCTTCTTAGCAGTTCTAGGAATACAATGTTTTCCATTAATCTGCCTGGGTCTTTGCTTAGTTTGAATGCGACGTTGTTGGCGAGTCCTGTGTCTATGCAGTAGACTTTTTTTGGGGCTTTGAATTGTTCTTTGAGTTTATAGGAGAATCTTTCGAGTAAATAGATGATGTATGCGTCTGAGAGGTAGGTGGTGTATTTTGCTATGGTGTGGGCGTCTTTGATGTTTAACGTTTTTTTGAGTTTGTTGAAGGTGATCTCTTTGCCTGTGTTGGATATGAGGTATTTGGCGAGTTCTCTTAGGTTTTGTGTTTTTCTTATTTTGTGGTGTCCTATTATGTCGTTTTCTATGATGTCTCTGTAGATTTGGTTTAGCATTACGCTGCCGAATTTGGTTACCTCTGGGAATCCTCCTTTGTCCATGAATTCGGAGAGGGCTTTCTTTATCGTGGCGATGGCGGCTGTTGAATATGCCCAGTTCTCGTCTATGGTTATGCCGGATGCCTCAAGGTATTCTCTGAAGCTGAAAGGCAAAAGTTCCACGTCTATGTGTCGTCCGGTCAGGAA
>CAZPBM010000036.1:0-50217 GCA_964584965.1 uncultured Candidatus Bathyarchaeia archaeon | reverse complement strand
TGCTTCAATGCCTCTTGCGCTTCCTGAATATCCATGTAACACTATTACTAAAGGAACAGGCTTGGTTCCATCGTAATTTGGTGGAACATGAGTGTAGACCGTTCGACGTAAACCGCCAAATTCAAAATTTAAAACTTCGTTTGAATTATCTGAACGAGGCCAAAATTTTATTATGGCAATAAAAGCTATTAGAAATAGAATTCCGGAAACAATGAAAAAAGTTTTCAAACTGATTTTTCGAGTTTTTTCGGTTTTTTTCATATTTTATATTAGATTATTAGACTTTCTAAACCTTTGTTAAAAAAGAGAAAATAGATTGTGTCTTTACTGATTAGTCAAGTATTTTTTCGATGACCTCGTTATCTACCTCTTCAGCAAGCGGGATTCCAGTAACCTTAGATGCTCTTTCTGAGAGAGCCATTAGATCAGATCTGTCCAGCAAGCTTAAGTGCCATTTGCGTGCTCCAGCCATCATCTGCATCAATCCAACTCTTACACGTTCATTCAGGTATGAATACAAGCCAACTGCTTCCCAAGGCACCTCTTTGAACTTTTTGCCTAGCTTGTTTTTAAGTTCAGGAGCTGCGACGAAAAATTTTTCGGGAGTGTTACCGTAGTTGTCAACGAATGATTTAGGCAGTTTTCCTGATTGTGCGAGCTCCACGAAGTATGAGCTCTTCATAACAGCAGTTAATGGCGACCTTGCCATGAGAACTCCTTTAACGAAAGGTCCGTCTCCAAAGTTGCTCATTGCTAAAGCCTTGAATATCTGGGTTTCGTTGATGAATCCGCCAGCCATGATTATGTCAGGAACGTACCGCCCCTTATTTTTTAGGATTCTTGCACATTTCAGCACCAAAGCCTCAAGGTAGACTGTGGGAATGCTCATTTCATCCATCATTGGAACGGGGCTCATTCCTGTTCCGCCGCCAGCGCCATCGAAGGTTACAGCATTGATTTTGGCTTCTGAGGCCATCTTCATCGTGTAGGCGACAGCTGACGGCTTGTAAGCGCCTGTTTTTAGGAAGACGTGTTTTGCTCCTCTTTCTCGTAGCCAATCGATGTCATCTAAGAAAGTTTTTCTTTCAGGTATGCCCACTCGGCTGTGTCTTTCAAAAGATGAGAAAACGCCGTCCTTAAAGGCTTCTTGAGCAACTGGGTCTTCAGGGTCTGGAATAACGAGGTAACCTCTTTTCTTGAGCATTATAGCCTTAGATAGGTCTCTAATTCTGACTTCGCCGCCTATGGCTTTGGCTCCTTGCCCCCATTTGCGTTCTATTATGTTGACTTCAAGTTTTGAGAGTGCATATTCTTCTACCCCGAGCCTTTGATCCTCAACGTTTGTCTGCACAACGACGTCGCCATATTTTCCGTCCCAAAGTTGGCGGAAGATGTCTACGCGCCGTTTAAGCTCCTCAGAAAATGACAGTTTTCCGTTTGTAATAACTGCGTTAGGATCCATTCCACAAACGTTTTCGCCAATTATGATTCCGATTCCTGATAATGCTGCTCCTATTGCTAATCCAGCCCAATTTAGCCTTGCGACATCTGTGGAGCCAAAGGCGCCTATAAACATGGGAATTTTAAGTGGAACACCGCCAATCGTGGTCTCTGTGCTGACGTTTTCGAAGAATGCCTTGTCCGAGTCAGCATCTATTCCATGAACTTCGAAAAGTCCAGATTGAATGTTAAAATGAGACCAGTCTAAGCCATAGTCTTTAAGCGAAGCTGCAGTACTAAAACCGTATTGCACAGGCTCAGGATAAAGAGCCTCTCTTCCTCTGAAGGCAGATAGGCTGATTTCACATAAAACTGGACAGTCTCTAATGCATAATGGGCACATTCCGCTTATGCTGCTGACGTCTCTTACGCGGGTAGTCGTTCCAGTCGTCGATTTCCCGTTAAGATAGGACGAATTTTTTAAAACTCTTTCAGGCAAGCAAGGTCACCAGACAAATATTCGCCTAATAGTTTTGATGAACCTCTTCATCATTTACAGAACTAATTCATAAAGCTTACGATTGAAAAACGTAGAATTTTGTTTCACAGGAATTATGTCGGTGCTGAGTTATCCGAAAAATATGCAGTTGGCTGAAAGATTTAAGGGCTATGGATTTTGTTTAGTAAAAAAATGTAATGCAGGATTTTAAAAATAATAATGCTTAGAACATTTCTGTTGTTTGTCCTATTTTCTTTGTAAGGGCTTTATCGTAAACAAGTTTTGCAATTATAGCGTCCTGAATCGCTAAGCCTGTGGAGGTGAATACGGTAATTTCGCTTTCAGACGTTCTTCCCTGTTTAAGGCCAGCTGCTATTTCACAGATGTCGCCCCATATGTCTTTCTTCGAGATCAGGCCTTGAGACAATGGTACATTGATTTCTCCAGAGTGTGAAGCTTGTTCCCAATTGTCAACCACAATTTTAGCACGCCTTAGAATCGCTGGGTCAAGCTCCTCTTTTCCAGGAGCATCAGCACCAATACAGTTAAAATGAGTTCCTTCAGAAATCCATTTGTCGAAAACTAAGGGGGTTCTAGAGGGAGTTGTTGTGACTATTATGTCTACTTCTTTTGCTGCATCTTCAACGTTCTCAACCGCAATGATTTGAGGTATTTCTTCATATGTCATTTTTGCTTCGTAAACGAAGTTTTCCCTCGATTCTCTCGTTCGGCTCCAAACTTTTACCAAATCAAGTTTTCCGTAAAGGGTCATAAGTGCTAAAAGTTGTGTCTTAGCCTGTGCTCCCGCGCCAATTAGCCCAACTTTTTTCGAGTCTTTACGTGCTAAATATTTTGCTGCTAAACCTCCTGCTGCACCAGTTCTTATTGCTGTTATCCATGTACCATCCATTATTGCGAGAGGAGCTCCGTTTTGGGGATCGATTAACACTATTATTGCCATAACTGACGGTAAATTGTATTTAGATTGATTTTCCGAATGTGAATTGACTACTTTCACAGCTGAAATTTCAAGTCTCTCAAGATAAGATGGCATTGCACGTAGGTCACCGTTATATTTAGAATATGATAGGTAGATTTTTGGAGGCATCTGAGCAAAACCTAAGCCTCTTTCTATGAAAGCAGTTTCAACTGCTTTCATGGCTTCGCCCATTGATAATAGAGACTCAACTTCCCTTTTTGTTAGAAGTAACGTATACATTATTTAACGCTCCCTAAATCGGGATTCCTTGATTAGGATTCATTGCAACTTTAAGAAATTCTTTAAGAATCTTCTCAGTCACTGGACCCATCTTTCCTTCGCCTATTTGTCTTTTGTTTACTTCTCTAATGGGCATTAGCTCTGCTGCTGTGCCGGTGAGGAACGCTTCGTCAGCTGCGTAAAGTTCAGTAACTGTTATTGCTTTTTCAATCACAATGTAGCCCAATTTTTCAGCTATCTCCTTTACAACGCTTGCTGTTATGCCTGCTAGACAACCAGTTGAGGCTTCGGGCGTTATGATTTTATTGCTTTTAACTAAGAAGATGTTTTCTGCTGTGGCTTCGCATATAAAACCATGCGTATCTAAAATTATGGCTTCGTCGGCACCCACATTGTTAGCCTCAATTTTTGCAAGTATGCTGTTAAGATAGTTTAAGGACTTGATTTCATGTGTCGTCGCGTCTACAGGGTCTCTTCTGACTGATGCTATTATCATGCTCATGCCTTTTCGTTGTTTTTCTTCATCGTATAATTGCAATAAAGGCACAGCGATAATTATAACTGTGGCTTTTGAACATTTTCTTGGGTCAAGTCCCAAGTCTCCCATTCCTCTTGTTACAATAAGCCGAACGTAAGCATCCTTAAGATTGTTCTTTCTTAAAGTTTCTATGACCGCTTTTGTCATTTCCTCTTTTGTTAGTGGTATCTCAAGCATTATTGCCTTAGCAGAAAAGTAAAGACGGTCTAAATGTTCTTTGAGCTTGAAAACAATACCATTGTAAGATTTGATTCCTTCAAAAACGCCATCTCCATATAGCAGTCCGTGGTCAAAAACGGAAACCTTCGCCTCAGACCGTGGATAAAATTTACCATCAATGTAAACGAGGCCTTCTTTCTGAGCCAATTTTCAACACCCTTGTTTTTGTTATGTACTTAATCAGAATATATACCTGTCTATAAATAATGAGAAGTAATAGAGAGCTGGCTACCCATAGAATTTTGGTCTCTTCGAAAGTTCAGTTGGTAATGGCAGTTTTTGGAAAGGTTTTCCTTGTGTTATCTCCTTAATTTCGGATACAAGCTCATCTAGCTTCATTGTTCTTACCTTTCCAGGTTTATTTGCTTCAACTAATCTTCTGTCTCGAACAGCTAAGGTTCCTGAGCTAATTTCTTTTTGCCCAACAACGACAATGTATGGAACCCAATCCATTTCAGCTTCTCTAACCTTTTTCTGCATCGTCAATGGCCTGTCATCCCAGTCTGCTCGTACCTCGTGTTCCGACAAGGCAGCAACAACTTTTTCAGCTGTAACGAAGAACTGTTCTGAGACAGGAATCACTCGAACTTGAGTAGGAGAAAGCCAAAGAGGTAATGAGGGCGCTTTTCCCTTCTGTTGCTCCATGTAGGCTTTTTCAAGCATCGCATAAATGTCTCGCTCAATAGCGCCACTTGGTGAGCAATGTAAAATATATGGGTGTTTTTTCTCACCCAACTCGTCAACGTATGTAATGCCATACCTTTCAGCGTTTTCAATGTCAATCTGGTCAGTTGAAAGAGCTGAAGCCTTGTCCAAGTTATCAACAAAATTGAACTCGTACTTTAATACGAAATAGAAGAACCTTTCATCCCACATCTCAACCAACGCTGGCTTACCAAATAATTGCACTAATGAAACGACGAAGCTTTTGTTTTGTTCATAAAAATCTTTTGTGAACCGAATTGCCAATTCATAATCGTTTGGAGTTAATTCGAACCCTTGAAGCGTGTCAACACACATTTTGAATCGTGTTATGAATTCCTGTTTCGCTTGCTCTAGGTTACTGCACATGGCATGCACATCGGGCATTGTGAAGCCTCTAAGCCTTCTGAGCCCGGCAAGTTCGCCACTTTTTTCTCTTCTGAAACTGTATCTTGTCAACTCGTAGATTCTGAGCGGAAGCTGCCGATACGATATTTGAGCGTCGTGAACCATAAGAAACTGGCCAAAGCATGCAGAGAACCTAAGAAAGAACTCCTTGTCATCAGACTTCAGGATGTACTGTCTAGCTGGAAACCTGTGAAGATAGCTCGCCAAACTTGGGTGTTCAAGGTCGTACATGATCGGAGTTTCAACCTCCATCCCTCCGTAGTTGATTACTTTTTGGGTTACGTACCGCTCAATGAGCGACTTAACCAACCTTCCTTTCGGGTACCAACGAAAATTTCCTGGGTCTGAAGCAGGTTCATAATCGACGAGTTCAAGTTTTCTCATCAAATTCACGTGGGGCGGAACTTGTTGGACAGCTCTAACCTTAGATATCTCGTACTCAGCAAATTTTCTTAATTTTTCATGTCCACTAAAGTCAAATTCTTCAACTGGAACCATTGTTCCATCAGGCTTCATTATGAGCCAGTGCGATTCTATTTTGGTCTCAGCTTCTAAAGCTTTTGAAACAATTTCACCCTCTTTCTCGCCCGTCGTAATTGTTCTGTATTGTTCGGCTAACGGGTGACCTTTAATAGATATTGAGAATTCTTTGCACCAGCCAAAAGGCGCACGGAAAACCTCAATTCCTAAACTCTTCGCGTAAGTCTCCATTTCCTTAAGGATTCTAAGAGCATCATTTGGGCTGGCAAGGTCGCTGCTAAGGTGAGCGTATGGATAAATTAAAATTCGGTTGCTTTTAACTGTGTCTAGGTACCCCTTGATGTCGTTAAGTGCCTTTTGTGCTACCTCAACTGTGTCTCCTTTTTCCACACATGTGAACAGTACGACGAGCTCCTCAACTCGATACTTTCTTTGTTCGCATTCCTCAGCTGAAGAAATTTCCTTTTCAACTGGGCGATATTCAATATAGTTTGAGTGTAGCTGCAGTATTCTCAAGTTCGTCTGCCTCGTTTATTGCATCGCTAAGTTCTAGTATGGCTTGGAAGATAAAGATTTTTGCGGTAACCCAAAGAACTACATTACTGTTTGTTCAGAAACACTGGAGATGCTGGTAAATCCAGCTGAAAACGTCATAGAGTTTGTTCGACAACTGTTAAGACGAGTTCTTCTCCTTTTTTCGGAATTAACCGATTCTGAATTGAAGACACTATGTAATTGTAAATTTTTTTCTGATTCCAGTTCCTCTCCCAGTCATTGTAGAGCAGAAATTTTGTTTCGCCATTGCTTAGATATACGCCTGTACAATAGACGTTGCCTTTCCTTTTTGTAATCCGTTCAATTCCCACTGTCTCAGCAGCCTGGATCACAGCTTGCATGATTATTTGTTCACGTTCAGGCTGTTTTAGCTGTTGAGAGGCTAAAACAAGGAACTCCATGATCTTGAGCCTCCAAGGTTTCATTCGGTTTTTGATCAGCGTTTAATATTCATGTTACAATATTAAAGAGGTCTGTGAAAGAATGGGGAGGGGGGACTCTTAAAAATGAGTATAGGAATATCTTTTTTAGTTTCTAGGAGAATCTTTAGCTATGTTATTCGCCCACCGTAACGCCACTTGTCAACCATCTTTACTTTTTTTGTCGCTTTCTTGTATTGTTTGTAATGGTCTTTGCATAGATACGCGCGGCTGATTCCTTGAACCTCTAAGCCTGCGGAGGTTACTTCGTCAATTGGCAATGAACGGACTGCATCTTTTCCACATGTTTGGACGCTGCATTTTACGCCTTTTGAAACTCTGCCCATGTTGGCCACCTTTGAATCATATCAGTTGTTTTTGTCTAAAAATGTTTTGGATACATAATTTTTCCGACAATAGATGCAATTTTTCTTATATGATTAGGTAAATAATATTTTCACTGAAAGAAATTGGAGGTGAAATATGGAGTGGAACTACTGGAAATATACCTTCTAAATCTAGCTATAACAATTGCCATGTTCATTGTCTTAATATTTCGCGCATGGATTGAATTTAAGAACTATAAGATAATATGGAAAGAAATGGACTGGCACAAAACCCGCAACACAGCTAAAGAAATCTTGAAAGCTGAAAAAGAAATGTTCCAAAAAATCGAAGGCGGACAGGAACTTTACGACATCCTTTGCCACATGTTCGAAGTAGAGGACTGAACCAATAAGAAGCTTCAAAAAACTTTTTTATTCTTCAAATTATTGAAAAAACCTCCATGAATATCTACGTAATAATAGAGGCGTCATTGTAGACTTGGGTGGCTCTGGCTTGAACTTGTTTCATTGAACCAAACCCAGCTGGACCATACTTTTCAACAACAAAGGAAGCAGCAGCAGACCCCATGCAGGCGCACCATAACGGGTCTTCGTCACGTATATATGTTGTGAGAAATGCTCCGATGAACGCGTCACCTGCACCTGTTGTGTCAACGACGGCCTTAGGCTTTGCTGACGGAACAAAATACACCTTGCTTTCTGTAGATAACAGTGTGGGTTCTGCTCCTCTAGTTATAAGAACTATTTTAACGCCTTTACGGTGAATGTCTTTGGCTATTTTAACAAGGTCAGATTGGGCTGTAAGCGTTTTTGCCTCGTTATATGAGGCTTTGAGAATATCGATTCCTTTCAAAAAATACGTTTCTTCAGAAAAACTGAGGAACACCTTTCCGTTTTTATTGAATCTGCGAACTAGTCCTTGAGGATCCAAGGACAACGCTGATTTGGAAGTCTTTAGCTTGTTTATTGTTTCAGTTGAGACTTCGTTTGCAATGGGTGCAATGTGGACTGCTTTAGAATTTAGTGTACTTGGTAAATCGTTAGTTTCGATTGGGGGAGCTTTGTTCTTTAAACATAGCTCGCGTTCTCCACTCGAGTCGTAATCCAAAAAAAAGCTGGTTGTCAACGTCTTTTTGTCTATTTTTAAACCAGTTAGGTCCACTCCTTTGGTTTTTAGAAACCTCACATATTTTTCAGAAAAATCTTTTCCAACTCTCGAGATGACTGAAACCTCGGCGTCAAGCTTCTTTGCTGAAAGCGACACATACGTCGGGGGTCCTCCAAGAGTAGGTTTAGTTTCTTCTCGGTTAGGAAGTTTGATAAAGTCGATTGAGAAATGACCGATCGTTACGATGTCAAAATCGTTCATGTAATGATCCTCATGTGGCTTCATGTATGTTTATTGACCACTTAAAAAATGTAAAGTGGAATACAGTAATATAGATATTTAAGGAAATTTTAAGCCAAAAACGTAAGGTATAAGAACGCCATACGCACGTTAAATCTACTTAAACTCAAGCTCAACCAAGATACAGGATTGTGTATGATATGCCGTTTAAACGAAAAAGTAGAGGGCGCTCAAAAGGACAAAAAGGGCGCAGTAGCCTTGTTCAATGTAGCGGCTGCGGTGAACTTGTTCCGAGGGATAAGGCCAAGAAGTCCACTCGTAGAGTCACGCTTGTCGACCCAACTTTGTCAAAGGAACTTCGTCAAAAAGGAGCATACTTGCCAACTCACATTGACACTAAATATTATTGCGTCTCATGCGCAGTACACCGAGGCATAGTTAAAGTCAGGGCAAGAGACACGAGAAAACATCGTTTCTAACATCATAAACTGCAAAAATTCATTCGACCTGGGATTTGACCTTTTTAAAAAAATAGTTGACTCTTTGAGCGACTGTTAGGTTTGTAGCGATGGCTAAAAAAATTATAGCCCATTGCAGAGTTTCAAGCCAGACTGTGCTTAGAATGCTGGCTAAGGTAATTATGATTAATCTCTCAGCCCTTTCAACAATGCCTATTGTTTCCATCGGAATGTCTGCTACCTCAGACCTAGCTCGAGCATAACTTGTCAGTAAAGAACCGATTAGGGCTAGCACCCCCCAAAAAACGTTGCATAACCCTCCAACTATTAGACCGCAATAAACCGCAGCATCAACGTACCGGTCAAGCAATGAATCAATGAATCCTCCTACAACTGTTGTTTCACCATGTAACCTTGCAAGTGCACCGTCCAAGGCGTCGCAGTATCCAGAAGCAAGAAGAAAAACGACTGCTGATATGATACAGTATAAATATTTTTCTTGATCGGCAATAGATTGACCAGCTTGCCAGTAGATTATTCCTGAAGCCAGCCCAAGAATGACGCCTACACCGCTAATCATGTTTGGCGTAAGACCGGCTTTATGAGCTGCCATTGCTTCTGCCTTCAACAGTGATTCAACAGTCTTCTTTAACTTTGTCAGCAAATTCATCTGCCCTTTTGCAAACTATTAATGACTTGCTTGTTGGTAATAACCTTTGCAGATTTGCGTTTGATTTATGTTGTCCCTAATCTAAGCCAATTTAGTTCTTATTTTTTCAGGCGTTTTTTAGCGTACGGGGCTTTTTTAATACGCCCTCAAGTTTGTTGCAGGGATAATCTTTGCAGTACGCGCAGTTCTTCAATTTTCTTTCCATGTAACATCTTCTTTTTTCACAAGTTTGGCAATAGAAAAACAGTCTTTCATTTGATAGGTGGCCATCGTAGTTAATCTGTTCAAGTTGATTTTCAGTATTAAGCATTTTAGATCATTTTTCTGCAACCATTTTTTGTTCTTAATCGTTGTTTTTCTAAGTTGCCAAGTAGGCTTCACAAAGAGAACAAGTTAATCCACAACACGCAATGATAGGCTCCAAAACAATTGGATTTCATTTTGGTTTAAAAAATAAGTCTTTCTGTTAAAGGAACTTTAGAAAATTTAGTGTTTTATCATTGCCTGTGCAAATTCTAACATGACTTTGTACGGGTCTTTCGCCTTAACTATGCCGCTTGCGACTAAAACTCCCTCCGTACCCAACCTTATTGCTGCAGCAACATCCTCGCCGTTCGTTATTCCCGCCCCGCAAAGAACCACGGCATCTCGGTTAACCCTTTTCACGGATTCAACTGTGCCTGTAACGACCTCTGGCTTTGATTTTGAAACTGGAATGCCTGTGCCGATCAGCTCGGGAGGCTCAACCGCGATCATGTCTGGCTGCAAGGCTGCTGCTGCGGCGCTAACGGCGGTGTTGTTTGTGCAGGCGATGGTGGTTAATCCAACTTCACGCGCCCTTGTAATGGCTTCATCTATGTCAGCAAGTTTCAGCCGTCTC
Source organism: uncultured Candidatus Bathyarchaeia archaeon (assembly GCA_964584965.1). Classification (GTDB taxonomy): domain Archaea; phylum Thermoproteota; class Bathyarchaeia; order Bathyarchaeales; family DTEX01; genus JAGTRI01. The sequence continues at coordinate 40,035 of CAZPBM010000036.1, read as the reverse complement.
TCAGAATGATTAATCAAAGTGCCTGAAGCTCCCGCTTCTTTTATGGCTTCGGGGAGAACGTGGCCTGTATAGCTTCCAGGCTTGTAAGGGTCAATGTGCTGAGAGAAGACAGGTATGTCCACCAAGTTGATTATTGGGGGAATGTCGACAAACTGTGGAGCCACAGCGAAGCATACTCCTGTTTCGTGGTTGACCTTTTCAGCGGACCTTGCGAGATCAATGGCTTTTTTACCTGTGCCTTCAAGGTAAGTTTTAAAGTTCACAACTACAATTGGAGTTTTTACGACTTTCAACCTGAACACTTCCTGCTGCCAATTTTCCGTATGAGACTTAGACCCTAATAGTGATTTACTGCCTTTTTTGTTTTTCTAAAATATTGTCTTGAGATTCCTATTTTATGTAGTAGTATTGGTTTGTTTCTTTCTGGATTATGTCAAGTTGTGAGCCTTCTTTATTAACTCTCGGTCTTTTTGTATCGGGATCTCTTCTAAAGGTTATTCCCATCTCTTTAAGAAACATGTTCATTCCGTCCAGAAGGTTCGTAGGCGTTTTTGCAATGCCTTTTTTTCCTGGTTCACCTGTGAAAACCATAAGTCTATCGGCAATGAAGTCTTGCGCCACAACGTCGTGTTCCACGACGAACGCTGTTACGTTTCTTCCATCAACAATTCGCCTAATTGTCCGTGCAATAATCAGTCTCTCTTCAACATCCAAATATGCACTTGGTTCATCCAGCAAGTAAACATCAGCCTTTCTTGAAAGACACGCTGCAATGGCTACTCTTTGAAGCTCGCCGCCGCTGATCTCCTTAACTTGCCGATCTAAAAGGGAAGCCAAGTTTAAGGGAGCCATGATTTCGCTTTGATACCAGCCGGAGGAGTATTCCTGTTTCGCAATAGCCTTTAGTAGGTCTTCTACTGTTCCATCGAAGTCTGAGGAGATGTATTGGGGCTTGTAACTAACTTCCAATAAGCCTGTTGCTAGCTGGTCTCCTGAATCTGGTTTTTCCATTCCAGCCAAGATCTTTACAAAGGTTGTTTTTCCAATCCCGTTGGAACCGACTATTCCGACGACTTCACCTCGTTTAGCCTCGCCCGGTTCAGCTTTCAACGAAAACCCTTCATAGTTCTTTGTTATGCTGCCCCATTTGAGCAGCGGTTCCGACGTTGACAAGCCTGTTGGAGGAGGCTTAATGTGGAATATTATGGGTTCTTTCCTGAATCTCATGTTTTCGTCAGGTATATACCCTTCAAGGTAAAGGTTAATCCCAGTTCTGACGCCATGAACGTGAGAAACTATTCCGTAAACGCCTGGTTCGCCATATAGGACGCAGATGTAGTCAGAAAGATAGTCGAGGACTGCAAGGTCATGCTCTGCCAAGACAATCATTTTTTGTTCCTGTTTTAGGCTTCTTATAGCCTTTGCAATCTCGATTCTTTGTTTTACGTCCAAGTAGCTTGACGGCTCGTCGAAAAGGTATACGTCAGCTTCTCGACACATCGTGGCTGCGATGGCAACCCTCTGTAACTCGCCTCCGCTGAGAACATTTATCTCGCGGTCTAAAAATGGTTCGAGCTGAAGGGCCCTTGTGATTTCGGCGAGTTTTCCTCTTTCGTCGACTTTTTCAAGCAAGTCGCGAACTTTACCGCTTGCAATTTTCGGGATTTTGTCAACGTACTGGGGCTTATGAACAACCCTAAGTTTTCCTTCGCTCATTTTTTGAAAGTAAGTTTGAAGCGTTGACCCTCGAAAGAACTTTATTATTTCAGGCCAATCTGGCGGATTCAAAAACTCTCCGAGGTTAGGTTTTATTTCGCCTGACAAAATCTTTAACACAGTTGATTTTCCAATGCCGTTTTTTCCAATTAGCCCTAGAACGTTTCCAGATGATGGAACAGGTATTCGGAAAAGTTTGAAGGTGTTTGGTCCAAATCTGTGGCTGCAGTCTTTTTGAAGCTCATCTGGAACATTGACAATCGATATTGCCTTGTAGGGACATTTCTTGACGCAGATTCCGCATCCGACGCATAGAATCTCTGAAATGATAGGTGTGTTTCCTTCAAACCGTACTGCTTCAACATTGCTTCTTACTTGTGGACAAAATCGATAGCATTCTCTGTTGCAACGTTTCGATTTGCACCTAGCTAAGTCGATTACGGCAACTCTGATTTCTGTTCGCCCCTAGAAGCTCTTCTAAAATGAGGGTGCAGATTAATAAATTTATTTAGTTCCTAGTAAAAGCTAGGGAATAAATAAATAATCCCTGTAATGTTAGGTAATTTGGGATGATGTGTGGCGACGGCGTGGAGCTCAGGCTGTGACACGTAGTTACATCACTGACCACTTATCCTTCATTCCAGCAAGCAATTACGTCTGTAATAAACTCTTAAGGATGAGTGTTCTAAATTAACTTCAGATGTGGTCTTTAGAGAAAAAAGGTTGCGGCAAAGAATAGTTATGTTAGTTGATTTCGACTACTTTTTTGCCCAATGTGAAGAAAAAAGAAATCCGTCGCTTAAAGATCAGCCTATTGTCGTATGCGTTTATTCAGGTCGTACTGAGGACAGCGGAGCTGTAAGCACAGCGAATTATGTTGCCCGTAAATATGGCGTAAAATCTGGAATGCCTATTTTTTGGCTAAAAGGAAACTTGCTGAGGTAAACGCTGTTTTTCTTCCTGTGGATCGTTCATTTTACGAAGAAACTTCAAATAATATTATGTCGATTTTAAGGCACTACGCTGACTCTTTTGAGAAGGTTGGAATCGATGAGGCGTATCTGGATGTCACCGAAGGAGCTAATGGGAGCTTTAAAGAGGCTAAAAGGCTGCCCAAAGAATTATGGGTGAAGTGAAATCCCGTGAGAAAATAACCGTTTCAATCGGCGTTGGACCGAATAAATTGGTTGCCAAAATCGCCGCAGATTTCAAGAAACCAAACGGGTTGACAGTAGTTGAGCCTCAACAGACTGAAAGTTTTCTCGCTCCTCTTCCAATTGACCGCTTGTTTGGCGTTGGAAAAAAGACGAGTGAGAAAATGGAAACTTTGGGGATAAAGACGATAGGTGACCTCTCGAGATTTGATGTTCAAAAGCTAATTGCCAATTTTGGGAAAACTCTAGGCACCTATTTTCATTATGCTGCACTTGGATTAGACGATTCTCCTGTTTCAGAAAAGGGTATGGCGCAGTCAGTAAGTAGGATTTCAACTTTGAGAGAAGATACGCGAGACGTTGCTGTCATTATGAACAAGATTGAAATATTGTGTGAAGATATTTATATAAATCTAAGCCAGATGGGGATAGAGTTTAAAACTGTCTCGGCGGTTGCTGTGTTAAAAGACATGAGCGTTCATTCTCGCTCCAGAACTTTTGAAAGCCCTGTTCCGAATTTGGAACTTTTAACGAACACGGTTAAGGAGCTTTTTCATAGGCTAATTGGAGAAACGAATTTGGAGATTAGAAGAGCAGGGGTAAAAGTTTCAGGGTTCAGCGAAAAACATGAGAAGCAAAGACGTTTGACGGATTTTTAGGTGATCAAGTGTTTTTGGATTTTTTGTAACAGTATAGCTTGATAAAGACTTGTACGCAGTATTATTACTTGAGGGTTATGATGGGTGATTAGAGACTTCAATTTGCTTGTTTCGTGTCCACGAATGCGAGAAAATGACGCATGCACAGAGGTATGGTTCTTACTTTGCAAAATTGGCGACCGTGAGCTTTTGGTTGAAAAGTCAGAGGTAAGCGGACTTCTTGCTGCGAAAACTAAGCTTGACCCATTTAAAGCAATTGCAGAACTAAGGAGACTGCTTAGAGAACAGCCACAGGAGTTTCGGTATATTCTCCGGGTTGTTCCAATCGAGGTTGTGGTGCCAACAAGGCTTGAGCTAATTAAGAAAGCAAGTCTTGAGCTTTCTGCACGTATCGGCGAGAACGAGACTTTCAGGGTTACTGTTGAAAAAAGACATTCAAGTCTTTCTTCAAAGGAAGTTATTGAGGCCGTTGCAGAGGGGATAAACAGGAAAGTAGATTTACTTAGGCCAGATAGTATTGTCTTAGTTGAGATTGTTGGCGGGTTAACAGGAGTTTCCGTTATCAGGCCTGACGGTGTTCTTTCAATTGTGAAGGAAAGGGTCTGACTATGCCTGTGTGGCTAATAGTGCAGCGCGTTCAATCAAGAGGTTTGTTAGTGCTTGTTCCTCTGATTCTCTCATGGCTGACCTTAGTTCTGCATCTTTAATGTTGAACGTGGACTTTATAGCTTGCATCTTCTTTTTTGTCATGCTAAGTATTCGGTTGCATGGCTCGCCTTTGAGCAGCTGCGCGATTTTTTCCAGAGCTTGCATGGAGGCTTCAGGTGTTTCAGAGATAATTAGCATGGCGACGTCTTTGGTTTTTGGCGTTACGCCTAACATTTGAATAGCTTTGTTTATCTGATGTTGACCTGATGCGTAAAGAAGGGTTTCAACAGCTAAGTCTTTGGAGATGTTTTTGCCCTCTTCGAAAGCTTTTAATGCGTTTAGACATGCAAAAAACAGGTGGTCAAATCCAGCGATAAGATGTGCATTAAACATTTGAACGCAACAGTTTTTGCTTTGGTTTTTTAGGAAATCAAAAAGCGTTTGTAGGTTTTCGATCTTTACGTTTTTGAAACCTTCGATAATTATGTGTTTTCCGTTAATTACCTGTTTTCTCATCCCTGTTCTTCCTTTATTACTTCGTTAACGAAGCGGTCGATGAGTCGTCTGTCCATTCCGCCGTCAGCAAGTCTATTCTTCGCTTTTTCGATGGAAATACCTTCTTTTCTGCAGTTTTCTATTAGGCATCTGATGGTTTCTTTTCGTTCCCATGGAAAGACAATCCAGCTTTTTGTCTTTTCCTCGTAATAGTCTGGCACAAGTACGCTCCAAGGCTTATAGTAGATGGTTGCTGTCTTAACAATTCTTGCATGTTTCGATTCAAGATGGTTTTTGGCCAATCTTAGGCTTTTTCCTGTGTCAGCAACATCGTCAAATAGTAAAACGTTACAGTCTTCGATGGGAATTGAGACAGGTTGAGTGAGAATCGGCTCGTCTGTTGCCTCCGCGATTCCTCTGTAGAACTCAACTGAAACGTTTGCGAGTTTTGCGTTGCCTAACAGATCCAGCATAACCCTTGCTGGTGGCCATCCTCCTCGAGAAATGCCGACGATAATTTCGGGTTTAAATTTGTCGTTCGTTATTTTTTCAGCTAGGTTCAGCAGCATGTCGTAGATCTTGTCCCATGTTGGAACCTCGAACGTGATGTCTAAGCTCAATGGTATTTCCTCTTTGTCATAAGTCTCTTATACTTTGGTCTTAAGTCTTTGCTTTAATACTTGTAATGAAAAAATAGAATAATAGCTGTTTTTTGTGTAGTTACTGTAGTTCCTGTAATGCCCTAAGTCTTTTCACTAGGTTTGGATGTGTCGAGAAGAGTTCAGCGAACTGCTCTGTTGTTGTTACCTTTCGGCTTAAGTATTTTACAACCAAGTCTTGGTCACTTCTCCAGATGCTTGTGTGGTAGACTTCTCTTAGGTCTCTTCCTGCACTATCAGGGTCGGATATGAATAGGGTTTTTAGTGAACTCATACTGTACGTTGCTGGGTATTGCCTTCGGGTTTTTTCAGTCCATTCTGCTATTTTTACAAGGCCTTCAGACAGCTTTCTGGCGCCGTCGTCTACTGTTGTTGCGCTGTGTCTGTCTGCAAAGTATTCTCTTAGACGGCTGAGATAAAGCGAGAAAAACGTCAGCACCCAGTAAAGCATTATGCTTAGGAAGCCGATTATTGCGAGGGCGCTTCCTTGTTCTCTTTCGTTTCTTCTGCTGTACATGGAAGACCACATGATCGAGTATCCAATGTAGTAGAAGATTGCTGGAAGAATGGATACAAACATCATCACTTGGACGTCGCGGTTTTTCAGGTGCCCAAGCTCGTGGCCAATTACAGCTTCGACTTCTTCAGCGTCAAGAGTGTTCAGCAGTCCACTTGTCACTGCAATGCGGTTTCCTGTAAGTGGCGAACCGTAGGCGAATGCGTTAGGTAGGGGAATTCGGGCAATCACAAGCTCAGGGGTTTTCATGCGGCTTTTTTGGCTGATCCTGTCGATCATGCTGTATAGCTCTGGTTCCTCTATTCTGGAGACTTTTCTAACACGGTACATCATGTCGATCAGGTAAGGTGCAAATAGCCATTGAAGGATGTTGAGGGAAATGATTGCTAACAACAGGGTTGTGAGGCTTAGGACGTCAAATAGTGATAGGATGATTGTCAGGAACAGTGTGGAAAGTCCAATTATCGCAGCCAGAGTTCCTATCATTGAAATGTGTAACCTAGCTGCACTCATCAGGATCACCAAAAAAACAAGAGCAAAGTCTTAGATATATTTGTTACTCAAGATTATGCCAGAATCTTTTAATGGAAAACTGGACTGTTTGCATGTGTTTTCAGGCTTTTTCTTGTATCTTCTGCCATTTTATGTCTATGCATGTTGTTGAGGGGGTATATATAGTCGGGTCAGCTTTTCTGGCCATCTTGCCTATTCTTATGCCTGTTCAGTGCGCATTGAAACTTTTTTCTTTATATAGTCGCTGTGGAAACACTGGAATTGTGGATTTTGGTTTGGGTTAGACTTTTTTATGGGTTATTAAAAGCACATAGCATTTTGGGTTCTTGTTGCTTTCTTGTTAACGTATTCTGTCATTTAGAAACTTACGATGAAATTTTATGTGTGGTTATGTTTTGTTTTAGTCTTCGTGGAGTACTTCTAATCTTTGGACTGAGCTGAGGTTTATGAATACTTCGCTTCGGTCTTCGCGGCTTACGACTTGGGGTATCGGCTGTGCGATTGTTGACCGTAGAACTGTTGCTTTTCCTTCTGAAAGCCATAGGCCTGGTGGTTCTCTTGATACTGCTACTAGGATGCCTTCGTACCCGTAGGATTGGTCTAGTATAACATGGACTTTTCGCCCTGTGTGACGTTCAAGTATTTGTAGAACAGTTGGCGGAGGCGTGTTATTCGACATTATTCTTCATTAGAAAAGTGCGATAATAAATAGATAAATCTTTCTATCCCCCTTAATACTTAGATTAAGGAGTATTCATCATTGTTCAGACCCTTGGTTCATTTGTTTTTTCAATTTTCTAATAAAAAGTCTTTAGTGAATTCTTTGGAATAGGCAAGATGATGTAAATACCTTAACCTTTTTGAATATGTTTATGTCACTATGATTTAGGTTTCATGGAGACTTTGCCTTGCATAGAAAAAATATGGACAAAGCTGTTAACCGCTACTCGCTACTTTTCACTTTCCCTTCCTATAGGATAATTGTTGCATGTCTGGGGTTCCAGTGCTTTGCAACAGGCATAATCGTGCAGTTCTCACTTTCTGCCAGTAGCACAGGAGTTGGTTTAGGGATATGTTTAGGTGGGCTGTTTTTCGTTGTGTCTTTATTGGCAAATCATATTGTGAGTAAAATTGTTTTGAGAAATGACTATATATTGGATTTGAGGAGATGCACGTCATTTTCATTAGTTTCGAATCTAGTTGTTACTCTGTTTGTTTGCGTGGCAACCATGGTCTCATCTTGGCTTGGTAGCAATGCCATCTGGTCAAAGATTGTGGCAATAGGTTTCTATGTTTCTATGACTCTAAGTTTTCTTGTTTTCAAAGTTCTTTCGTTTAAAGGTTTTTCGAGGATTTTTGTTGCATCGATTTTACAACCTTTGCTTTTTGTTACAATGATTTTAGTTAGTTATTTTGGGTTCGAAAATCTACAGTTTTCATTAATACACATTGTTTTGGCCATCGTTGCAGCCTTCACAAGTGTTCAAGGCTTTTTAGCTAACCAAGATTCCGTAGGCATGAAAACGTTGGGAATTCCGTCAACCAAACTTGTTAGAGCGTTTCTTGTAAACTGGACTGAGGGAGCAGAGAAGCCCTTTGAGGAGATTCTTGAACAGCTTAGCGAAGAACGTGAAATTGCAGTTTCACTTGTGGCGTTCAAAGCACGAGCTAAGCTTAAAACAATTATAGTTGTTCCGATGCTTCACGCAGGACCGTTCAAAAACATCGGAAGCAGCGCAATCCCCAGCTTAATCCAGAGTTACCTCGAAAAAAACCTAGGGTGCATCGTTTCTGTCCCTCATGGAATCTCAGGTCACGAAGTGGATTTAGCCTCTCAAATTCAGAATCAAAGATTCCTTGAACAGCTTGGGAAAAACGTAAAATTTGACGTTTTTGATACAGAGGCAACGCCCTTTGTGACTGTGAACCTTGAAGGGGCAACAGCGGGCTGTCAGATTTTTGGAGACTGCGCCTTTGTTACTTTGACGCTTGCGCCCAATACAATGGAAGATTTGCCATTAGAGTTGTATGAAGATATTTTGTCAGAAGCTCAAAAGAAGGGGCTTTCTTACGCGATAGCCATTGACGCTCATAACAGTATCCAAGGTCTTTTTGAAGTTGAGAAAGCTATTGAACACTTGAAGAAGGCATCCAAAGCTGCTATTGAACTCGCTTGTAAAACTGAGAAATCAAGGTTCGAAGTTGGGGTTGGTAAGGTTGTTTCCTCCGAATTTTCCGTTAGTGATGGGTTTGGACCAGGTGGGATAACGGTGACGATGATTAAGACAAGCAATGAAATGGCTACTTATGTCACTATTGATGGGAATAACATGGTATCTGGATTAAGAGAAAAAATACTTTCAAGCCTGCGTGAACTTGGCGTAACCAATGGAGAAGTTTTCACAACAGACACCCACATGGTCAACGCTGTCGTTCTAAATAAGCGTGGATACAATCCAGTAGGTGAAGCTGTTAGCCATGAAAAGCTTATGGAAGAAATCAAAAAAGCAGCAATAGAGGCTTTTGAAAACCTTGAACCCGCGGAAGTTTCTTGGCAACGCATGACTGTTCAAGGAGTTAAGGTTATCGGTGAACAACAAATTGATAAACTTTCGTTAATTGTCGAAGAAGGAGCGAAAAGAGCAAAGAAAACAGCAGCAATAATTTTTCCAGCAGCAGGATTCTTCCTTTCAACTCTGCTTTACTATCTTATATGATGGCAATTCTAAGCTTCATAGAAAGATATAAAAATACCAACGGACCTCATTATGCTGTTATACCTAAACTGACGATGTCAACCAATTCAATAGGAGGAAAACTAAATGGCTGAAAAACCAGCAAAGAAACCTGAAAAAAAGATTGTTAAGAAAACTGTAGAAAAACCTGAGGAAAAACCTGAATTGAAAACAGAACAAAAAATAGAACCGAAGACTATGGGAAAATCTGAAGAAAACAATATCCTAATAGGACAAAAGCCAGTGATGAAATACGTTATTGCCTGCCTGACGTCTTTTAACGTTGGCTCTAAGAAAGTGGTCGTTAAAGCCAGAGGAAGAGCCATCAGCAGAGCAGTGGACACAGCGGAACTTCTACGGCGAGTATTCATGAAAGACGTGATAGTTGAAAAAATCGAAATAGGTACACAAGAACTTTCAAGTCCAGACAGACCGAAATCCAATGTTTCAACAATGGAAATAGTGCTTGCAAAAAAATAAACAAGGTTTAAACATAAGTCTAGAAGGTTTTTGATATAGGCCCGATGCTTAGATCCGATCTAGACGTGTCCCTTGACATGAAGACAGAATGAGTCTTCCAAATGAACCATAGTTCACATAGACTCGCCTAAGCCTTATTTTTGTATTCACTTGAAGACCCTCTGCCAAGACGGCATAGTCTCTCCACAAAAACACAGTTATATTTCCCGTTTCATCCTTCAATTCAAAAGAAGCCAACTTGACCTTCTCATTTTTCGAGTCTGTTACATGTCGGAACAAGGGTTGAGATGCCACTTCTCCCTCAACCGTGACCTTCAAACCAGGCTTAAGGTTCCTTATTTCTATAGGCTTTATCGAGAACTCTTCATATCCGAAAGGAAAAACGTTCAAAACAGAGACGTTAGTTGACGAATCCACGTGGAGCTCAACTCCTCCGTTAAATGCTTCTTTTACATTTGCACCAAAAACCTGAATCAAACTTCCAACTTTGGCATCTGCCAATTCCTGAACTTTAGTGTTCCAAAAAATAACGGAGACCGAGCCTGTTTCGTCCTCTATTTCAATTCTCTGAAACGTTCCTGAACCACCATCTTCACGGGTAAAGGTTGAAACATCAGAAATTTCAGCAACAACGCCGATAACGTTAATTGTTTTTGTTTGTTTCGATATCTCGTTGATTTTCTTGTGAAAAAAAGTTAAGGGCGGAACCTCAGATTCATGCGAGTCGTCTGATGTGACCTTAAGACTTCCCTTTGAGCCAATGTTCAGTTCAAGTTTATTATTCAAACCTAAACGCACATATCCATGAGAAAATTGTGCAAGGCGTCCAAGTAAATTATATGGATCAACAATGTCAGCATTACTATCCCACAGAATAACCCTTAATTCCCCAGTTTTATCTGCAATTACGAGACGCCGAAACCTTCCATCTTTGCCATCTGGGTTAGTAAATTTTTGAAGAGGACCGACGAAAACGACACGGGCAACTATCGTAACATCTCCAAGCCCAGAAACTAAATCCTTAATCGATATCTTCTGCTCAAACGAAATGCCAGACAATTCAATCCCTAGGTCAGTTGCAACCGCTCGAACAGCGCTTTCAAATGTTAAGAAACCTTTAGCTTCCACAATTTTGGCCCTAATCATTTCATCTATTTTGTCCCTTATTAAGTCAGGGCGGGATTCAAGAATTTTCTTAACAAGATCCTCCACGGTCATCTGTGACACATCAACCATCTTGAAATCAACAAAAAAGAATTAAAAATTATCTAAAGAGGACTTCCTGACATAAGTTGTTTTGTAAAATTCGAGTTATACCCATTTTTTCCTAGGATCTAGATCCTAAAGTTCATTTTTTCAAAAATGTTTAACCATCATTACGATTTGGAATAATCTGCTTGAAACATTTATGGCTTTTGCTGGGGTTTCTGATTGGGTTGTTTCTTCTTTTTCACCGTAGATCATGTACAGGAATATAAGTGAAATTGCGATGAATGCTAGTCCCATCAGGATCCATATGATTGTGCTAAAGTAGTCCTCGATCGTCATGTAATTTCCAGCCTCCAGCTAATGTGTAACTGCAAATATTTAAGTTGTTACTTCCTTCCATTCTTTCATTAACACTTCATATAGTTCGTCGTCTTCCTCTATTAGATCATACCGTCCCAAGGCTTCAGCAAGCTTCTGAGCAATAAGATGGTAACACAGAAAAGCCTTACCTTCCATAACACCAAAATAAAAATCATCGCAAGAACAAAAACCAGCATTGGGCAAAATGAGGTAATCACGTTTCTTTCCAACAACAATCCAAACCACGCGGTCGCTTGGTTTAAAAACATATCTCTTAACCCTTGAATCTTCAATGGCCTCCCAAGCATTACAAAAACGCTGACTAAAAATGGTTTTCAACACAGAAAAATGGTTCTCAGTTAACAATCCATTGGCCTTGGCGAAAAGGCAAATTTCTTGAAGAGTTTGAATTTCCGCCTTATTTTTCTTCATCAAGATTCCTTCTCTCCATTTGCTCATAAAACAACGTAGCTATTTTAACCTAGTTTTCTCAAATGCTTAATTGATCCTAAGAAGGTCCCGTCTAAAAGATATGTTTCCGCTTCATCAAGATTTACACTTCCAGAACGGAGAACAGGACCGATGAACCCCTCAAACTTTTTCTTTCTAGAGATAGATGAAACGTTTACAGCTTGGCCACCTAAATAATCGTTGAAAGACGGCATAACGATGAAAGACTCAACTTTAAGGTCACTGTTAAACTTAGTCCTCAAAACATCCTGCGGACTTTCAGTTTTCCTTAGGCTAACGCCGTTTCCTTTAAGAACATGCTTTGCTAAAAGCATCCTGTTGCATGATGCTCGAATCCACACTTGCTTTGTTATGCGGAAGCCTATAGGATCAGAAAAAACAACGACTGGATGGACATGACCCGCAACTAGCGTAGTACAACCAAGCATTCGAATTTCTGGCCATGTGTGACCGTGGAAAAGCCCTATACCTCCTAACACGATGCCTCTGGGAGAGAGGAGCTCCACAGATTCTGGCAACAAAGCCTCTAAGTCTCCATCGTGGTTGCCGGGCACAACCTGCACCTGTGGCACAACCTTACATGTTTCCTCAAAGAACCACGGAACGTCTCTCCACTCTTCAAAATCGATTTTTGAAACCGTATGTTTAACGTCACCTAAAACTATAAGCCGATCGGGTTTTTGAGAAACAAGAAGCCCTTTAAGCCTTTCAAAGAGCCGTTTTGTCTGCGAAGGCACGTGAACACCTTCTTCAGCTAAGGCAACCTCCCAACCTATGTGAAGGTCAGAAATAACCATGACCCGCTCTGAACCGCTGCTAAGTAAAAAAGCACCCTCTGGACTTAGCGGCGAAAGATGGTTACCCCTTTGCGGCATAGACACTCACACTAGTAATTAAGATTTAGCTTAAAACTGTTAGGATTTCTCGGTGTAAAGTTTTATTAGCTGCAGCTATGACTGAAAAACGATTCATTTCAGTTAAGGGGTATCCATTGAATCCTGCACTATTTGGCTGCGTCACGGTTCCTCCAGCTTCTTTAATTATCAGCAAAGCTGCAGCAACGTCCAAGGTTCGAAGCGCACCTCTTAAGTCAACGTATGCGTCGAAAAATCCTGAAGCCACATGACAAATCTCAAGAGACGCTGAACCGAAGGATCTTACACATCTAGCTTTTTTAATGAGTGGAACTATGAGCTCGACTGAGTTTGGTGCACGGGAAACATCGACTCCTAAAACCGCGTCTTTGAGACGAAGAGTTTCAAAAGTCTTAATTTCGCTGCCTTGAAACTTGGCTCCCTTTCCCTTTCTAGCTTCAAACGTTTCGCCTAAGCATAGATTCATAACCACGGCAGCTTCAATGCTGCCTAAATCGTTGAAAGGCGACACAGCGAGAGACGTCGAAACAAAGCTTACGCCCCTCGTCGCGTTGGTTGTTCCATCCACAGCGTCAGCAATTAAGTAGAACGTTGGCTTTTCTCCAAACTTTTGAACTCCATGTTCCTCGCCTATAAAGATGCACGAAACGCCATTTTCCTTGAGGAAGTTTATTATTGTGTTTTCAGCAACCTCGTCGATGAGCAACGTTCGGTCTCCACCGAATCCTCTTCCAAGAACCTTCATCGACTCATCTGTTCCAATAAGAGGCTTTACAGCTGAACGAACATTGTCTGCGATTTCTTTTAAGCAATTTACATCGTTGATGTCCAAACGTTACACCTTTAAGCTAGCTCACAAAAAAGTAGAATCAACGCGACGATTGACTTTTTTAAGTTGTGCCAGTTTCCCAGCTGGAAACGTATTTCCTCTGTTCCTCAGTCATCTTGTCTATTTGTATGCCCATTCCTGCAAGCTTCAAGCGTGCAACTAGCTCATCAATTTCTTTGGGAACACTGTAGACTCCAGTCTTCAATTGTGGATTCTTCGCCAAGTACTCAACGCACAAGGCTTGATTAGAGAAGGACATGTCCATAACCTCAGAAGGGTGGCCTTCGGCTGAAGCTAGGTTAACGAGTCTACCCTCAGCAAGCAGGTACACTTTTCGACCGTTCTTTAACGTGTATTCTTCAAGGTTTGGCCTCATCGTCCTTTTTGAAACAGAGGTTTGTTCAAGGTCGGGAAGACTTATTTCAACATTGAAGTGTCCACTGTTAGCCAACAATGCACCGTCACGCATCTTAAGCAAGTGCTCTTTCCTTATCACATTTAAGTTTCCAGTTGCAGTGACAAAAATGTCTCCTTGTTCCGCAGCATCAGAAATGGGCATAACTTGGAACCCGTCCATCACGGCTTCGAGTGCCCGTAGTGGATTGACTTCAGTTACAATGACGTTTGCACCTAAGCCTCGGGCCCTTAGCGCGATGCCGCGGGCGCACCAGCCGTAACCGCAAACGACAAACCTTTTTCCAGCTATTAGGACATTAGTAGCTCTTAAAATTCCGTCAATTGTGCTTTGCCCTGTTCCGTATCGGTTGTCAAAAAGATACTTTGTATAAGCATCATTCACCGCAATTATTGGGTACATCAAGTCTCCCTTTTGATTCATCGCTCTGAGTCTAATTACGCCTGTTGTAGTTTCCTCTGTTCCACCCTTGACAGCGTCCAAGACTTCCCTTCTAAAAGTATGCAGAGTACTCACAAGGTCTGCGCCGTCGTCCAAGGTTATCGTGGGTTTCTGGTCAATTACTTTGTTTAGGCACCAATAATACTCGTCAGTCGTTTCGCCCCGCCAGGCATAGACGCTGACCCCTGACTTAGCCAAAAAAGCAGCAACCTCGTCTTGGGTAGAAAGCGGATTTGAGCCGCACAAAGCGATCTGTGCGCCGCCAGCTCTTAATACATCAACAAGCACAGCGGTCTCCTTGGTCACGTGGAGGCATGCGCCTATCATTAAGCCATCAAGAGGCTCTTCGTTCACGAACCTCTGCCTTATTTGGCTTAGTACTGGCATGTGTTTTGAAGCCCAGTCTACGAGAAGGCTGCCTTCATTTGCCATCCTAATGTCTCTGACTTTATTATCCATCGTTCTAAACCTCGTTCCATTATTGTTCACTGAGCGGTTCTTTCATTTAAAGCTATAACCATAAATGCACATTTTCGATGAGCAAGAGAACCAGCTAAGAATAAGTGGATGTTTCAAATAATCTGCCTAGCACCGTCGCTGTTAATTCTTAGATTGGAACCGAAGTTACTCGTCCGACGTACGTGTATTTATGTTATTTTTTTCTTCGAGTTCTAGCTAAGAGGAGTACAACAACTGCGCCTGCCGCTGCTGCAATTATGACGTACGTTGTTGGAAAACCGCCTTGTTCGATTGGGGTTAACGTAACTTCTGGAATTACGTCTACAGTTTGGATGCACGGTATCGCTGTTCCGCTGTACTGCAATCCCTGGTACTCTGGGGTACTAGGCCAATTTAGTGTTTCGACGATTACTTTATTGTTAGCTCTGATCACGTGTGTCCCAGGCGTAGTTATCACATAGTAGGAATCGGCTTTAATTGAATAGACTTCGCCGTCCACTGTGATCTCTGTGTCCTCAGAAGCAAAAACGTAAGCCTCAACGTATGACTCCACTGGCAGAAAGAACGGTGTGTCCTCATCTGGTTTAACTCCAAAAAATCCCACTCCCGACCCGTATGCACCGTAAATTCCACTTGCTGACCTTATGATTGAACCATTGTGAACGCATTCTAACGTAATTGGCTGGTCGCTGTGAACAAAAATGGCTGGTGCTTTAGGTTTAAAGCCTAACCCACTGTTCGCTTTAACGTTTGCTGTTAAGATTTTTTCTTTGGTTTCTAAACTCCACACAGTAACCGTCGTGTCTTGGGTGGCTGAAACTCTGTATCCATAGCTTTCTGTTGTATCCCAATTAGTATTTGATAATGAATAGAAGTTTCTTCCTACGAATCCTCCTTCGGCAGACGGCACAAAAAACGTGGTTCCATCAATGTTTCCCGAGTGTATCATGATGTTTCCTGTAGACTCGACTTTGTACACTGTAAAAGGTTCCCATATCAGCCTTTTGTAGCCATTGGCCTTAAGTGAGAAAGTCTGAATGTTGCCGTCTTCTCTTGTTACAGTTACCTCAGCGTCCTCAAGTGCAAAAACCGTGTACTGTAGGTAAATGTTGAACTGAACCGCCATAAAGACAAACTCTTTACCAACGTAAGCTCCGTCTATGGCCTGATAAAACGTGAAAGGCAAAGGATAGGCAGTTACACTTTCAGCATCAAGAGGAATTTCTTCATAATTTAAAAGCAAGACGTTTGCTAGCTTGCTTGTATTCACCTTGAAGAAGGTATCGTTTTTGAAAAGGACGTAGTGTGTCTCCATGCTGTCTATTGTAGTTTCTGAAACCAGCGAACCATTATCCAAACAGTAAACCCTAATGTGTGTGTCATCTTTTGTGGCTGTAATTGCAACCAATGCAGCCTCAGCCACCGAACCTGTGTCAAGCCTCCAGCCTGAATTTACGTCATTGTTATCTGTAAGATTGTAATTGTAGATTTTGGCGGGAACATAGCCGTAATACGTGTATTTTTCCTGCCCATAGCTCTCATAGGCACGTGTTAAAGAGAGAAACAAAATGAAATCGAAGGATAAAAGTAAAAATGCCGTTATTACGACCAAATATGATTTAGAACAAAATTTGGATGGCAACATTAATCACTGTTAGTAAGTAAACTTGATTATTCTTATAATTATTTCTAAAAACTAACATTGGTGAATCTGACTGAAAATGAACTATTTTTTGCTGCGGTTTTTCGCAAAAAGAAACGCCATAATTGTGGCTGCTATAGCTGTAGCTCCTATCAGAACGTACATTATTGGGAATCCGCCTTCTAAGGGTGTGAACTCTGCATTTGAAACTGTGTCAACTGTTTGTATGCTTGGTATCTGAACTCCATCGTACTGAAGGCCTTGATATTCTGGTGTAGAAGGCCAGTTTAGAACTTCGACAACCACGTTCTTGTCAGAGTGAATTAAATGCGTTCCAGGCTGTGTTATTAGATGGTACGAGTCAGCTCTTATTGTGTAGACTTCGCTGTCTACAATAATTTCTGTTTCTTCATTTGCGAAAATATAGGCTTCAACAAATGAGTCTATGGGAAGATAAATCGATGTTTCTTCATTTGGCTTAATTCCAAAGTACGACACGCCTGACCCATATGCGCTGTATACTCCTCGCCCGTTAATGTTCACAAGCGAGCCATTATGGAGATAAGCAAGTGTGATTGGCCTGTCGCTTTGTACAACGATTGCTGGTGCTTTAGGTTTAAAGCCTAACCCACTGTTCGCTTTAACGTTTGCTGTTAAGATTTTTTCTTTGGTTTCAAGGTTCCACACTGTAACAGTTGTGTCTTCAGCAACTGAAACTCTGAATCCGTAACTTTCCGTAGCATCCCAGCTGGTTGTTGACCAAGAATAGAAAGTTTTTCCGACAAATCCTCCCTCAACTGAGGGCACAAAGAATGTCTGCGGTTCTCCCCAAGCGTCTGGCAGACTACCTGACTGAATCATAATGTTGCCTGTGGATTCAATTTTGAAAGCTGCTAAAGGAGGCAGCAACATCAGCGTTTTCCACGAGTTAGCTTTTAACGTGTATTCCCATTTTTGGCTGTCTTCTCTTGTTACTGTGACTTCGGCGTCCTCCAAAGCAAAAATCGTGTATTGGGCGTTTATGAAATCACCTGCTGTGGCTATTAAAATGTATTTTTTGCCAGCATAGGTTCCGCTTGTAGATTGATAGAACGTCTTAGGCGTAGGCATGTTCGACTCGTTGCCAAAGGGAATTGAACCGTAATCTAAGAGTAAAACGCATGCAAGCTGGTCGGTTACTACTTTGAAGAAGCTGCCGTTCCTGAAAACGGTGTAATGTTTCTCCATGCTGTCTATGGTAGCTTCAGAAACCAAAGAACCATTTTCTAGGCTGTAGACCGCAACATGAGTGCCATCTTTGATTCCTACAACAACGACAAGCCCAGCGCTTGATACCGAATCCGCATCAAACCTCCAACCTGAATAAAGATCATTATCATCAGTAAGAATATACTTCCACATCTTAGCTGGAACATAGCCGTAGTACGTGTATTCCTGCTGAGCAGACGATCTAAAAACATTTGCACACCATGCAAAGGAAAGAGAACAAAACACCAAGAAAACTGCGGCTGTGACTCCTAAAAGATTCAAGCCATTTCGACGAGCTTGCAACATCGCAGATTCGCTTTATTATGGTGATATTGAAAATAAAATTTTTACTCATTAATCACTAAATATGTTTTTGTTAACATTACTTTTTTGATGTCCTCTTACAATAATTAGTCCTACTAAAACGCCTACGACAACCACTGCTGCACCCATAATAATGTACAATATTGGGAATCCACCTAAAGGAGTCAAAGAAACGTTTACGGTAACATCAACTGTTTGCACAGCTGGTATTAATACACCATTATATATGAGACCTTGAAAGTCAGGCGTGTTAGGCCAGTTTAACGTTTCAACAATCACATTTTTATTGGAGCTTATCACGTGAGACCCAGGAGTCGTAATCACGTAATGAGAATCAGTATTAATCGAATAAACATCGCCGTCCACAGTTATCTCCGTATCCTCAGACGCGAAGATATAAGCTTCCACATACGAATCTATAGAAAGGAAGAAAGGAGTTTCCTCACCTGGCTTAACCCCGAAGTACCCAACACCTGAGCCATAAGCCCCATAGATTCCTTCATTTCCAACCGAACTGAGAATTGAACCATTATGGAAGTACGCAAGCGTGACTGGCTTGTCACTTTGCACGAAAATAGCGGGTGCTTGCGGTTTAAAGCCAAGCCCAACGCCTCCCGGAACATTTGCGGTTATTATTTTCTCTTTTGTTTCAAGACTCCAAACAGCAATTGATGCGTCTTCCACGGATGACACTCGAAACCCGTAGCTTTCAGTCCAGTCCCAATCGGAGTTTGCCCATGAATAGAAGGCTGTACCGACAAAACCGCCATAAACACTTGGGACGTAAAAGGTTCTTGCGTTTCCCCATCTATCCACAGGTCTCCCTGACTGAACCATTATGTAGCCTGTGGATTCAATTTTGAAGGCTTTAAAGGGATACAACAACAGCTCTTTCCATGTGTTGGCATCAAGCGAAAAACGTTGTTCCTTTCCATCTTCTCTTGTAACAGTTACCGTGGATTTCTCCAAAGCTAGAACCGCGTATCCTATGTAATAATCGGTTCCTAATCCTAACACGTAAAATTCTTTGCCAACGTAGGCTCCGTTAACATCCTGATAGAACGTGTCAGGTAAAGGACCTGACGTTGCATTACTGAGCGGTATCGATCCATAATTTAGTAGATAGACGCATGCAAGCTGGTCGGTTACTACTTTGAAGAAGCTGCCGTTCCTGAAAACGGTGTAATGTTTCTCCATGCTGTCTATGGTAGCTTCAGAAACCAAAGAACCATTATCTAGGCTGTAGACCGCAACATGTGTATTGTCACGTATTGCTAAGACCGCGACCAAACTTGCGCTTGAAACCGAAGTTGGCACAGAATAGTACCCGCTATTAGGGTCATTTTGGTCTGTAAGGTTGTATCGCCACATTTTCGCCGGAACATAGCCATAGTATATGTATTCCTGCTGAGCGTGAACGTTGAAGACAGTAAATGACGAAAAAGCAAGGGACAAAACAGCCAATGAAAACAAAAACATTACCATAGCTGTTTCTTTCTTAAACAATTTCTCAACCCCATTCAAAGCTCCAACTCATACTAATATACAAAAATAATATATTTAAAAACAATTAAAATTTTCCATAGATTTTCGCCAGCATTATAATATATGCCGCAATAAAAATGCATGAATCTACAGCGACTATATAAAGAAAAATTCTCAAAACGCACGGAAGCTGAAGATCCTTGGTTGCGCTGTTTCCAGTGGGGTGCTGGCTTCCACAACTATTATAGGAGTCTTAGGCCAATTTTCCTTTGAACTTAACAAATGGAGAAACTGAAATGCACGGTTCGTTAGAGACCATTAAAGATTTTCACATCAACGAAAGCATGTCTGTAAAGGAACTTGTCGACCAAATGAGGGATTCTTGGGGCTTTACAGCCGAGAAGGTCGTGAAGGGCGTTGAAGTTCTTGAAAAAATGATCGCAGATAAACAATGTGTCAAGTTCCTTTCTTTCCCAGCATGTATTGTGGCGACGGGGACAAGAGGAATAATTAAAGAAATCGTTAAACGCCGCATTGCTGATGTTGTTGTCACGACGTGTGGAACCCTTGACCACGATTTGGCACGGTGCTGGAAAGACTACTACAAAGGCTCTTTTGATCTAGACGACAGAATGCTTCATAGACAAAAATTGAACAGGCTAGGCAACATCCTGGTGCCTATTGACAGCTACGGCATAATAATCGAACAAAAAATGCAGGAACTTCTTTCTGCCATATGGAGCGAAGGTGTCCGCGAAATTTCAAGCCGACAATTATGCAGAGAAATTGGGCTGAGACTTTGCAACGAAGACTCTATCCTATACTGGGCAGCAAAAAACAACATCCCAATCTACATTCCAGGCCTAACAGACGGAGCTGTAGGCTACCAAATCTGGCTTTTCAGCCAAAACCACAAACTAAAAATCGACATCTTAAAAGACGAACAGGAACTTAACGACCTAATTTTCGACTCAAAAAAGACTGGAGCACTGGTCATAGGAGGCGGAATCTCCAAGCACCATGTAATCTGGTGGAACCAGTTCAAAGGCGGACTCGACTACGCCGTGTACATCACTACAGCTGTTGAATGGGACGGAAGCCTATCCGGCGCACAAGTCAGAGAGGCAATTTCATGGGGAAAAGTGAAAGAAACAGCAAAACGAGTTACTATTGAGGGAGATGCCACAGTTCTCCTGCCCTTAATGATAGCAGCAATAATCGACAAAGTGAAAAACGGATAAAACCTCAAGGCATCAGATCTCCTTTAAAAATTAAAGGACTATGGCTTTAACACGTTTTACGGTTAATGGTAAGCAATGATAACTCAGCAACATGTGCTTAAGGCTTCGAACAAAGAAATAAGGCAAGCTCAGCTAATCAGCTGGAAAAATTTTGGAAAAAACATATTTTTTTATGCCCCTGGATTCGTCCACTACAAGAACAGGTATTATCAATCTACGCGGAACAAGTTTCCATCCATTTCAATAACTGGCAACGAATGTGCTCTAAATTGTAGCCACTGCGGAGGGAAACTTCTTGAGACAATGCTACCGGCCACTTCGCCGGAGACCCTGATTGAAGCATGCAGAAAAATCAAGTCAAAAGGAGCTGTTGGCTGCCTAATTAGCGGAGGCTGCCTGCCAAATGGTTCTGTGCCTATTAACAAATTTGTTGATGCCATTGCCGAAATAAAAAAAATGGGGCTAACTGTTGTTGTCCACACCGGACTTGTGAATTATGACACGGCGAAAAACCTCAAAAAGGTCGGAGTAGACGCAGTTTCAATAGACATCCTTGGCTGTGAAGAAACTGCCAGAGAAATCTACCATGTTGATGCTACTCTTGAGGATTACCGTCAAAGCCTGCATGCCCTGAAATTGTCGGGGATACCCTTCACTCCGCATGTTTTGGTCGGGCTAAATTACGGCGAACTTCGAGGAGAGATCAACGCATTAGAAATGATTGCTGAAACCCAACCATCAGCCTTAATTATAATAGTTTTCTTTCCAATTAAAGGAACAAAAATGGAAAATGTCGCTCCGACGCCAATCGCCAATGTAAAAGAAATACTGATAAAATCCAGGATGATGATGCATAATATTCCAATAACCCTAGGCTGCGCTAGACCTAAAGGAGAATACAGAATAAAATTGGACACATTAGCAGTGAGGATCGGAGTTAACGGTATTGCATTTCCAACAACTGAGGCGATAAAAGCCGCAGAAAAGCTGGGGCTTAACATTAATTTTTCCAGTTCTTGTTGCTCCCAGATTTATGCTGACATAAAAGGAACTAAAAGTTAGATAGGTTTGAAAAAAGTTTTAGGCTTTTTTTGAACCAGCCACTGAACTTTTAACAAATGCCAACATTTGATCTTTTAGTTCCAAGAAAACTCTGCTTATTCGTTCAGCATCTTCACTTGACATCCCCACAGTTATTAACTGTCTTTCAAATGATTTTCGGGTTTTTCTAACTTTAGGACGTAGAATTAACCATGTATAAAATAGGCTTAAACCTAATCTAAGCATGTAATAACTGCTTTTCAGCATAACAGCAACAGTATTTTTTTTCAAAACACTTTCACTCAAAAAAATAGAAGAGGGAAAAACTCTACTCTTCCTTCTTGGCTTGTTCCTCTTCGATTTTCTTCTTAATCTTCTCTCCTATTTCTTTAGATAGGTCCTCTCCTTTATGGTGCTCAATGGTTAGACCGCCCTTTTGGCTAGACATTCCCTTTATCAGGTTACCGATATCAGTGAAAGTCTTAATGTAGTCTTGGGTCATCTTAACTGCGACATCCTCTGGTAAACCGCCAGCCTTTAGTTCCTGGTAGAAGTTGGCCGCCGCAGTGCCCATTTCTTTCCCAACTTCCGCGGAAAAGATCGCTCCGATCACGCCTTTCACTAAATTAGGAACCATTTCGGAAACTGTTTTCAGAACTTTTTCAACTTCCTCTGCGTCAGACGTCAATACTCTTTTACACCTCCTTTAATTATGGATAATAAATATTGTGGTCACTCATGTTAACCATTGTGGACAAAAGTGACCACTTTTTGCGCCAAATTGACCACTCCTATCCTCAAAAAACCTTAATCATTAAGCTGCTTCCAATAGAAGTAAAGAATCCTCCCAATCGTCTGGAGTTGAAAAGACTTGTGATCCTCTGTTTGTAAATTCGTCTGCTGCGATTTTTTCTCCAGTTGCTGGGTTAATCCACGATGCCTTAACCTTTTTACTTGTTTTAATTTTTTCCATGTTGACAGTAAAGGTTGCTTTGCTTCCAAGGTAAATTAGTATCCACTTGCCATCCTTGTGGCGAGCTGCAAGATTTAAGATGTCTCCGTCGGTTTTTCCACCATTGACGAAAACTGATTGATCTGGAACAAGGTTCCACCATTCCTCGAGACCGAGAAATATTTTTCGCAGTAAACTCATCTGAAAGGCACCTGGAGCGTCTAAAGCTTCTTTCCAGGTCGGTAGAACACGCCAACTGTCATTGTGCCCGTAGCTATGGTAACCGCCAGCTAAGTAAGAATAATAAGCTTGTCTACGAATCCACAAGGGGGTTACGTCGAATTTATATTCAAAACCTGCTTCGTAGGCACCTTCAGCCATCACAACTGGCTTCACAGGCGTCAAGCCATAGTCATGTGAAACCAAGGGATAAATCAAATTTACACTATTCCACGTTTGTATAGCATCATAAGCCAGCCAAGGCTCATTGTGCACAAAGCTAGATGAGTACGGTCCAGGGTCTGGCTTAACAGATATCATATGAAACCCCTCATCTCCTTCTCTTAGACCCGCAGCTAATTCTCTCAGAATAGGGACAAACTCTGGAGTTGCCCTCGGATGCATGCACCAAATAATGTTTGGAGTTTCCTTGTATCGTTGCGCAATCCATTTAGCCCACGGTCTAGCCCGGTTACAAAACATGTAGTCCCCGAACCTTTGATGATACATAGACATCGAAATAACAAGTCCATTTTTTTGTGCTAATTCAACAACAGAATCCACGTTTTCAAAGTACGCCTCGTTTGGCTTAAGAGGATTATTGTTTACCCAAGGTGTTTCTCCATACACGTTTGAATGAACTGGTTCACCCACTCCTAAAAGCATTGTTTGAACAACGCTGAACCCTTTTTTCTTTATGTTTTCAATTATTATTTTCGCTTCGTCAAGGGTGTATTCTCTAAAAATTTGCCACTGCGTAGTTCCCAGCCAGAAAAACGGTAGATTATCTGCATCCACAAAATACCTGCCATTTTTGCCAACTTTTATCGGAAAAACTGGTAGTTCTTTGTTCATAGGTCATACCACCAAGCTATCAATAAAAGGTATTTTACACATTTATCTAACTTTTTGCATAACATTGGCTTTAACTCTCAGAATGTTTATCCAACAAATAGGGTAAAGCCCTTTTTCCAAATTCTCTAATGAATTTAGGTTCGTCAGGGCTGGAGCTTCCAACTTGTACTTCGTTAAAACCCATTTCAATGTATCCCTCGATTTTTTTTATGAGAGGGTCCATGTTTGTATAAACATTTTCAGCAAGCTGAGCTGTATCTGCTTTTTCTGCTAGTTTATCAAGCTCTCTAGGATCACTTATGCAGCTGCTGAACATGTTTGGTATTGCTGAAATTTTCCAAATAAACATGGATTTCAACGCTTTATCATAGTCTTCATCATAGGATATTTTTATCTCAATCATTTTAGGCAGGTTCTCAACACTTCTTCCACTTTCCCTTACACCTTCTTCAAAAGCAGAAAAGATTTTGCGAGCCTTCTCACGATCACCATCAAAAGTCATAAGGGCATCTCCGAACTTACCAGCCGCTTTAGATGCCCGTGGACCAAAAGCAGCAAAATAAATGGGTATCTTCTTTATAGGCCGTGTGTAAAGGTTCGCCTTCTTTAACCTAAAATATTTCCCTTCAAAGTCAACAAATCTTTCTTTCCAAAGCTTTTTTATTATTTGCACTGCTTCAATTGTTCTCTCAAGCCTTTCATCAAAAGTTGGCCAACTGTAACCTAAAGGTAGCTCGTTCATCGCTTCGCCAGTTCCAATGCCTAGAAAGATTCTCCCAGGATATAACTCGTCTAATGTAGCAAAAGCCTGGGCAACAATAGCAGGATGATACCTATAAATGCATGTAGTAACACCTGTTCCCAAACGGACTTTACTCGTCTTCGCCCCAGCAGCTCCTATCCAAATCCACGCGTGCCCAGAGCAGCCGCCCCTATGAAACCACGGGTGAAAATGGTCACTTGTGCAGACAAACTCAAATCTTTGCTTCTCTGCCATCACGGCGAAATCTATCAAACGGCTAGGTGGATATTGTTCCTCAACAGCACGGTACCCAAACTTTACCATAGAGAAGATGAATATTCCTAAAAGTATATAATAGTAACCAAAAAATTTAAAAGCCTACTCAATAAGTTCGTATTTAGTTCCGAACCCCGCAACTTGTCTGACAAAATGCATTTTTTCTAATTTTTTCAATCTTGCCCTGATTATTCTTCGGGAGGCCTTACCTCTCATGGCATCAACTTCACGGGTGATTGCTGAAATGTTCAGTGGCCCTTTAAGAGCTAATGCTTGAACGATGCAGCGGGAAATTTCATCCTTAGATATTTTGGTTTCCTTGATGTATTTTTCAGCTAGCTTAAGTCTTGAAAGAATCTTTATTGGCTCATCGTAAATTTTCACTCCGAGCCTAACAAGCCTAAGTGACGAAGCAATGTCAGCGTATTCAGGTTTTTCAAGAACCATTGTTTCGAGGACGTCAAGTCTTCGCATTATAGTATCCAGTTTTCTACTCACTTCTTCAAGACATTCGGAAACTTCTTTTTCACTCAAAGTTTACGCACTTATTAAATTCTTTTTCCTAGATAATATTAGATCAAATCTACATATAAGAAAATATAGTATAGCAAAATCGAGGTTCAAAATAGTATAAACAAAAATTTTACAGCCACAACTTTGGCTTAAAAAATGATTAGTTACTATTGGCTTTCAAATTGTTTCTTTTGTTTTTACCCACGTATTCTCGAGCAACAATCATGGTTGACGTTAAGATAATACTTGGAATATTCCTGATGTTCTCCGAAAGAAAAGTCTCAAGAGAATCCAACTCGTTAACCGAAACTTTAACAATCAAGTCGAACTCTCCGTAAATTATACTTGCATCCAAAACTTCGTCGAATTCAGAAATTCGTTTACAAACCTCACGTTCTGTCCCTGAATTCACCTTCATTAACACATAAGCCTTGATCGCCACAATCTCACCTTCTTTCTGCCACACAATAACAGCCAACTAAGATTTATCTGTTTTCTTTTCGCTTCGCAAAGCGTACAAAGTCATTACATAAAACAAAACCTTAAATTTTCGCTGTATCTAAAAAATAGCCATGCCTCGGTGGCCTAGCTGGCAAGGGCATCACCTTGGTAAGGTGGAGGCCGCGGGTTCAAATCCCGCCCGAGGCTTACAACTTCAGGTTCGGTTCCCGCACCTATTTATCTTATAGGTGCAACCGCAACGTCAACAAATCGGATTCAAGTTTATCCTTATGATCGAATCTTCAGTAGGGCCGTGAACCATTTAAAGTCAGCTACAGACATCAGCGAGAGCGACAAGGTTGACATCATCAAACTGGTTGAACATCTTCAGACAAGGGACATCAGTAAGCTCAGGGCAGCCAAGTACATTTACCATTTGCTAGTACTAGCAAGGATAGCCGGTAGGCCCCTTAGAGAGCTTGCAAAGGAAGATATTGAAAAACTCGTAGGCTGGATAAAGGCGTCCAACTACGCGGAGGAGACGAAACACGGCTACAAGGTGGCCTTAAAGAAGTTCTACCAGTGGTTGAAAGGTTGCAACGAAGATGAACACGAGTATCCTCAAGAGGTCAGATGGATAAAGACAACCATCAAAAAGAGAAGGCTACTACCCGAAGCGCTCCTCACTACAGAAGAGCTCAAGACGTTGATCGAAGCCACGGAGAACCCGCGGGATCGAGCCCTCATCTTAACCCACTACGAGTCAGGCTGCAGGATAGGTGAAACCCTCTCCCTCAAAATACTCAACGTACAGTTCGACCAGTACGGCGCAACGCTCATAGTAGACGGGAAGACAGGGCCTAGAAGAGTTAGGGTCATAGTAGCTGCGCCGGCGTTATCCTCTTGGCTCAATATACATCCCCTCCGAAACGACTTGAATGCGCCCTTATGGGTGGGTGTGGGCACTGTCGGCAGATATGAGCCTCTCAACTATGATGGGGTTAGGGCTTTGCTTAAGAGGCTTGCCAAGAAAACAGGTTTGAACAAGAGGCTGTACACGCACCTCCTGAAACACACGAGGGCAACAGAGCTGGCTAACATTCTCACAGAGGCCCAGATGAAGGAGCTTCTGGGGTGGGTTCAAGGTTCAGATATGCCCTCGGTCTACGTTCACCTCTCGGGCAGAGAGGTTGACGGTGCACTTCTAAAGGCGCATGGAATAACACTAAATCAAGAAGAAAAGGCAAAGCTGGAACTAACCTTTACTATATGTCCAAGATGCAAACAGAAAGCTGGCCCAGAATCCCAGTTCTGTCCTAGCTGTGGCATGGTCTTGGACATGAAGGCGGCTACGAAGCTGAAGGAGGACAAGAATAAAGCGGACTGGATAATGAACATGCTATTAAGAGACGAGGAAGTCAAGAGGCTCTTTGCGAGAAAGGTTTCTGAGATTTATGCTTCCTCTCAGCCTCCTCCCACATCCTAAGCAGCTCCCTAGCCCAGTAAGGCAAAAGCCTGCGCACTTTCTCCTTTTCTCCCTCTTCGGGTGTCTGACGATCGCCCAACTTTGTTCCAAGAGAAAAATACATTACGAAAAACACCTTTGAGCGAGACATAAAAAAACCAGTTATGGTTTCTTAATCCCAGTCGATCGATCAACTCACATCTATGAAGTATTTGGATCCTATGCTATGGTAATCCTGCTAAAAACCGTATACCAATTTTCGCCTAAGTTTTGCCTAATATCTTCTAGGAGGTTCTTAAACTGCTCTTTACTTATTTTCCAGTTTGCTTCTAGGATGCTTCTTATGTAACGTTGACCGCTCGCATACTCAACCCTAGATATCTTTCTTATCCCCTGCATTTCGAAAGCTCTCGGCTTAAAGAGGCTATTGAAGGCGTCGTAAGCATGTACAGCCGCCGGAACGTCGGTCATCTTCAAGTAAATAAGAATATAGTCCGAGGCTGGACCATATAAGAAGCTTAGTCTACAGTCCACAGTACCATCCTCTACGAATACGACTGCGCGAATCGAATCACGTTCTACTACGGGCTCTCTAATTTCCGGTTTCATAGTAAAATCCTTACTTTCCAAGAATTTATGTATTTTCCTTGGCTCGATTTATTACGAGATCATGCCTTTCCCCATTTTTCAAGGGGTTTCCATATCGTCAAAGAATTCAAGGAGAGAAATTCTGGGAATGAGCAAAATTACCTACAAATTTCAAGTGACCATTCCAAAAAGGGTTAGAGACAAATTTGGGTTCGAGGAAGGAGACATCCTCATATTTATCGAAGAGGACGGCAAGCTGATTCTGGCGAAAAGCACAGAATATAAGTGAACAAAATCACGCTGGAAAGGCATTTGGAACTAGGTATTGAAAGAAGCGAAACATCAGAACTTAGATCTCTGGAGATATCTAAAAGGATATAGACTATCCTGGGCGGTTCACAATCTTGAACGATAATTCTATTCTTCAACGGCTTTAGGGCTGAGGTATTTCACTTCTCGGCGAGTCTCTCAAATATCTTCTTGTTCCGCTTTATGTTCGTCGCTAGCCGCCTCCGAAACTTCTCGTCTACAACTACTTCCTCGTCTTTCTGGAACCTCGCCATAGTCTTTCACGCTTCGTAAAAAGTTAATGGCGCCGCGTACGAATAAACGTTTCGACCGTCGCATCTGCGCATATGTACACTTCACCTTTCTCTATACGACAAGGACTCCCAATGATATGACTTAGATTTGTTACTTCGGTAACAAAAACTTTCTTCCTATTTTTCTACTGTGGTAGCAAAATGTCTGTGGAAAGGGGTATCAAGTTATTTGGGAGATTAGGGATGACAAGAAGAAGACTACCCTTCATAGGAAACTATTCGGATTTAAGGTTTGGAGTAGCGGTAAAGAGTATTATTATGATGGTCTCCTTAAGGGTTGGAAGGATAAACGCAGAGTTATTTTCTTAGTTTTCGATAAAATAGCCAATGGACACTACGTCTTCGACGAAGAAACTGCCGACAAGGTTAGCGAGATCCTAAGCAAGCTAAAAGTCGACCATCGCATCCTACCATACCAAAGAAAAGCCAACTATGTCAGGCACTTTCATTAAAAATTTGGAGAGATTTCAAATTAAACGAAGAATAGAACTCTTGTTTATGGGGGATAGTGTTACTTCGAATGGAAAAGTCATCATTATGTCTCTACCTACTAAGCCTTCTCTGTTTGGATTTGTAATGAGGAAAGGGTTCTTCTCTCGATCCCATTTTAATACGCAACTACAATCTTTCACTATGCATCTTTTCTTTCCTTGAAAATCTCGTACCCCCACTTTCGCACGCCTTAGTTGATAATAATAGGAAACGCCGAGATGGGACGTACCTCTACGCGGCGTAATTGGTTTCACGCCTTTTAGAAAAGGCAATTTCTCGTTGCTAAATGCAGCTACATTTGGATTCCCAGTATCAAAGTCAGCAATTACCTTTGTGCCTTTATTGAAGATATCTTCATCAGACCAACCCGGATCTCCTAAAAAAAGTTCTACAGTAGGATAATAGTCATTGTCTCCGAGAGGAGCCCATTTGATTTCTTCAATTAGATCCCGCCTTATTATGTAACAAATCTTACCGTGCTTCTTCTCCAATGCCATAATCTCTTCATCTGAAGGTTCCTTCAACGGCCTTGAAATCACTCTGCTATCACATAAGATTATATAGGGAGATTTGTCCAATTCACGTTCAATCATGTTGCCATGTTTCTTGAATACAAGCTCATATAAGGCAATGATTTCTTCTTCATTTAAAGAATCCCTTTGGCTAGCATGAATTTCGAAGGGATCTTTCTCAGCGGCTCGTTCAATTTTTGAAAGTGATCTATCTGATGCTATGGGTTTCTCAGTAGTGCGTTTAAAAGGGAGTTTTCTTTTTAAAGATGGAACGAAAGGCTTTCTGCGAACAATCTCGTATTGCAGTTTACGTTTTCTCTTTTTGTAGCTGCCGCTCATCTTGCGCGCTCCCTTTTCAGGTGTCGTGCTCTTTTCATTTTGCATGATTCATTCAGAAGAAAAATGCTTTGCACATATAATTCAGTCATGATTTTACACCCCGAACCTTTGAATATTCTACCGCTATTTCTTCGATCGCCTTTTGTGGAGATTTCAACCAGTATAATCTTTTCCTAGATGTTTCAGGGTCCAATTCTACTTCCAACCACCCGTATTTTTTAAGACTGGACAGTACTACGCTTAGTGTCTTATCGTCCGCTTCTCCTATGGTTTTCCTAGCCTCTTCAAAAGAAAATTTTCTATCCTGATATTGCGTCCAAAGGAGAGAGTATCTGTTCGCAAGCCATTTGGGAAGCGCTAGTGCCTCAGTCAAGAACATTCCTCCATAACATTTTTACTTGACAGTTAAGCAAAACACTTATATATGCATTGTGATTACTAAATAACTTGACTAACAAATGATTTACTTTACATTATTTGTTGGTAATCGCATTGACCAGTGGCTAACTGCTTTTAGGCAATCACGGTTGCCTAAAAGAAAAATATGCGGCAACGGGGGTTGCCTAAAAGAGTACCCCGGTTATGTGGCTCATTTAGAACGGTAAAGAGGTCTTCATGATGCAGTTTTGGGAGGTCTTCCTTAAGGTTCATGAATGGACAAGCGATTACAGTAGCGTCCAAAATCTTCTAGACCATCTAAGGCTCTACAAAAGTGGAAGTGAAAAGTCAAGAGAGGAATATTGCAATGTCCTTGCCCGTTTCTGTCGTGATATGAATATGGATCCAGATAATCTTGTTAGCTTACCGAGAGAAAAGTTGGAGGAATTAGTTCAGGAGCACATCAATAAGATAAAACTCGCTATCGATTCGCGTGGACCGAGTACGCGTTACGTTAATGTGATCTTGTTTTGTCTCAAGGCCTTCTTCCGAGTGAACGGTTTCAATAGGGATAACGGCACGGAGTTGCGGCTGAAGGAGTATTACCAAGCACCACGTGTTAGGAATAGACCTGAATATGTGCCTGAGCTGAAGGAGGCAAATCTGATGGCTGAAAGAGCTGGAAATAAAAGGAACCGTGCCATAATCTCAACCCTATTATCCTCGGGCCTTCGCAACTCGGCGTTGAGAGCCATCAAAGTCAAAGATATTTGGGAAGAGCTTTCAGCTGGACATGAAAACTTACTCATAAGGGTCGAACCTGAGTGGAATGGGCGGATTCCAGGAGCATGCAAAAACAAAATCCCATATTATACGTTTACCTCCCGTACAGCTACAGAAGCTATTAAGGACATGCTTGAAGAAAGAAGGTGGAGGTTCGGCGAACTTAATGGTGAGGAACCACTTTTCATCTCGGAACATAATAAAATTCAGAAGGGAGATAGACGATTCAAACCACTTTCTGCAACTGAAATAAGACAGATAGTTAAAAAGACGGCACAGCAAGCAATCCCGAAGCAATGGAAAAATGTGACGGTCCACACTTTCAGAAAGGTCTTTGAAAGCGTCTTGAGGTCTCCACTTGTTGACGGAGACCGGCTTGACCATAAAGACCAAGAATTCTTAATGGGTCATAAGCTAAAAGGAAGCGAAGACGCTTATTATGACAGAACCAAAGTCAAGAGGATGCGAGAATTATTCTCAAAGCTCATATTTGATGACAGAATATCCTCTAAGGTCGAAGGTCTTAATGTCATTCGGAAGTTGGCGCGGCTCCATGGAATAGACCCAAATGAGGTCAGAAGGAGAAGAGAGGCAGCACTTGGCAGATCACTAACCTTACAAGAGGAAGAAGAAATTCTAGAGAGCGAGATCAAGATGCAATTGAGCAGATCAACAGAAATCAAAGAGGAGCAAAAAGTCATTCCAGAAGAGGAACTGGAAAAATATCTAACGGAAGGCTGGGTCTTTGTTTCTGCATTCAATCAAAAGATTATCGTGAAGAGAATGCCTGAACCGCTGTTCAACGATTACGGTTCATCAGAGGTAAATGGCAGACAGAGCAAATCTATTCCTCCGTCTAAATCTGACTCAGGCAATATGGAAGAGAAAGATAAACGGCTAGTGCAACCACCTGCCATACCGCTTGAAAAACAGCCAAATATCCAAAATATGATTTCCTTTGGCGATAGAATACAGACTTCACTAACTCGCTATCTTGAAATTCATGGTAGTTTTAAACATGGCGTATCGCCTAAAACCGAATCAAATGAAAAGAGTCAAACGTGCGCTCAGGTTCCAACAACGATGCTACTCAATGTTGAAGACGGGAAAACGACGGACAGCGATTCATCGACAAAAACTCTGTCAGTTACTAACTCCGGAATCGCGCCAAAACAGAAGATGCAATTGGATTCTCAAAAAATTAGAACCAACAAACGACACTCATGCAAAATTTTAACTCCAAAAAGTAAGAGTAAGAGTGATTTGTTATCATTTCTCAACTAATTTCAACTCTTGTAACAACTTACAACGCTCTTGCACGAGATCACGTTTGAAGAATCGGAGAGAAAGTCAATTGAGTAGTGCACTATCTTCTGATACTAGGAACTTACAAAAATGTTACATAAACTACATTCTTCCATTAGGAAATAAAGGAATTTTAGATTTCGGATAGGTCGAAAATTTTTTCGATGTATGTTGGGCTGTGTATTCCTTCTTTTTCATATTGGAATATTATGTGCTTGTCTGTTTCAAATTCTGTCCGTCCTAAGTGGTAGTGTCGGAACAATTGTTCTATTTTGTTATACGGCTGAATTGAGACTATGAAGGCGTCGAGTTTTACTTGGGGGTCATTTAGTGTTTTCTGAACTTGGTTCTTGAGGTATTTGTGGAGGTTTAGTTTTGGGTGTTCCAGGTCGCGTATGAATGTTAAGCCTTTGGGGTCTATGAAGATTATTTTTTGTTGTTTTTTGTCTTTTATTATCCATAGTATGAAGTCGGGGTAGAAGGAGTGTGTTGGAAAGAAGCCTATGCCTTTGCTTCGGGTTAGGTTTCTTAGGAGGTAGATTTCGCAGTTTTTTAGGTTGTTTGGGTTTGTTTTGAGGTAGTTGCTTAGGTCTTCGACGAATTTTGCTTCGCCTTCGTTTAGTCCGGCTGGGATTGTTATTATTTTGTTTGTGTTTGGTCTTATGAGTAGTGGCTGGTATAAGTGGTTTTGGAAGTATGCGTTGGAGAGGGTAACGTTACCTTTTGTTGTGAATACTTCTTTTGTTTCTATGAGTTTTTTGATTTCTTCGATTAGTTTTTGGTCGTCTTCAGCTATTCTTAGCCTGTATTCTTTGAGTATGTTTTCATCTGTTTTTTGCAGGAGGTCCACTTTGAACTTGTCTTTTTCCCATGCGTTTCTTTTGTGGGCGTAGAATCTTTCAAAGTATTTTTTCAGGACTAGGGTGACGAGGTTTGTTATGCGTTCGTAGGTTTCTGAGAAGTTTTTGCCTGGGTTTTGGAGGTAGGTGTCTGGGCAGAAAAGTTGGTATTTTTGTTGGTACATTATTTGTTTTAGGTTTTCTTTGGTGATTATGAAGTTGTACCAGCCTTTTTCGTTTTTGTATTGTAGGATGGAGAAGAGGATTTCGTTCCAGTCTAGTAGGTCGAGCAGTTTTTTGTCTATGGTTTTGGGTTGCATAAGGGTTGTTGTTGTCATTGTTTGTTCTTCTCTGCCGTCGATCACTATTCCGCGTGGTAGTAAGTCTATTCTGGCTTCGACGGCGTCTTCTGGTTGGAGAGTGAATGTTTCTTGGGTGAATGGTGTTGCTTCTTTTGGTTTGAGGATTTTTAGGTATTCTGGGAAGGGTTCGATCGGTTCGGTTTTTAGGGATATTTCTTGGTAGGCTTGTACGTCTTCTCTTTCGATGACTTCGCGGAAGGTTTCCATGTAGTCGGCTTTTATGCCGTATATGTTTAGTGTTTCGAGTGGTTCTAGGTGTATTGGGTGTGGTCCTTCGATGAAGCGGCTTCGTTTTAGAGTGTAGTTTTTGCCTTTAAGGCGTACGCCTCTTCCGAAGAGTTGGATGATTTGTGTGCCTTCGCGTTTGCCGATGTTGAGTAGGCACATGCTGGATACTCGCCATGAGTTCCAGCCTTCTAGGAATTTTTTGGCGCCGATTAGCATGTTGAGTGTTGTGTTTGGTTCGTTTATTTGGTCAAATAGGGATTGTGTGGTTAAGTCGTTTTCTATGGTTATTTCTGTGGCTTTTTCTTCTACGAGTTTGATGAATTCGGCTCTGTTTCCTATGTTTATTACGCCGAAGTGTTTTTCGGATGTTCCTGCTTTTAGTCCTATTTCGCCTTCTGTTTTTTTGAGGTTTATGAGTCGCAGTTTCTTTATTGTCGCCTTGCTTGATGTGTGGAATATCTTGTCCATTATTCCGTCGTAGATTTCTTCTGGGGTCAGTTTTTCGCTTCTTAGGTATGGGAAGTTTCTTTCCGGGTATCTTGGTGCGAAAACGTCTCTTTTTTCTGGGTCTAGTATACCTGTGTTTCCGTCGAGGATTTTCTTCATTAGTAGTTTGACTGTGTTTGGGTTTTCTGTGAGGAACCAGTTTAGGAATTTTACGACTTGTAGTACGTCTGAGGTGGCTTCGTTGACTTTGCTGCCGACGAATATCCAGAGTGGTTTTTCTATGTTGTATTCTTTGATGGTGTCTTCAAGTTTTTCGTGTAGGAGGATTTGTTCGTAGAATGAGATTAGGTTGGCGAGTTGTATTGTTGTTACGTCTGTGTCTGCGAATTTTTTGGTGCTTACGTTTAGTATGCGGAAGTCTTTGCCGTAGCCGTCGCCGTAGAAGTATTTGTATGAGTAGTCGTATAGTATTGCTTGGGAGTATTCTCTGAATGCGGCTTCGGCTGGGCTGGATATGGCTTGTCCGAAGGTTGCGCTGTATTCGAATGTGAAGCCTCCGTCTTTGACGAGCCAGTCGCGGGTTTGTTTCCATTTCATGTCTTCGGTTGTTTGTCCTTTGTGTCCTTCGTCTACGAATACGAGGTTTTTGGTTCCGAGGCTTGAGACGTCTATGGTTATGCCTTCGCCTTTTTTGTCTTCTGGGAGTTTGAGTTTGTGTATGCTTAGGACTTTGACGGTGTTTTTGTCTTCTGTGGTGAAGTAGCCGGCTGTGTCTCCTTGGAAGAGTATGGCTGGTATGCCGCTTGTTTTTAGTTCTTCGAGGTGCTGGTTTGACATTTCGTCTGATGGTGTTATGAGTATGATGTTTTCGTAGTTTATTTTGTGTGGTCCTTTGTTGTAGTGCATGAATTGCCAGTAGTTTATGTTCATGATCATGGTTTTGCCGGAGCCTGTTGCCATCCAGTAGGCGATTTTGCTTATGCTTCCGAAAACGTCGTCGTAGGTTATGCCTGAGCCTAGTTGTTCTGCTTTTTCTATTATCCAGTTGTTTATTTGTTCGAGGAATTGTGTTGGGTTGTTGAAGTAGTTGTCGAGGAATATTTCTGTGAATAGTAGGCTGAGGTATTGGAAGTATTTGAGGGTGAGGTTTGGTTTTCTGCGTTTTTTCCAGCTTTCGAAGTGTTTTCTAATATTGTCGTCGTATTGTTTGAGTTTGTCTTCGGGTATGGTGTTGCCTGGTCTGATTAGTATTGCGTGGAACATGTGGCTTCTGCCTTCAGCGTCGAATTCTTCTGGCACGTCTTTGAAGTCTTTGATCTCCGATAGTTTGTTGATGCCGAGTTTGTTTGCTATGAATTTTGCTAAGAGAAGGTGGTCTTCGAGCCTGAACTTGCCGGATTGTTTGAGTTTGATTTGCTTTGGCATTATGAGATTAGGCTCCCATCAGTCTTTTGAATTCAGGTTCGATTGGTTCGGCTTTTTCGACTAGGCTGTCACCGTTGATAAAGATGCGGTCGGGTTTTGTTCCGGCTAGTATTGTGTTTTCAATAAATTCTTTGTCTTTTTTGAGGTCCAAGTCTTTTGTGTTGCGCCATATAATGGCGATGTTTTCTTGGTTGAGTTTTCCGAAAACACAGCGGTATTCTCGTTCTTGGTTCTTGAATCTACGGAATTTTTCTACTGTTATGCCGAGAAGGTAGTTGAATGTTTCAACGAGGTCTACTGTGGCAAGTCTTTTTTCGCCGGCTGTGGTTACCCATATTTTGTAGTCGAAGGGCGTTTGGAATTGTTCCACGTTAAGTCTTGTTGGGCTACCTCTTGTTTCGAATTCAAGCATGTTTTTTAGGAGATAGTCTCCGAATTCGTCTAGTGTTTCTTGGACGGTTTTGTCTTTTTCTAAGAATACAATGTTGCTTAATGTATCTTCATACTGTTCAACATAATGGTATTTGAAGAAGCCTCCACCTTTCCAGTCAACTTCCTTACTAATACCTGACTGCTCACCTGCTAGAACCTTTTTCATTCTTTTTAAAGGAATAGTCTCAAGGAACTCTCCACTTTCCACACCAATCCATCTTCTATTCGTTTTATGAGCCACGGCAGTTGCAGTACCACTTCCGAGAAAGAAGTCTAGCACAAAATCTCTCGTACTAGATGAAGCTAGAATGATTCGATATAGCAAGGACTCTGGTTTTTGAGTATCAAAACCCAATTTCTCCTCAAGTAAACGGAAAACCGCAGGACAATCTCCCCAAACTGAATCGACCATTGGTCCCTCAAATTCATATATAATATCATCTGGTTCTGGCGGGCGCCCATGCCGAACAATAAATCTTTTTGTGTAATCCTCAAGTTTTACTTTGTCGGATTTCGGAAAGTCTTTAAAACGCATAGTTTTACCATCTCTAGAATAGTTTGCCCAACGTGACCATAATGAACTCTCTTTTGGAGATCTTCTTTGAACATTGAACACATAGTCAGAGGATTTTGTGTA
The DNA here is from genome assembly GCA_964584965.1 of uncultured Candidatus Bathyarchaeia archaeon. Classification (GTDB taxonomy): domain Archaea; phylum Thermoproteota; class Bathyarchaeia; order Bathyarchaeales; family DTEX01; genus JAGTRI01. The sequence continues at coordinate 3,587 of CAZPBM010000036.1, read as the reverse complement.
GAACAAGATATTGTCGTGCTTTCTTGGAAAGAATGTCGGAACAGCCTTAAGTCCGCCTGGATACCACCAGATTATAGTGTTTCGGAATTTGTCAGGTCCAAAAATTTCATCCATTAGTATTCTTAGTCTTGAATTTTCGTTGTCATCAATTTGTACGTATATGCTACCCTTTTCATTTAGTAGATGCGCGGCAAAACTCAATCGATTATGCATCATACTGAGCCAAGAGGAATGCTGATAGTTATCTTTGTATAGAAAATCATCGCTGCCAGTATTAAAAGGGGGGTCAATGTATATGCATTGAACTTTTCCTTTAAACTTGCCAAGAAGTAAGTTCAAGGCTTGCCAATTTTCACTCTTTATTAGAATCCCGTCAAGAATTTCATCTAAATCATTTCTTTCACTTAGAGCCTCAAGTAACCGGATTTTGAAGCCTATTCCAAAATGTCTTGTATCTAAAGGAAGCTTCTTCCACTCTTTTCCCTCAAACGTCTGCCTTTCAACCAAATCCTTTTTACTCTTAACTTCTATGCCCAAAAGCTCTTTCCATTCTTCGAGTTGCCTTGCACTCTCCAAAATCTCTTCCACAATGCTTTCAAGAAACTCTTCGCCAGCATACTCCTTAATCTTATCCAAAGTTATGACGTACTCTGTGCCAATAATGAACTTCTTTTTCTCAAAAAGCTTCTTCTGAAAATCTTCAATCTGAGCCAAAAACTCAATAATCTTCCGGCTTATCTCACGAATCGCCTTAACCTTAGCCCTAGCAATACGCAAACTCCTCTCATCCAAACTCTCCAACTCATCAAGGTCCACAACCTCATTCTTTATGTAAAACTCCAACTCCCGCTCCAAAAACGCCTTCAAATTCTTATGAATGAAATAATCAGTAGTATTCCTCCTCACATAATTGTTCAAATGCTTCTCAAGAACAGTCTTCTCGTCATTCTCCTTAACCCGAAGCAAACTACCCACACCACTACCACTCGTCTCAGAAAAAATCCTGTCAACCGCGTCTACGACAAGCGCATCCTGAACATTCCGCTTTCCAAACTTCCTCTCCTCCTCATCTGTAAGCGCTCTCCACTCAAAGTAAATGTCAACAATCTTCTTCTCCTCATCAACCTTAACAAAATCCGAACCACACAAAACAAAATACTTGTTCTCTCCAACAACATTGTTCACTTCCACTTCAGCCTCTCTCAGCAAAAAGTTAACCCGGTAACCGCCAGCCTTAAAATGATAATTTCTGAAATACTCAGCAGTCTTCACATAATACTGATCTTTATTCGCCCAATGAAGAATCACTTCCTCACCATTGTAATGAACATAATACTTCTCTTTGCCACCATACCTTCGTTTGGAAATAAAATCTCCCTTGTCGTAATACCTCGAAAAAAACTCGTAAACATGATTGAAAACTTCATTCATCTGAGCCTCAGAAACCTCAGCACTCTTAAACTCCTCGACCTTCCTCAAATACTCCTTAATCTTCGGCGCATCCTCATGCTTCATAACGCGTCCTTGCGCATCAATTGTCCCTTCACCAAAATCCCGAATAATCTCAGCCTTAAGCCTCTCAACATCCCTCTGCAACTCCACCATACCCGCCTTAGCATACTCCTTAAACTCCGCCTCAACAGCCTCAATCAAATCCTTCTCAATGAAACGCTCAATCTCCTTCCGCCTAAAATTCAAAATACGATAAATCCCAAAATCCAAATCCTGCGCATCAAACTGAAACAGCTCCCTCAACAAACGCCTAACTTTCTCACGACTACTCTCCATATTACCAACCACCATACCTACTTCCTCCACCTACAAATATCCCTCATATCACAATCCCCACAATGCTCTCCACGATTCGGCTTAAACCGCTTATTCCGTATACTCGCCACAACACTCTCAGCATTCTTTACCGCTTTCTCCACATGAGAAACACCAACATCCACAGGCACAACCTTTGACGCCTCACTACTCAAAAAAGCAATAGAACCACCATTCACTTTCCTTCCAACACTCTTCAAACCAGCAGCATACAACCTAACCTGCAACTCCGCCTCACTCATACTCACCGAACCCTCAGCCTCCCTATAATCCAACGTCTTATAATCCCTAACCTCCCTATCACCCAACACATCAATTCTCCCCGTAACCGTCGCATTATGAATAGGAAACTCAATCCTATACTCAACCTCACTACTCTGCCGAAGATCACCACCAAAACTCTTAGCATAATTCAAAACACTCCGACGCGCACCCTTCTTATAGTTCTCAAAAACATCACCACCCGCAAACGGCATAAAAAACTCGTTATCCACAGCCTGCACAGCAGCAGTAATAGGCCCAAGATCCTCATTCCTCTTAAGAAGCTCAACAGCCCTCCTCAAACAATAATGAACACCCTTACCAAAACCAATAGCCTCATCCAGCTCAGGCTGATACCCATAAACATTCCTCAACAAAAACATGTAAGGACACCTCAAATACGCAGTAATCTCACTCGCAGAAAAGGTCAACATACTATCCACAGCCTCCAACTTAGCAACGGGAAAACCTGGAAGCCTCTTCCTTTCAAGAGGCGTAACCACACTGAAATCCATATCATCAATAAACTGACTTCTACTCATACTCTTCTTCATACGCCTAAAATAACTAACAACCAAAGCATCCCGAGCACGAGTAATAGCCACATAAAACAACCGCCTCTCATCCTCCAAATCACCCTCATACCTACGCGCATCAAACAAATCCCGCGGAATACCACACCAATTAAGCTCACGCCCAACCATCTTAGAAGGAAACCTGCCATCAACAGTCGAAAACAAGAACACCACAGGCCACTCCAACCCCTTAGCCTGATGCACAGTCATAATCTGAACAGCATCAACACCACGAATATCCTCAGCCGGCTGCTCCTCATACGCCCAAGCAGCATAACTATTCATAAACCAACAAAGCCCCTTCAAATCCTCCTTCCAATGAGGATTCCTCCCACCAACACGGTTAGCCGTCTCATAATCAGTCAACAAATTGTTAAACCGACCCAAGTTAGCCATAATCGTCGCATCATTAGGATCGGTATGAACCAAATTCTCAAAACCCAACGTAATCAGTACATCTTGGTATATGCTCGTAAAATTATCATACGAAGACTTCTTCGAGTTAAGATCCGCCTTTATCTCCCTAAGCCTCGACTCCACACCACGCGGCATCCTATACTGATACACAGAACGCCAACAATCAAGAGATGTCCAAAGAAGATCATCACCAGTTATCTGCTCACCCCACCGCCAAGGATCCTCAACCCAAAATCCATTCTCATAAAACCACGCAAAAATACGACCCAAAGCTTGCGCTTCATCACGCTTAAACAAACCAACCTTACCACCAACAATGTAAGGAACCCTACGTTGCTTCAAAACATTAACCAACGGTCCAGCAGCCAAACTCACACTACGAGTAAGCACGCCAATGTCCGAATACTGTAAACCCCGCTTCTTAACCGAATCTTGTATCTGATCCGCAATCCAAACCGCTTCATCCTCAGGCAACTCATGCTCCACCAAACCAATAAAACCGTCTTC
>CAZPBM010000035.1:0-20657 GCA_964584965.1 uncultured Candidatus Bathyarchaeia archaeon | reverse complement strand
GCATTTTCTGATGCCGAACCCTTTTCCCATCCTTTTTGGAAATTGCAACGTCTTAACGTTGCTGTGGCTTTCGGCCAGTCTGTCCATGATTTCAGGGGTCTTGTCTGTGCTGCCGTCTTGTTCTAAGATGATTTCAAACTGTTTCCCATAGCCTTTCATAACCTCAAGAACCCTGTTGAAGCATTCCTCTATGCGCTTCTCTTCGTTGTAGGCAGGCATAATCACAGAAACAACAGCTTCCTCTTTTGAGTTACCCATTTCCTCTAAAGCCTCCTATGGTAAAATACGTAACTTGCTGCGTAGCCCACGATTGTTCAGTTGTTTCAGAAGGTACAAGATGCTGGTTGAACCGAGGGCTGAGGCTACGGCAAGGAGAACGATCCAAGCTTTAAGGTTTAACGGTAACATTTGGTCTAGGAAGACAGTTAAGCTTGGATTGTAGTAGGAAATTTCTGCTAACAGAAGGAGGGTTAGGGATGCAGCTGGCAGGAAAACTGTTGTTATGCTTCCAAAACTGGCGTGATGTACGCTTTCGGAAGCGGTTTTCTCTTGGAACTCGGTGTTTTCGGGATAGTCCCACTTTCCAACAACCTTTTCATAAACCATTTTAGCGTAGGGTTGACGGCTGAAAAGATCAGCCAGTTTTTCCTTAGGCTTTTCCCTCATAAGCTTTTCTATAAGCATCTTATTCTTGTCTGGAATTTGGTCCCAAGATTCGTATACTGCACGCCAGTCAGTCATACATTACAGCTCCTCAAGTTCTTTTAATTCGTCCTCGGCGGTGAATATTTTTTTCTCAGGCGACTCTCCAGCTCGTCTAAAATCTACGTTTTCTTCCATTTTGTTGCGGATCCAAATGGCTTTAGAAAGACTGTGCCATTCATCAAGAAGGCTTGTAGGCTGCTTCGGCTTGGAATTCTTCTCTTCTATGATCTGAAGCCTTTTCTTTAGTTCTTCAATTGGTCTAGATGCGACCGGCCTTTCAGTTAACATTTTTTCTGAAGGCTGACGTTGTGTTTGACGCTCGTCTTCTGATGCTATAGGTTTAGGCGCTGGTTGCCATGAAACTGTTTCAGAAAACTTTGGCTCAGCTATTTTTTTGATAAACTGCTTTTTAGGTTTGAAGTTTTCATCCAAGAATCCTTTTTTAACCAACCCTTCCAGTATGCTTTCAACTTCAGGGACGCTCTTAAATAATTTAAGGCAAACTTCCTCGATTGTCCTGCATGTTATGGTTGCGTTGAACACTTTGGCTTCTAAAGGAGAAAGATCTTCAAGTTTATATTCCATAAGATGGGTGTTGTCTTCGTCTAGTTTTCTTAAGCATTCTTCAAGGTAAGAAAATATTTTTTCAGGCGACTCTAGAGACCCAGATGATTTTTGAGGCAATAGACCCACTGAAGCAGAGCCAGCTGTCGACGGCGCAGGCGCTTCCCTATGCTTTTCGGCATCTTCTGCTTGCAGCTTTTGTGTTGAGGCGACAATTTGGGAGCCTGCATACACTCTTCGGTTTATCTTTGCATTAGGCCCTACTTTCACGGTTTTTTCGGTTGAAACAGCTTCTACTACCACATTCTCTTCTAGTATAATGTCTTTAACCGAGTCAACGATGCCTTTCACTACGCAGTTTCGTTTTATGAGGACGCTTCCTTCTGAAAGAAGGTGGCCTTCAATAATTGAACCTTCTCCCAGCTCAACGTTGCCATAAACCTTTATGCTGCCGTAAACGTGGATGTTTCTGCCAGATTTAAAGTTTCCCTGCACCACCAAATGGTTGTTCATCTTGGTTCCGTCAGGTATGCTTATGTCCCCTGTTATTCTAAGCACCTCACCTGTAACTTTCACTCTTGCCTCTTCTCTTGCCCTTTCAAACAATGGAGTATCAATATCAGGTTTTTCTTCGTATGTGGTTTGTTCAAGAACTTCTCTTGGGCCCCTGTCTTTACGTCTGAAGATTTCTAGAATCGTTATAATAAATGGAAATCCCAAAAGCACAAACGGCAAAAGAACAAGCAGATTCAATGGTTTGACCTCCCATTCCCGTTAACGTAGAAGCCCTTAGAAACGCCATTTCCGTTATTTCCATTCCTACCGTTTCCATTGTGACCTTTCCCGTTATTTCCATTCCTTCCGTTTCCATTGTGAATCGTGCGGTTCCATCTGTGGTTTCCGTTTCTCGTCAAGACTAAGTCGATTAAGGCTTTTGAGCAGCAGAACGCCATCACGACAAAAGCGAGGTTGAGTGCTGGAAGCAGCCAAATAATCCGACTTCTTTTGTCAAGGTACGCTCCTGTACCTACCTCAAAGAAAGGTGCAAAGTTGCCGACTGTACTGAAAGTGAATATAGATAAGATTAGGAAATAGTTTTCAGTCGCCATTGCCGAAGTTAGGTAAGAAGACACTCCGACTGCCCAAGCTGCTAAGACTATGACAGGCACAAAATAAATGCATAGGAGGAGAGTAATCTCAGCCTTCTCGTATTTGCTGAGGTGCGGGGCTTTAACAACGTTTTTTAAATGTTTCATGGCGCATTGCATGTGCCCTTTACTCCACCTGTATCTTTGGTTCCAGTAGGCTTTCCAAGACTTCACAGCTTCCTCATAAGCTTCAGCGTCATTTACATATCTAATGTGGTAGCCGTGCAGAACCAGCCTTATAGTTAAGTCTGTATCCTCAGTTAACATGCTTCCATCCCATCCTCCGAGCTTCATCAGCACGTCTTTCCTGAATCCACCTACAGTTCCGCCGTATTGGGGAATAAACGCAAGTTTATCTCTAGCTTCCTGATCCACTCTATAGCCGCCGATTCTTTCTAAGGTTACTATTTTAGAGACAATCGAGTCTTCCTCATTTAGAACTGTAACTCTTCCTTGAACGGCGCCGACGTCAGGATCGATGAAGGGAGCGACAAGCTTCTCAACTATGTCTATCTGCGGATAATAATCAGCGTCAAAAGTTAGAATGATTTCTCCAGTTGCAAACTTGACTCCTTCATTTAGGGCCGCTGGCTTTCCGCCTCCGCCGTTTGACCTGTGAACCACTTTTATGAAACTAAAATTCTTTGAGTAGTCGTCTGCAATCTGACCTGTTGCATCGCTTGAGCCATCATCAATCACGATTACCTCAAGTTTGTCTTTCGGGTAAGTTAGCTCCGTCATTCGATCAAGCAGGTTTCCTATTACTGGCTCTTCGTTATGTGCAGGAATGAGGACGCTTACTCTAGGAGTGTAGAAGCCGGCAACTCTTCTGTATGACGTGGCAAAAGACTGCGGCTTCTTAAATATTGTAGAATACGTGAAGAGTAGATGCCTAAACATGTAGGCTATCATAAATAGGAAAAGTGCAGCTGTGATTACGGTTAATATCATTTTTGCGTCCTCCTATTGAGCCATGTCATTCCAATAGCCCATGCTGATACAACCCAGACAAAGTCTATAGTAGGCGCCAAAACAAAGTGTATAAAGGAGAAGGCAGCCATCCCGAATGTGTGAGCTACTATTATTACGGCTGCAAGCCTACTTATGTTCCAAGCAAACCCCATGCCTGCGCTTAAACAGAACCAAACGATCTTGTATTTCAGGCTTCCCTTTAATAGACCTATGGTTAACGCTGAAAGGAAAGCGAAGATAACGAGGGTTAGCAAACCTGAACATTCTACCAAAACTTGGAACCCAACTATTTTTCCATCTGGAACCTTCACGTACATCAAATAAAGTGGATCAACATAGTTCACGTGGATGTTAGAAGCGTTAAGAATCTCTGTAACCACTCTGGCCGTGAGGTTCCAGGCAGTTCCTGAGGCTAGAAACAGAGCTATGGCAAGTGCTAAAGATGCTAGAGCTAACGCGTGGCTGAACATTGGTTTTTCAGGCGATTTTTCCATAGTTCCTTTTCCAGCTCCTCAGCAGGCTGCTATTAAACAATTTTTCGCTTTCGCTACCTTTCTATAGAAAGAAATACACACATACATTAAGGCTCTGCAACGATCTATGTCTTCTTACTGTTAGCTTCTTGTTAAACATGAGATAACAATTGTAGACGAACGTAATAATTGACACGAATCTGTATAAAAATAAATAATCATCAATAGCATATTGAAACATATAAATAAAAAAGATTCACGGAACTGACAAAAGTGTTTGCCAATTAATGGCCTTTCTTTTACAGCGGTTTCAAGGGCAACATCTCATATGAAACGTTGTATCTTAAAAAGGAACAGCCTGCCAAAAAATGAAGCGTATCTAAGCTTTCTTTCTTAAGATTACACATATTTATTCCTAAAAATAAAAATCGTTTTTTTATGAACACTTCAATCATAGCAATTAACCCGTTTCTACAGTGAAGAATTAGATAGATTTAGCGAGGTGGGTCCCGCCTTACAGCGCGATTTTTCATTGTTTGCTGAACATTTAAATATAGAGAAAACAAAGTTGATACTTGAACTGCCTAGGACATAGATCTGCAGCAACTAAAAGCAGTAGAAAGATAGATGGCGCCTAAATTGGGGAGTGTTCAAATTGACTAAACTGTTCTATCCAGCCTTCCTCTTAGTTTTGGCGCTGTCCTCCACAGTTTCGCCTGCTTACGCTTTAACTTGGATCACGCTTGGGACAGACTCTTACACTACTTCACTGACGCTTTATGCGCATAAGGAAACAACGAAAATCGGGGGAACAACCTATTATCTTTTAAAAAACAGCAGCGCCGACAAACCCCGTACAACTTTAACTCTGAAGGCCGACAAGACTGGAAGGTATTTATACGGAAAATTTGTTTTTCAGTTAACAAACATCAGTTATATTCCTGAAAGCAGCTGGACAGTCTATTATAGAGGATATCATGATAGCGGTGTAGCGATCCATTATGATGTTGACATCTTAATACGCAAGTCTGATGGGGTAATTAGGTCCACGATCGCGACGGACGTAGCAGTTTCGCCTGATCCTGGAACCAGTGAGACCACAGTTTCTGGAACTTACTCTTGGAATAGTTACACGGTTGTCAGCCAAACAGACTATCTGGAAATCGACTTCTATCTTCACGTTACAACCGCAAAAGCCGGAAAAAATGCCTATTTAATTATTGAGCACGAGGGGATAGCAGCCAGTCTTCAAACGAGAGTAGCCGGCATCTCAATCGAGTCGCCCATTGACATGAAAACCTTGTATTTCAGCAACGACGGCACGTACGCTTACTTTAAGGAGGAGCTGGTTTACGCTCCGTCTGCCTCCGACTTCACTTACACAGTCTATTTAGACAAACCGGCTGGAGGAACATACAGCGAAGACTACAGGCTGGTCTACTCGTCCGGCACCGCTGAACTGCAAAAATGGAACGGTATGAGCTGGCAAAAGACGGCAGACATCACAGTTGAGGTGGGAACAAGCCCGCCCAGCATCACATTCAAAGTGAAATTGTCAGACATTGCAAACCCGGATGTGCTACAAAACACAAACGTTTGGTTCGTCAACTATCAAGGCGCAAACAGCTACACAACCATACTTGACAGAGCTCCAAACTCTGGATGTTACTCGATCTCCGCAGAAGTCATCCCTGAACATTGGTGGGGCTCACTGCTTGTCGGCTTACCCGCCCTTGCCGCAGCCGTATACTTGCTTAGCGCCAGAAAATTCAGAGAAAAAATGCGTAATCACCCACTCTTCCGCCGACTAACTGAAAACAAAAAAGAAACAACCTAGACACATCATTAGATAGGGCAACGCACCCTTACATACTTAACGTATTTAAAACATCTAAGCGTCAACACAAAAATAGGGCGAAACAAAATGATGAGGGAGCAGCGGTCCCCATTCAGTCTAGAACAGCAGACATCGAAAAACGTGCAAAATTTGTCTACGGCAAAGAAGAAAACATAAAAAATATAATATTTATTTATAAGAAGATTAATAAGATAGTTAAAAATGATAAATGTTTCACATATTAACTAATAGATGATTTTGAATGATGCATCTACGTGTTCCTACCGGAATTCCAAAATTTGATGATCTGATCGAAGGCGGATTCCCAAACAACAGCATGATACTTCTCGTGGGATATCCTGGTGCTGGCAAGACGACGTTTTCCGCCCAGTTCCTCTATAATGGGGCAGTGAAATATCGATCTAAAGGAGTCTACGTTTGCTTTGCTGAAACAAAAGATACTTTTCTGCGCAACATGTTAAGGTTCGGTTGGGACTTTGAACGTCTGGAACAAGAGGGCCAAATCGCCATACTTGACTTGTCAGTTACACGTGAAACTGGACTTCAGAAAAATCTTGACTTAATAATGGAGACCATGACGTCAATGAACGCCAGTAGACTGGTTATTGATTCATTCACAGCAATCACCATGGGATTCAAAGAATCAATTGACGTCCGCGTAATGACTCATCTATTATACAAATTTCTGAAAAAGGCAAATTGTCTTTCTATTTTAATAATAGATCAGCCTTGGGGCACGTTCTCAATGGGAGAGGGAATCTCGGAATTTCTTGCTGACGGAATAATTTATTTGGAGACGTACTTTGACAAAAATCACATGTTGTGTAGAAGGCTTAATGTCCTCAAGATGCGTGGAACAAACCATGCTAAACTGCCTTACCCTTACGATATAGATGCAAATGGTTTCTTCATCCTCGAAGCTAAACCCTCTAAACCAAAAGTTAAAGAACAAAAACAGATGGCAAAAGCGAAGAAAACAAAAACTCTTGGAAAAAGACAACCGCATACTAAATGATAATATGACTGCTTCTTGGTCTCTCTACTGATGTTATCATTTTTTACGTGTGTGTTTAACATGTATTTTTTTGTTAATATTAGGGGTTTAGATTATAGGTTCTAATAACAAATTTGTTCTCAATATTTAACATAAACATTTAGAAAATGTCATTCTTTTATATCATTTCTTCATAACTGTTTTAATAATTAGTTTCATCTATTAGTTCACGTTCTTTGAAAGGCAAGGCAATACAATAATACGAACATCGACTCGCGGACAAACATTACTTTTTAATGAACTGTCCAAGTTTTTACCATTAGTTCAATGAATATTATCGATGTCGTCACTGCAATTACCTTATTCCAAAAAAGGAAGCATTAATCTCCAGTTACGACTCGGAACATTCTCTTCAGCATATTCACTGCACAAATTGTGGAAGAATTGTCACATGGTCTCCAGGAACCAGTAAAATCAGGAGCGTAGCCGAAGGTTTTACTAATGGTAACAGGCGGAGCAACGGCATTTCTGCTTTATCAATTCTTAAATGTTTACAGCCTACAAGTTGACTTTACTACCCTTATTATTTGGCATTATCAAAGCTTTATTTCTCCATAAGATTTCTGAAAGACATGATTAGTTTGGGTGCCTTTTTCCAAAATGCACTATTTTTAAATGTGTGCGCACTGAATATACTGATTGGTAATAGCATATGCCGAAGACTGAAGTTGACTCGAGAGCTGAGCTTCTTTGTACACGTGTAACGCAACAAATAAAAGAAGCCGTAATCCATGAATCGCATGTGGAAGGATTAACGCCTTCAGAATGGCTACGCAACCTTATTGTAAAAGAACTTAAAGAAAGAGGAGCTCTTCCAAGAGTCTACAGATTCCCAAGCTTGGAAAAATCTAATTTAGAATAAAACATGGCACAAACCATTTGAGAAAGATCAAAAATCTAAAAAAACTGAAATAATGCGTACAATAAATTTCAAAAGGTAAACTTTCTGAATAAAAAAGAAAAGTTTTGAAAAAACAGAAAAATATTGATGCTTGACTAGAAGAACTTTATGATATTTGTATTGTACGTAGACCTCGGATGGTAAAGGCTTTTTCTCTGTGAATAATTCGCCTTCAATGCGTCTAACGTATCCTATGACATACTCTCCTTTAGTTGTCAACGTGAAAAAACTTGCATCAACAGCAATCTTCTCTTGAAGGAGATCTTATCAGAAAATCAATGCATCTTTTAAGCCTTGTCCGATGCAAATTTGCATGGTACATAATGTGCGTAGGCTTATTTTTTCCTTCTGCAACTGCTTTCAGAATATCGATGTAAATTTCCATTCGTGATCTTCTTGTCATTTTTTATTCGCCGAACTCTATTCGGCAATTTTTATTAATAATCTTTATGAACCATCTGCAAAAGTAAATGCAACTTCAGCAAATATGCTTGGCACGTATCTACTCTTTTAGGGCTTCAAGTATCTTGACAACCTCATCTATTGGCCGTTTAGCCTTAATCTTTAAGTAAATTATGGTGTCAAACTTCTCAGAGTCTGCTTCAACCTTCCGCTTTAAAGTAGACACTTCAGAAGATTTCCCAGTCTTTTTTGTTTCCTCATAGACGGTGTTGATGGTTCCGCATATTTTTTCTATTTCAATTTAAGGCGTCTAAGTTTTTCTCGTGCTCCATCAACGTAGTTATCAGCAGGTCAAGGTAGCTTGCCCTTCCACCCTCTCCGCCGCTCATCTTGAATTCTTCTTTGCCATCGTCTGAAACACTTATTTTTCGTCATGTCTAAAACACTTATGAACCGTGAGGCCTTAACAATTAAGGCTCTCGGCCACTTCAGCAGGTTACCCTCGTTACCTCATGAATAAATGTGCTTTGAAACATGAAACCGCTGAGCAACGCAACTTTTTGGGTTGAAACAACGGGTTAGTCGCTTAAACCATCCAGTCCAATTTTTCTGTTTCACGTCCGAAACAAACTTTCAAAAGGTTTATGAAAACCATGATGAACCAAAGCGGCGAATAAAGTAGATAGAAAACTAGGAACTCTAAAGGATTGAAGGTGTTACCCATCTTTCTTGACAAGAAATAGAAGAAAGAAGTGGATACTCCAGCGCCGCTTACCATAAACGTTAGGTTTCTAAACAGAGCTAACGTTGTAGAAGTGAAGGCTACAGGCGAAATAAGCAGGTTTGTCTGTGTAGAAAGCAACAAAAGAATGAAGTAGAAGGCTTTAACGTAAACGTCGTCAGGCATAAGCAACGTGGCTACAAAAAAGGGTATACAGGGAAAAACGAAGAGCAACGAAGGCAACAAGACACCAGGATGCTTTTTAGTGATCTTCATAAAATCTCGGAAATACTCCTTGAACCACAAGGCGCCTCCTAACGCCCACCTTTTCCTCTGCTTAAACCAGCCAGCCCAAGAAGAAGGCGCCTTAGTGTAGATGCGAATGTTCTTCACAAACTTGTACCGTAAACCATTCAAAAAGGATCTTGTGCCAAGATCCAAGTCTTCCATAACGACCTTTCTGAATCCACCTAAAGATGTGAATGCTTCACGCTTCACTGCGAAAGCTGCGCCGTTTAACCCTATGCACCTGTGAAGCTTCCTAGAGAAAAACCAGTTTGTAAAGTTGAACCCCAAATAATCGTAGCTCACAATTCTTGCGAGGAAAGAGTCTCGAACAACGTCTTTTTTTACTTCAACTATTTCGGCATCTCCAATTTCTCGGCTGATTTGGCTGAGCACCTCTTCTAAACCGTCTTCGAAAGTTGTGTCAGAATCAAGAAAGAATAATATGTTGCCAGTTGACTGGGCAACCGCCTCGTTCAACGCGTTAGCTTTGCCTTTTCTTGCGCCGTTAAAAACGAAATGCACCTTGCCTGAATATTTGCTTGCTAAGCTAAGGCTTTTTTCAGTTGGCTCATCAACCACAATAAAGGTTTCTTTTTCTTCATATGGGTCTTCAAGAAGACGGTTCACTAACAGCTCAAGACATTCAGACTCACGGTAAACCGGAATGAATATGCTGATTTTCGGCGGCATCAGAGTCATCAGCTTCGGTGGCTAAACATTTAGTCTGCTTTTCCCCGTTCTTCAGATAAACTTTTTAGTACATTAAAGTAGAGCTCAACACAATTACGTAATGTCCCATACATTTTTGTTGCGCCCTGAATGTTGTGTTGTGTACCTAAAATGTTCAAGTCATCTAACAGTATTCTGAGATCGTGAATCTCATCCTTATTTTCAACTATGGCGTTAGCCTGCCTGCTCAATAGACTTTCTTTCGGCAGCATATCATCCTACCCTTCTACTTAAGCATCTTAATATCCATAGACTTCTCAACACGAGCAACTTATATGTCTTTATTTATCTTCAACAATTTAACCCGATTAAGTCGTTCCGCAAAAGTTTACTCTACCTTTCACTTTTTTGGTGAAGCCAACACATTGTATAGTGTTCACGTTCAAGTTCAATTATAGACGGTTCTTTTTGTTCGCAAACATCCATCTTGTATGGACATCTCGGATGGAACCTGCATCCTGTTGGAGGGTTAACCAGGCTTGGCGGCTCTCCTGAAGGAATATCTCTGAGAACCTTCCTGTTTTCTGGGTCTGGGTCAGGTATGGCCTTAAGTAGAGCTTCAGTGTAGGGATGCTGCGGATTGCGGATAACCTCAAACATTTTTCCTGACTCCACAATTTTTCCTGCATACATGATGAAAAGACGTTCAGAAAAGTATTTTGTAGTAGCCAAGTCATGAGTTATATAGATGAAGCTAATTCCCAAATTGTTTTGAAGTTCTTTCAGTAAATTTAAAATTTCGATTCTGACAGAAGCATCCAGCATCGAGACAGGTTCGTCGGCAACAACAAGTTCCGGCTTTAATGTAAGAGCTCTTGCTATTGCAACTCTCTGAAGTTGTCCTCCACTTAGCATGTGAGGGTATTTCTGCGCAAAATCTTCAATAGGCGTCAGCTTCACTTGTTCAAGAACCTCACATATTCTTTCACGTCTTTCCTTTGAAGTCCCAAATTTATGTATAAGTAACGGTTCTTCGAGGATTCTGTAAATTGAGAAAAACGAGGGAAGCGCACCGTAAGGGTCTTGCTCAATAATAGACGTTATTCGACGATACCACATCAGATCTTTCGAATCAACGTAACTTATGTCCTTATCTTTAACGAGAAGTTTGCCTTCAGTAGGCTTATAAAGCCTCAGTATAGTTTTGCCGAGAGTTGTTTTTCCGCTTCCCGACTCTCCTACAAGCGAAATTGCTTCGCCTTTACCTAACGAGAAGCTTACGTCGTCAAGTGCCTTGACAAAAACTGGGCTGGAAAAAAAGCTTTTTTTCAGTTCAAACCATTTTTTGAGGTTCACAACTTTTAGCAACTCTTTGTTTTCACTCATGTGTTTTCACCACGCTTCTCGAATAACCAACATTTTGCGACGTGTCCCGCTTCAAGATCGAAAACTGGAGGGCTTTCTTTCACACATTTATTGAAAGCTAAAGGGCAACGCGGATGAAACTTGCATCCTGACGGTGGATTAATTAAGCTTGGCGGAGACCCAACTATAAACTCAGGTTTTTTGTCTACTCTAAGGGTTGGTACACTTGCCATCAGCTTCTGCGAGTAAGGGTGCGCTGCCTTTCTGTAGAAAACGTCTGCTGAAGCGATCTCTTGTATTTCGCCCGCGTACATGACGGCAATCTTGTCAGCTAACTCGCTGCTAAGCGCAATGTCGTGAGTAATGAAAAAGTAACTTAAGCTTCTTTCCCTTTTTAGTCTTTTCAGCAGATTCATTATGTTTGCTTGTGTTATGACGTCTAAAGCTGAAGTTGGTTCGTCAAGTATCAGCACCAGCGGGTTTGTGACAAGAGCCATGGCGATGACTACTCTCTGCTTCATTCCGCCGCTGAGCTCAAAAGGGTATCTGTCAACAAAAGACTCTTGAAAACCGACGACAGACAAGGCTTCTTTCGCTCTTTCTAAAGCTTCACTCCTCCTCATTTTTTCGTGAATCAACAGGGGTTCTGCTACTTGATATCCAACCTTAAGTACCGGATTTAAGGAGTTCATGGCTCCTTGGAACACCATCGAAATTTTTTTCCATCTAACTTCTTCACGAAACTCTTTTTCGCTAAACGTCATCGTATCTTGGCCGTTAACCAAGACTTGACCAGAATATTTTTCTATGTTTCTCGGCAGCAACCTAATGATGGCTTTGGCAAGCGAGCTTTTTCCACATCCAGACTCACCTACTAACGCCAGCGACTCGCCTTTCTGCAAACTGAATGAGATGTCGTTAACCGCTTTTACTACGCCTTTTCTTGCCTTGTAATGCAAAACCAGATTTCTGCATTCAAGAATGTTCTCTATCACTTATGTTCACCAGTCACCTAAACCTCTCTAAGTTTTGGATTCACAATTTTGTCCAATGCAAACCCTAGGAAAGAAAAGGCAAAAGCCGTCAAAATCAACATGAATGCCGGTTCAAGAACCCAATAATAATAGCCTTTATACAGGGCTCCAGCGTTAAAGCTTTCATTTATAATTTTTCCCCATGAAGGCAAATTTGGAATTCCGAGACCTAAAATTGCTAGCGCAGCTTCAAGAAAAACATAGGAAGGCACAGAAGCTATCAACGTTGGAACAATCGGCGGCAAAATTTTTGGAATAATGTAAAGGAAAACTATTCTTTTTGAGCTTGCACCATAAGCTTTCGCTGCCTCTATGTATGGATACTCTTTTATTTGCATCACAAGTGCTCTAGTGCTTTTTATTCCTCCGCCAAAGATGCTGAGCGCTATTACCACCACGATGAGAACAAGCAGATCTAGCTTATAAAATGTTGACACCATAATTAGGATGGGAAGAAAAGGAAGAATCATGTATATCTCAGTAACTCTTTGTATGACGGAATCGATTTTTCCTCCGTAATATCCGCTTATCGCAGCCAACAACAATTCAAGAAATGTTATTGTAACTGATGCGGTTAACCCAAAAGCAAGGGCAATAGGTGTTCCCCATAACAGCGCTATCGTTAGATCTCTTCTCTGGTTATCTGTGCCTGCTATGCCATAGACTTTGCCGTACACAATTAGTTTCGCGTCTATGTCCGCGTCTTTCCCAAAAAGCATGCCGTCAATATAAAGTTTATACGTTCCCTTAAGAGGCTTAGCCGTCAACGTGCTGTCCATCGACGAGTCTTCAACTGCAAACAACGAGTACTCTGTTGGCAAAGGAACAGAGGGACTTTTTCCAAGAACTTCACTCATGTAGAAAGTAAGTGCATTAGAAACTTCCCGGTTAATAGACAAGTATAGCTTGTCGTCTTGACTTCTTGGAATGTAAGTTAAAAGTTTAATTTCTGTTCCGCTAGGTTTGACCCAATATATGTTTAGTAGAGGGGCGCTTTCATTGTATTTTGCTGAAAAAAAGATGTTTATTTCGCTTGGAAAGCTGTCATACGAAAAATCAAAAGTAAAAGAAATTCGAGCAAGCTTCATGTTAGACTGTGGAATAGGTGTAATAATTTTCACCGTACCTTCTTGCCCAAGCTGGGTAGTATCTCTTTTTATGGTTTCAGGCAAATTTTGACCAAAATATTTCACCCAGGATGGTTGAGCGTTTCGTGGATTCTCAAGCCAAACACCGCCTTCGCCCCTCCAAAGCTTCACGGTTTCGTCATATGGGAGCGTTATAATGGTGTACGTTGACAACGCTAATAGCAAGATTAGGAAAACTGCTCCGAAAACGCCTGATTTGTATGTTAGTAGCTCTTTTATTGTGCTTTTTACTGTAAATTCGTAGCTTTCAGACGACATTAGTTTCAACTGCCTTTACCAATTTTTATTCGCGGGTCGATTAGTCCGTAAATTATGTCTAGAAGCAGCACGGTTGCTCCAAGCAGATAAGCGTAGATTATGGTGACTCCGATTATGACAGGTGTGTCTGTAGCGCTGATCGCAGCGTACGTGAGAAGTCCTAATCCCCGCCAATTAAAAACTGTTTCAGTAATCATTGCTCCGCTCCAAGAGTTAACTAAGCTAAGTGCAAGCGAAGTCACAATTGGCGGAAGAGAAGGCCGAAGAATGTATTTTGTCTCTAATTGCCTAGGAGGCACGCCTTTAGCTCGAGCTGCTTCAACGTAATCTTCAGTTGAAAATATTAGAAAGAAGGTTCTGTTGCTGTAAGCTCCAAGAAAGAAAGCTGAGATTATCCATGAAGCCAATGGAAGAATCATGTGTTTTAGTACGCTTAAAGCGTAATCAAGCTGGTTGGTAGGAGGAGGAACATCTATATAGCCGCCGTATGGCAGAACATTCAGGTATGCAGCGAAAATTATTATCAGAAAAATTCCGTAAAACCATCCTGGTATAACGGACGTTGGCGCTCCCGCAATAAACAGCTTGTCTAGAAAACTCCCATGATGCCTCGAAAGGTAAAGACCAATAAATAAGCTTAAGAAAAAGTTAATTAAAGTTGCAGTGGTAAAAAGCATAATGGTCTGAGGAACCCTTTCTAATATGATGTTTTTTACCATCCTAGATCCGCTGTCGCTTGTCAAAAAAAGGGCTCTCCCCAAATCAAGCGTCAACCCGTTTTTAAGATAAATAAAGCTTCTTACAATAAACGGTTGGTCAAGCCCAACCCGTTTAAACTCTAATGTTACGGTCTCGTTGATTAGTCTGTCACGAAGTTCTTGAGGATAATTTTTGAATGCAGGATCGTTTTGGAATCTTGTGGTAACGCTTAGAACGATCTCACTTTTCATGATTTCATCAACGTAGCCGCCCATGTTGGCAATTAGTATCGTAAGATAAGCTGCGATAACGATGATAATAAAAATTGTAATTGCCCTTTTCGCAATGAATTTAATTAAGTCTCTTGCTGCCATTTAAGAGCCTTCCTTCGTTCTTTTTAGTTACTTCTATATAAACGTTCTTCGAGAAACTTTTCTGGCTTTTCATATAAACTGTCGTTGAACCTGCTTACTTTTTAGAATTTTTTTAAAAAAAAGAAAAGGAGAATAGGTGTAGTTACTTATTTTTTAACTATTGCAACTACTGCTATAAGCAATGCCACTACTGCAATTCCTATTGCAGCGTACATTGTTGTCTGCGCAGTGTTGACAGCACCTTCAAGAGAGGCAATGCGACTTGTCAATGAATTTTGAAGCAACAACACACTTGCGCTCAAGTCTGCTCTTGTCTGAGAAAGCAGAGTCTGGAAGTAGCTTATTTCAGGAATCACCACGAACGGCGTTCTCTCGATTCCAGGTATAGCTACATCTTTGCTTAATGCGATAGTGACAAGAGTATAGGTTCCAGGAAGTATTCCTGCAGTTTCTGTGCCAGTTAGGCTAATTGTCCATCTTCCTGCTGCTGTGGCAGTTGCAGAACCTGAAGCTTTGGTTGCACCTTTAGAATCAACTATTACGTATTTTACGAACTCGATTCTGTCGTTCGGATATGCTGCTCCTTGCCTTGTCAAGGAAAGAACGAATTGAGCTTCCATGCCAGGAACAACGCTTGTTGGAACTTGAACTGTAGATTCAGGAATAGGCGGCGAAGCCAGGTATGACCATCGGTCTGCCTTATATGTGTAGTCTCTGAAAGCTTTGATCACGGCCACATGGCCTGTAAAGTCAACGGTGTCCAGGTAGAAAGGCCCGTTTGCCACCCAGAAGTGACCGTGTTGTGCATACCAGTTTTGAAGGTTTGTGTATCTTTGAGTAGCTTCTTGCGCCGTGACGTAATTGCGTGCAAATTGTTGGAACGGTAGGTAACCAGTTGCCAGCGCTTCTGTCAACATGTTATTTAGTATAGCAAGACTTGGTCCACCTATGTAACTCATCCATTCGACGCCGTTTTTGCTTGCCTTGTCTGCGGAAAATGCGATCAACCCTTTTTCTTCTGCCAGCATACCAATTGCCCTTGCTTCCCACGGCATGCTTGGCCAGAATTGGCCAAGTCCCCATGTTGGCGAGTCAATCTGAGTCAACGTAACAGCTCTTGAGAAAATTAATTCTGCATCTAAAGCTTGATAGTCAAGGTATACCTCAATAACCAGAGGATTTTGGCTAACTATCTTCCATCCTTTGAATAGGGTTTTGTACATTTCAAAGTTAGGTTCCGAAGACTCATCGTAGAATACGCTGTTAGGATCGTTTCTTTCAAAGTCAAGCGCCCACGTTAGAACCCAATCTGCAAGAGACATCACAGATCCGTCATGGTACTTTACGTTTCCTAACACGTTACCATAATTCACAGTGACTTTTGCTGAAGCAGTAAGACCTGCTGGCGCATAAATAACTTGTTTGTTGGCAGAGTCCCATTCGTACCAAGCGTCAGTTGGAACTTGAATATTGTTGACGAAATTTAGAGTTAGCCATGAACTGCTGCTTGTTGTTTGTGTACCTTCAAGGACATCTACTGTGGCACTCACAACTCTGTTTGCCATCGGCAGTCCAGTGTACGGGTTGTTGATGTATTCGCTGTCGACGGTTGGAAGTATTATATTTGCGTCCATAGCCCAGTTTGTTCCAGCAATCCAGTTCCATGGGTCAACAAGGACCTCTCGAGCAGCAGCTTTAACTGTTCCTCCTACTGTACCGACATATCTTATTGTTCTTGAGCTTATTGCGTTTGCAAATAATCCACTTGCAAGGTCGGAAGCAACTTGAATCTCGTTTCTGTAAACATAGGGGATCACTTGGTCAACTAACCACACTCTTACGGAATCTTTTAAAGACAACTCAGCTGCTTGAGCCATAAGAGATTGTCTTTCATCAAAAGTGTTCCAATTAGAGTCAGCCAGTTTATACGCTATTTCTTGGAATATTGGGTCTGGCTTGTATCCAAGCCATAATGGACCTGTGCCTGCGCCGCGCGGCGTGTAGAAGAAAGCAAAGTTGCTTGCAGAGTCTCTCTCAACGGCTGTTGTTATCCACCCTGCAGTGTAGATTGAGAAGGCTCCCGCAGAGAGAGGTACCGAAACTGCCCTCCATATTGGCGAGGCTTGCCGGCTATTTCTGTATAACCGTTCTACAGTGAATCCGAGAAGTTCAAGCTGATCGCCAACATAGTCGCCTATTTTTGTTCGCGCAGGGTCGTCTACTCTAATTAAAATTTTTACTATTACTGGCTCATCATGATATGTCCATTTTCCTTCAGCGTAAACTGCGCCTAATGCAACCATTCTTTCGAATATAGTTCTTTTTGCTTGGTCGAAATTGTAGCTGTACTCTGATTCCAAGGTCATGAGAATGTCTGCCAGTTTTCCGTAATCTGGAAACGCTGATGTTAGACAGAACAATTTCGGTTTAGCCATACCTCTTAACAGTTCTTCAGCAATGTAGTTTCGGTCTATAAGCAGATTCAATGCTTCTCTAATCCGCGGGTCACAGAAAGGATTGAGGCTTCCATCAGCAAATGTTGGGTTCGTTAAATCGCCGTACGGGTTAAATGTTAACTCGTAAAACAAACCGTAGGACATACTGTATCCTACTTTTGTGGACGCTCTTACACTGGCAAAAACATCAGCGTCGTTAATGTCTGACAGGTAAATTTGGATTTCGTTATTTTCAAGCATGCTTAGCACTTTTGACTGGTCTGCTTCAGCTTGAAAAGTGATTTGGTCTACCCAAGGTCCATATGGAACTTGCTGAGCGGAACTTTTGATCGGCACGAGCATTGAGACGAAAAGAACCAAAAGTAAAGCAAATGCAATTTTCTTTTCTTTCATCTTAATTCACGTAAATCCGTTATCGGCTAAGTTGAATATAAGATTTTTTGCAATATCTAAAAAAGATTATACTTTACTCTAAAAACTCCTCTAAAAACTCTAATTGTTTATAGACTTTATTTGCGGAAATTACTTACACTCAGGCAGTAAACAGACTAAACGTTACTGGAGACGCCGTATCCCGTTTTCGTTCTCTCGTTACATGAGATAACATGCAAAAAGCTACTTTTTCCAAACAGTTTTTTTGTTCCATAAAGCCAGCTGCACCAAAACATATTCTTTGCTCCACTAAACAAACATACGCGATTTTATAAAATCAAAACAGTTATTCCAAAAGTAAACATCCAAGTGACCGCTTTAACTGCTTGAAACGTGAAAAATAAAGACAAAAGTGTATCACGCTAAGACTTTTGTGAAACTGTTTTTCCGTTTTGCTTGTATTTTCTGCCCACAATAACGGTTGACGTAAAAGTGACGCTAGGTATCATGCGGATTTTGTCAACCACGAAGTCTAGCTGCTGAAGGTTCTCAACATCTATGGATACTATGACGTCGTACTCGCCATACAACACGCTGGCTTCTGAAACGTCTGAATACTGAGTTATTGCATTACAAACCTCTCTTTCAGTACCTGAATGCACCTTACACAAAACGTACGCTCTAATCTCCGACACACAATCATCTCAATATACGAGTGCGCCGCCAAAGATTTAAAGTCTTCCAAAAATCCAACAATTAACCCTTAAAAACCAAAGCTCCAAATTGAGAACCCCGTTCATTAACAGCCAAAAAGTCTAAGAAGATTACTAAAACCACTACTCTTAAGTTTCAGTAGAATGGAAATTATCCTAGCCTCACAAAGGGGCTGTGGTCCAGCTTGGTCTAAGATTCGCGCCTGGGGCGCGCGCGGTCCTGGGTTCAAATCCCAGCAGCCCCATCTGTAAACCTAGAGGCCCCATCCTTGCGTTTTCTGAACAGTTTGGCGTTTTCGAAGTCTGTCACGTATTCGAAGCCGGATTCTATGAGTTCAGCTGCTTCTTTTAGGGTTCTGGCGACTTTGCAGATGTATTCGTCTTCTTCGAAGTTGATTAGCTGCGTGTAGATCATGGTGCTTTGGATTGAACGGTGACCGAGTGTTTCTTTGACTAGGATTAGGTCTTTCGTTGCGTGATAAAGTAGTGTTGCTTTCAAATGTCTGAAGGTGTGAAAGGTTATTTTCTTCAGTCTTGGATTTTTAAGTTTCTCAGCGGTTTTTGCTCTTTGTCTCCTGAACGTTCTTGCGAAATGTCGAAGAGAACCGTTGAAGGGTTTTTGCTCCGTATTCCATGATTGTAAGCCTTTAAGCATGGCTATCAGTTTCTGGGATATTTTCAGGGTTCGTGGTTTGCCGCCTTTTTCAGGAGATATTGAAACTGTTCCTTTTTCAAAGTTGAAGTCTGTCCAAGAAAGTTGCCACACTTCACCTGAACGTGCGCCAGTCTCATACAGCAGCTGCAGAAACGTGGATAATTTTCGGTTGCATCCTAAGATTAGGCTTAAGGCCTCTTCCAGCGTCGGCAAGAACGGTGTTTTTTCGACTTTCATGAATTTTGGAGGATCCCATGACCCGCCTGCCATTTTAAGAAAGCAGCTGTAGGCTTCTACACTGATCTCTTTTGTTTTGTTGTTCCAAGAGTCTTGTTTGGCAATTGTTGCTTTGACTGACTCTGGATCGAAAAGGTTGGCGCCCCTTTTAACCAGCATGCTGAGAATTCTTACTCGTCTGGTAATTGTGTTTTCAGCGTAACCGTTCTTTTTCATCCAGAACGCGAACGTGACGATTTTGCTTTTAAACTCGACTGTTTCTGTAGCCTCCCGCTGACCTACTTTTTCGGGAACTTTCATTGTTTCCAAGTTTTCCATTGCTCCGTCAGCAACGCATACTTGGTATCCTATAGTTTGTCGGTTCATCTTTTTATTGTTTAGGCTAAAGCGGTAACCGCAGTCTCGGCAAAGCCACCTTTGCAGTGAGCCATAATCTGAACGCCAAAAACCGTCTTTCCACACCTTGATTGATTTGCAGGAGGGGCATATAAGGGGTTGGCGCAGGCCGACTGTGATGTCGAACTTCCCGTGCGCGCGCGTTATTTCAGCGTTCAAGACAATGCATTGCGGATTAAGTATTATTTTCTTAGTAAAAATATTTAACTACTTGAGCAAATTATAAGTTAGTGATTAATTATGCCTTATTGTGAGAATTGTGGCACGCAAATTAGTGTGGATGCGAAATTCTGTAGAAATTGTGGTGCTCCTCAAAGAGGTTTACAAAGTCCAGTCTCTCCAGGTGTACAGTCTCCACCTCCGGTTGTTCAGTCATCTCCCCAAGTAAGTTCTGTTCCTTCTCCACCTCCACCGTCGCCACCTTCTAGACCAATTCAACCACCTTACGTGGCTCAGCCACCTCCACCGCAAACTATCCATCCTTCTCCACCTCCGCCGCCAGTTCAAACGCCGGCGTATACACCACCTCCACAAACGTTTGGTGAAAGAGTCTTGGGAGCTAATGTGTTTAGGAAAACAAAAGCTCTTGGGAGATACGATAGCTACACTTGTGTTGTGACCAGTCAAAGGATGATTTTCGCTCAGATGACTAAAGAAATGGTTACACAGTCCTCGCAGGCAGCAAGAGACCAAGCGAAATCTCAAGGGAAAGGGTTCTGGGGGCAATGGGGGGAGCAGCTGAAAATCTCGTTTTTCTTTTCTCAGCGGTACCTTTCGATGCATCCTTCTGCCATTCTCGCCGAGACGCCTGGCAACTTCGCCATTGACAACAACACCATAAGTGAAATCAAGCTAAAGGAAGAACGGGATAAGGGAGGAATCTACGTACGTCAAATGGAAATCGACATTCATACTTCTATGGGAAAGTACGAGTTTAAAATGGACAGCGATGAGAACTTCATTAATTTGCTGAAACAGGTTTATGGACAAAGAGTTAAGATGCCGTTTGGAACCTTCAGATTTCACGGCATTAAAATTGGTTTGTAGCCTCCTCCCCCCTCTTTTTAAAACGCTTATTATATAGCATAGATTTCCAGAAAAATTAATTGCATGTTAATCTTCGGTGAAGTTAATGGTTTCTGTTTGCATTGCCACTGAACAGGATATTCGGTCTTTAAGCAAGAAACTACAGGGT
>CAZPBM010000034.1:0-8948 GCA_964584965.1 uncultured Candidatus Bathyarchaeia archaeon | reverse complement strand
CCTGGGTTCAAATCCCAGCGGGCCCGCTAGAATTTTAGATCTAAAATCTTTTTGGGTCATTTTCATTTTGGTTGTTTCGACAAGTTGTTGAAGGCTGTGTTTTGGAAGCGTCCATTTTCCGTTAAAACGTAAGCGTCCCGATCTGTATTAAGATATGTTATGCCTAATTAGGCAATCCTCATTTTTTGCTACTAGCCCTTTATTGCAGTGTTTGCTCCTCTTTATGTTTTTTGGGTTTTGTTTCCGATTTGTTGCGTAGTTTAGGTAATAAATATGACAATGTGAATGCTACGAGAAACATGGATGCGACGAACAATGTCATAATGCCAAGAATAAGGTTTCCAGTTAAGACATATCCATAAACGATTATGCCTAAAGATATTATGCCTGAAACAACTTCCGAAGCCTTCTTAAACATACTTTCGCTCTTGACATAGGACGTTAAAAAAACTGAGGCACTGGCAAATACTAAAGACACGCCGACAATCATTGTAACAATATTTTCTGAAAAAAAACCGCCTAAAAACATTAGAAACCCCAGAATTCCCCAGATAAAGTATGCCCATCTTTCCCTCCAATCTACCAAAGTTATCTCGCCATCAAATTATGGTTACTTAAAATTTAAACATACTAAACACTACTAAATGCCATGTAAGGTTAAGAATAAGGTCATCTCCTTCGGCTCTAACAAAGTTCACCTTATTATAGAACAGAATTAAATCTCCAGGCTTAAACGAGTTAACCTCGGCTACAACCATGATTGTTACTTCCAAGCCTTATAGTGTAAAGAATTATGCTGCTACTTGTGATCTCAAGGTTTTCGTTCAGATCTTCGTAGACGCTATTGACTTTTATAGGTATCAATGAAAAAGACAGTGCTGCAATCAGGTATATTCTAGTCATCAACGATTTTTGCTTCATTTCTTAGGCCATAAGCAATGATTATGGGATATTTCTAAGATAAAGACTTTGCAAGAGTTTTTCTAGATATGAATTTCCGTGCTGAACAACTAGAAGTTAGCGCATCGCCGGTTAGGTTATAATACATTATACGCTTCAAGTTGTCAATTCCGGTTCTATTACAACAGCGGTTCCAGAAGATGAAATGATGATTATCCCTTGAAGGTCAGATGATTCCATGTCTAAACCAACCACTGCGTTGGCTCCCATTTGTTGGGCCTGCTCCTTAACTCTTTGTAATGCTTCTACTCGGGCTTTCTCTATCTCGTATGTGAAGGCTGAAACTTCACCTCCGACCATGGACTGGATTCCCGCCACAAATTTTCCACCTACACCTCTGGTTCGAGCAGTCATGCCTGTGACCATGCCAAGAACTCTTTTTATACGGTAGCCTGGAATTGTAGGGGTGGTCACTACGAGAACGTTCATCAATGGTGGCTGCATCACGGATGGAGGAATATTTGGAGGTTGACTAGCAACCATGGCTCCGCAGTTTGTGCAGAACTTTGAACCTTCAGAAAGTTGTGCTCCGCATTTTTGGCAAAATGACATTTTAGCTCACCAATACTTGTTTTCCTTCTCGAGCCATATATATGTTTTTAAATGTCCAAGATGAATTTTACAGCAACCTCTTTAGCTACCTCATCAATCTCCATGCAGTGATACGTAACAGCTTTTACGCCAACTTTCTGTTTATGCCTTAAAGGATCATAAGGTTCGCCATAGACTTTTGCGACAAGTGTGAAACCTAAGTCTGTTTGCAGGATTTTTTCGATTCTAAATTTTGACAGAAGCATGCTTTCCACATCAAACATTATGAGTAGCTTTTCAAGCCAGTTATAAAGAAGAGACTGTTTGTCTGAACCCTTTGCTTCCACTGTTCGTTCAATTAACGGCTTGACTTTTTTTGTGTCTGTCATGGTTTCGAACATTGCCAGCGCAGCATTTTCGAAGGCTTCAACCAAATCCTTGCCGTAAGCAGCTATGTATGCATCTGCAGTGTGCTCAAGAAATTCGAAACCCTTTTTCTTTGGCATAATCTTTCCTCCCAGCCAGTATACTTATTCCTGAAAGAGGCCGCTATTAGCAGTCATACGGTCTAGCGATTATACATTGAGGCTATTTGCTTTTAGGCAATATTTATGTAGAAACTGATATTAAAATAGTTATAAAACAAACAAAATTAATGCGAGGAGGCATTACATGCCCAACATACTCGTAATTTATGATTCTCGATCTGGCAACACCGAGAAAGTTGCTAGTTTGGTGGCTGAAGGCGTAAAAAAGGTTAAAGATGCTAGCTGCACCATGAAAAAAGTTGACGATGTTTCCTTAAATGATCTTTTGAATGCTGATGGAATAATCATCGGCTCGCCAACATATTACGGAACAATGAGCGGAAAGATCAAAACATTATTAGACAAAAGCGTTGAGATCCATGGTAAGCTTCAAGGAAAGGTTGGGGCAGCCTTCACAAGCTCAGGCGGTACATTTTCAGGTGCGGAGACAACGATTCTATCGATACTGCAAGCATTATTGATTCACGGCATGATAGTTCAAGGCACGCCGTTTGCTCAACATTATGGTCTAGCAATAGTTGGAGCGCCAAAAGAGAAAGACCAAAAAATCTGCAGAGAATTCGGAGAAAGAATAGCAAATCTAACAATGAAGATTACCAGACCGCAATAATGGACCATAACACACTTCTTAAAAATTGCTTTTTTATGTATTTAGAGAAACCGTAGTTTATCATAAATCTTTTACATGTCTAAACGCATATTTTACAAAGTAATAAACAAACATCATGGGTTAGGAGTCACTAAAAGGGATTTATATGAAAGCTGTTGTTTTAGCAGCAGGTGAGGGTCAAAGGCTTCGTCCTTTAACTCTTACACGCCCGAAGCACATGATTCAGGTTGCAGGTAAACCGCTCTTGGAACATCTCCTAGGAGCATTGAAAAAAGCTGGGTTCACAGACATTTTGATGATTGTCAACTACAAGGCTGAACGTATCATAGAATACTTTGGAGATGGCGAAAAATTTGGCTTAAAAATTGAGTATGTCTTCCAAAAAGAAATTAGAGGGACAGCCAACGCTTTTGGAGTGGCTGAAAACAAAGTTGAAGGCGACTTCTTAGCAGTTTATGGCGACTTACTCATTTCTCCAGATGTTATCGAGGCAGCTCTTAAATTGCACCATAGCGAAAACCCAGCAGTTACAATGACTGTTCTACACGTAGAAAGACCTGAACAATACGGCGTCCTAGAAACACGTGGAACCAGAGTTGTTAAAATCGTAGAGAAACCTTCAGCAAAGTTTGCTGCCCAAAAACCGATAAACGCTGGAATCTACGTGTTTTCTCAAGAAATTTTTGAAACCATTAAACAAACCAAAGACTCATCAAGGGGAGAACAAGAGATAACTGACTCAATTCAGATGCTCATAAAAGCGGGGAAAAAAGTCGTTGCTGCCGAAATTTCAAGCGGGGATTGGCGTGATGTTGGAAGACCTTGGGACTTACTTGAAGCAAATTCTCGTATGCTCATGAAAACTAAACCCGAAATTCTGGGCGAAGTTGAAGAAAACGTGCATCTTAAGAACTCAGTTTTTGTCGCTGAAAATGCAAGAATCCGTTCAGGCACTTACATTGAAGGCCCAGCACACATAGGTGAGGGAAGCGACATTGGGCCAAATTGCTATATTAGGCCGTACACAAGCGTTGGAAAGAATGTCCGAATTGGCAATGCTTGTGAAATAAAAAACTGCATCGTTATGGATAGAACGCACATTGCACACCTTTCTTATGTGGGTGACAGCATTATCGGTGAAGATTGCAATCTTGGCGCAGGAACAATTACGGCAAATCTTCGGCTGGATTATAAACCAGTAAAAATGATTATAAGAGACAAGGTGGTTGACACAGGAAAAGAAAAACTTGGCGTCATAATAGGCGACAACGTGAAAACAGGCGTCGGAACATTGCTTATGCCAGGCGTTAAAATTGGCTGCAACAGTTGGATTGGTCCTAATGTTAATGTAGGTCGAGATGTGCCGCCGGACACCATATTGTTGATTGAACAAAATCTCAGCCAGAAAAGTCGTTAACCTTTTCCTGTGCTTTTTAGGGCAATATGGGAAAGGTAATAAGGTTGATTGTCCCAAAAATACCTCTGGATTGATGTAGATGTCTGTTGCTGAAAGAAGGTACGTCAACGAAGTCGCATCGCTTATAGATAAAAACATCATGGTCGTCACAACTGACAAAAAAATGTATACTGGAACCCTACTTGGAGTAAACACAGAGAACCTCAGTCTCGTTCTCAGCAACGTGAAAGACCCCGAAGGCAAAATGATCCCTAAAGCCGTAATAAGTGGAAGCACAGTTGCTCAAATATTGTCTGTTGAGAAAGCCTTTGACCTCGCAGGACTCGCAGAAAGGCTGGAAAGAGTCTTCCCAAGAATGGTGAAGCTCTACGAAAAAGAAGGATTCATATGGGTTATGGATAGGGTCAAGGTGACCGAACAAGGCGTAACAGAAGGCTCAGGACCTGCTGCGGAAAGAGTGCAAAAAGTTTACTCGCAATTTGTAAGCGAAATGAGAGGAGAATAGACGTAAAAAGAATCTGGAAAACAGGTTAACCTAGTTTACACTATTTATTCATGGGGACATATAAAAAAGGAAGTCAGAGACATTTTTATTTGAAGCCTTTTAGGTAGTTTGCTTCTGCCTCGAACATCTCGTCGACCATGTTTCGTATTTCGTCAATTGTCAACACAGCGCTAGTCAATGGATCAACAAGTATGGCTTGAAAAACCAAATTTTTATCTTTTTCAACTGCTGCTAGAACTCCTAGTTCTTGGACGTTTATGTTTGTTCTGTTTAAAGCTGCGCACTGTGGCGGAAGGCGACCCACATAGCATGGGTGAATTCCGTTTTTATCGACTAGACATGGAACCTCAACGCAGCAACTTTCTGGAAGGTTGGTAATTAATCCATTATTCTTTACATTGCCATTAATCTGTGTTGGAATACCTGTTTCCATAGCGTAGATTATGCTTGAACAGTATTCACCACTTCGTCTTAAAGGAATAACTTGGTCGCTTTCTATTACTCGTTTCATCTCTTCATCTTGTCTCTTGCGGTCTTCACCTACTCCTTCTATTCGTAATGTTGGGTCTCTGAGCTTGAATTTTTCGAAAAGCTCTGGGCGCTTCCGAAAATACGGCACATACTCTGACATGTGTTGGCTTGACTCTGTATTGAAGTATCCTAACGCCTTGAAAATCTCAACACGGACAATGTCAGGTCCAGCCCAGTGCGCATCTGACCTTGAATAAACGTTTGGGTCTTTGAACTTCTGCCTAAGAAGTGGATAAGCGTCTTTTCCTCGCCACTTGAACTCTAAGAACCAAGCCATGTGGTTAATGCCAGCAACCCAATATGAAACTTCGTTAAACGGTGCACCAATATATCTAGACAACTCGTAAGCTGTTCCCTGTACACTATGGCATAGGCCAACATTTTTTATTTTCGAATAATCATTCATTGCCCAGCAAAGCATAGCCATCGGGTTCGTGTAATTAATCAGCAAAGCTTCAGGACAAAGGTTCTCCATATCGTGGCAAATGTCCAAAAGTACAGGTATGTGGCGAAGTCCATAGAATACTCCACCTGGGCCAATTGTATCACCAACGCCTTGTTTCACGCCGTATTTTGCAGGAATCAAGAGGTCAGGTTTGTTTGCTTCTAGCCCTCCAACCCTTATGGATACAACTACGTAGTCAGCTCCTTCTAGAGCGGTTTTACGGTCTGTTGTTGACTCTAACTTGGTTCCAAGACCATGTTGTTTAATGAGCTTCCTCGCGAAGGCCGTCGTCATGTCTAAGGCTTCTTTATTGATGTCCATCAAAGATATTGTGCATTCCCTGAGCTCAGGATAGGAAAGAAAATCTGTTATCAAGTTTTTCGAAAAAACGTGGCTTCCAGCACCTATAATAACAATTTTAGCCAACATCAACACCTGCAGAGACTAAACTGTAGAAAGGTGCTTAATTCGTTTTTTGTATTGCCACAGTAAAATATTATCCAGCTTCTCAGAATGCGTTAGAGAATCCTAAATAAACCAGTTAGGTTTTGTTCCTTCTTTCATTTGCTCCTTTGCTATGGCTCCAAAATCGAATGGCGATAGAAAATCAGCTAGATCATCAGCATTCTTTAAGTCGTCAATGCTAAGCTTCAAACCTAATGTCTCTGAAAGTGCCTTAAGAACTGCCCTTGCAGCATCAACATCCAAACTGGTTCCCTCTGTTTCAGCTAGCAAACAAAATCCCTTCATTTCCCGAAGGCCAGCTAACCCCACGAGAAGGCCGGCTACTCCATAAATTTGTCCGCCAAGCTTTTGAGCCCCAAGTTTTTCCGCTTCACGGGCAGTTTCAATGTCTGAAGCTGCATAATACAGGGCTGGTTCACTAACCCTCCGCCCAGGTCTGTACCCTCCTAAAGTGATGATTTTTTGGCATCCAAGGCTTTCAGCCAAGTCCAATATACAACCGCAGAGGGCATATTGTCCTCGCCTCGACAAAGCTTGAGTATTGCCATATAAAAGAATCAAGTCGTGGCTGCATTTATTGTCTGATTTATGGTAATAGAGGTTGCAAAAGGGTGTCTTTATAGAACCATTCTTTTCAGTGACTGAAACGTCTGGAAAAGAAGACGCTATAATCTCAGCAAAAAATTCCGCGTTTAGCTTCCGTATTAGGTATGCTACAGCAATGTTTGCCACGAGACCTATTCCTGGAAGACCCTCAACTAGCAATGGGTTTTTAAGTTGAGGCTTTTTCACTTGTTTAACAGCACAAGCCACCTTCATAAACCTCAGGTTTAAGGTTGTCTTCGACCCAAAAAAGGTTTCTGTGCTTAGTTAATTATGTGTCTGATTTTCACAGTTTAATGAAAAATTTTCGTCAGTAAATGGCTTTTTTATACTTGCACATTTTTGTCGTGGACAATACTTGCAGGCAACATATTCTTGGCTTGTAACAGCATAGATACCAAAGATAGATTTTCTTGGAACCATAAGATAACTTGAAGTTAGGCTTACACCAATGCTTGATTGAGGGTTGAGAATATCGAAGATAACCTTTTGCTGTTCGATGCTGAAGAGTCAGCCTGTTCCTGCTTTAACTTGGGTAGAGAATTCTTTAAGGACGAAGTCGCCTGTTTGTTCTCGAATCCAGCTGTTAAGGATGCTGGTTTTTGCTTGAACTGACGCTTTATGTTCGAGTTTTTCTCCAATCGTGACAACCAAATAATGAGATAGATTGCCCAATTTTCAGCATTTCGGAAAGAATTGCGCTGTGAAAAGATTGGCCAACGGTCAATTTAACTATGGGCTTTTCAATAGCTTCTTTTGTAAAGGTGTAAACAGCCTTAGAATTAATCATCTTTAGACCACATTCGATGATTGACTCTGCTTCTTGCTGTTTTTAGGGGCCTATTCTTAATGTTTGTAAAACGTCTTTGGCACGAATATTTAGAGGCATCGAATTTACGATATGCAAATAGAACCTAACCCTTGACGCACATTCGTTCTTTCAAAGAAGATGAGGCTTTAAACATTCTTAAGAAACAGGGCTAAGGCAATCGTGTTTTCCATATAATATAAATTCATAGAAAGACAATGAACTGCATTGGTGAACTAGCGTGTTTAGAAACCTTAATCTCGGAGCGTTGGGGTTCAAAGCCCCATTTCATGAGGCAGTTGAACTCGCTATAAAAGGTGGATTTCAAGGCATAGACATAGACATATTCGAAATTGAAAACATTCTACAAACACAATCAGCTAACGACATAAAAGAGACGCTCAAACGAAAAAACCTAAAAATGGGAGGGTGGGGTCTTCCAGTTAACTTCAGAAAAGACGATGAAACCTTCCAAAAAGATCTAGATAAGCTTCCGCACCAAGCAAAGATTGCCAGCAGCCTAGGATGCTTTAGAGTTTTTACTTGGCTGATGCCTTTTTCGGACACTTTGCCTTATAAGGAAAATTTTGATCTTCACGTTTCGAGACTTAGAGAAATAGCTAAAGTTCTAGAAGATTATGGATGTGCTTTGGGACTTGAGTTTGTTGGACCAAAAAACTCATGGGCTAGAGGAAAATATGAATTCATTCACACAATAGACGGCATCCTCAAGCTTCGTAAAGCTATGAAAAATGAAAACGTTGGACTTCTTTTGGACTGTTGGCACTGGTATACCTCTCACGCGACAATTGACCAAATAAGACAGCTAAAGAGCAATGACGTAGTCTACGTTCACGTTAATGATGCGCCATCAGGTATTCCAGTGGACGAACAAGTAGACTCGATAAGACGGTTGCCTGGAGAAACAGGCGTCATCAACATCGTTGGCTTTCTAAATGCCTTAAAAGAAATTGGGTATAATGGCCCTGTGACGCCTGAGCCTTTCGATAAAAGCCTTAGAGAAATGTCCATTGAAAATGCTGTTAAAAAAACAGGTGACGCAATCAAAAAAGTTTGGGCTCAAGCAAAAATCTAAAAACATTTTTCATTCCATATTATCTTGCTTGTAATGCCATCATTTTTTGTTAGGGTGGAAAGTAGTTTTTCAGTACAGGTTCTAAAGATTCTTGTGTTCTAGCTCCAAGGGCACAAGTGTCGAAGTCTTTGTCGGATATTGTCGCAAGGCAGTATTCCTTTGAACAGAAAATTTCCGACATAAAAGTGTAACGATTTCCTGATTCGTCAACTAGGTACACGATGTTAGGTTCAAAATCACCTAGGTCCAAATAAATAGGATCCGGATGGGGAAACTGTTCGTGAGCACTTCGGTAATGCCTTCGTATTTCAGAAGCAATGTCTGATTTTGTTCGGCCTATCATGTAAGTCTTGCATTTCTTGCAAGCAGCTGCAAATGGCATAGATACAAGTAAACAACTGCTGGAATAAAAATATTAACCTACCCAAA
>CAZPBM010000033.1:0-34698 GCA_964584965.1 uncultured Candidatus Bathyarchaeia archaeon | reverse complement strand
GCAGCTGGTTCATGAAACAATAGCGAAAGTAAGAGACGCAGCTAATCTTGAAGAAGAAATAATCGGAAAACTACTAGAACTACAAACAAATACAAAAACGATTATCGGCATACGGTTGATTCTTGAAAGCATAAGAAGAATCGCAGAATACGGAACAGACATAGCTGAAATTGCAATAAACCTACATGTCAAGACGCCACCCTGACAAGACTGAATCCAGAAGAAATCCTAACAAAAGACGCCCTAACTAGACCCAACCGCACAATCATCGACAACAGCCAACTCGAAAACCAGCAGCTAGTTCAACTAACCACCGCTCTAAAACAGCAAATGCTCAAAGAAATCCAAGAAAACCAGCCCTTAAAAAGTATAAATTCGCGCCTAGACAGTGGTAGCCCGGGAGAGATTCGAACTCTCGTCAGAGGCTCCAGAGGCCCCGATGCTTGACCGCTACACCACCGGGCTTATGTGCAATGTTTAGGCATTTTAGAATAGATGGGTTAGAATATTTTTTGTTTTCGCTGGGATATGTTGTTATGCTCTCAGCGTCTTCTGTGGCTTTTAAACGGGCGGGCTTCTGAAAGCGTCCACGGAATTTGGATGTGGGTTCTTTCAGAAAGGTTGTTCTTAGTATTGACTTGCGCAATTTCCTTGTCAACCTTGGATATTCGGCTTCCTCTTCCCACATTCAGCCTTAAGGAGCCTTTAAAAAGCGTTGTGTAGCCGCCTTTTATCTCAATGACGTCGTTGGCTTTAAACATCCTAATTTGATCGTCCCAAAGGGTTAATACGACTGTGCCTGTTTCGTCGCCAACAATTGCCTCTGCAATCCAATGTTGACGTTGATCGTTCCTAGAGGGAACTCCGCGGGAGGAACCAATGTTCAGAATCTTCACGATCAAGTTGAGATTTTGAAGATCGTGCTTTAAGATGCCTACTTTTTGTTGTTCTTCCGTTGTGACGCCCACATCAAACACTTCTAAACCTTTGTAAGGCAATCTCCTTATTAAGATAAGCGGTTCACACGAAGTAAACCATTAAACGTCAAAGGTTTCAGCAAACTCTCTACGTTTATTTCTGATCTTGGATACTGTTTCCCTGGCCTTTTTCTGAGCTTCCTCCGCCTCGCTTTGCGAAATATCTTCTAGGCTAAATGCTTCAACTGTTTTTTTATAAATGTCTGGCGGTGAGAGACTTGAGTTTTTCAGCCGCTGGAACAGATTCGTGAAATCAAACCGTGTTCCTTCTAACGTTGAGATTAGCCAGACATAGTTCTCAAGCATGCTAATGGTACCTCGAAATAGGTAATGAACAGCTTCTTCGTATAGGCTTTCATTTATTAAAGTCTGCGCCCGCACCTGCATGCCTTTTAGGAAATTTTCTTTACAATAATAGTTTAAGTCGTTCTTTACTCTGACATGCACCTTCTCAATTTTCGAGGAGTTTTCTTGGACAAAACCAGCGACTTTCTGCCAAGCTTCAGTAACCGAGTCCAATATGCTTTCTGCGGCTTGTTTGTTAATCTTAGTAAAGCCTGCAATGTCAAGATATTCGTCGTAAAGATCATTTTGACCAAGCCGAATTGTCGCGGACTCAAGCATTCTTAAGAAACGGCTGTTCGAATAAGGCTTCCGCGCGACTTCCAAAAGAACCCGCATGACTGAAGTAAGCCCTAAAACCGCGCTGACTTTTGCACTTTGGAAATCCTCTCTGTTTAAGGCGGATACGATTCTGCTTAGATACGTGTCCGCCTGCACTATGTAGTTTCCAATTCTCATTTCAGCCCGTTCAAGTGTCCAATAATTTTTTGACATCAATTCTTTAGCTACTGCGAATCTGCCATTTCGGTCTAGCAAGACTTGAGATTCATAAAGCTTCTGGTCAATTTCAGGAGGAATCTGGCGTACGATCCATTTTGAAGGAACATAATCTAGGTCAAAAAAGACGTTATCAATCAAAGCTCTTTCCATGTACTCGTAATCAAAGTCTCTTTTGTCGACAAGGAGAAGATCAACGTCGCTGGTCAAGGATGCGTCTCCTCGACTCCAACTTCCAAAAAGTCCAATACCAACAATAGATTCTTTGGTCTTCAAATCTGTCAGTAACCCTTCCAGAACATTCCGGAAATTTTCAGGCAACCTTTCCAAACCGTTTCCCCTTTGAACAACCTATTAACTTCATGCCTTAATATAAATTTCTGGAAACACAATAACTTTTGCATCATTTTTCTGTTAAAATATTACGTTGTTACAGATGGTAATAATAAAAGTTGGAAATTCTAGGATTAACAGATTTCAATGTACTTTCATGGTTCCGCATTTAAAGAAAGAAACTATTTTTCCCCGTTTCCCTGAAAATATGCAGAAAATCTAATTTTTGTTAATACTTTTACCTTTTCTTGGCATCGCATTTTTTTGTGCGCCTAGATTTCCTTTTTTGGAGCTAAGACATAGATAATGTTGATGCAGCGATAAAACCGAAAGATTTATATATTAAAACAAATCCTTAGGATAGGTCACGAACTGATGATCTTACCACGATTCGGAACTCGTGAAGAATCGTGTCTTATGAAGTTCTTTCATCATCAAACTTCATCTATAACTGTATAGAGGTCTCAGAAAAATGGAAAATAAAAAGAATTCGGCACAATCCCAACAGATAATGGTCAATAAGTGCCCAGAATGTGGGAGTGCAAACCTTGTTCACGATTATGATTCAGGCGAAACTATATGCGGAAACTGCGGTCTAGTTGTTCAGGACGTCATGATGGACGAAGGACCAGAGTGGAGGGCTTTTACACAAGAAGAAAAAGAGTCGAGGAGTCGAGTTGGTATTCCAACTTCATATTCTGTACACGATAAAGGCCTATCAACATCGATAGACCGCATTGACAGAGACGCTTTTGGCCGGAAGCTTCCATTATCAACTAGGCTTCAGATGTGGCGGCTTAGAAAGTGGCAAATCAGAAGCCGCGTGCACTCCTCTGTTGATAGGAACCTCGCACAAGCCATGACTGAACTGGACCGTCTTTCTGACAAGGTTTCAGCTCCAGCAGCTGTTAAAGAAAAGGCTGCGTTAATTTACAGGAAAGCTCTTGACGAAGGGTTGGTTCGTGGAAGATCCATTGCTGCAATCGCTGCCGCGTCCCTATATGCTGCTTGCAGAACAACAGGCACACCTAGGAATCTTAGGGAAATATCTGAAGCAAGCCTAGTTAACAAGAAAGACGTAGCTAGATGCTACAGGTTACTTCTTAGGAAACTTGACTTTCACATGCCAATTGCTGATCCGCTTATTTACTTAACAAAAATTGCTCAAAGGTCCAATATTTCAGGTCAAATTCAGTCAGAGGCAGCTAAGATTATAAACGAAGCGAAGAGCTTGCATGCTTCTGCTGGGAAAGATCCAATGGGACTTGCAGCCGCAGCTCTTTACATCGCTTGTAAACAAGCTGGCGAAAAGAAGACTCAAAAAGACATTGCTGACGCAGCGGGTGTGACTGAGGTTACTGTGCGAAACAGGTTTAAGAATCTTAAGAGGCAGCTGAAACTCGAATTACCTGACTAACATGTTACATTGCGCTAGTTTTTTACCAACTTAATACTATTGTATCTTATTCATGTTTTAACATCAGCATGTGGAACGTCTGCAGTTTTGGAACCCTTATTTGGACATCTTCTCCCTTTTGCACGAATTGGATGGACTTTCTTTCCGGCATAAGCATTACTTTCTGAGTTTTTGTCTCAACCTTCATTTTTATGCGAATGTTATTGATTGGCAAATTAGGTATTCCAATTTCTGACTGAAGGTTGACGATGTTGATTAAATATGTTTTTTCGTCTGGTTTGCGGAAAAGAACAATCTCAACATATTGAGGAGCAGTGACTTCAAAAGAAAAACTATTCTTAGCTAATGCTCGAATGATGTTCATAAAAACTGTTCTGTGCTTAAGTGATTTAGCGGCGAAGGTTTCAAGAGATGCAGACGACAAGAAGGCGCGCCCTTTACCAATTTTTTTATAGATCAGCGCTGGGTAGTCTGTTTGTATTCCAGGCGGGTTTGAATGGATAGATGCGAATTTTGATGGATCATCTGGATCAGTATAGGGCAACGTAATTTTTGCTAATGCTCTATGTTTGGATTCAGAGTCAATTTTAATTTGAGAGTCAGATATTGATAGGGGATATTTTTCGGAAATTTCTGTAAAAAGGTTTTCGCCATTCGAAGTTGGCGCTATGTATGTGAACTTTTCATGTGTCTCTTCAGCGGACGAAACGCCTAGCATCTCTGAAAGTTTCGATTTCAAGGAAAATTTACTTGCGTATATGTTTCCGCCTTCAGCAACATAGTCAATTATTGCTTTTGATTCCTCTTCAGACAATTTCAGTATGTTAGGCAACACAACAACTTTGTGACGTGAGAGTTCTTTCAAATTTTTGATTGTAACTATGCCAAACGGAACGTGGTGAGTTCGCAAAGTTTCTGTGCAACCCAACACGGCATCTATATGCGGAAGAGTCCAAGAATACTTGTTTATAACATCAGGCGACGGAGATTTACCGTTTTCATTAGGGTTAAATTTTGAGTCGAAACTGAAGTATACTGCCACGTCTTGGCACATTTCGCCTTCGAGATGTTCTTCGTATTTAGATATTTCTTTGAATATGTCGCCCATAATTTGATACCTTCTTTTTTCCAATGTTCCTACTGGATCTATGGCATCAATAATGAGAAATGCGCCGTTGTGTGCAATGGCCAAGAATGCCTGAGCTCTTATTAGCTCTTTAGGCTTTGTCGTAGTGTGGTCATGTAGATTTGGATAACAGATTGACGTGGAATACACGAATGGCATTTTAGGAGTGAGGTTGTAAAACAGTTTGCAAATGAAGGATTGATGCAAGCTTCCACCGTAAAAGTCTCCATCAACATAGTCACAGTGTTCAGTTAATAAAGAAGTTACGCCGTACTTCCAAGATCCAGTTAAAGTTGAGGATTGATGTTCAACCGCAACTTCTGGTCTAATTTTTTTCACAACATTTGTTGCCATTGCCGCAAATTCGGAAAGCCATTTTTCCCGCTTTTTTTGGAATTTTAGCCATTGAGAATCGTTCCAGTCAATGATTGTAGGAAGATTTTCTCCTTCTTCTTGCATGTATCTTTTTTTACAATTTTGACAATAACAGACGGTTGGCCAAAAGGTCATGTCGAAAAAGATCCCTTCAAACTTGTAGTTTCTACATAGTTCTTCAATCTGGCTAGCGACAAAATTCTTGTATTCTGAGTTTGGACAACAGACACCGTATCTTCCACCTTGTCTAGGATTGTCTCTTGACGGTTTTCCGTTAATGTCTAGTATGCGCCATTCTGGATTATGTTCATAAGCCCAGTTGTTATAAATTAGGCTATAATACACAATGACGTCGATTCCTTCTTCGTGGCACAGCTGAATCATAGAGTCAAGAAAGTCTTTTCCGCCTAATCCCCTATGCATATGGCCAATTTTGGTTGGCCAATAACAGTAGCCTACGTGTGAGTTTGCATAAATCATGGCTGATTTTACGTTCGCAAGTTTCAGCATTGCCACATAGTTCTCTGGGTTAAGCTGAGATAGAAAACTTTGGTTCCAGTCTTCGATGTGCATGTCCACTAGGTTTCTTCGATAGCTTCTTCTAAACCATTCTTTCCCATTCATTGTGATTATCACTTTACAACCCTAATCTAAGAACCAAAAAAATAATAAGGTTATTACTTCTGGCTAGCCAAACTAGATTATATCAGCTTTTTCAGATTATTACGGGGTAAATTGGGTTTTTATGGTCATCTTCTACTTTTATGCTTCTTGGTTTCGATCTTTTTCTTCTTCAAGCTCCAAAATAATTGGCCCAGAATATCCGCAGTCATAACATATATACTGTTTTGGCATAAGCCATGCGTCGAACTTGCTGGAAAGCCCAATTTTAGTACTTCCACATCTAGGGCAGACTTTGAATTTCCTTGGTTCCTGAGACTTAGGCTTAATTCCTTTAATAATACGGTGCAACTGCTAAGGCTTCCAAACCCTCTATTTCTATGGTCTTACTGTACTTCAATATTTTCTTTAGGGTATCCTGCCTGAAGAAGAAAGGTGCTGGCTTTCTCTCTTTGGTCACCTTGTAGAAGGATTTGTCCGTTTTTAGCTGTTCCACCGCAAGCGCAGAAGTTCTTCATTCTCTGTGCCATTTTTTTAAGGTTTGTTTCTTTTGAGTCAAGGCCTTCGATGACTGTCATAGCTCTATGGAATTTCCGTGTTTCCATGCGTACCATGATTTTTTGTTGTTCTTTACTAATTTCACCACAAACACAAATGTCCTTTGGAAGCCCGCATATTGGACAAATTTCAACCATTATTTATTTCTTGGCTCCTTGTATGGCTACCCTAAAGAATGATTTCGAAATATTTAAGATTTTAGGAACACAATTCTTGTCCTACGTAAGTGGTGGAAGACGCCTAAGCTGATCTAAAACATAGGAACGAATATTTTTTGGATCTGGTTTTTCTACAACTATTTTTCCATTCACAACCAGAGGCTTAAGCAAGGGCGAAGTTGCGCCATCACAGACTGGACATTTTGGTTCAGGGTCTGAAAAAGGAACAACAACGTCGACAAAACATGATTGACACCGCCAAACTTGTTTTTTGCCGCCCAGTTTTCCCCGTTTTGCTGCAATTTTTCCTTCAACTTCGACGATGTCTAGGGCGAAATCTACTGTTGGAGCGTTACTGATTGATGTTCCAACGCCAAAAGCTTCTGCACCCGATTGGCCTAAAGTTTTAACGCTTTGTTCGTCCAGTCCGCCTGAAACAAAGATTTTGACATGTTTGTAGCCTCTTATGTCCAGTTCCCACCTGACTTCTCTGATAATCTCTGCTAGGTCGCCTTTCCTTGAACGGGGAGTGTCAAGTCGAACCGCTGAAAGACGATTTTTTAGAGCCTCTACTGCCATGATAGCCTCAGCCTTTTCGTCGTAGTAAGTATCCACAAGACAAACTCTCGGCACATCTGGGGAAATCACCTCGTCGAAAGCTTTCCAAGCTTCTGTTTGGCTGCCCATAGCTATGATTAGGGCATGAGGCATGGTTCCACTTGGCTCTACTCCAATAATTTTAGCACCTAAGAGGCTTGAAACACCATCAAGTCCACCTATGTATGACGCCCTGTCAAGCATAGGCGCAATCGCAGGATGCATTCTTCGAACTCCAAAGGCTAGAACCTGTTTATCTTTTGCAGCTAGTCTAATGCGAGCGGATTTAGTAGCCACACCCGTGGACTGACACAGCAGACCAAGCATGGGTGTCTCTAAAACGCAGAACTCGCCGTATGGTCCTTCGATGAACATGACGGGTTCCCTGAACCCCCTGAAGTCGTGAGTAAAGAAGACGGTTCCTTCCCGCATTGCGTACACATTCACGGGATATCCTTGAAAAAGGTTAGCAACTTCTTCAATTCCGCACAGGATTCCCCAAGGCCAGTTTTCAGGAAGGCTGCTGGTTGTGACCTCTGCGATAACGTGTAGTCTATCTTTGTTTTTTGCTTTAAGAATCTGCATGGTTCGTTCGAAGTAAATGTCGGTTGTTTTTCCTTGTTTAATTTCCTCATCGTTTGCGCAGTGGAAAAGGCGCATATAGTTCACCTGTAATAGAATAAAGTTGTGTTGAACTGATAAGAACCTTTTTGTAAAAAAGATAGCCAGAAAGGTTCTTCGAGATTTTTATTTGCTGGCGGATTCGTCCGTCTTAAGCCTTTTTAGTAGCCAAGCTATTTTTTTCCCGAAGGTTTTTATTGTGTTGATTCCTTCCTCGTCTTTAAGAACGTCTCCTTTTGAACGTCCGAAAGCCACATTCCAGTACGATGAGCCTGGCACAATCATTTCTTGAATCATGAAGAAAAACAGTAGCTGCGCAAAGGTGAAGTTCTTTCCAGCCCTTCGTGCTACAACAATTGGTCCACCTACCTTGTTTCGCAGAGGCTTGTCTCGTTTTGAATAGAATCTGCTGATGAGGCTGACAATTTGTGGCGAGGCTGCACCATAATAGACTGGAGAGGCAAGTATTATGCCGTCAGCTTCAATCATCTTTTCAGCAATTTCTTCGAAGTCGTCTTTATAGTGGCATTTTCCAGTTTCAGAACAAGCACGGCAACCGTCGCAAGGTTCAATCCTTTTTCCAGCAAGGTTGATTAACTCTGTCTTGATTCCTTCTTTTCGTATTTCGTCTAGTGTTATGCTGGTTAAGATTTCGGTGTTTCCGCCAGTTCTTGCGCTGCCAACGACGCCTACGACTTTCATGAATAGTTACCTCGACTTCGAATAAATTATGTATTTTTTGTTTTTATGGTTATTCTTCCGTTTCTCCGCAAAGAGCTGTTATGCGTTTCCAGTTTTGGTCTACCCATTGCTGGATGACTTCGAGTTCTTTTTGGAACTGTGGTTGAAACAGGTGTCTGAATCTACCTTGTAGCTTAAGGAACTCAATTACTGGTTTCGGATTTGGAACCTTGATGTTCAGCTTGTATTTTCCATCTTCAACCTCGTAAACGGGCCAGTATCTTGTTTGGACAGCGAGCCTTGCCATCTCGATGCTTTTTTCAGAATCATGCCTCATGCCCAGAGGACAAGGTGAAAAAACATGTAATACAGCTGGGC
The DNA here is from genome assembly GCA_964584965.1 of uncultured Candidatus Bathyarchaeia archaeon. GTDB lineage: Archaea > Thermoproteota > Bathyarchaeia > Bathyarchaeales > DTEX01 > JAGTRI01. The sequence goes on along the minus strand of CAZPBM010000033.1, from coordinate 26,016 downwards.
CTTTCACGTCTAAGCCTTTCTGAACTTTAGTAATGTAGTCGTTCCAATATGCAGGTGAAGCGGTCGCAGCGTATTTTATTTCGTGCGCTACACAGATGCCGATGAAGTCTTTCTTAAACTCTGGTTTTCCTGGAATCTTTGTTCCAGCAGGGCTTGTTGTAGTCGATGCGCCGTGAGGTGTGGCTCCTGACCTTTGAATTCCAGTGTTCATGTAAGCCTCATTATCATAGCAAATATACAGAAAATCATGGCCTCTTTCAAGAGCACCAGAAAGAGCCTGAATTCCAATGTCGAATGTTCCGCCGTCTCCTCCGAAAGCAATTATGTCAACATCCTTGTCCCAAGCGTTCCTCTTCGCTAAAGCTTTGTATGCGGACTCTATTCCAGATGCAACGGCTGCTGCGTTTTCGAAGGCAACATGAACCCATGGGAGCTTCCATGATGTGAATGGGTAAATTGTAGAGGCTACTTCCATGCAGCCAGTGGCGTTAACAACTACAGAAGGTTTCTTTAAAGCTTTAAGCGTCATTCGAGCGATGATTCCAGCTCCGCATCCAGCGCAAAGCCTGTGTCCAGATGTGAACTTTTCTTCTGTGGTTAATTCTTGCAGTCTGACCATTATTCTCTCACTCCTACAAATTTCAAAGGCTCTTTAACAACTCCAGTTTTCAAAACATCTAGAGCCTCGTTAAAGATTGCCTCAATGTCAAAAGGCGTAATGTCTCTTCCGCCTAATCCGTAGATAACGTTGAAAACTTTTAACTGCTTTCCATTATTATAAAGCGTGGAAACAACGTCGCTGCACAAGGCACCATACGGTGCACCTGGACTAATGGCGCGATCAAGCACTGCTAACGCCTTAAGGTTTCCTAGTGTTTGCAGCAGACGTTCAGATGGGAAAGGTCTGTAAACCCAAGGTTTGATGACTCCTACTTTTTTTCCTTGGCTGCGTAATTTTTTCGCTACTGCCTTGGCTGTTCCAGCTGTGCTTCCTAGGCATAGAATTGCTGCTTCTGCGTCTTCAAGTCCGTAGGTGTCTACTTGGCTGTATTTTTTTCCAGTTAAGGCTTCGAATTCTTTGTTAACCTTTTCTATGACGGTTGGTGTATTTCTTAGTGCCTCTTCTTGTTGGCGCTTTATTTCGAAGTAATAGTCTGTGAAGCATAATGCTCCGACTGTGAAAGGATTATCTGGGTCAAGCTTAAATGGCGCATTCCTCACTGAAAGGAATTTTTCAACGCCACTGTCGTCATAAACCTCAACCCTTTCCAATGCGTGAGACAAAATGAAGCCGTCTATGTTCACGGTTACTGGAAGCAAAACCTCGTGGTCTTCCGCAATCTTGAAGGCTTGCAAAACCCAATCGTAAGCCTCTTGAGAGTTTTCACAGTAAATTTGCACCCAACCGCAGTCTCTGGAGCCCATCATATCAGAATGGTCACCGTGGATGTTGATTGGAGCTGATAGAGCACGATTCACAACTCCCATAACAATTGGGCACCTAAGCCCAGAAGCAATGTAAAGCATCTCATGCATCAAAGCAAGTCCTTGGCTTGAGCTTGCAGTGAAGACTCTCGCGCCTGTTAGGCTTGCACCGACACAGGCAGACATGGCTGAGTGTTCAGATTCCACGCAGATAAATTCTGTGTGAACTTCGCCATTGTGGACATATTCGCTGAAGGCTTCAACGATTATTGTTTGCGGCGTGATGGGGTATGCAGCTACAACATCCACTTTACTTTGTTTAGCAGCGTATGCTATTGCTTCATCTCCGGTTAGACCCATTATTTTTGGCATTTTACTTTTTTTCCTCCACCATCGTGATTGCTTTTACAGGGCACTCGTTTGCACATATTCCACAGCCCTTGCAGTAATCATAATTTATGTCAATGAACTTTTCTTTCCGAACTATCGCAGCGTCAGGGCAGTAAATCCAGCAGAGAAGACAGTTTATGCATTTTCCTTGGTCAACGATTGGCTTGAATGCTCGCCAATCTCCTGTTTTGTATCCTGTGGCTGAGCCTGGTTCGAAAAGAAGTCCGCCTATTGGAATTTTCTTCCATCCTGGTTTGGATTCTTTACTCAACGTTTTTTGCCTCCTCGTATGCTCTTTTTATGACAGCGACGTTTTTTTCTCCCACGGCGCCTGGAAACCGTTCTTTTACAACCTTGTCTATGGAATCTAGTGTAACTATCGGAGACGCCTTTACGAGAGCTCCAAGCATTGCTGTGTTGTATATTGGTCTGCCTAGAACGTCGAGGGCTATTCTTGTCGCGTTAACTGTGAAGATTTTGGCTTTTTCAGCCCTTAAATCCTGCTTGAGGGTGGCGCTGTCTTTTTCTGTGTTTGCCACTATGGTTCCGTTTTTGGCGAGTCCCAGCGTCATGTTTACTGTGCCGATGAGGGTGGGGTCAACTATGACGACTATGTGGGGATTATATATGTGGCTGTGAATAGTTATTGTCTCGTCGGAGATTCTGGTGTAGCCAGTTACCGGTGCTCCTCTTCGTTCAGGTCCGAATTCTGGAAAAGCCTGAACGTATTTTCCGTCGAGTAAAGCGGCGTAGGCAAGTAAACGGCTTACTGTGACTATGCCTTGTCCACCTCTGCCGTGCCATCGAACCTCGACTAGCAATAATTTACCTCCGTGGTTGTTGTCCTAAATTTTTGTGGTGTTTTTAATTAAAAGAAGCTTATAACTCTACCTACATTATTGATTTATTTTTGGTTTCTTGTTTTGTAAAATAGTTGGATGAATAATACTGCAAGGCTAAGGGCAAACCCGAAGTAGTATGGGGCAACATCTGAAAAAGTTGAAAGTGCCCCGCCGATTAGTGGACCGGCGAAGTATCCGAACCCGATTATGCTTTCGAAAATTCCTGCTGCGTGACCTCTTGTTGTTTCCCATCTTCCCAGAACTATGGCTATCGAAGCAGCATATGCAAAGCCTGTTCCAGAACCGTAAAACGCAAAACAAATCACGTATTGCGAAAAGGTGTTGCTGAAGACTGTCAAAAGAGAAGCTGCTCCAAGAAGTAATGTTCCGAACAGAAGCATGCCCGTTTTTCCAATTTTGGCCTCCACTTTGTTTGCTTGGCTGAAGATGATGACTCTGGCGGCTCCAAAGGTAAAAACGATCCATCCTATGTTGAATGGGGAGATGGCAAGTTTGGTTGCGTACGCTGGGAAAAGAGAAAGAATTATGCCACCAACTGAAGAAAAGAGGAAGATTGACAAGAGCCCAGATACAAGGGGGTAATGCTTGTTTGAGGTTTTTTCTGGGTTTAAGTTTGCTTGAACGTCGTGTTTGTTGTTTTTTGCTGGTTCAACGATTATGATGAGGCTTAAAATACAGAAAATTGTTGATAACAGAAGAGCGAAGACGAAGGGGGCTTTTATCGAAAACGCTGTGATCAGAGAACCACCGATTACTGGGCCTATTATCATGGCTGATCCCCAGGAAAGGTTAAACTTTCTTAGAGTTTCTTCGAGCTTGGTCTCTCCTATGTCTGCTAATAGAGCTTCTACGGCGGGCCAAAAGATGGCGACGGATGACCATTCTATAATCTTGGCCAGAACAAGCATTGTGACCTCTTCAGAAAAACTGTATAAAAGGCATGAGAAGCTGTAAAGGGCTAAGGATGAAGAGACGAATAATTTTCTTTTCGTTTTGTCGCAGCATATTCCTGCTACGAACGGGAGAACCGAGTAAACTAGACCTCCTGCTGAACCGATTGCCCCTACCACTAATGTTGAGGCTTTAAGGGATTCGGCGAAAATTGGAACTGTGATACTGACTGCGCCTACGATCATTTGGCATACAAAGGAGACTGAGAAGAGGAAAACTATTGAAGCTTTTTTACAGCTGTTCTTTGCCACAGCATCACTTCGAACCGAAGGATATCTGGAACTGAATTAAAATTTTATCTATGAAAGTTGGTTTACGGCTCGAAACCGTGAGCTTTTGGAAAAGATAGAAACAGAAAAGAAAAGGGTGGGGGTGTAAATTTTGGGTTGTTTAGTCGAATTCTCCGCCGCCGTATTCGCCGCCTGCACCTTCTGGACCTTTAGGCGGTGTTGGTGGAGCCTTCATTTTTCCAGCTGCAATGACGTCGTCGATTTTCAGTATCATTGAGGCTGCTTCTGTCGCTGATTTTACGATTTGTTTCTTGACAGCTAAAGGTTCGTAGACGTCGTTTTTTTCCATGTCAACGACTTTGCCTTCGAAAACGTCGACACCTGCCCATTTTTGACCTTTTTCGTGGTAGGCTCTAAGGTCTGAGATAATGTCAATCGGGTCTAGCCCAGCGTTTTCGCCAAGAGTCGTAGGCACAACCTCAACTGCTTCAGCGTAGCTCTGGACTGCTAACTGTTCTCTTCCTGGAAGTGTTTCGGCAAACTCTCTAAGTGCCCTTGCCACTTCGACTTCAGGTGCACCTCCTCCAATTACTATTTTTGGTTCTTGGACAACGTCTCGAACTACGCATAAGGCGTCGTGTATGGATCTTTCAGCTTCGTCGACAACTCTTTCGGTTCCACCACGGATTAGGATTGCTACTGAACGTGGGTTCTTGCATCCTTCTATGAAGGTCATTTTGTCGTCGCCTATTTTTCTTTCTTCAACGAGTGCAGCGTAGCCGAGGTCTTTTTTCGTTATGTCTTGGAGGTTTGTGACTACTTTTCCACCTGTGGCTTTGGCCAGTTTCTCCATGTCTGATTTTTTGGCACGTCTTACAGCTGCTATTCCTTTTCTAGCCAGGAAGTGTTGAACCATGTCGTCTATGCCTTTTTGGCAAATTACGACGTTTGCTCCTGTTGCAGCTATTTTTTCAACCATGTCTCGCATCATGTTTTCTTCTTCGTGGAGGAATGCTTCCATTTGCTCTGGGGTTTCAATGTTGATTTTTGCGTCGAATTCTGTTTTTTCAACTTCAAGAGCTAAGTCTAGCAGTGCGATCTTGGCGTTTTCGATGCGTTTAGGCATGCCTGGGTGGACGATTTCTTTGTCTAGAACTATGCCTTTGATGAGTTTGGTGTCAGTGATTGATTCACCTGTTTTCTTTTCAACCATTATGTTGTCTAGATCTACTCTATATTCGTCTCCGACCTTTTCTGCTACGTGGAGAACAGCGTCAACCGCTATGTCTGCAAGTTGCTCTCGGTTTTCAGCTACGAGCTTGCTTGCCATTGAGGTCATAGCGACCTTTTTTAGGGCTTCCTTGTCTGTTGGAGAAACTGGGATTGCGATTTTTTCCAAGGTTTCAAGTGCTTTGTCAGCGGCCTTTCGGTAGCCATCTATGATTACAGTTGGGTGAACGTTCTTGTTTAATAGTTCCTCAGCTTTGGAGAGCAGCTCTCCAGCTATGACCACTGAAGTTGTTGTTCCGTCGCCTACCTCGTCATCTTGGGTTTTAGCAACCTCAACCATCATTTTTGCAGCTGGGTGTTCAACGTCGATTTCGTCGAGGATTGTCCGTCCGTCACTTGTTATTGTGACGTCGCCTAAACTGTCAACGAGCATCTTGTCCATGCCTTTCGGTCCTAGAGAAGTTTTCACGGCTTCGGCGATGATTTTTGCTGCCATGATGTTGGCGTGCTGTGCTTCCTTTCCTCGAGATCTTGATGAACCCTCCTTCAAGATTAAAACGGGAACTCCTTGTGTCGCAGCCATAAAGATTCCTCTTTTAAACTTTTGTATCATTAAACAATTTTGCGGAAAATATATACTTTTCGTAGTCGAACGTTGATTATAAATGTAGATGCTTTTTGTGGCATTCATTGAAGGAGACACTGAGGTTTAATTTTTTGGATTTGGAGCTTTGATGGGTGCATAGTAACGTTTTGTGATTACAGTTAGAGTGCTTTTTTGATGATTGTTTTTTATGTTCACTTGTGGTGCCTTGGCGTTATATACTTGGGCTAAAGGTATTGTTGCGTAAAGGAGGATGAAAGATGTGATGTTTAAGAAAAGGTTGAATCGTGAAATCAAGGCGTACGTTGAAGCAACTCTGATTACAATTATTGGCGCCCTTATAGGATATTTTGCAATATTCAGCGTTCTTGTTGTTCTACTGTAACCTTTAAAGAAACTTAGCTGCTTGCCCATTTTATTTTTTTATTAAGAATTAATTTGTGATAGTTCATTAAATATTCCGAAGTTTTTATTAAAAAGATCATGGTATGTTGTCTGTGTGGATAGTAGAGGGGAGGGGGGTATATATAGTCGGGTCAGCTTTTCTGACCATTTTTTCATGGCTTAAGGCATAAGTGCCCTTTTTGCGCTTGCTCTGTACACATTGAAACCTTTTTTCCTTATGTAGGCGTTGTGGAAACAATGTGAAATCTGTGATGCTGTCGAATCTTTTTATAAGTAGACTGTTGCGGTTCCAGCGTAGTTTTTTTGGCCCTCTATTATGTTCGATTCTTGACTGGTTTTTGTTGGCATTTTGTTTAAAATGGTTTTTGTGGGTGTTACATTAGGTTTCCGTATTTTGCGTTGTTTATAGATATGGCGATGTTTTCTACACCTGCAAGTTTTCCATATTCGTTTCCTATATTGTTTTGTATTGTAACGTAGTACGTTGGGAAGCTCTCCCGAGTAAAAACTTTAAGGCTTTCGCCGTATGCCTCTATCGCCTTCTCTGAATACTTGTTTCTATTTTGCTCCTCAAGATCTGCTAGTTTGCTATATGTGTTGCCAAGATTGAATTGGATTATAGCGTACTCAACGGGAAACTGACTTATCGAATTTGATTTTAGAGCCTCGTTGTAGGCGTCTATGGCTTTTTTGTAATTTTCCGCTTTGTCTTTTATGTCGCCCAACCTGACGTATATGTTTGCCAAGTTGCTTTGAATCATGGCATGTAATTTAGGCGACCGCTCCAAGTCGCAGGCTTTCAGAGACTGTGTGTATGCTTCTATGGCTTTTTCACAGTATCTTATGATGTCTTTTTGGTCTCTCTCTATGTTGTTGTCTTCGACTTTCAAATTCGCCACGCCTTCTCCTAAAACACTTTTCATTTGTATATTGTCTGTAGGCATAACAAATATTAACAATATGAACCGTCTGTCCAGAACATTGGTCATCACTTCGATGCTGGGTTAAATGAAAAATTATAAAAGGACTTTTATTGTAATCTGAAATCGGTTGTCGCTTTGAGCAGTAAAAGTCAAAGGATAATAGCACTGAGTTTTGCTTCCTTCTGCGTTTGGCTTTCTTTCTCAGTTTTGATGTACGTAATATTGTTTATTAATCAGCAGGAAATCATGCGCATCGAGGTTAGTGTTGAGAGGCAGCTGCTTGAAAGCCTCGTAGGCTGGGAGTTAACAAGGCAAGTTCTTTGGGCTGCTTTAATGATTCCGTGTCTCGTTGGCATTTTTTTCACGGTAAATCGGTTGAAAGAGAAGCGTTCCAGTTACAACGCTTATCTACTTTACATTCTGTATTTTGGGTTTATTTTTGCCTTTGAATATTGCATCTTAAGGTTGATTTGGTCCCATCAGGTCACCCGTGTGTATGAGGTTTTGTTAGGGATGTCCTTTGCTGGAACAGATGCCGTTCAAAGCTTCCTATTCACTCCGTCTGGAACCATGAGCGATTATGGCATAATCGTTATTTCTATGTTACTTGGAGTTACAGCAGCACTTTTCTTCTTGCTTGTGCAAATTGGAGGTCATATGAAAGAGGCAGTTGAAGAAAAGATGGTAGAAACGCAAGAGCCTATCGGAAAAAAGCAAGACATCAGCGAGGATTTAGAAAAAATCCAAGGCGTTGGACCGCTAGTGGCTGAAAAACTTCTCAAAGCAGGCATTAAGAGCCTAAAAGATTTAGCTGATTCTGACCCTCAAATGGTGGCAGATGCACTAAACATCTCAACCGAGAGCGCCAGCGTCTTTATTAACGTAGCAAAGTCTTTGACAAAAGCGCAAAAACCCTTAGATAAAACTTGAGCACTGTAAAATACGATTTTGACAAGACGGACTTCAATTGTCTTGCCGAATACTTAATTTGGAAAGTGTTTTATGCAAAGTTTAAATCCTATTGAAACATATGTTGAGTCAGAATTCTCTTGGAGCGAAGAAACTTGTCAAAAACTGGCTTTGAAAACACGAGTGAAGAGGTTCCATACATTAATGAGTTTGAACCACAAGCTATTGGCATTCTTAGAAAAAATGCTGAAAACAGGGAAAAGGTTAAGGAGCTATTAGAAAAATATGCAGCCCGATACTCAGCTGAGCTTAATTCTTAGGTTAGAAAACATCGGTCCACTAAAACATTTTCAAATTGAAATTAGGCCAGGTATAAACATCATCAAGGCACCGAACGCCTCGGGAAAAACTAGTCTTGTTCGCAGCTTAGCATCAATGTTTAGCAATCAAGTTCCTCCGTCTCACCTTCTTTCTTTAGATGAAATCCAAGGGAAAATCACAGTTCAATATGGCGATAGGACTTATGTGAAAAAGCTTAGGAGAACATCTTCAGGTTCTGTCACAGCATCGGGAACGGTGCTTCCGTTTTCTGACTCTAGAGCTTTTGATGCGTGCGTAGCGATGGCTGAAACCAGTGTTGTTCACAAAATAACTGGAGGTGGAACGGTTTTCCGAGAATACCTTGAAATTTTATCCTATGGCAAATACTACAGCACCATTATGTCGGCAGCTCAAGAGCTCGTAAACGATATCAGTAGGGAACTGGCAGGTCCAAGCTTCGAGAGGTTCGAGTCCATTCCTCTTTTAGTGACAGAGCTAACCAACCTTTATTTGAGACGTGAACAGGTAGAAACCAAAATTGCGAATCTCAAAGCTGGCCGTGAGGACAATGCAAAGGACGTCATAAAGAAAAAGCAGGAAACAGAGGCTGAGCTCTCAAAAGAGGAAAATGGTTTGTCTATTCTCAAGATGGAGTTGTATCGTGAAGAAGAAAAAATGAAGCAGTTAAAGGAGTTTCTTGAGCTCACCGACGATTCTGCAAAGGTCGCGGCTCGTCTTAGAGAAAGCATCGCAAATTCTAAGAAAAAACATAAAGAGCTGCATAAAGCGATTGCGAAAAAATCGAAGCGTGTTGCATACCTTAGAGAAGAAGTGGCAAAATTAGAAAAAGAGCGCCAAGAAAAACTTTCGTATGAGTCTGAAGAGTTAAAAGCCTTGGAGGAGGAAGCTAAACGTATAGATGAAGTCATAAATGTTAAGGAAGAAGCAATTCAACAGGCTGAAAAGATCCCAGAATACGATCCTAAGTATGGCGGACGGCTTGTCGTCGAGGTTCGTAAAGACTTGGCTCAAAGAATAGAGTGGCTGAACAAGGTTATCGAGTACTATCAAGACAAGTACATGAAACGAATGACGTCAGCTAAACTGAGATTCAACAGAAACATCAACAGAGCTTTCAAAGAACTTATGTTGAAAGGGTTTGAGAACATCTTTCTAGACCAAGACTTTAGACTAAACATTATTCGAGAAAACGGTGTCCACCAACCTGTCGAAACCCTAAGTGCATCTGAGAAACTTACAGTAAGTCTGATGTTGATGCTTGCAGCCAAGGAAACTTTTCTCCCCGACTTTCCGTTCTTCATTCTTGATGAGCTAACATTAAGTTATGATTCTGCTAGGTTTAAGCAAATTCTGAATTATGTGAAGCGGCGTGTACCCTATATTGTAGTAACAGCTTTGACCTCAGAAGAAAGAGGAGAACCAATCGTTACATATGAAGCTTAATATTAAGTTAGGAGTATAAGAAAACCTATGGTCATAATTTAATCTAATGGAAAGTGATGATGTTGAGTTCGTGGAAATCCTCGTTTGAAAAGGTCCGATTGGAACTTGAGTTAGCCAAGAGGAAAAAACAGGCATTGGACGAATTATTAGCTAAAAACAGAATGTCTCGGCCTACCTATGAGCATCTTGTTAAAAGCTTAAACGAGAACATTGTGGAATTCGAGTCTCACAAAAAAACTTTGCAGCAGAAAATGAGCGAGAGAGCTGAGGAGCTTAAGAATCAAGCTGAACTTTTGAAGATGTTTCTTGCAACTTTAGAAATGAAGAACATAGCCAAAGAGGTAAAATCCGATACCTATGAAAAAAATAAGCAAATTTTTGAGCTCGGACTTGTGGCAACAGAAAACGAGCTGGCAGAAATCAATGCTGCGCTAACAAAAATGTCCTGAACCCTAAGAGCAAGCATCCGAATTTACCTGATAACCGCGGAGCCAAAACTCCTTGGAAAAATTGGCAATTCAAGGCGGCAAACCTGTTTCTGAAAAAGAAATTCCAATAGCGAAACCTTTGTTTATTGAGGAAACTGTTCAGGACATAGTGGAGGTCCTAAAATCTGGGCACCTCACACAAGGCTCAAAAACAGCAGAGTTCGAGAGAGAATTTAGGGAAAAAGTCGGAGCTAAATACGCTTTCGCTGTTAGTTCAGGAACCGCTGCTTTGCACGCTGCTTTTGCTACGGTTCTAAAGCCTAGAGTAGAGGTTATTGTTCCAAACTTCACCTTCATCGCCACCGCCAGCACGGTAGTGTTCGCTGGAGGACGACCAGTTTTCGCAGACATTGATGAGGAAACATTAACAATTGACCCAGAGGATGTTAAAGAAAGAATTACGCCAAAAACAAGAGCCATAGCGCCCGTGCACATTTTTGGGAACGCTGCTGGCATGAAAGCGCTTGGTGAAATAGCAGAAGACCATGGTCTATACTTGGTTAACGATGCGGCGCAAGCTCATGGAACAACGATTAACGGAAGAGACGTGGGAGCCTTTGACGATTTGAATTGTTACAGTTTCTATCCGACGAAGACATTAACAACAAGTGAAGGCGGTCTCGTTACAACAAACTCCAAGGAACTCTATGACAAAGGCCTGCTTTTCCGCAACCACGGTCAACAAACAAGGTACCTTTCTATATCGCTGGGCCTTAACTACCGAATGACTGAAATAGCCGCGGTCATCGGACTTAACCAGCTTAAAAAGTTCAATAAGTTTCTAACTTTAAGAAAACGAAACGCAAAAATTCTGACCGAAGGCATAAAACGTATTGGCGGTTTCACGCCTCAGAAGCCGGGAGAAGGCGTAGACCATTCTTACAGTTACTACACAGTTGTCATGGACCTTGACCAGTTCAAGTGTTCCAGAGACGAGTTTGTAAACGCTTTGAAAGCCGAGAACATAGGCTGCATGGTGTACTATCCAATTCCATTATCAAAACAGCCAGCCCTCAAGAAGTACGGTTCAAAAGCCAAGTGCCCAGTCACAGAGGATATCACAAAAAGAGTCTTCTCAATCCCAGTGCACCCAAGCCTCAGCGAAGAAGACCTTGAAAAGATCCTCAAAGCTCTAAAAAAAGTCTCCAGCTTCTTCCAAAAGTAGCTAACAGCTGCCTCTGTTTCGCCGTGTTCACATTTTTTTCGAAGGCATAACTCTATATACGAATTACGCTGAATCCAATTTTAGGAACGGTGAACTCTGAAGTGTTGTTTGAAAACATGACAAGCCCAGATGTGAAGGAAGCTGCTAAAAAAGGACTCGTTGCAATCTTACCTGTTGGTTCAGTTGAAGTCCACGGCCCACATATGCCTCTAGGAACAGATTCGATTACCGCCTTCGAGATTGCCAAAAGAGCGGCTGAAAAAGAGGAAGCCGTGGTACTGCCGCCTTTATGCTATGCCTATGTTCTAGAAAACAGGCATTTTCCAGGAACAGTTTCTTTAACAGCAAAGACTCTGCTGGCAATTTTAGAAGAAGTATGCGATGAAGTTGCAAGAAACGGGTTTAAGAAAATTTTGATTGTTAATGGACATGGCGGAAACAACTCTTTGTTGAGGGTTTTTCTGAGAGACAGTCAAGCAAAGAAAAAAGATTACGTGGTTTATGCAATGATTGAACCTTGGGCTCCACTGAACGAGTTGGCTAACAAACTAAGCGAAGGAAGAACGTACGGTCACGCCTGCGAAATTGAAACAAGCATCGGACTATACCTTTTTGGAAACCATATAAGAATGGATAACATTAAAAGAGAATCTAAACTTGGAAAAACCGAGTTACCCAAGGGAATCGAAACAGCTTTTGACTGGCAAGCCTACGCGGTTGATTTGTACATTGGCGATCCAAGACACGCAACGAAAGAGAAGGGTAAAATACTTGTGGAAAAAATGGTCGAATACCTAGCTGACGCAATAAAGACTATTAGAACAAAAACCGAAGTACCGAGGCTCCTCGACGAATATTACAGAAAAACCTACGGGTAAAACCTCCATCATCACCATTACCATTAATGGTAAAATATTTGAACTTGTTACGCATTGGTAAATTACGCACAAAACAAAAAAAATGGTCTAGATAATGGCCGCAAAAAAGGGCCGGTCGTCTAGCATGGTTAGGACATCCACACGGACCTAAAGCAGCCCTTACAAACCAGAAAAAAGGTTAAGAAAGGCTGAGGCCGCCGGTTCAAGTCCGGCCCGGCCCACCATTTTAGTGTAAAATGAAACTGCTAGATGCTCCGATTTTATGGTTCACCAAGACCGTTAGGCGTAGCCAATGCATACCAAACGTGTCCTTCACCGACGACTGTGCCTTGATCCATTATGACTTCAAATTGTCCCCAGACTGGGTATCCGCCTTCACGCCAGTATGGGCTGTTCTCAAGTTCTGGACCGACCCATATTATCTTGTAATGCCACACTTCGCCTGAACCGCCTGAAACTGCGCCGTTCCACTCGTTTGTGCACCACGCGTCAGGCGTCCAAGCTGCACCGTGGAACCTTGCGTCGTCCCAAGCCTTGCTCCACTTCATAACAAGCAAGTCATTTGCGTATGCAGGGTCGCCCCAAACCTTTCCGTCCAAAACTCTGTCCACCCCGTCAGCCTTGCCAACAAAAACCCTCGCCTTATAATTGTATCCAAACTCGTCGAATCCTTCCTTTGCGTGGGCAAGAACGCTGTCACGGTTGCCAGAAACATCAGCGCCATCAAAAACGCAATTGCTTTAGCTTTCATTTCATCGCCTCCTTTTCTTCATGGTATATTTTTACAGTCCAGCTCACCTGTGGGGGAGAACTCTCTAATTGTTCGACGTAGCAGACTTCTCCCTGAACTTTTTTAGGGAAATCCAGAATTTTTACATAAACCTCGAAAAACTTTAATATTTACCTTAGATCAAGAAGGAGCAGCGACCTTTTTTACAAAAGTAAGCTAAGAAAGTTCGACTCCTAAAAATAGGAGGGATTGATGCTGGCTTCTGGGAGTAAAAGTATAAATTTCCAGTGTCATTGATTCCTATGAGGCTTACTTTTACTTGGTTCCCATCAACACGCTTACATGATGTGCGTTTCCGTCGTTGAATATCGGCAGCTTGTTTCCTTCAATTGGCTTGTTGTCAACTGTTACTTGTTGCACGCCGTGGCAGACATGGTTTGGATTCTTCACCTCAATGTCGTATGTTGCGCCTCTGAACCGTCTTGTAACCTTAAACTTGCTCCAATCTTTGGGAATGCATGGGTCAACAGTTAAGCCGTCATGGTCAGCTCGTACACCCAGAATCCATTGTGTGATGGCAACCATGTTCCAAGCAGCGGTGCCTGTAAGCCAAGAGTTCTTTGCCTCACCAAAAGTAGGAGCTGACGGACCTGCAATTGTCTGAGCATAAACGTATGGCTCACAACGGTGAATGTTGCTGATTGGTTCCCGTGCAGATGGGCAGATGCGTTTATAATAGTCAAAGGCTTTGTCTCCATGTCCCAACATGGCTTCCGCAATCATTATCCAAGGGTTAGTGTGACAGAAGACACTTGCATTTTCTTTATAGCCAGGTGGATAACTTGAGATTTCACCCAAGTTGATGTAATATCGCGTGTAAGCTGGCATGTGCAAAGCGATGCCGTGTTCTGTTGCCAAATATTTTTCCACGGAATCTAAAGCCTTGGCAGCTCGCCCATCATTTAATCCAATGCCCGCCATTATGCATATTCCTTGGGGTTCAATGAAGATGCGCCCTTCCTCGCACTCGTGAGAGCCGACTTTAGCGCCAAAATGATCGTAAGCACGTAGAAACCACTCGCCGTCCCAGCCATGCTGCATCACGGTTTGAGCCATTTGGTCAGCTAATTCACGATAGTAAGCTGCGTCGTCCGTGTGTCCGATATGTTCAGCAATGGCTGCCATCTCCTTCGCTGCTAAAGTGAAAAGGCCACCTATGAAAACTGACTCAGCTGTTGTCCCGGCGGTTGTGTCAACGTGGGTTTGGAAAGATTCTCCTGGAGTATCGGAGAAGCAGTTTAGATTTAGACAGTCGTTCCAGTCTGCGTGCCCAATTAATGGTAGTCTATGCGGTCCAAGCCTTTCCACCGTGTACTGTAAAGCACGTTTTAAGTGATCGTAAATTGGTTGTTCCGTTCCGGGCTTGTTATCGTAAACCACGAGCTCCTTAAGAATAGAGTAGTCGCCCGTTTCCTTAAGGTAAGCAGCGACAGAGAGCACAAGCCACTGCGGATCATCGTTGAAACCGCTGCCAATATCGGTGTTTCCCCTTTTTGTAAGCACCTCATATTGATGGTAGGCTCCACCGTTGGGCAGCTGCGTGGCTGCTAAATCAAGAATTCGTTCTCGAGCACGAGAAGGCAACATGTGAACGTAGCCTAGCAAGTCTTGGTTTGTGTCACGGAACCCTATTCCTCGGCTGATGCCTGACTCATAGAATGAGGCGCTACGTGACAGGTTAAAGGTAACCGTGCACTGGTACGGATTCCACATGTTAACCATTCGGTTTACATCCAGGTCAGGAGTCTGAACAACATAGGCAGAAAACATCTCGTTCCAATACCGATGTAGATCATTAAAAGCGGCTTCAACGTTCGCTGGATCAAGGAACTGTTTCAACGTCTTTTTAACGTTAGATTTGTTTATAACTCCTGGAGCGGAGAATTTTTGGTCAGGCGGGTTTTCTGCGTAACCAAGAATGAAAATCATCTCATGCGATTCTCCTGGTGCAAGTTTAAGCTTGATTTGATGTGAGCCAATTGGTGCCCATCCGTGAGCAATCGAATTTGTTGATTTTCCCTCTTGGACGACAATTGGTCTGTCAAAGCCGCGGTATGGTCCGAGAAAAGCATTGCGGGAAGTGTCAAAGCCTGAAATAGGCTCTGAACATGCAAAATAGGCAAAATGGTTTCGGCGTTCTCTATATTCGGTTTTATGGTAAATTACGCCATCCTCAACTTCAACTTCGCCCGTGTTGTAGTTACGTTGAAAGTTGGTCATGTCATCTAAAGCGTTCCACAAACAAAACTCAACCAGAGAAAAAAGCTGTAATTCTAGTGGTGCCTTAGAAATGTTGCTTAGAACGACTCGCCAAATTTCCAATGTTTGACCTAGAGGTACAAAATAGGTTACCTCAGCCTTAACGCCACGATAGACTGAGCTAATACGCGTATATCCTGCTCCATGACGGCACTCGTAGAACTCGAGTTTCTTTTGAACTGGCTGCCACGTAGGTGACCAGTAGTCTCCATCGTTAAGTCGAAGGTAAAGCGCCCGTCCACCGTTATCGGTTGGAACAGCGTTATAACGGTAACGAATTATCCGCCGATGACGCGGGTCACGGTAAAAACTGTAACCTCCGCCTGTGTTAGAAATCATAGCGAGATAATCTTTTTCTCCGAGATAGTTGATCCACGGAGTCGGTGTGTCAGGTTGTGTAATCACGTATTCTTTAGCATCATCATCGAAGTAACCGTACGATTTTCCAACAGTTTTTTGCAGAACACTTTTACTCAATGAAACTCACCTAAACACAAGTGTATTCATGTTAAAAATAGGATTTTATAATATCTATAAGTTTCTATGAAGAAAGAAAAAAAGGATATTAAAGATCAGCTAAGCAACATATTATAAATGTCCAAGATGTTGTTGCCTTTGCAGGAAACTGTTCGACCGTCGATTCTAACTGTTCCATAATGTTTACTAACAGATTCAGCACGGTCACTGCTATGATATTGAACCTTGAGCTCTATTGGAACCTCTGGCTTAAAGGGTTCAAAATCGTCTATTCTCTTGACGGCTCTTTCAGCAGCTAAACGTATCATGCGCCACGAAACTTGCGGATGAAGGCACTTTGCAGCAAACCTGCTCGTAGCATCTTTCACGGCGACTGTTTCAATATTGCCCAGAAGAACCTTAGCTTCTCGGATTGCTGACACTTCGCCTGTGACAAGCCCTATTGGTACATTGAAATGTCCAGATAAGGCAGCCCACAATCCTATTTCTCCAACTGGCATACCATTTAACCACACATTGTCTATCTCAGTATGCGAGAGGGTATGAGTTAAAAGCCCATCGGGCGTCCCTGCCATGGAATGAACGCCAATGCAAAGCATTAAATTGAAAGACGCATCTAGCCCTTCAAGCTCAGTCTCTCTTCTGCCGCGAATGAGATGCGCCCTAGAATCTAAGGCTTCTAAAAGTATGCTGAATGCTGCTCCGTGACCGTCGAGAACCACAACTTCATTAGCACCACCATCGTACGCACCTTGTATGGCAGCGTTAATATCACCAGTTAAAAGTCTTCTGGCAGAATCGTGTTCTCGGCCTCCAGGATTAAAGTCACTCCAGTCTCCTGCAACTCCAGTTGCTCCTTCCAGATCCGTCATGATAAAAACTTTCATTTTCTTTCACCCCTTGAATGGAAAGCCAACACGGCTATTTGTAAAACTGGATTTATAAATGGCTTTCACCAGTTCCAGAGACCTTCTTCCTTCTATGCCATCTACATGCGGAGCCCTATCCTCCAAAATAGCTTGAGCAAAATCCATAATCAAAGAAGCATGGTTAACCGCAGGCATCGACTCAGGGCGAGACCAAGACTTCAAACCTTCTTTTATCTGTTCAGCAGACTCTTCTTCCTCGCCAACGATTACCCATTTTTTTAATACCTCGCCTTCTACGATAGCGGTGCCATTTGTGCCATGAATCTCTAATCTCGTTGGAAAACCAGGATAAATCGCTGTGCTTCCCTGAACTACCCCTAACGCATTATTGTTGAACCTGATAGCTGCGATCGCCAAGTCTTCGACATCAATCTTGTGAGCCACCGTGTCCATTTGCGCCCACAAATACTTTGGAGAACCCATAATCCAGACAAGCAGGTCCAACGTGTGTATTGCCTGATTTATGAGGGTTCCTCCTCCCTCTGTTGCCCAGCATCCTCTCCATGGACTTCTTTCGTAATATTCTTGGGTTCGATACCACTTCACGATGGCGTCTCCTAAGATTAGGCGTCCAAATTTACCTTGTTCAGTTGCTTCCTTAATCCTTTTGTAAACTGGGTCGAATCTTGACTGTAAGATGACGCCTAGCTTGACACCTCCTCGTTTGGCAGCATCAATCATTGTATCTGCTTCTTTCAGGTTGATCGCAATCGGCTTGTCAACGAGAACGTTTTTTCCCAACTCAACAGCGTCCAAAGCCATTTGGCAGTGAAGGTAATGAGGGGAATTTATGATCACTGCATCTATGTCTGCTTTTTGCAACATTTCCATGTGATCCGTGTACCAGAGCTTTAATCCCCACTTACGAGCAAATTCCTCAGCGTGCTCTTCACTTCGGCTTGTTACAGCAACAAGTTTCGCCCTTCCGTCAGAAGCTAATGCTGAAAAGCCTCGAGCACAGAAATCAGCACCTACGCCTGTGCCAACAATTCCGAATCTAACATGCCTAGGCATCCTACTTCACTCTGGCAATGTAAGTTCAAAAGTAATAGGGACTTCTAAAATAAAAGCTCAAAGGTCTAAGCAAAAAATGGCGTTCTCTTATTTACGGCTTCGACGAACAACGCTTTTAATGTGCTGTTCGATGCGCCCTCTCTTAAAGGACCTACGAAATCCACAAGGTTATCGTTTCTTAAAAGACAAGGCTTGAGTTTTCCATCCGAAGTCACCCGTATCCTGTTGCAGTATCTGCAAAATTCTGTGTTGTGCATCGGATTGACGACCTCGACCTCGCCACCTCCTTTGAGAAAATATTTTCTTCGATGATGCATCTCTCTAATCACAATTTTTTCCGCCATTCTTTCCAGATAGGCTTTTATGTCATCCATCTCAGCGTGGTATTTTTTGTAGGTTCCAGTTTCATCAATTTTGCTCAGCGTCTCAAGCTCTATAATTTGTAGAATTAGGTCATTTTTAGCCGTGAATCTAATCATATCGCTTACTTCACCATCATTCAAGCCCCGAAGCAACACCATGTTAACCTTGACTGGCTTAAGACCGACCCTTGCTGCGGTCTGTATACCTAAAATTACTTTTTCAAAGGCGTCTACGCAAGTGATTTGTTTGAACTTTTCAGGGTTCAAAGTGCCTAGGCTTACGTTAACTCTTGCCAATCCAGCATCTTTTAATTTTTGAGCGTTTTCTACTAAGAGTACGCCGTTTGTAGTCATTGAGATTTCTTCTACACCTTGTATTGACCTAACTTTCTGAACAATCTCAGCAATGTCTTTTCTCACAAGAGGTTCTCCGCCAGTAAGCTTAACCTTATTGATCGAAAATGACGTGGCAACTTCAACTATGCACCTAATTTCTTCTGGCGTCATTTCTTCATGGCGCTCAATATCTTCGCCTTCACGGTGACAATAGAAACAATTAAGATTACATCTCTGAGTAACAGATATCCTAATGCTTTTTACAGGCCTTCCACATGAGTCGATTAACATTACATTTTTCCTTCATAAATGCGGAGTTAGGCATTTTCCCATATTTTACGATTATTGTCGTAGATGGACATTTAAAGGATGTTTTTGTCAAACATTTCATGGATAGAATCCAGCTCTTGTTTATAAACTATGTTAAAATCACCGTTCTTAAGTTGTCGTCTCCATAATGCTGAACATTTTGGAAAAGTGTAACGAAAAATTCTTTTTGTGATACTTATTTCATTAAAATATTTAAACACTTGAAAATCTATATTGACCAAAAGTTCATACAAGATAAATATTGCAAAAATTAACGATTTTTTTAATTACATGTCTGAGAAAGAGGAAAAACTTCTTAGCGAAACAATTTCAGGAAATGTGCTGAGGCCTTGTAGGTAAAATGCAGATGCAAAAATCGAGCCGCAAATTTTCTTCTCAAAAATGTTTTCAGAAAGAAAAATTCGATGTAAATAATTTTATGCGAAATTTACTCTCTCTTTTTTCGAACCCTGTTGTTATTCTAGATAAAAACGGGATGCTTTTAGAGGCTAACAAAAAAGCATTAGAGATGATGAGAACAGCAAAGAAATGGTGTAATAGGAATTTTCTTGAGAATGGAATATTAACATCAGGTTGCAAGGCTGCCTTGTCTGAATATTTATCTAAAGAATTTTCTTTGTTAGATAAAAAAGATTATGGAACAGAGTTGTCTACATTAAAAATTAAACAGGACCCAATCTCATTTAGTGCTATAAGAATTTTGTATAATGATACGCCTTCGGCACTGGTTTCATTCAAAACTGCTGATAGAAGACAGCATATCCTTACAGAGATGGTTAAGGAAAGGACAAGAGATCTAAAACAAAACGAAGAAAAACTGTGGACTATTCTGAACTCGTCTCCAGATGCAATCATTGTTACAGACATTAATGGAACCATAACTGATTGTAATCAAGCCGCGTTGAAAATTTATGGATCTACTTCTAAGGAAGAGGTCGTTGGCAGGAACATCGTTGAGCTCATAACTGAAAAAGACCGCAAGAAAGCCTTAGAGGATTTTAATAACGCGATAAATGAAGGGCCAATAAAGAATCGTGAATATTCATTACTGACCTCGGATAGGCGAGAGACATCCGTTGAATTATTCATTAACGTTGTACGTGACACTTCAGGATCTGCTTCTTCTTTTGTGGTCCAAATTAGGGATATAACCAACAGAAAACTTATGGAAGAAAAACTTCGACAACACTCCATGCACCTGGAAAAACTCGTGTCTGAAAAAACTAGAAAGTTAAAGGAAGCTGAAAGAATGGCAGCAATAGGTGAATTGGCTGCAATGGTTGGACATGATTTACGTAATCCTCTGATGGCAATTGCAGGAGCTACCTACCACTTAAAGTCAGAGTTCGGCTCGGATCTCGATGAAAAAACAATGGAAATGTTTGAGCACATTGAAAGAAGCATTGATTACTCTAACAAGATAATAAATGATCTTTTAGACTACTCTACGAATAATCAATTAGATTACTCAGAAACTACGCCTAACGATCTAGTTTTGGAGTCATTGCAGCTTGCAAATGTACCAGCTAATGTTGCCGTCATTAATGAAGTTCAGAATAAGCCAAGAGTCAAGGTTGATCCTGAAAAAATCAAAAGAGCCTTCGTAAACATTATAAGAAATTCGGTTGACTCCATGCCCAATGGCGGAAAATTAGCGATTAAGGGAAGAAAAACGAAGGGCTATTACGTTTTTTCTTTTTCTGATACTGGAACAGGTATACCTGAGGAAATACATCAGAAGATATGGAGACCGCTGTTTACTACTAAGGCTAAGGGGATGGGTTTAGGATTGCCAATATGTAAACGCATTATTGACGCACATAACGGCTTAATTTATTTGAAAAGTAAAGTAGGAAAAGGCACAACTATGGTAGTGAAAGTTCCAATGGAACCAAGAGAACATATTTCCTATGAAGGAATATGTGAGTCTTATTAATAACTATATTATTTTTACATGCTTTTGCTTATGTCAATAGTATTCATAATCTTGGTTTTTTACTTCGTGAATCTTGTTTTCCAGAATCTCCCAGATTTTTTGTTCAACAATTTGGCGCAACCTATCGTTCAGGTCTTTGTTCTTTTCCGAATATAAGAAGGCGGTTTCTCTGAATTCATTATATAATCGAACCACTCTTTCATCCTTGAGGACGTTTTCCAAGTCTTCATCTGAAAGACTCCTATAAGACAACCAAGGACTTAAAATTTCGACAATTTTGGAAGCGCTTAATCCATTTGGTACGGTGATAAGGTTCACTATTATCAAATTCATAAAAATGTCTGAGAGCTTTTCATGTTGAATTCCTAAGTCTACAAAAGGCATAATGAATGGAACGACGAAGTCCATATGTAGACTCGAAGGCAGAAGACAAGAAGAACCTAATGCATTATTAAGCCATTCATCCACCTCAAGTAGTGAGTCGTCAAAAGTTAGAAACCAAAAAGAGGGTCCACGCTCTTTGGAAAGATCCTTTTCTGTGAGATTCCTTGTTAAAAGGAGATGGTAAGCATCATGTTCTGAAACCTGTTTTGATTTGACGATTTTTTCATTTTGCCTCTTTATTGCACTTCGGTGTACATTGTTTGACAAAATATTCAGTAATTCTTGACTTTTTAGATCAAGTGAGATTCGGGGTTCCTTATCAAAAGTGTTTACGTTCTTTGTTTGCGCCAGTAATCCAATTTGCGTCATCCTTGAGTAATATTCTTGCCAAGTGATAGAAGGATTACTTTCTTTTTCCTTAAAATATGAATAGATAAAAATATCCTCAAGTTTTTTTAGGAGACTTGGTCGTGTGCTGTTAATGAATTTGAATCTCTGATTTGCTTTTTCAAGTACCTCGAGCCATTCCTGTAGTGTTCTTTTCGTGAACAAAAGGTTAATTTTGAGGTCTTTTAGGATAGAGATAACCTTGTTTGTTACTTTATGCTTGGGATGGTCTATAAGGACTAAGGCAAACAACACATTCGTATCCAAGAGAAAAGACTTATCTGATAAAGTAATTTTTTTCCATCTTTTCCGTCCGGATCAACCTTTAGGATTTCTAGGCCTATGTAGTTTTTGGCAACTTCATAGAGTAGTTTGGCTAGAGGTTTTCTATATGCTTGGATTGTTTTAAGTATGGAGTTTCGTATAATTTGCTTTGCTTTTTCATCCTCAATCTTCTTTAGGATATCAGCAAGTGTATCTTGTGAGGATCTTGGAAATTCAGATATCTTATTCGAAATAAGTGTATTAACGGAAAATCTGCATCCATTTTCATAGAATTTTGTTAAAAACTCATAAAAAGCATTAAGTGCTATTCTTGGACAGTCTGAATTAGTTTTTGTTTCCTCCTTCACATTTGCGACTAGATTATTTTCAACCTCGATCAGTGTATTTTTTCTTTCATCCAAAGTTCCTCTCAATAACTTGAACTGGGTGGTTTCCAGAAAATACTTTTCTTGTTGCTGAAAAAGAATTTGTTTTTTTAACAATCTCAAGGTTGTTTTGTTAAGTGCGGAAACAGGAAAACTATTCAGCTCAGTTAAACCACGTATTTCGTGCATTAAATCGCTTATTCTGAGACCAGAGTTGTTTGCTGAAAGAATCGATGATTTGACAAGTCCGTCTTGGCAATTTTGTATAAAGCACTTGTTTTCTCTTTCAATAATGATATTACAAATTCTAAAGAATGGGCGGTTATGATTATTTACGTGTTTTTTCAAGCCTTTTTCTATTGTTGTTTTTCTAGAACCTTTTTTTGGAATGTTACCAGATGCATCTTCTTCATTTTTATATCTTCCCAGCGTACTCATACTCGGGGCATCTGTAATATTCACAAAGTTCACCAATAAAGGCACGAATTATTATATAGCTCCTTTTTCTCTGTTTTAGAGATTTATGAACGACCCGTCCATCCTCATTTCAGACAAAAAGCAATGTTTATAAAATAAGTGAAACCATTTGAAAATGAAGGGTAAGTGCGATATATTATATAAATAGGATTTTCTTGTTTTTTGTACTCGTATTTTTTATACAAAAAATTGTATATAAATATCCATAATACTTAAATATTAGTAAATACTGCATCAATGGATTGTCCAAATAACAAAATAAATTTCGGTATAATTTAAAGGTGGTGATCAATAATGGCGGACGGTTGGAGACCGATCGTAGTTCCCGACGAAATATATGAACGAGCCAAGAAGTACTATGATGAAAACAAGGATGAACTAAAACTAAAATACGGAGTAAGAAGCCTAACGGGATTTCTCAACTTCTGCATAAGGGAGTATTTGAAAGAAAAAGGCGTTATTTAAACTTAAAATCCCCAGTCATATGGATACGCAATTCTTTTGTAGGCACGAAACTTTTATTTACTTCTTCTTCCCAGCTTCTCTAAAAGCTTTTATTTCATGAAATTATTGTTTTTAACAAAGATATGATATCAAACGAGGAAGTTTTCATTACCGGATTACTCTTTAGCTGGGTCATTTTCGTAGCAACTGTTCTTACAAAGACCCTCTATGGACTAATGAAAAAGAGGGGAGTTGATCATTATGTTGCGATTTACTATAACAGAAAGGTAATTCACATGCTTGCTGGAGGAGTCTGCGCGTTGGTGGTTCCGTTTGTTTTTAGAACAGCGATTTTGCCTTTAGTTATGGCTATGCTGCTAGCAATTTTCATTTACACTCCTCATAAGCTTGGTAAAATCATGTATTGGTTTCAAACAAAGGAAAACGCGTATGAGGTGTCTTTTTGCATAATGTGGGGCATAATTATTTCTTTAGGCTGGTGGCTTTCAGGTGGAAATTACTGGTTCGGTGTTTTGCCAGTTCTTTTCATGTCTTTTGGGGACGCAGTTACAGGCATAATTAGGAACTACGTTTACCGTAAAAGAACGAAGTCTTGGTGGGGGAACCTGGCTATGGCTGCATTGTCAATGTCCCTTGGCACAATACTGGGAACCGCTGGGATTATAGCTGGAGGCGTGGCGTCCTTCGTTGAGCACTTCGAATTTTATCCAATCGACGACAATGTCACTGTTCCATCTGTTTCATTCCTAATTCTCATGCTTGCGAAAACACTTGCTCCTGGCTTACTGACGCTATAGATCTTTCCTGTTTCTCGGATTTCTCATTTTATGGAAAAGGTTGTTTCCAAATTCAGTGCCTTTCCTGTCCGGGCTGACTCGATTGATTTAATCATAATTTCGCTTACATGTCTACCCCATTCCACGTTTGGTAAAGGATCCTCGTCTTTCGTTATACAATCTACGAAGTGGATAAGCTGGTTTACGCCTTTAGGCATAGTTCCAAAATAGTACCAGCTGTTCGATGTTCCGTTAACCATTTTTTTGTATCTACTTTCCTTTTTTAGTGTAAGCAGCGATAATGAGGAGCCTTGCACCCCGCCAACAATTAGTCCCCCTTGGTCGCCATAAATTTCTATGCCTGCTTCTGGAATAGGCCTTCTTAACCCATGTGGCATTACAAAGTTCGAAATAATTACGCCTAAGCAACCGTTGCCGTAGTCCAAAAGTGTGAAGGTGTTGTCTTCAGCCTCAATCTTGACTTCTTCATGTGGAAGGCTGGGGTCCCAAACTTTGTATTGTCCTCCCTTCAAATAGTCGATCAGATTCTTTGTGTATACATCCTTAGGCATAAGAGAGCGTGTAGGAATTGATATTGCAGCTAATCCTACAACTCGTTTTGCGGGACCCAGCAGGTACGTGACTGGAGCAATCGAGTAGACACCTAAGTCGAACAAGGCTCCACCAGCATCTTTAGTGAAAAAGGTTTCGGCTCCCCAGTCTGGAGCGTCTCTTCCAAATCCTGACTGAAACCACAATGGCCTCCCAATGTGGCCTTCGTTTATGAGTTCACGTGCCTTCCGATAAACCGGAATAAGTGGCGTGTCAGGCCTCACTTGGCCCTTAACCTTGGCTTTCCGCGTTTCCTCGACAACAGCGTTAGCGTCCCTCATGTTTGTAGCCATGGGTTTCTGCACAAAGAAGTGTTTTCCAGCTTTAGCTGCTTTAATGGCTAACGAAGCGTGAGTCCCCATGCTTGTGGCTATCAAAACCGCGTCTATGTCTGCCTTCTCTAACATCAAATCGTAATCAGTGTAATACTCTTGAGCGTGCCACCTCTCCTTTGTCAACCTAGCCCTTTCTTCAACCACGTCGCAAACAGCCACAAGCTTCGCCTTGTTCTTCTTTACCAAAAATGGGATGAGCTCTCTTGGAATGTGAAAAACATTGGTTATTCCGCCGCATCCAACGACGCCGAACTTTACTGGCTTAGCCTTCATAATTCCTCACCTTGGCCTGCAAGTTAAAACCCATAATTCAATTCTATTCATTCCCTTCTTGGCATTTAATGCTTTTTACGAACAACAGTAATTAGGAGCAAACAACAAAAAATTCTGCATCTGGTCAATTGTACCAGTGAAAAACTTATTTATAGAAGAGCTAAATTCCTTAAGGAGCCGAAGCAAACAACAAGGCTTAGGGGTCGTCGGCTAGCTTGGTCTAGGCTAGGAGACTTGGGCTCTCTTGACCCCGGTTCGAATCCGGGCGACCCCACCAGAACCGTCTTTTGGGGTATTTACGAATTTTGGGTTGTGTCGTAAATTTGGGGTATAAAATGGAGTGTTTATAGTTGCTTTTGTTTGTCTAGAAGTTTTATAAAAAATGGGGTGTTTTGTTATTTTTTGCGTCTCAGGAAGACGTAGGCTAGCACTGCGACCACTATTACTACTATGATTACTATTACCCACCAGTACTGTTCTAATATTCCTGGTTTAGATTTCACTGTAACTGTTTGAGTGGCGCTGTTGTTGTTTTCGTTCAGCTCAGCAATTGCGTTTTCTGAGTCAGCTGTGGCAGTTAACGTGTACTGTCCTGCGCTGGCTGGAGTCCACGTGAATGACACTGTTGTGCTTGCGCCTGCCGCTAAGCTGCTAACTGTCTGTGTACCAACCGAGACACCGTTGGCTTTCAGTTCAACTGTGAACTGTCCTGCGCTGGCTGTTCCGATGTTGTTAATGGTGACTGTGATCGTGTACTGGGTTCCTTCTACGAATTCTGATGGAAGACTTGTGAATGCCACTGTTAGGTCAGGTAACAGTTTAGGCAACACTGTTACGGATTCGCTGAGTTCGTTGTTGGTTTCAACTAGCTCTTCAACTGCGTCTTCTGGGTCTACGGTTGCTGTGAGAGTGTATGTGCCTTGAGCTGTCGGTGTCCACGTGAATGTCACTGTTCTTGTCTGGTTGACTGTTAGTCCG
>CAZPBM010000032.1:0-9632 GCA_964584965.1 uncultured Candidatus Bathyarchaeia archaeon | reverse complement strand
GATAACCCGTTCTTCCAGTCCTCGTTAGCTTGGAAGATTACACGTAGATACGGAACAACTTCTTTTATAGCTTGGCCTACTGACATGTGGCACCTTTTTCCTATTTTCAATCCAATTGCCGCTAATTTTTCCCTTTCTGCTCTGGATTGCGACATAGACATGATACGTGTGGGAAACTTGAAGGGAACCCACCCTGAAGACTTGTGGCTCCATGAAACTGCAACGCCAGCTGTCATGAAGTCCAGGAAATATCGTATAAGCTCCCAGTTCTGGGTCGACCCTATTCTTCCACGGTACAAGTCAGCAACAGCAAGCATCTCCATGACTGCAGATAATTCCTCAGGATTCTTAATCTGATATGGCGCGTTTTCGTAAATCCACTCAAAAAGCATGTCCAAGTCCACATCCGCAGCGTCAACTGCTCTTCTCGCGTCCAAAATGTTCCTAGCGTAGAAAATGTCGCTTAACACTTTAAAGATGGCGTCTTTTCGGTCTCTTGTTGAAAGCCAACTGACATCCTCGAAGGTCAGCTGTTTTCTACCTTGTGACAGAGCTTGCAAGTCGTTAACCGCCGACCTCAAGTCACCGCTAGACCTTTCAGCAATAATATTCAAAGCTTCAACCTCAGCTTCAAGACCTTCGTCACTGCAGATTTTCTTAAGAAGCGCTTCTATTTCAGTTCTCTTAGGTTTCTTAAATTCAACTAATTGGCAATGGTCCCTAAGTGTTGAAAATCGGGGATCATACGCGTTGTTTGCCGTCAATACTATTGGTGAATTTGTAATTTTGATAACTTCAGTTATTTCACGAAGCCCCCCACGATCCGCAGTACCAGCTATGCCATCCAGCTCGTCGAAAAGAATAAGCCTTTTTTTCCCAAACAGAGTTGTATACTGGCTGGCTATACCTGCGAATTTTTGGATAGCTTCAGCTGTTCGATAGTTGCTTGCGTTGCTTTGAACGAGTTCCATATCGAGATCGTTGGCTAAAGCCTCAGCTGCAACTGTTTTTCCAGTTCCAGGCGGCCCATAAAGGAAAAGTGCTCTTTTTTTAGGAGGCTTGTTGTCCCATTCACGAATCCACTTCAGTATTATGTTCTTCGCTTCTTTATTTCCAACAACCTCATCTAAAGTTTTAGGTTTATACTTTAAGGTCCACGGGATGTTCAATTTTATTGTCCTCTTTTGATTTCAGCTCCTGCCTCAACCAGCTTTGCTAATAAAGCGCTAAGTTGGATTTCCTCATTTGAGCCTTGCAGCAGCCGAAAGTCTACTTCGCCTATGATGTTTGCAAGTTTGACTTTCCATTTGTCTGGAACATTTAGCTTGAACGTTTCGCTATGGATTTGCCCTATGATGTCGGTTCCAGCTAATCCATATTTAAGAAGCATGTCTCTAAGTTTTTTTCTCGCTTCAACAAAATTGCCATTTAAGGCTGTTAAAAGCATCCCTTGCACATCAGCTGGGTTTGCTCTGCCAACAACTGAGTAAACAGTTTCTTCGTTTATAGGTTTACCAACTGAGGCTGCGGTTTGAAGGATATTTGTTGCCCGTCTTAAGTCTCCACCGCTGATTTCCAGAATAGCCTCAAGCCCATCATCTTCGATTATCAGTTTTTCATTCTCGGCAATGTGTTTTATCCAATTTATCGCGTGCTCCCTAGGAAGATATGTAAATCTAAAAGGCGCGCATCTAGATTGGATGGGCTCAATTATTTTTCCACTATAATTTGCGATAAGAATGAACCTTGCAGTCTCTGTGTAACGCTCCATTGTCCGTCTTAAGGCTTGTTGAGCGTCGCCAGTCATGTTGTCCGCCTCGTCAAGAATGAGAATTTTGAAACTAACTTCACCTATGGACCTTGTTCTTGCAAAAGTTTTCACGGTTTCTCTAACAACGTTTATTCCTCTTTCGTCACTGGCGTTCAATTCCATTACATATTCGCGGTAACCGGGTCCATACAAGTCTTGGGCAAGACACAATGCTGCTGTAGTCTTACCCGTTCCAGGGGGTCCAGCGAAAATGCAGTGAGGAACGTTTTTGGTTTTAACGAAACTTTTCAGTCTGTTAACAATTTCCTCTTGGTCGACAATGTCGTTTAGTGAGTTTGGACGGTATTTTTCAGTCCACATTTCGTAACTCAATTTAAGCACCCTAATACTTGTTGTTTCAATTATGATATGCTGAAGGAAACTATTAAGTCTTAGATTCTTGTTGAAGGTTACGTTCAAAAAGAAAAATTAATAACGTAGTTATATTATTTAATCATTATAGAGAAGGTATAATCATGAGCGAATATGCAGTCATTGTTATCGATATGTTAAATGATTTTGTAACAGGAAATTTAAAGTGCGAAAGAGCCCAAAACATAATTCCAAACATAAAAAAGCTAATCGAAGCAGCACGCAAGAACAACGTGACTGTTGTCTACAGTAACGATGCCCATTATCCTCAAGACTACGAAGTAGTCGAAAAATGGGGAAGCCACGCCATTAAAGGAACAAAGGGGGCAGAGGTAATTCCTGAATTGAAACCAACAACGAAGGATTATATTGTTGAAAAAAGAACCTACAGCGGCTTTTACGAAACGGGTTTAGATCCTCTTCTTAGAAGTTTAGGAGTGAAAACAGTTATTCTAATTGGTTTACACACGAACATGTGTGTTAGGCACACAGCTGCTGACGCCTTTTTTAGAGGCTACAAAATAATTGTGGCTAAGGATGGTGTGGAAGCCTTCACCCAAGAAGATCAAGACAGTGGACTAAAGTACCTTGAGTACGTTTATAACGCAAAATTGAAGCCTATATCGGATATCATCAAAGAATTCAGTAGATGATAAAGAAATCATTAAACATATGGAAACCCTTGTTAAACTTTTTTTACCCAAATGCTGAACTATTCCATTTTTGCCATTATTCTCAGCCTGATACAAACCTACTATGAATTTTTCATGTAATGAACAGATTCTCTTTAATTCTTTATGGATTTTTAAAAGAGAATTGTATGAACTATATATTTGAATCGAATCTATTTATGCAGTTCATAATTTTTATTAGAGCGTTACAGCAGCTGTTTTAGTGGAGTTAGTTTGGCGTGTGGTACAACGGATGGTTCAAGGTCTACGTATCTCAATAATAGTGCTATTGTTTTTAATTATACCCTCATCAACGTCATTATCTGTAGCTAATGTTGAAGAGTTTAAGGTTGAATCCACTAGTCTTATAGTCTATCGGGATGGCTTAGTTCATGTCGCACAAGCCATAATAGTTAACGAAACAGTTCCATATTTTACGCCAACCCTTTTTTCTAACTTGGTTGAGAACATTTTGGTTACCGATGAAAATCAGTCAATTTTAAACTATGAAATAACTGGGCAAGATATAACCATTTTCAGCTTAGGGTGCCAAAATGTCTTTTTAGAATATGACACAACTGCATTGACCAGAAAAGAGGCAGAGCTGTGGACTATATCTTTCGAGACTCCATATAATCTCACTTTGACCCTGCCACAAAACTCTGTACTAATGGACCTTAGCAATATTCCAGAATCAATCAGAATTGATGACGGAAAAATACAGCTTACGTTGCTTTCAGGATTCTGGGAAATTAATTATATAGTTTCAATCATTCAGCCATCGACATTTGAGATTAGTAACCTTAATGTGACTCCAGAGAAGGTTCAGGTTGGAGAAGCAGTAACAATATCTGTTACAGTCACAAACCATGGTGATGAAGCAGGCTCATACACTGTGGTACTTAAGATTGGGCAAGCAGTTGAGGATAGTAAGACAGTTACACTTGGAAGCGGGCAATCAACCATTGTGACTTTTGATGTAACCAAAAGGGTTTCTGGAATTTACGTTGTAACAATTGGAGACCTAACAGCTGAGTTTACAGTATTAACTTCACCAGCGTTTCCGTTCGTGGAACTGGTTGCAGCTTCAATTGTTGCCATTGGAATTTTCCTATTTATCTTTCTGAAAAAACTGAAAGGCCCAAAGGTTGAAACGATCCTAAAATCTAACCCATACTTAAGAGATGAAGACAAAAAAGTAATAATGTTTATTGCTGAGAAAGGAGGAAAAGTGTTTGAGGCTGAAATCAGGTCTCAATTTCCTGATATGCCAAGGACAAGTCTTTGGAGGCTAATTAAGAGACTAGAAAAACTCGACATAGTTAAAGTAAAAAAAATTGGACTTGAAAATCAAGTTGAACTAAAAAATAGGGAATTTTCGATATGTTGACATCTCATGGTTTTCCATGTTGGCCATGACCTTGATCGTTATTATTGTTGTTTCCATTACCGTTATCATTGCCATTGCCGCCATGCGACTGCTGTCCATTATTGGAGAATCCTGATAAGCCTCGATTAATCTCACGAATTGTTTGACCTATTCTGTTCATGTCTTGAATCATGTTTCGGATTAATTCACCATTTTGCTCAACTTCGTCCATCATAGCCTGTAGATGTTGCATAAGCTGTTCCATGTTTTGGTAGCCCATTTGTTCTAGAATGGCAGTCACATTAAATCCTTGTTTTTCAGCTAATTGTAGTCTTTGCCTGATTCTTTCCATTGCGTTATTAAGTCCTCTTAGGAAGTTCTGTACTCGGTTTCTCATTGTATTCCTTTCGCGTGCACAATCAGCAAGAAGCCTATACACTTCTTTAACCATGCTTTTAGCTTGGGTTAAGTTTCCAACAACCTCAGATACATTCCCTTCCATCAGCAAAATTCGCGCTGTCTCTATATTAAGGAAAATTGTGGCGTTGTTCAGTATCTCCTTGGCTTCCTCGGTAAGGTTTAATTGTCTTAATTTCTCGATTTTTTCTAAGGTTCGCCTCATTGCTTCTAGAAGTCCTTGAGCGTCGATTATTTCTCCTTTCTGCACTCCTGACTTGTCAAGAATCACATGTAGAGCCACGAAAACCTGTTTGAAGACATGGAAAGCTTCAATGGCTTTGGCAACAGCATCTTGGTAATTAGAGGCGCTAAGCATTTCGTGGGCATTTGTAAGGTTGTCAATGCCTTGACTGAAGAGCGTTATGTTTCTTTCAAGTTCGTCCATAAAACCTGCTTGTGCAATTAAATCCAGAGCCGTTGTATTTGCGTATAACAGGTCAATGAAATTTTGAACCTTTTCTTGGGTTTTTTCTGCTAGGGCAACGAGATTTTCTGCTTTGTTTTGTAGATTATTATTTTCTGAAACCGTAACGGTTCCTAAATTGTTCGCGTAACTTGTAGTCAAATTAGGTGCAATGGTAAGTAGTATAGTTGACAAAAGAATTATGACGATGATCCTTTTTTCCTGCGTCATGTTAATTTACCTTTGATTTTTGTTTAGTTGCAACAGCACCTTGCGCTTGTTGTCGAAATGATAAAAGTATGAAAGCCGTACTTAAGGGACACTGTGAAACAACTGTTTCAAAAAGTGAAACAAATAATATAGATTAAATTTGTCCATTGAGTTGAGTATTGGCTTTGGTTTAAGGCTTATAAACCTCATCTGTATAAGAAATAGAGGCTATTAAGGAAAGTTGCTTTAACACGTTTTTATATTAGAAAAAGCACGTGGCTGTTCGGAAACAAATGGTACGAAAAAAGAAGGATTGATATATTGCCTAGTGAAATTCTTAACGTAGATGAGTTTGTCCGTTTATCTGAGAAAGCCGAATATTGTCTCGTAAAAAGAAAAAAAGACACAGCGAAGCTCAAGCTTAGAACAGCAAAAATGCTTTACACACTGAAGATTGACACAAAAAAAGCCGATGAAGTCCTTAAGAAACTTAAGTGCGAAACAAAAGAAGTTTGATCCTTTTAAAAAGAAGTCACCCTTATTTTTTAAGTAGATATTTATGCAAATGGATTATGTTTTACTGGATTATACTAAAGGTTATTAAATATATCTTGGAAATAATATTACAATTGATGTTATTTGGTTGTTTAAGACATGACGAAAATAAAGATAGTTGTAGCTATTATTTTTCTTTTGTGTATTACTATTGGCTCAGCAACGGCTTATACAAGTAATGAAAACTTTTTTTCGATTGATGAGCCTTCTGGATGGATCATTGACGAGTCTGCTGAAGGAGATTTTGACGTAATCTTCTATGCGCCTACAACAGACAATGAAAGCATCACATTAATTGAAATTTATGTTGAGACTACCTCGGGAAGTATAACATTGGACGAATTGGCTGAATCTGCAAGAGAACAATATCAACTGGCATTCAACAACTCCTTAATAATTTCAGAATCTATAAGAGTTCTTAACGGTGTAGATGCTTACGAAATTGTTGCTGCCATTAACACTCAAGGTTATGATTTTATGGTCAATCAAGTCATGATGGTTCGAAACTCTAGAATATACGTCGTATCATATGTTTCAACACTAAGACAATACCAGCAGTTTCTATCAGACTTTGAGAATAGCATTGAAACTTTCACAATTCGAGACCCGATACCTTGGTATTTCGGATACATGTTTGTTATAGCTATCGTAGCTATCTTATCCATTATTGCAGCAGGATTATACTTTTATAAAAAAAGAGAAAAATCTTCATTTATACGTCCCTAGAAAACATTTTTCTCAAAAAGAGTTCTGAGGATAACCTTAAAGATGCTTGATGTGCGATCCTTTTTATAGGCTCTTAGAGTTTCGAGAACAGAAGCCAAATCTACTTCAATAACCTTTTTTCTCACAATCTCCGAAATTGACCCACTCATAAAAAGGTAATGGCAGATGGAAGTAACATTCGAGACTCTTCTTTGAGTGCTTGCTGTTTCAAAATCTAAAATGCAAACCTCACTGCTAGGTCGAACTATTATGTGTTTTGATGCGTTGCTGAGTTCTCCGTGGTCAACTCCAACCTCGTCAAGTTTCCAACATTGCTCCAATATTTGCTTAAGGATCCTTTGAACCAAATATCTAGCATCTTCTGAGTCATCAAGATTCATGATCCACTCAGAAAAAGGCTTTCCCTCAATAAGTTCCATTAATAGAAGATTTTGAGAATATCCCAACAGTTTTGGACCTACACCAACCTTGTTTACTTTTAATAAAATATCTGCTTCGCGTTGCATACTTTCTCTTCCAGAGTCAGTTCTTCTAATCTTCAAGGCAGCTATTCCCAAGTCGGTCCTAGCCAAGACAACGATCCCAACGCAGCCTTTGCCAAGCACCATGAAATTATCGATTCTTTTAGGTCCTTCAAAACATAATGCCCTTACACCTAGTTTTCGCATCTCAGCCAATTTTTTGCTAACATCGTCCATGTCAGCTTTAGGGTAACTGACAATTCGCGAATACCCTTCTTTCTCAAGACGGTCTAGAGTAATAAAATCATGCATCATCAAACGCCATCAATGCTTTTCATAAGAAAGGTAGGTTTTCTTTAATAAATCAATGTAACCATCTCGGTTTACCCTCAAGAAATTCTGTGAAGAAAATAGCAAAGTCGCGGTTGTGAACATAGAAGTTTTTAACCTCCGCATCCACCCAAATTTCCAGAGACGATGCAAAAGCATTCAAAACCATGCTGGCAATTCCCAGTTTTTCTTTATCTTTTTTCAGTTTTTCTCGAAGAAAATTTACGGCGTCCACGTAATGTCTCTGCCTATCCACTATCCAGTGGTCATCCTCAATTCTTGGGCCAGACAAAGTCTTTTTAGATTTTAGGTGTTTTTCCAAAAATTTTTCGCAGTCTTCTTTTTTCCAAACAGGTGGACCAACGTGTCTTTCAACCATAGGTAAATAACGTGAGTCAACCTCGAACAGAAAGACGTTTACTGATTTCTCGTCACTCCAAACATTATGCTGAACAATGTTGAAGTTGCATCCGGCGAGAGTCTTTGCTAATGCTTTTTGAGACCTATATAATTGTCCCCACAATACGTCAGGAACAGCGGGAATCGCCCCTGTTTTTAAGAAGATAAATGTTGTTCCTCTGGACTTCATTTTTCTGTTGATTGCATCAAAAAGCGAAGGCTTCATGGGCTTTGGATAAAAAAATTCTAATCTAGGAGTTTTTAAGAACTGTCTCGACGCAACAATGAATTCGCTTAACCTTTCAGGTTTCACTGCTGAGGCCACGTTTCTTCCCTTGTCCACGGGGTCTACAACGACGAGATGTTCGGGAAACACTTGCTTTACCTCCGCATATTTTTCCCTAAAGTGGTTTTCTGGGTCGATAACTTCGTATTGTTTCCAATCAGCAGCAGACTTCAAGAGATTGATGAAACTACCGTAATAGAGGATAAGAACCTCGCATAAATATCCGCTGAACCCTCCGATTTTAATCTCTGCACCGTAGGTGCCTATGCCCCGCATGAACCTTTTAAGCAACCGAACCTCCTTTTTTGTTTCTTCAGTTAAGTGCTCCAGTACATACCGCGTATGAAAGGGCGTTCTATCCACGGAAGATTCAGCCTGCTCTGCGGATGAAACCTTAAAACATGGAACAAAATCAACCTTGAACCCGTCGATTTTTGCCTCAATGTATGGATGTTCAGCGTAAGCCTCCAAACAATTTTTTCCAGCAACCTTTTTAGCAGCGTTCAGAACACTGGCAAAGACTTCTCTGTTTTGGCCTTTAGGTACAAGAATGAAAAGATCAATGTCTTTTTCTTCTGTAAGCCAAGTGTCTTTTGCGATGGATCCTTCAATTTGTACCTCAGCCTCAAGGCTATTTTTTCGTAGTTCTTTTTGAAGATTTGTTATTAATTTATGGCAGAATTGAGCTGTTTTTTCCTTTTCTTTTTGGTTTGGAGTTGTTTTCCTAAGAACTGTTTCACATATTTCACTTATTGCATCTTTATTATTTATTCGACTCATGCTTGGTTCTTTCCTATTGATTTGCCTACTCATTTAGCCCTTTTCCATAAGTTTCTCTCAAAACTGAATATATCGGTCCTTGCGGTGTGAGAATACTTTTCTTTAACCTCAGACATTTGGCAGTGACCATGCCAAACTCGTAATCAGCAAGACCGTTCAATTCCTTTACCAACAGCTCCTTGTTTTTACCTGTTCTAACACGGGCAATCGTTAGATGAGGGTTAAAGCCTTTACAGTCTTGTTTAAATCCAAGTGTCTGTAACCTTGACTCCAGCTGGTTAAAAATCGCTCTTAATTCATTATTCCCTTGATGAATACCAGCCCAGATGATGCTTATTCGCCGAAGATTTGGGAAAGCACCAACTCCTTTTATCTTTATCTGGAACGGCTCGAAGTATACCTGCTTCATTTCGTCATAAATCTGGTCAACCATCGCTGCGGTAATGTCTCCGAGGAACCTCAAAGTTATGTGAATGTTCTCAGGCTTAACGAGTTTAAGGTCAGCACCCGTACTCCTCAACATGTTTTGGACCTTGGACAAATTCTCAAGAACAGTAATGTCGTCGATATCAAACGCGATGAAACTGCGAATCATCTCCATATTAATCCGAATCCTGTTTTTAGGTAGTTACAAATGTATTACCATACTGATTACTGAATATATTAGGATTTAACACTATTAATAAAAAGGTTTTTTAAGCTGAGTTCAAGTTTCACGTCACAGAATATTTTATCTAATATCGCACATTATGAAAATATAAACAATTTAGTATCAGGAGAGTATTACAAATAGGCTGTTAT
>CAZPBM010000031.1:0-86240 GCA_964584965.1 uncultured Candidatus Bathyarchaeia archaeon | reverse complement strand
CGAAAAACCCTTAGTCGACATTAGTTTAAACCAGTTTCTTGACTGCGTCTATGATTTTCTCTTTGCTTGGGATAGCGGCTTCCTCTAGAACTGGACTCATAGGTATGGGCACATCTTCCCCCGCAACTCTTAAAATTGGAGCGTCAAGGTAGTCAAATGCTTTTTCCACTATTTGCGCTGAGATTTCAGCTCCCACGCCACATGTGCGGTAACCTTCATAAACAACGACAGCTCTGCTTGTCTTTTTAACTGAATTAATTATGGTTTCAATATCAAGTGGCTTCAGCGTACGAGGATCAACCACTTCTGCGCTTATCCCTTCTTTAGCCAGTTCCTCAGCAGCTTCTAATGCTAAGTGAACCATTCTTGAATAGGCAATAACGGTGACGTCTGTGCCTTCTCTTTTTACGTCGGCGACTCCAAGCGGAACCGTGTATTCTTGTTCAGGAACTTCGCCTTCCATTCCGTAAAGCATTTTGTGTTCGATGAACATGACAGGGTTGTCGTCTCTTATGCAGGTCTTCAGCAATCCTTTAGCATCAAACGGGGTTGAAGGCATTACAACAAATATTCCTGGAATATGCTGGTACCACGCTTCTAAGCTTTGAGAATGATGTTCAGCTATCCCTCTGCCAGCTCCTCCCTGAGTTCTATAAACCACTGGAACAATGGATTTTCCACCGAACATGTATCTGTTCTTAGCAGCAATATTGATGATCTGATCCGTGGCGATTGTTGAGAAATCAATGTACATGATTTCTGCAACAGGTCTTGTTCCTGTCATAGCTGCTCCTGCTGCTGCACCTGCGATAGCGATCTCTGAAATAGGTGTGTCCCTTACTCGTTCCTCGCCGAACTCTTTGTAGAGTCCTCTGGTCACTTGATAGGCTCCACCGTAAATCGCTATATCTTCACCCATGAGGAATACCCTTTCGTCTCTAATCATTTCTTCCCTTAAGGCTTCATTTAAAGCTTGGACGTATCTGATTTTTCTGAGTTTTATTCCTTTTTTCTTCGCTTCAGCAAGGTTCTTAATGGATGTCTGGAAGTCAACGTAGAGATCTGTGTAGAGACCGTCAAAAAGAGATTTAGGTGACGGGTATGGACTGTTAATAGCAAATTTTTCAGCTTCATCAACTTCTCGTGCAACAGATTCTTCAAGTTCTTGAATTTGCTGCTGAGTCATTATTCCACATTCAACGAGTGTCTTCTCAAAATTTATAATGGGATCTTTCGCTCTCCATATCTGTTCTTCCTCTTTCGTCCGATAGACCTTGGGATCGCTTCTTGAATGGCCATGAAACCTGTATGTTTTGCATTCGATGAAGCTTGGGCCTTCTCCTCTTCGGGCTCTATTAACGGCTTCCAAAACTTTTTTCTTTACGTCAAGTACATCCATTCCATTTGCTACAATGCCTGGAAAGCTATAACCTTTCGCTCTCTCAGAAATATCTGTGAATGGAAAAGCCCTATTTACAGCAA
The DNA here is from genome assembly GCA_964584965.1 of uncultured Candidatus Bathyarchaeia archaeon. Classification (GTDB taxonomy): domain Archaea; phylum Thermoproteota; class Bathyarchaeia; order Bathyarchaeales; family DTEX01; genus JAGTRI01. The sequence goes on along the minus strand of CAZPBM010000031.1, from coordinate 84,758 downwards.
CAGACATGCCATAAAGGTTGTTTTCACAGACGTATACAACTGGTAGCTTCCAGATTGCTGCTAGGTTCGCAGACTCATGAAAAGCACCAGTATTTACTGCACCATCACCGAAGAAACATAGAACAACTTGATCAGTTTTTTTTAACTTAATTGATAATCCAGCGCCTGTTGCGACAGGAATATTTGAACCGACAATCCCAGTTGCGCCCAAGTTTCCCGATCTAACGTCAGCAATGTGCATTGACCCGCCTCTGCCTTTGCAGTAACCTGTTTCTTTTCCGCACAACTCAGCAAGCATGAGCTTCAAGTCGCCACCTTTTGCGATGCAGTGGCCATGACCTCTATGAGTACTGGTTATATAATCGTCGGTTCGTATAGCTGCTATTGCTCCGACTGCGACGGCTTCTTCACCAATATAGACGTGTGAGGCTCCCTTAACGATGTCTCGACTAAGTAAGTCCCAAACTTTTTCTTCAAAATACCTTATTTGAAGCATTTTTTTGAGGTATCCGACGAGCTCCTGTGGCGTCTCTTTTTCAAACATCGTCATTCAACCTGCAAATACCAGCAATTAACGTGTTCATTAGCGTATTCCATATATTTTCTTTACTTGGGTTATTCGAAACTTTTTAATCTCATGATATGTCTTGAAAACAACGAGGTCAAAATGTTATGCCATTACTGCAATTGTAGATTGATTCCTTAACTACATTACCTCAGCAATCCATTCGTCAAGTTTCTTTCTTGCCTCTTCATCGCCTATCTGCACTGGCGGATGTTTCATAAAGTATGCTGATGCGTACGTTAGAGCTCCACCTATTTTCCGATCCATGGCCAGTTTTGCACACCTTACTGCGTCGATTGACACTCCACCTGAATTTGCTTTATCGTTGACTTCCAGCCGCAATTCCATATTAAAAGGAATGTTGGCGAACATTCTTCCTTCTATTCTGATGAAGGCCAATTTGGTGTTTCCTAGAAAAGGAATGAAGTCGCTTGGACCAATGTAGATGTCTTTATCTTGAAGTTTTAAATTTTCAGGAAGTAAACTTCGGACAGCTTCAGTTTTTGAAATTTTCTTGCTTGCCAGTCTTTCTCTTTCAAGCATGTTGGCGAAGTCTGTGTTTCCACCTACGTTAATTTGGTAGGTTCTATCAATTACAGCTCCTCTGTCAACGCAGAGCTTAGCTAAGGTTCGATGTGTAATGGTCGAACCAATTTGAGCTTTAATGTCGTCGCCAACAATGGGCAAGTTCTTGTCAAAAAATTTTTTCTCCCATTTTTTATTTGAGGCAATGAAAACCGGGATGCAATTGACAAAAGCACAGCCTGCCTCTAAGGAGACGTCTGCCCAGAACTCGGTTGCTTTCTGGCTTCCTACAGGCAAGTAGTTGAGTAGTACTTCGGTGTCTGTTCTTTTTATTTCATCTAAGGCTTCCTTTCTCAATTCCGCTGGCGATTTTTTTTGTTTAACGGGGTTAATCATGCTTGCAACGTAGACGCCAACACCGTCCAGAATAGGAGCTTCCTTTACAACTGTATCGCTGCACGATGAAACGCTGTCAACCCATCGAACATAGTTTGGATCCGCGTAGATTGCTTCGCTTAATGGTTTGCCAACCTTATCGATTGCTACGTCAAAGGCGCTTGTGAAACTTATGTCTTCTATTCCATATTTCCCGATGGTTTCATGCATTAAGCCAATTTTTTCAGTTTTGTTCCTTTTGTAATACTCTATCCCTTGAACTAGTCCAGCAAAACAGTTTCCTACTCCTATAACGCCAACGTTTATTTTTCCCATGGACAATAACACCTTTTAATCTTTAGCAAACTGTTTTATCATATCATGGAACATATAAAGTTTTATATTATCATAGAATAGTAGAAGTATGGTCAAAGAACCTGTGGAAAGATTAAAAGAAAAAGTTCTTAAAGAAAACCTTTGGATCTTTTTATTCAAAATTCTTGCAAAAAACGATGAATATGCATATGAATTGAGAAAAAAGATAAATCGAGAATTTGGGTTTTGGACTGGCAGGGTCACTGGATACAGAGTACTTTATTTGCTTGAAAAAAATGGTTATGTCGACTCATATCTTAAAGGAAGACGTAAATATTATAGGCTTTCAGCTAAAGGAAGGGAGCAGCTTCAAAAAGCCAAAAACTTCTTGGAAAAGATTTACGAGTCGCTTTAGCTTGTTGATATCTTTTAGGTTGAAATAAAAGGATTTTTATTGTCATGCCAATTTTCTATATTTCGAGGATGCCCCAATGAAAAGTGTAAAAGGAAGAACGAATCCGATCGATGGGAAAGTAGCGGTTATTGTGGGCGGAGCAAGCGGAATAGGTAGAGGCATAGCTCTGGACTTTGCATCTAATAATGCTTATGTTGCAGTTTTAGACATAGCGCATGACGCTGGGGAAAAACTGGTTTCAGAGATTAACGCGTCTTTTGGCAAAGAGCTAGCCAAGTACATTTACTGCGATGTGTCTGTTGAAGAGACCGTAAGAGATGCTTTTAGAGAAGTTGTTCGCGTTTTTAACGGCATCGATGTGCTCATTTACAGCGTGGGAATCGTTAAGGCTGGAAGTGTTAAAGACTACCGCCTTGAAGACTTTGAGATGGTAACTAAAGTAAACTATACAGGATACTTTCTCTGCGTAAAATACGCTGCGAGCATCATGGCTGAACAACACAGGCGTGATCCCTCGCAGATAATGGACATAATTCAAATTAATTCAAAATCGGGTCTTCAAGGAAGCGAAAGAAACTTCGCCTATTCAGGAAGCAAGTTTGGAGGCATCGGTCTAACGCAAAGCTTTGCACTTGAGCTTTTGAAAGACGGCGTAAAAGTCAATGCCATATGTCCAGGGAACGTTTTTGACAGTCCACTATGGTCTGATCCGAAAAATGGCTTGTTTATGCAATATCTAAGGGCTAGAAAGGTTCCTGGAGCTAGAACAGTTGAGGATGTTAGAAGGTATTACGAATCTAAAGTTCCTATGGGCAGAGGATGCACTATCAAGGACATTCTATGCGCTGTGTATTACGTGATTGAGCAGAAATACGAAACAGGGCAAGCTATCCTCATTGCAGGTGGACAAATAATGAGATGACCCTTATCGATTGTGGCATTGGGAAGTAAATAATAAATTCTAATCTAGGAAAAATATGATTGGTGAAGCATGTTGGCTATATCGGTAAGATGGTTGGGGCATGCAAGTTTTCAAATAAAGAGTAATGGAAAAAACATCTACATTGACCCATACGAGGGAACATATGTCGAGAAAGCTGATTTAATTCTCGTCACGCATTCACACTTCGACCACTGCGACCCTTCAAAGATCGACAAGGTGCGAAAGGATGACACAACGATCATAGCGCCTGCTGACTGTGCCTCAAAGATCAAAGGAAAAATCAAGTCGCTCAAACCAGGAGAAAAGACAGCTGTTGGAAATATCGCTGTGGAAGCTGTACATGCATATAACTATAAGCGTTTCAGGTCTCCAGGCAATCCGTTCCATCCTAAGAGCTTAGGTGTTGGTTACATTATTAGAATCGGTGACAAGACGATTTATCACGCTGGGGACACCGACTTTGTTCCCGAAATGAAAGAATTAGGGAACATCTCCTTAGCTCTTCTCCCAAGCGGTGGAACCTATACCATGGACAACTTAGAAGCAGCTGAAGCAGCATTAGCGATTAATCCTCAGATAGCGGTTCCAATGCACCGTTGGACCACGAACCCTGAAGATTTCAGGAAAGAGGTTGAGAGACGATCTGCGGTCAAAGTTGTAGTACTTGAACCTGGAGAAGAATACATGCTATAACAAGGTTGAACATACATATATTTAGCCTCAGGCTCTTTTGAATGGCTCCCCATAATTCTTTTATTAGTTTTAGGACAATTTTTCGATTGCCGTGGAGATTATTTTCTCTCCTTTTTCTCTTAGAGTCTTAACTGCAAGTTCTTTATCAATTTTTTTGGGTTTGTTTCCACATAGTTTCTGGAAATTTTGGGCATAGATCTTCCTTAAGACTTGTTTTGGTAGTTTTAGGCCGATGAACGGTTTTTCGTATCTTGTCAGAAGCTTGTCTGCTGTTGGCGGAGTGTAGAATTCCTCATCTGATTCCAAAAAGTTTCTGATAAGCCATATTCTGTCAAGTGCTTCTTGAAGCGTCTGCCAAGTTGCAATGTCTGTTCCAAAAAAGATTTGGTTTTGATGTTTTATGAAGAAGGTTCTCCAGTCGTCTCTGCGAAGTGAAATGTTGTACATTAGCTCTATGCCTAAAGTTAAATCGAATCCAACGTTTCTATAGTTGGACAGGAAATCTTCGGCTTTTTCCAAGTTGGCTGAAATGAAATAGAAGTGACAGAGAATCACCTTAAGGTTTGGATGTGCGTTAAGAACGTTCTCCATTTCCTTGTAGAGTTCTTCTTTTTTCGGGTAATTGTCAAGGTAGTAAACCCATCGTTGCTGTTTCGCCCATTCTGGAGCTAATCTTTCGTCCCAGAACTCTTCTGGATCAGCAACATGGCAAAGTACTGGAAAACCAAGGGTTTCGCATGTATCCCAAAAGCCTCGATAATAGTCGCTGTCGAGGGGTGTATGTTTGCTTCTGAGAACAGGCTTGTTTCCCATTTCTCCAATTCCTTCGAATCCTAGGTCCCTGAGTGTTGCAATGTACTTCGCCCAGTCTATGTTGGGTAAGGAGCCTGTTTCGCCTGACCAAGGCACAAATCCACCTGCATAAAAAAGATCTGGATACCTAGCTTTCAGATAAAGTCCAGCGTCGCCTCCGGTGATATACATTCCACTTAGTCTTCCTCTTCTTAGTATTTCCATGTAAGTTTGGCAAGCTCTGTCAAGGTCACTAATTCGCCATTTATCTTCACTAGATTTTTGAATCCGAAAGTGTGCGTGGCAATCAATTACAGGTACATCAGCAAAATCCTCGAGTTTCATTTTTATCACCTCATTTCTACTTTCGGTTTTTTGGCATTTGCTTTTAGTTTATACGACGTATGACTACATGCATGCGCAATGGCAGTTGTTTGCTTGAGTTACTTATGGCGTTTCTGTGTTCTCACTTATTCTGATTTGTCTATAAGACTTTCCTTATTCTTGCTGATATATCTTGGCTAAATCTGTCGATGTAACCAGAGACGTATTCTATTATGTCAATCTTCGGGTTCTTGATTAGAGGCGTAAGATCCATTGCGTAGATCATTGCTGTTGAAATGTCTGTGCCGTGGGTTTCATAGTATGTGGCATTGGCTCTTCTTCTGCCGACTGTGGCAAGATCGTATCTTTTCCCGCCTGAAACTTGGGAGTCGAAGACGCTAACTAAAGCTACTGATAGGTTCTCATGGTCGCTAACGTCAAACACAACCTTGTCTGAGTCAACCATCCAGTCTAAGCCTCTCCAAACCTCGCACCCATAGACTTTCTGCGGATGTGCATCCTTAGGTAGTTCTCTCAATGCCTGAATGGTTCTAACAGCCACTCCAACGTGGGTATCATGCTTGTCTGCTAAATTATGAGTATAAATGTATGAGGGCCTTGTTGCACTAATCAATTTCTTTAGATCCTCTTTTACACTTTGATCTTTTGGATCCTTGATAATTGAGCTTGGGTAATCCAGTAGTACTACGGCGCTGTATTCACCTAGTGTAGCAGCTTTTTTCTGTTCCGTCTTTCTTATTCTCCGCATTTCCTCGTCGGTATAAGATGCGTATATGCCATCCCTCGGGCTACCAGCTCCGTCAGTGACCACAACACCGAGAAACTGCTTTTCCTTTTTCCTAAAGCATTCTAGAATTCCGTGATATGCCATTATCTCAAGATCGTCAGGGTGCGCGCCTATACCCATGCGCGTTGTTCTTGCTAGCGCTTCTTCAACAGATTTGCTGTCTGGAACGTAAAACTCCGCCGTGTTTCGACCAAACATCATACTAGAATTTTCCACCTTTAGTTTATGGATGGGAGACTTGCTGCTGCGATAGCTTGGCCAACTCTTCTGTTTGATTCGTCGGGAAGATGAATTCGTATTCGAACCGCTAGTTCAGGGAACTCGGCCTTTAAGACTTCTTCTGCCTTTTCAAGAATTATGTGCCCTCCCTCACCTGACGTGACACGCCCCATAAGGAGAACATGCTTGATGTCATAGAAGTCTGCGTAGTATGCGATGCCGTAGCCCATATAGCATCCGATTGTCTCGAAAATTCTTTTTGCGCCTGTGTTTCCTCTGGATAAAAGTGTTTGCACGTACTTCAGTTTTTCTGCTGGCGTCTGCTTCTCGTCAAGAGCAATTCCAGCTTTAGGTGCAAGTCTAACAACCGCTTCTTGAGAGAAATATTGTGCACCGCATCCACGGTCGCCAGACCACTCATCGATCGGGGCATTTGGGCTGAAGTCGACTGGCACAAAGGCAAGCTCGTTGAGCCATCCAGTGATGTTGCCCTGGTCGTTTATGTATCCACCAGCTTCGCTTGAGCCTAAAGCGATGCCCAGTATCTTGGTATCGTTGAGACTCATCGCTCCAGCGAGTGCTGCGACGTCGCCATCGTGGATGACGGTTAAAGGTATGTCTCCCCACGCCTTTTTAATTTCTAGAAACAAGTTTGCGACTTTTTTCTTGAATACTTCTTTGGGAACCCCTTTGAAAAGCGAGGCAATTCTAACGCGGTTATCTATGTAGATTCCTGCTGCGCTTATGCCGATGGCGTCAACTCTTGGCATGTAGGAGGCAGCTTTACGTAACGCAGCCATTATCTCGTTGTAGTGGTAGTCGGGATCGCTCTGTGCCTTCGGATTCCATATTACTTCCTCACTGAAGACCACTTGGCCGTTGACGACTGCCGCGACCTTTCTGTCGCTTGCGCCAGCATCAAAGCCGATTCGGCATCCGTCTAGGTGTTTCCCTAATTGTATTTCTTCCTCTTTTGGTTGTGGAAGATCGTCGAATCTCACCGTTTCAACCGTGAATGGCTTTTCATATACGCTTCCCATGAAATCCGCATCAAAGGCACGTTTGCCTCTTGGCGAGTACTCGTTTTTGATGTGTTGACCTATGCTTTTTGGTCCGCCGATTGTTATTTTCCATCCGCCTTTTATCCATAGAAGAGTCTTGACTAGGCGTTCGACATAGTTTTGGTTGACCTTTAGTGTATCTGGTTGTTCTGGGAAAACGAATGTTCGAAAGACCGAGGTCACACCGGCGTTGCGTTCAATTGCAATACCCAATGGCTCTGCTTTTCCAGATTCGTGGGCTGCTCTTAGGAACTCGCGGTTGTAGAGCGCAGACGGTCGAAAGTCCTGATCAAGAGGAGGTTCCACTTTGGGTTTAATTAGCTTAACTTGGGGGCACATATTTTTCAACCTTCATGGCATGTATTAAAAATATACGACTGCAGGTATCGCGATAAATCTTTCGAATCTTCATTTTGTTCTCGCCTATTCTTGTCCAAGTTATATTCCATAATGTTTGTTTATTTCTTCTTCATATTGGCTTATTTTTCCTGATTCTATGTCGTCAACATTTATAGATTTTCTGGCGATCGACGACTCTATTAGCGCATATGCGGCTGCTAGGTCGCGTAGTCCTTCTTTTCCGCTTGTTTCCATTTCTCTTCGTTCTTTTATGGCTCTTAGGAACTCGAGGGTTTCGAGCGCCATCGCGTCTTTTATGCCATAGGGGAAAAAATTTTCTTTGGCTTCTTTTTTAGCCCGTTTTTCGAAGAGTTTGGTTATATCTTCTTTTGTTCCGTCGTCTAGTGTAAGCGTGTTACCTTTTATGCTTCCCTTGGTTCCATAGATTATTCGAGGCATCGAGAATGCTTCTCCGTGTCCTCCCCAAGAGAAGAAGTGTTGCCCTACGGCTCCGTTTTTGTATTTTAGCAAACCGAAGAATGAGTCGTCCACGTCGCTTTCAATTTTTTCAATTATTTTTCCAGCCTCGTTTTTTGTGGATCTTTCTTTTTCCAGAATTTCGGTTGAGCTGAATACTTCGTCGATTTCGCTGCATGTATACCGTAAATAGTCTAGGAGGTGAACTCCCACGTCTATTGTTGCTCCTCCTCCTGCGAGCAGCTTCTTGTGTCTCCAAGAGGTTTCAGCTACTATTTTGTTTGGAGACCAGTAGCCGCCTATTGAGCCACTGAGGGTAACTTGTACGTTGCCGATGTAGCCTTGCTCGATAACCCACTTTGTTATTCTCACATCTTCGTAGTATCTCAAGTTCTCAGCGACGCCTAGTACGACGCCTTGTTTTTCAGCTGCTTCAACCATTTTGCGAGCTGCCTTTACCGTTAAGGCGAAGGGTTTCTCAACTAAGACGTGTTTTCCAGCATTTATGCATGCGAGGGCTATTTCGTGGTGTGAGAAGACAGATGTGTAGATTTCAACGGCGTCTATGTCTGATTTTCGGAGCATTTCTTTATAATCGCTATAGACTTCGACGTCTGCGTCTTTTTGAAAGTCTGAAATGTAGATTGTGGGCTTATTCATCGGGTCTCCTGGAGGGCCAACAGGCCTGATTGGCGGAATTCCTTCTTTGGGGCTTATGAACCTTTTCGCGTCTTCAATTTTTCTTGCGGACAACGCGGTGATTCTAGCGTCTATGCCTTTTTCGATTAGAGCCTTGTATCCATAAAGGTGAGCGGGCATAATGTGGCCGCAGCCGATTAAACCTATCTTTATCATGTCTAGTTCACCCATAAGAATTACTTTCATTTTGTATATGAGTTTTCAGCTTTCATTTTATTAGTTAACACCAGTTGTTAATGATTCTGTTGTTTGTTAGTGATTTTTGTGTGTTTATGGTGCTGTCAAAGTCGTATGGTAGAGTCTTGTTTTTTCCGTGTAAGTTGTAGAGGGGGAGGGGGTATATATAGTCGGGTCAGCTTTTTGAGCTATTTGGCCTATTCTTGTGCTTGTTTCGTGCTTGTTGAGATTTTTTCTTTATATAGGCTCTGTGGAATTAATGTGGAATTAATGTGGAATCGTGGGTTTTGCGTTGATGATGTGAAGGCTTCGCTGCATGTGGTTTTTTGTTAGTCAAGATTTTTTCTTGGCGTTTTGTAATGATATATTTTTACTCCTTTTACAACTCTGTTAATTACGCCTTTTTCGCTTGGGTTGTCAGGTTTCAGTCCGATTGCTAGGGATTTGAAGAGTCCAAGCATCTGACCCACTGTAACATCCATGATGGGTCTACATGAATCTGGAATTTTGAATTTGCCTTCTTGGTTAAATTCTAGGCTTTGATCCACATTTTCAGCGACTTCGCTGTTTAATTTGTCACATACTACCAGTTTTGTCATGGCGAGTTCCTTGTCCTTTATTTCTTTGATCAAGTCTACCTCATACTTTCTAACGAACGGATTTGACGATAGTAGGTAAACAACTATAGTTTTGTCGTTTATTACAGCTTCGGGTCCATGCCTAACTCCGAGAAACGTTTCAGCTTTACAGATTATTTTGCCATCTGTCATTTCTTGCAGTTTTAGGGCTGACTCAACTGCACAGCCGTGTAAGCATCCGCTTCCTAAGAAAACTGCTCTTTCAAACTCTGTGGCTGCAATGTCTTTTATTAGGCTTGAGTAATTGTCGAACAACCTTTGTGTTGCTTCAGAAACGTGCTTTATTATTCTTTCATACTCGTTCAGGTTTATTATGTATGCCAAACATTGGGCGGTCATCAACATTGTGGTGAATGAAACTGTCATCGCTAGCCCTTTATCGTTAGTTTCTTCAGAAAGCAGGATGAGAAGAGCGTTTTTTCTTTCTCTACCAAACTTGGCGATTGCCCCGTCCTTATTGCAGGTTACAATTATATGAGACATTTTTGGGCAAAACATTTCAGCAATCTCAATCGCCGCCATACTTTCAGGGCTGTTTCCTGACCTTGCGAAGGAAACCATTACGTTATCGGCGTTTTTGAGAAAAATCGATTCCCAGTGTGTGACGATATCTGTTGTCGGTCGAGTGTCTACGTCTATCTGCCACAAATACCTCAGCAGGTTTTGAACGGACAATCCTACGTGCGCGGATGAACCTGCGCCCGCAAGGGTGACTCTTGGGTTTGGCTTCGAAAAAACGTTTTCACTCAAGAAATCCAGAATTTCTTTTTTCTGCCTTTTCAAGTCCTCAAAGTTTTCCATCCACATTTTAGGCTGAGCCTCAATTTCTGAAGGCGTATATTCGACTCCTAGTTCTGCCCGTTTGTCTTTTGGCAAGTTAATTATCTCATAAAGCGCGTTCATTTTTTCTTTTCCTTCCCTTTCTGCTTAGATGTGAATTTGATTACATCGGATTCGGTTATCCTTTCTTCAGCACCTCCCACATATAGACAAGAGAGGGCGCCTAAAGCGTTAGCGAACTCCATTGAGGCTTTGAAGTCCTGGTTTTTATGTAAATAGTAGTAGATGAAGCCTGCGTCGAACGAGTCTCCAGCTCCTGTTGTGTCAATGGGCTTGATGCGTAGCGGTTTTGCCTTAATTGTTTTTTTGCTGTCTCTCCCAATTGCTCCTTTTCCGCCCTGTTTTATGACGACAACTGGAACTTTTTCGTTTAAATTTTCAAGAGCAACGCGGACATTGTTTTTTCCCGTGATGGTTTTTGCCTCTTTGTCGTTTGGTAAGAAAATGTCGACGTAACCTAGAATCTCGTCAATGTACTCGTATTTGTTCAGCGGATCAGCGTTCGTATCCAAAGAAGTTGTTAACCCATATTTTTTGGCTTCGGAGAAAACCCATGGTAATGAGCTGAGTATTTTTCTCAAGATGTAAATCGAAGAAACGTGAAGGTGGTTGTATCCAAGAAAAATCTTAGGATCAATGTCAGATTTTACCAGATTATCTATTCCGGCAACATACGTTATGAGAGCTCTGTTCTTAGGGTACGTTAAAGAAATCGTAATGCCCGTTTTAAAGTTGTCCAGCACTTTAACCTTGTCCACGCCGACGCCGCTTGACTTAAAATTCTTTAGCACTACGTTGCCGTTCGCGTCGTTTCCAAGCTTGCCGAAAATGTCTACGTTGCCTCCAAGCTGGGCAAGCCTGCAAGCAAAGATGGAGGCTGCTCCGCCAATAACGGTTTGGATGTCTTTGCATGTAATCTCGTGACCTAAAACTGGCAGTCGCGGGGCTCCTGAAACAATTATGTCAACGTTAAGGTCTCCAATAACAAGACTTCTCAATGCTAGACGCCTTTGCATAATTGATTTTTGTCTTCAATGATTGCTACTAAACACCTTTTATGTTTTGCTTCGTGTAAATGTTGCCTTCTTCTCAAAAGCCCGCAGTTGTTCCAAGCACAAACATTTCAATGAAAGTTGCGGTAATCAAAACAACAAAGACAAAAATGGCTCTTCCCTCTTTAGCGTTGTAGAGAATCAATGGGCCGAGGTAAAACTGCATGGCAAACGAGTAAAACGCCACGAACAATGACCAGTAGGGGAGAAAACCACCAAGCAAACATGGGCCAACACCATAACATGCTGCTTTCCAAGCGTTAAGAACAGGTCCTGAACCACCTATTATCCTGTATACTGTATGCAAAAACAATGTTACGAAAACTAAAATCAAGAATGAAAAGGCAAAAATCAGAACTACCTCAAAAATGTAGGCGTAATTGCCATACAATGGAATGAGGTTGTCTCTTGTGAAATGGTAGGCTATAATCTGAGCTTGATATGATGAAGACAAGTCTGTGCTTTCAATACCCAAGAGGTTTAAAACCGGTGTAACAACCGAGATGACCATGGTTACACAGGCAAAGAAAACAAAGCAAGGCTTCCAACCTTCAGAACGGACGTTGTTAAAGAACTCTTTTGGACTCATCATCATAGTCAAAAGACTTCGAAAAATGCTCATCCTAATCTATCCTACCAATACATCATAATGTGTTTTCCGATTAATTATTTGTGCCCACGTTTTCTATCCTGTTTCAGCGATTAGACCATAAATTTCTAGTCTCATCGAAGAAGTCGAACGAATTGACCAGCAAATCAACCATCATTAAAAAGATGATTGAATCTGATATGCCAGTTCGTGCGGAGTGTAAAAGAATCTAATTAGGTCAAGATTCCTTGACTGCTAAGTCAAGGATGATAGAAATATATTCACGGCATGCGCAGAAGACTACGATGAAACATGGCTGAAAAAGTCTCTTCAGATTCTCACGAAGCTTTTGACGCCGTCTCACATCCTTTAAGAATGAAGATATTGAAGGCACTTGCTAAGTCACCTCTCGGCTTCAGCGATCTTAAGCGAGCGGTTAATGTTGAAAGCAACGGCGCCTTAGATTTTCACCTTAAGAAGATGCAAAGCCTGATTGGGACAAACTTGGATGTCAGATACGTTTTAAACGATAGAGGATTAGCTGCGTTAGAAGCCATACGTGTAATCGAGCAGTATGGATGGCAGAAACGTTCATTCTTGTTGAATCTTTTTGTTTATGTCCTTCTTAACGTCTGGACGCTTTCCACCTTCTCTATCAGCTTATATTCTCTCATAGTGTTTGTTCTGTCAACGCTTTGGCTGGCGTTCTATTCTTATTGGACTTTTGTTCACAGGCGGGTCTCGCTAAGACAAAAATGACGGGATGGAGATTAAGTTTAAATAACATCGGAAGCTCCAATAGCTGAACTGTAAGAGTGGGAAAAAGATGAGCCAAATTGCCATCGAAGCTAGAGACCTTGTTAAGATGTTTGGGAAAATAACGGCTCTTAATGGATTAAGCTTCACAGTTACGCGGGGGGAAATTTTTGGGCTTATAGGTCCTAACGGCGCGGGGAAAACGACTGCTCTAAGAATTTTAGCCACGCTCATTAAGCCTTCTTCGGGTTATGCCAAAATTTTCGGTTACGACGTGGAGAAGAACCCGTCTGAAGTTCGAAGAATAATTAGTTACCTTCCAGAAGAGGCTGGAGCCTACAAAAACCTTTCAGGATACGAGTACCTCGAGTTCATGGCAAACTTTTATCACCAAAACATACAGGAAGGCAAAGCAGCAGTTGAGGAAGCAGCCAAAATTTCAGGATTAGGTGAAAGACTGAAAGACAGGGTGAAAACCTATAGTAAAGGAATGGCTCGGAGGCTGTTGTTGGCTAGGGCATTGATGATGAAGCCAAAGCTCGCAATTTTGGACGAGCCGACCAGCGGCTTAGACGTTGTTCACGCTTTTCACGTTAGACGCATAATTCAGGAATATGCGAAAACTCATGGTGTAACCGTTCTTCTTTCAAGCCACAACATGTTGGAGGTTGAGTTTCTCTGCAACCAGGTGGCTTTAGTAAACGAGGGAAAAGTCGTTGGACAAGGCAGCCCTCATGAGCTGAAATCACATTACGGCGTCGACAACCTTGAAGCCGTATTTATGGAGGCGACGAAACTTGGTTAAAGGACTAAGCAACCTAATTTACAAGGAAATAAAAGAACTTCTTCGAGACCCAAAAATCATGGTAGGCATGGTTCTCATGCCGCTCATAACCTTTCCTTTAATGGGCGCAGCTATGAATATTTCAACCAGCACCATGCAAGAGTCGATGCGGCAAGTCTCAGTTATGCTTATGAACCTTGACAAGGGACCGTTGGCTGAAAGCCTTTTGCTTATGCTTCAAAACATGAACGTTACCATAATTGAAACAAGCTCTTCTACGGTTGAGGAGGCTTTAGTCGCCCTTTCACAAAGCAACATAACAACTTTAGTCGTCATCCCTCAAGGCTTCAGCCAAAACCTCACCCTTGGCCTGAAAGGAAAAATAGAGATCTATTCAGTTTTTGAAAGCCTAAGCCTTGCTGAAGGAATCAGATCGTCTGCAGTTGAGGTGCCAATCAATCTGTACAAAAATGCTCTTGTCACCCAAGCAATCAGACAGGCCTTTCCAGACAGAGACCCGTTAACCGTTCTCGACCCAATTTCAGTCAGCAACGTTGCGGTTGTTAAAGGAAAAATAGTCAATGTTTCATCAGATGTCCTTAGAAGCCTCTTCATGTCCCAGTCCCTTGGGTTTCCCATGGTTATAATGCTGCTGCTTATTTCAGCAACGCAGATAGCTGCAACCTCAATTTCTATTGAAAAGGAGGAAAAAACTCTTGAAACTTTGTTGACAGTACCAATCAGCAGGCTTGGTATACTGACTGGAAAACTAGCTGGCTCAGTTGTCGTTGCAGCTGCAGGTGCAATAGCCTCAATGATTGGCGTTGACTACTATATTGGCTCAATTAACGCGATGGTTCCAACCCAAAACGTTAGCCTAGAAGATTTAGGACTATCCATAACCCCATTATCCTATTGTCTCTTAGGCGTGATGATTTTTGTCACAATTGTTTCAGCCTTAGCTCTCGCCATAATCGTCGCAGCATTTTCAGAAAACGTGAGGAGCGCCCAGTCTCTTGTCACGCCCATAAACTTCATCTTCATTTTTCCATCGCTGATTCTAATGTTTGCGGACATCCAAATGCTTCCGTATCCTGTTCAGATCGTGTTGTACGCTATTCCGTACACCCACTCGATCATAGCTTCTAAAGCGGCGTTTTTGGGTGACTATTTTACGATGCTGGTTAGCATAGCCTACGTCTCCGCATTTACCATCGTTACGCTTTACATAGCAGCAAGAATTTTTACAACAGAAAAAATCGTAACCGCCAGAATATCCTTAAGAAGACTTAAGTTAAGGAAGCCTTGAAACTTAATTCTTTCTTAACCGACAGTCACATAAGTGTGTGCAGATAATTTATCACATAAGGAGTCTTTGGAGGAATGTAATTATTAAACTGTCTTTCACGACGCTTGGGTGCCCAAGATGGACGCTTAAGCAGATAGTGGAAAACGCCGCTGCTATGGGGTATGACGCGGTTGACTTCCGAGGCTTACTCGAAGACATAGACATCAGCCGCAGAACTGAATTCACAACAGACATAAAAAAGACCAAGAAGCTGTTCAGAGACCACGGTGTAGCAGTCTCAGCGGTTTCTGTTTCCGCAAGCTTCGCAGTCGTCGATGAAGCGAAAAAAGAAAAACAGTTCGAAGAGGCAAAAAGAAACTTGGAAGTGGTACATAAACTGGACGCTCACGTGCTGAGGATTTATGGTGGACAAATTCCCGAGGGCTACACCGTGAAGACCATAATGCCAATTCTTGTCGAAAACCTCCGCAAAATCGGAGACACAGCTGAAGAATACGACGTTACGTTGGCATTGGAAACCCATGACGCTTGGACAAACTCAGAGGTTCTCGCACAAGTAATTTCGCTGACCAATCATCCGCGTGTGCGGGTCTTGTGGGACCTTCACCACCCATACCGAGCCAACGGCGAACAGCCAGAAGTCACGTATTCAAACATTGGACAATACACTGTAGCCACGCACGTTAAAGACTCAGTTCTCGACCAAAACGGGAAGCCCCGCTACACTCTGCTTGGTGAAGGCACAGTGCCAATAAAGCGTATGCTTGAACTGCTCGTTCAAGGCGGATACAAGGGCTACGCGACGCTGGAATGGGAAAAAAGGTGGATACCTGAACTCGCAGATCCCGAAACCGTCTTTCCACAGTACGTCCAGAAAATGCGCGAATGGATGAAATAGCCAAAGTCACGGCGGCGAACATCAATTTCTATAAACAGCTAAGAAATGGCACTGATTTCTTTCTACGACATTCAGCTACAAATCACCTATGTAATTAATGAACTTGTACTTGAGATATTTAAAGAAAAGGTTGGCGCCGGGGATGGGATTCGAACCCATGCGGCCCGCGGGGGCCACAGGCTCTCAAGGCCTGCGCTATATCCACTCAGCCACCCCGGCTTTTTGGGCGTTCAGTGTTTGGTTGTAGATATTCGGGTTTATGGTTTATTTGAACCTTTTTGCTGTAGGAAAGGTTAAAATATTTTTTCGTTGTGGTAGTTGTCAAGCATATTTATTTGCGGAGGCTTTTCAGTTGAAGCTTTTGCTGGACGAGATGTACGCTGGGCTTAAGGAGTACTTTGAAACCTTAGGATGGGAGGTTGTAACAGTTCAAGACGTGGGGCTTCAGGGAGCCAAGGACAGGGACGTGGTGGAATACGCTAGAAAAAACAATCTTTTACTTGTTACGCAGGATCAGAAGTCAGCTGACCTTGCTGAGCTTTCAAACGTAAAGTGCGTGTTGATCTCGAACTCTTTGATTGCAAAGATTGCGGACGAAAAAATCCGCGGCAAATACCCAGACCTTAAACGCATCAAATAATGACAGTTGCGTCTATCCAGGTTTTTTGCCCGTTAACCTTTCCACTAGAAAGTCCTCGTACGCTGAAAGGTTTCTCCATTCAACTGCGCAGTTGACACGTCTAGCTTTATCATCTATCAAGGTGTAGCCATCGTCGGTTATGCGGATGCCTAGTTCCCTCATCTCAAGCAGCTCTTCAGAAAACGCCAAGTAAACAGCAACTGTATCGAAAAGTATTGAGCTTTGAGTCTCAAATTGCTGCGTGTCTTCACGGTTTTTCAGCCAAATTCTGTAATTCTCCATTAAAGCTTGAACAAGCGGATCCCTGCATTCCCTAACGGCGCGGTATTTTTCGCCCTTAAGCCTAACGAATCCGCAGGTGTCAAGCGGAGTAATCGTTATCGGCCAAGAAGCCTCAAAAACTTTTTGTAAAGCCTTCGCGTCTGCGCGAACATTGTATTCGGCTACTAAGCCTCCTACTTTGCCATTGTACCCCCATGGGCTTTTACGGAGGCACCCATGCATTCCGACAAACCTTGCTTTTCGAGCTATTCTCGGTTCTCTTTCAAGAGCTGCTGCGATGTTTGGAACAGGTCCAATGCATACTAACGTCACAGGAATGGGTGAATTCATTATTGTTTCTATCATAGCTTTCACGCCGTCTTTGTAGACCATACCCTTGTAGGATGACAGTTGGTAGTCTTCGACCCATTCTTGTTGAGGGCCAACATCGTCGCTTAGGTGAATTCCAACTCCAACGGGAACATCTATTCTTCCAGCGGCTTCCAGCATCTTCGCAATGATCTTAGCTCTGTAAGTCGTGTTAGCCGTGTCGGAAACAACAAGTTTAACGTCGAGCTCAGGAGACTTCAACAGCATCGCCAACGCCCAAGTGTCATCTATGTCGCCTCCAATGTCAGTGTCCAGAATAACGGGAACTCTTTTTCCATAATTATGCTTCATGCTGCGAAACCTCCACTTTTTTATTTATTCATATCACCACAATTCAGGTTTATTCTCACGAGTATGCAGGTTTAACGGTTTTGCAGGTTTTTGACGATTCCTCAGCTGCTTCCATGATGGCGATGACCCGTCTTGCTTCTTCTGGCTTAACCAGCAATTCTGCTCCGTGTAACAGGTGGTCAGCAATGTTTTTATAATATGCTGAGTGTTCGCCTTTTCTAAATTGGATCTGCGTTTCAACAGGTTTATTGTTGCTGTAAGTCACCATGCGGAAGTATTGCTGTTCCTGCACCGAAGTGATTCCACCCTTAGTGCCTAAGATCCTCCAACGAGGTTTTCCTATGCTGGCTATGCTGGAAAGCTGGACATCTGCGACAGCTCCGTTTTCAAAGCGAATTAAGGCTTCCACTTGATCTTCGTTTGTAACGTCTATCCACACAAGTTTATGGAAGCAACCTGTGACTCCAGTGACTCTGCTTGGAATAATGTTGAGAATCCAATCTAACAGGTGCGCCCCCCAATCGTAGAAGGCTCCTCCCGAAATCTTCTTGTTTGAACGCCACCATGTTCCAGGATGCCCATAACCTCCCATAAAAGATTCCAAGTGGAAAACTTGTCCTACCAGACCTTGAATAATCGTTTCCTTTAACGCAAGAAAGTCGCCGTCAAGCCTTCGGTTGTGAAAAACCGTAAGCATTAGCTTCCTTTTTTTAGCCTCGTCAATCATCGCAGTGGCTTCAGAGGTTGTTATGCACATTGGTTTCTCAACAATAACGTGTTTTCCAGCCTTCAAACATTGCAGAGCTAATTCAGCATGAGTATTATGCGGCGTAACAACGGTCACAAGGTCGAACTCAGCGTCACCAAGCATCTTACCCAAGTCTTCGTAGGTTTTTATTTCTGGGAAATCCTTCCTCGCAGCCTCAGTTCTTTTTGGATCAGCATCGCAGACGGCAACAAGCTCAAGCCCTTCCGTTGCCTTTATCTGGTTACAGTGGGCTTTACCCATATTGAAAGCAGGACCATACCCTATCACTGCGCATTTAATTTTATTTTTATTTGCTGTCTTACCATTCATTTCAATTCCAGCCTTCGCGTTGTTAAAATTTAGAACCCCCTTCGTCTTTTAAGCCTTCTCAACGAAACAAGTTTAAGTCACTATACTAAACCTTTTTACGCGTAACATTAGGGCAAGAGAGATGAACCGACATTGAAGTGCCAATACTGCGGCAAAAATGTTGACCTTCCTTTCAGATGCTCATTCTGCGGCATGTACCACTGTGAAGAACATAGACTACCAGAAAACCACAACTGCCCAGAACTTTGGAAAGCGACACTTCTCAAGCCAAGTGAAAAAGAAAAATTCAAAAGACCGCTTGAAGGACATCCATCTGAAAGTGTGAGACAACCAACGTTTCAATATCCTTTTAGGATAAAAAAAGAGGACTGGATCAGCAGTACAGAGTTGGCTCACCTAACGTTAGGAGCGCTAATTGTCATGGCGGTGGGACTGGCATGGGACAGCGTTGGATTAGAATGGGTTTTCGAAATCTTCTCAGATCCAATTGGCACTTTTATTTCCGCTGCGATTTTCACGTTTATCTTTCTATCTCATGAACTTGCACACAAAGCTGTTGCCAAGCAATACGGGCTTTGGGCTGAGTTCCGCATCAATCCTCTTGGAGCAGCGTTCACTGTGATGACGATAGCTGTGCCTCTGATCAAAATTATTTCTCCAGGTGCCGTGATTATCGCAGGTGCAGCAGACAAAAAAGTCATCGGCGTGTCAGCGCTTGCAGGACCTTTAACAAGCATCGGGCTTTCTGGAGTATTCTTATTTTTTGCGTTTCTTTTTCGAGGAGGCTCAAATGCCTTATTTTTGAACAGTGCCGCCCTTGCTATCTGGATAGCTGTTCTCAACCTTGTTCCTTTCGGAATTTTTGATGGAGCAAAAGTTTTTTGGTGGAATAAAGCTGCTTGGGCAACAAGCTTTACAGTCGCTGTTGTCTTAATGGTTTTTACTTTGTTAATTCAAATTTAGGCTTAAACCTAAAATGCTGTAGAGGTTTATGTTTTTTGGCAATCAAACCTCTAAAAATGGTGTTAGATTAGTTCGATACTTATGAAGACTTCTTCTGGAACCCGCATTCTCATTACTCGACGCATGACTCTTTCCTCTGCGTCGATGTCCATTAAGCGTTTATGGATGCGCAGTTCCCATTTGTCCCATGTCTTAGTTCCTTCGCCGCATGGACTTTTCATAACTGGTACATGGAGCTTCTTTGTCGGTAACGAAATAGGTCCGTTAGCTTTCACACCGCTTTTCTGGGCTATGGTTTTAAGTTCTTCGCATACACTTTCAAGTTTCTTGTAGTCTGTGCTTGTCAGTTTTATCCTCGCTTTTCTTACCATGCCCAGTTCACGTCGATTTTGGTAACTTTCCAAACAGTATTATTTAAACGCTTTTCTTTCACCAGCAAAAAAGTTAAGCTCGTCTTTCTCGGTTCAGTCTTTTAGTCTGCCACGAGTAACTACGTAACCTTGGTGACTCGCCGAAGCCACAGGCTGAGCATCTTTTTTGCCTAATGTGGTATGATCTTCTACCGCAGCGCCTGCAGCGAATGTGAACGGTTTTGCCCATTCGTTTTCCAAAAGAAGGAGTGCCTTTACCCATAGCCATTTCACCTTGGCGGCGGAGATATCATGACGACGTTGTCTCCTCTGACTATTATTAGACCTAGCTCGTCGGTTTTGTCCTTGTCTGTTACGTCTTCTGCTTTTTCTAAAACAAGGTTAAGGTGCTGATCGAATCCTCGAAGTAGCCCCCTTATTCTTTTACCTCCCCTAAGCATAATTAAAACGGTTTTGCCGAGGTTCTCCTCAAGAATTTTATCTGTCATCTGCATTTTTTCCGCCATCGCTATCAACGTTCCTTGAAGCTTTCTGTTATTTCGTTTGTGTATGAAGGCTTGCAGATTTATATGTGTTGCTGTCAAAATTCTAAGATTATGTCTGCATCAACACGTAGGGTTCCATTAAGAAAGGACGACCGAAAACAGTTCTTAGAAAAGGTTTTATCAAATCTTGGGCTAAACATCGAATCCATCTTTGGCTTAAAACCGCAAGTCGAGATGTTGGAAACCTTAAAAGGCAAGATTTATGTTGTTAATGGACATCCCATTTTTGTTGAGTTCGAAAACGACGTGTTTCCCACGTTATCTTTTGACCAATGCATTTCACGCCTGCCAAAGGTTGTTGTGGACATGGGTGCAGTGCCATATATCTGCAACGGGGCAGACGTGATGGGGCCTGGCGTCGTTGACATTCAGGGAGAATTCAAACCGAAAAGTGTAGTTGCAGTTGTGGATGTCAAAAACAAGAAGCCAATAGCTATTGCAAAGTCCATCTTTGACTCCAAGACAGCGTTAACAATCAAAAAGGGCAAGTTGTTTGAAAACCTTCATTGCGTAGGGGACGAAATCTGGACAGTTATTAAAGAAATTGAAGATAGACGAAAGAGTTAAGACGCTTCTGTGCTATCTAACCCTTATACGTTAATAAGAGTCTTGAGGGGTGGATTTTGGCCAGTGCGAATTTGGGCAAAGTCATAGAAAAAATAGTAGGCAGAGTTAAAAAAGAAGAAGAACGGCCCAAAGAGGAAACAACGCCTGAAACTGCAGCTGAACCAATGCCAGAACATGTTCCGGTTCAAACGACGTTACAGGCCAAGCAGGTTTACATAAAATCCACAGTTTTAAACTCGCTGGAGGAACTGGAAAATATTGTTGCTGAACTTGAATCTGGTAACATTGTCATAATTCGGTTAACGCCCCTTTTTGATGTGGATCTTGATGATGTTAGACGTGCGGTTAAAAAATTGAAGAAAGTGGCCCAAAAAATAGACGGCGACATTGCCAGCTTGGGGGAAGACCGCATTATCGTAACTCCCTCCAATATAAAAGTATGGAGAGACAAAAGCTAACAGGCTTAGACGGGAAAAGGAATTTAGTGAAGCCGAATAGTTTCTAGGACATCTGGCGCTATAGCGTTAATTTTGTATCTCGTGCGCAGGTAATCAGCCAGCCCAAGGCATTTGGATCTTTCTCCGTGGCATACGATGACATTCTCAGGTTTTGACGCCAGTTTACGGATGTACCCGATTATTTGTCTTCTGTCAGAGTGCCCGGAAAACCCGTCAACTGTTTGAACTTCGAGATTGCATTTAATAACCTTAATTTTTCCCTCGGAGTTAAAAACTGAGACTTCAGGCACCTTTTTCTGTACTCGTCTGCCGAGTGTTCCTTCAATTTGGTAGCTGACAAAGATTATCGTGTTCCGACCGTCCTCAGCCAACTGCTGGAAATAGTCGATTATAGGTCCGCCTTCAAGCATTCCAGCTGTTGCAACAATGATGCTGGGTTCACCATTGATTATGTCCTGTCTGGCGCTTGGGTGTTCAACAACTGTGAAGTAGTCGGACTCAAACGGGTTTACACCTTCGTTAAGTATGCTATTTCTAACCTCTCTAGACAAATACTCAGGATGCGCGGTGTGAATGGCTGTCGCCTCAGAAATCATCCCCTCTATGAAGACCGGCGCTTCCTTCATCATCCCTCTTTTCATGTACTCGTCTAAAACAAGCATGATCTCCTGAGCCCTACCGACAGCAGGAACGGGAATCAGAACCTTTCCGCCCCGGGTGAGGGTTTCGTTGATTATTTGCGTAAGCCTTTGCTCAGCCTCTTCCCTCGCTGGCATGATGTCAGTCGGTCCACTGTACGTCGCTTCTGTGATGATTGTTTCAACCCTCGGAAAATCTCTAGCAGCGGCTTCCAGCAACATTGTTTTGCCGTACTTGAAGTCGCCTGTGTAAACTATATTGTGGTAGCCTTCACCTACGTGAAGGTGAACTACAGAAGAACCGAGAATGTGTCCAGCATTATGCAAGGTCAACCTGATGTCTGGAGCGATGTCTGTAACTACGCCGAACCTTAAGGGCACGGTGTGTAGTACGCTTTCCCTTACGTCTTTTTGATCATAAAACAACGGTAAACCTTGTTTTGACATGACGTCAAGATAGTCAAGCTGAAGAAGCGTCATGAGACTCAAATTCGGCACAGAACAATACACGGGTCCATCAAATCCGTATTTGAAAAGGAAAGGTAGGAACCCGCAGTGGTCCAAGTGAGCGTGGCTTATAACGACAGCGTCTAGGGTTGAAGGGTCGAACTGTGCAACATCAAACCTTGGAAAAACCTCGAAGGGCTTTGTAGAACCAGGGTTTATGCCGCAGTCAATTAGAACTTGACTTTCTCTTGTCTCCACAAGAACGGCGGAACGGCCAACTTCTCTGGCTGCGCCCAGCATCGTGATTCTGACGTCTCCAACCTCGTATAACAATGGTCTATAGATTCTTTCACCGACGTTTCGAAGTATCCTCTCTCGTTCTTTGCTTCCTGAATAGAGCGAGTGCCTTACATGAGCGATGATTTTTGACGGTTTTGGCGGACTTCTCAGAACTCTGGGGATCCAACGTGTTTTAACCACGATTTCGTTGAGTGTTGAACCGTCTTTTCCAATTACGAGGCCAGGCTTCTTGGCTTCAATGATAACTTCGCCGACAGTTGGGTCAAACAGAACGTTTGTGATTTCAGCTTCTTGTGTAACTATTTCTGTAATGGTTTTTTGGGCTTCAGGTTCAGCCATCCTCACAGAGGGATCGGATCTGATGACTATTCTTTTTTTGATGAGGTTGACAATTTCCGTGATAGCCTTACTTTGGGTTACTCGTATTTCGGGTTTTTTAGTGTAAATGGCTAAAGAGGGACCCTCAAATTCAATACGTGTAAGTTCTGCTTCTTTTGGTAGATGCTCAAAAATGGTTCTTCGTATCATGTCCTTGTCTTTTTCTGTTGAGGCCACTTTCTTCTATCTCCTTTCTACTGTGCCCTTAATTCTGTTTCAAAATCATTCTTTTTTCTTCTTCACTTAATTCCCGATAACCGTTCACGTCGATTATAGAGACATCAAAGCTGTCTCCACTGGCAACATCCCGTTTCGTTGCTGAATTAATTGACTTAACAACGATCTCCAAAATCTCTTGTAGAGGTAAACCTTCCCGGAACCTTTCTTCTAGGACGCCGTAAGCCACTGGTGAACCAGATCCTGTTGCAACATACTTTTCCTCAGTTACACTGCCGAACGGATCTATCATGAACAAGTGCGAGCCTGAATTGTCAACTCCGCCTATGATTATCTGTGCTAAAAACGGATATAGACGGTTTGAGAAAAACATGTTTGCCACGAGACGCGCTGCTGCACCCACTGGGATGGGAGACCTTCTTTGCAGATTATACATTCTTGCGTTTGCTTTGAGGATTTCAACTGTCCGTTGCGCATCTGCGACTAGGCCTGAAACTGTCATCGCTAAGTGGCTGTCTATCTTGTAGACTTTTTTTCCTTTTTTGTGTACAACAAGGGAGCCTGCTGTCACCCTCGTGTCTGAAGCAAGCACAACACCATCTGTGCTTATAGCTCCAACAGTTGTTGTTCCCTTTAATGCCATTCCGTCATTCAATATACGCATTCTCAGTTTCTCCGAAAACATGTTAACGCAAGCTTCTCGTTGGTAAATCTGATAAGAGAGGAGCAGATGCTTGAAGTTATCATAATAATGTTATGGTTGAATTTAAATCGTTCGGATTTTTGATTCGTCTCATGAGTTTATTATGTCTTTAAATTAAGAAGGCTTAAATTAGATAGGTTGTATCTCTTAATGCTTGAATGGAAGGACATTTATTGAGTCTAAACCTTCATCGCATGCAGCTTCCAAGAGAGGTAATCGTTGGCAACGGAAGTCTTCAGCTAATTGGTGACGTCTGCAAAAACTTGGGATTTGACCAAAAAGCTTTGATTATCACGGGCAGAGTTACGAAGCAAATTGCAGCACAAAGGGTCAATAATATACTTCAGGATGAAGGATTAAAGGTTGATTGCCATGTAGTTTTATCAGATGTTCCCACATTGGATGACGTTTGGCAAGCTGAAAAAGCTATTGAATCCTTGAAGCCCCAAGTTGTTTTTGGAGTGGGAGGCGGAACAAAAATAGATATTGCAAAGCTAAGTTCCGCACATAAAGGAGTCCTTTTCATAAGTGTCCCAACATCAGCCTCGCACGACGGAATGGCAAGCCCGTTCGCCTCGATCAAAGGGCTTAAAAAGCCTTCCTCAATCTTGGCGCAGTCTCCAATAGCGGTTGTCGCTGACACGTCAGTCATAATTAATGTCCCTTACCGTTTTATCGCTAGTGGGTGTGGAGACGTAATTTCGAAGTTTGTTTCAACCCGAGACTGGAAATTGGCCCATGAAAGAATGAATGAATATTATGCGCAGTACGCAGCGAGCCTAGCTTTGATGAGTGCGCAGCACATAGTTGAAAACGTTGACCTTATCAAGCCAGGATCTGAAGAAGGGTTAAGGGTTCTGCTTGAGGCCCTTGTAAGCTGTGGAGTAGCCATGTGCATAGGAGGAACAAGTAAACCTTGCAGCGGCTCGGAACATCTTTTCAGCCATGCCTTAGACTTTTTGTATCCGAACAGTGCGTTGCACGGTGAACAGTGCGGTTTAGGAGCAATTATGATGGCTAAGCTTCACGAAATTGAATGGGAAATGATTAGAGACACGTTGAAAAAGATTGGGGCGCCAGTTACTGCCCGAGAAATCGGTGTTCCCTCAGATCATGTTATCGAAGCGTTGTTGAAAGCTTCCACAATTCTACCAGAACGGTACACTATCCTGAACGAGAGGCATTTAACCCGAAAAACTGCTTACGAATTGGCTAAAACTACGGGTGTAATTGAGTAAAAGTTTATCGTGTTCTTTAATATAATCTCTTTGTGGAGAACAATTTGGATAGCAAGAGAATCGTAACCTTAATCGGTTCAGGTCAAGCTAAGATTGGCACAGTCTTCATTCATAAGGGTCCCGGCTCGAAATGTTCAGAATGCGAGTACTCGAAGGTTTGCGTTCACAACATAGAGCCAGGACGTGTCTATGAGATCGTAGGCGTACGTGATAAAGTCTTATTTTGCAAGCAATACGAAACAGAGATGAGGGTTGTTGAGGTTGTGAATGCTAAGGTACCATCTTCGCTGCCGAGCAAACAGGCAATTGCAGGTGCAATCATCGTCTTTCAAATGCCACAATGTGGAAACGAAGAGTGCGAAAGATACGAGTTGTGTTTTCCGCTTGGCCTAAGAGATGGAGACAGATGCGAAGTGGTTGAGGTTACTGAGACTTTTCAGTGTCCACTTGGGGTTTCTCGGAAGAAGGTTTTTCTTCAGCTTGCTCCGGCTTCTTGAACGTTTCAGTGAATGAGACGGTTTTTATTTCTGGGAAAAACTTTTGAACATCGAGGGCTATGCCTCTTTTTGCAATCTGTAACCCCTCAAGGTAGAAGGCTTCTTCAGGAACTTTTATAGTGAGAGTGTCGTTCGCTACTTCAAATGAGAACTTTTCTATGTCAATGTGTGGAATTCTTCTGTGGATTAATGCACTTATCTTTTCTTCTGCTGTTTCAAGTTTCTTCTGAACTGTAACCTCGTAAATCAAGGTTTTTCCAGCGAGGGGCGGATTGAAGTCTAGGAGAACTCTGCCTGAGCCGATTGTTCTAACTGTGGCTAAGCGGTTGTCAACTTCGATCCGCATTCCAACTTGAGGCGTAATTCCTTGAGAGGTTAATTTCCTTAGTGGATACAGCTTGATTTTTTTAGGGTCTCTTTCTCCGAAGGCTTTCTCTGATGGAATCTCGATTTTTTCTGTTTTGTTAAGCTCAAGATTCAGTAAGGCATCGTCTAGGGCTTTTAGAACCCACCCTTCGCCTATTACAACTAGGTTTGGCTCGTAGAGAACGCCGTCTTTGTAGATGTTTTCTTTTTTCGCTATGTCTTCAGATGTGGTGTCGAAGGCTTCTCCTGTCTCTGATAGCCGCGCGGTATAATTGATTAGGATGAAATCTTCTTTCTTAAATGGCATCTTTTTTCCTCATGTAAGTTGTTTTCATTATTGCATTTTTTCCCGAATTTGTGGTTTGCGCTTGTTTTCAACTTCGCTACTTTAATCAGCAATGTTTTGGTTACTGAAAATAAGACTGACATATATGGATTACGGAAGCAGTTCGGTTGGCTTTGCCAAAACTTAGTTTGGCTAGTTGTGATCAATTGAAGATGAATAATAAAAACATATATTTTGCCTTTTACTATTTTAATATATCATAGGTTTATTTTGCTTATTATTGCTGGAATTCAATTGGAAAACGGACCCTCGTCTGAGAAGGTTGAGAAAATTGCGTTAAGGTTCCTTACTCGTTTTGATGAAATCCTAATGGAGGTCATAAAGGATGTTTTAGAAAAAGTTCTTGGAGAGACTGCGGCGGGATTTATAACGGAATTTGTTATTTTTAAGGTTCTAAAAAAGAATGAAACGTACATAACGTTCGGGGAAGACGCAAAAACATTTAGTGATGCCTTAAAAAACATTCTTGGGTCAGGCTGCGCGCCAATCGAAAAATTAATTATTGAACAATTATTTTTAAGATTCGGATTAGAATTCAAAGAAAAGAGAAATTACACTTTTTCGGATTACATAAACGAGTTGAAAACAAGACTTGAACTGAAAAGACTGCTTGAGGAACAGGGACAATCATGAATAATGAAAAAGTAGATGCAAATGCGTTCAACGAATTGCTTAACGCCCTAGTTTTCCTTGGAAACGTATCTACAAAGGTCTACGGCATATCGGATGTGAATAGAATATACGGAATCCTTGAAAAGGAGTTCTCAAAGACCAAATCATATAATGTTTGCATCTTTATGTTAGCTAACAAAGGTTTAAAGCTCAGAATCGCAGCAGCCTCAAAATTTTACAGGAAAAACAAAATTTTTGAACGTTTATTTAATAAAAGTCTGGAGAAGCTGCGGATTGACGTAACCAAATCAAGTCTTTGCAGTCAAGTAGTACACGAAGAAAAAACGCTAGAAGCCGATTTTACTGATTTGCTGCGAGAAATTTCACCTTTGCCGACAGGCAATGAAATAATTAGGACCTTTAACTTTCAGGAAAGAAAGGTTATTTTATCACCATTATATCGCCACAAAAGGGTTCTTGGTATCCTCATTATTGATGCAATTGATCCGACAGATCAGTTTGTCGCAGTAGCTAAAAATTTTGCTCAACAAATCTCAGCTGCGATGGAAGTCGCGAAACAACAGTCAAAATGCAAGAAAACCATTGATAAACTGAGGGGTTCTGAGGAAAAATATGGGGCTTCATTTGAGAAAGCGTTGGACGCTATCGTCCTTGCTGATGCTGAGACTGGCATAATAGTTGACTGCAATCACGCAGCATGCAAGTTGGTCGGAAGAAGAAAGTCAGAGATTGTTGGTCAACATCAACGGATTCTGCATCCTCCAGAGGAAGTAGTTGGCGAGTTTAGCAAGACGTTTCTTCGCCATCTAAAAGAGGGTGAGGGACAAATTCTAGAAACAAAGGTTATCACAAAAGATGGGGAAGTTAGAGACGTTGAAATCAAGGCGAACTTGCTGGAAATCGGGGGTAGAAAAATACTTCAAGGGATCTTTCGAGATGTCACAGAAAAGAAAAAAATGGAAAAAAACCTAATCATTGAACGTGACCTGTTGCAGGCCCTTATGGACAACATTCCTGACACTATTTATTTTAAAGACACGAATTCTCGGTTTACAAGAATAAATTTGGCTCAAGCTCGGATGCTTGGTGTAGAAAGTCCTGGGGAGGCTGTGGGAAAAACAGACTTCGACTATTTCACGCTTGAACATGCAAAAGATGCCTATATTGATGAACAGAACATCATTCGGACAGGAAAACCTATTGTAAATAAAGTTGAGAGAATTAGAAGAGCAGACGGAAAATTCCTATGGGTTACCGCGACAAAGGTTCCAATAAAAGATTCAACAGGCCGCACCGTTGGAATAGTTGGAATATCGAGAGACATCACAGAAACTAAGCAGATGCAAGATGAGCTTGAAAAGTATTCCAAGCACTTGGAAGAAATCGTGGAACAAAAAACAACGGAGCTCAGAAAGGCTGAACGGTTGGCTGCAATTGGCGAAACAGCAGCCATGGTGGGACATGATCTCCGCAATCCGTTACAAGCTATTATTGGAACGCTTTACCTGTTAAGAGAAAAAATTGATTCCTTCCCAATTGAATCTATGGAGAAAAAGGATGCTGAAAAACTATTCAGAAGAGTTGACGACGAAATAAAATACATGAACAAGATAATTTTGGACTTACAAGATTATGCTGGGCTGACAAAAGTTAACTTCATAGAAACTGACATTGGTGATGTTATAAAAGACGCTCTTGCATCAATAACGATTCCAGAAACAATCAAAGTCTCAGTAACGGTTTCAAAATCTCTTCCCAGATTAATGGTTGACCCTACATTAATGAGGAGGGTGCTAACTAATTTGATTCTTAATGCTGTTCAAGCAATTCCTGAAACGGGTAAAATTAGAATAGAAGCATATAATAATGGAGAAGAAGCGATAATAAGCGTTACAGATACAGGAGTGGGCATCCCAGAAGAAAATTTGCCCAAAATCTTTCAACCTTTGTTTACCACAAAGGCCAAGGGGCAAGGATTCGGGTTGGCAACATGTAAAAAACTTATAAATCTTCAAAACGGTGAGATTATGGTTAAATCAGAAGTAGGTAAAGGGTCAACGTTCTCAATCAAAATCCCGTTAAAGAGGTGAAAAAATTTGGAAAAGAAAAAGAACATATTGATTGTTGACGATGACGAGGCAATCCTTGATGTCATAAAAGACATTCTTGAGCTAAAGGGATACAACGTTGACACTGCCAGAACTGGACAGGAAGCCATACAAAAAACGCGTGCTAAGTATTATAATCTGGCTTTACTGGACATTAAACTTCCCGACATGGAAGGTACCCATCTTCTGTCAAGGATTCACAAAGACATCCCTAAGATGATGAAAATCATGATCACTGGCTATGCTAGCTTGGAGAACGCCGTTGACTCTCTGAATCTTGGAGCAGACGCGTACCTAATTAAGCCTGTTGAAACAGAAAAACTGTTGAGAACCGTGGAAGAAAAACTCAGAGAACAAGAAGAAGCTGAAAGCATGAACCAAGAAAAGGTTACTGAATGGATTAAAAGCCGAATTCGAAAAATCGAAAGCGGCGCCTCATAGGACTAGTCGCAGTTATGCGTTTCTTATCTTAAGAAAGATTGACTGCTAAAACGTGTCAGGTTCAAGCCTTAACGTTTTATCAAGAAACGCCACTACGTAGTCGCCATGCCTAGCTGGACCTGGGTTGACAACTAATGTTTTACCAATTTTTTCTTTGCCCCTAGCTTCGTGAATGTGACCACAAAAAACTATTGACGGCTGATTTTCTTCAATGTATTTCCTGACGCTTAAACTGCCCACATGATGACCAAAGGATGTTTTGTCAAGCGTGCCACATGGAGGAGCATGTGAAACAAGAACCACCCACCGGCTTAAGGGAAGACTGCTGGACGCCCGGTTCAAGGCTTCCATTATCTTGTCTTCTGTCATTTCAAAAGGCGTACTGAAAGGTGTCGGTGGGCTAGCTCCAACTCCTATAAAAGTCGCATCGTCGTACGTGACATTTCTTCCATGGATACACGTAGCTCCTTCAATGTCCACACCCACAAGTGAAGGTGGGTCACAGTTTCCAGGCACAAAAACGACGGGCATCCGAGTGTCTGTTAACAGCGACAAAAGACGCCGTGCTTCTTGGAGGCTGCCAAAGTGGGTTATGTCGCCACAAACGACAATTACGTCAGCTCTGTTTTCTTCAGCCTTTTCCACGAAGGCCTCAAACACGGATTGCTTTCCATGAAAGTCGGTGCCAACGAGGACCCTCATAAATCTCTCATCCGTGTGTCAGCACTTTTACGGTTCTCTTAGGTGAAGAGGCAACCCTGAGAACTGGTTGTTTTTGGATTCGGATCTTTGCTCCATCTTTTCCCATGCGCTTTTTGCGAATGCAACCGCCTTCTGCGGGTACTCTTCAACCTCTATCTCTGCAATAATTGGGAAAGGTGTCGGCACAGCAATTCCCCAGAGCATCGCCTCGTGGTCAGCTAGACCAGGTAAATAGTCTTTAAGCCTTTCCGACCCGTATTCGGTGTATTGCAGGATGGCGTCTTGGTCATTTCCGCTTTTTAGCCTAAAACATGCAACAGAGTTACATTGAGAAATTGTACTTTTCAAGACATAGGCAGGCCTTTGCGTCATAAGTATCAAGCCTACATTGTATCCTCCTGCTTGGCTCGCAGTTTCAATCATCGACGCTTTAACTTGGTTTTGGACGCTTGACTCTCGCATTTCAACTCCTCTTTCAGGGGCAAAATACTGAGCTTCCTCAATCGCTATGATGCATGCAAAGTCTCCATAGTCTTTTCTCTGCATCGCGTATTCCCGAACGTTGTCGAGGATGTGTTTAGCTGTTCTTTGTTGAGATTCAATATCTGTGTCAACAGAGAAGTCGACGATTAAGGTAAAGTTGGCTTTAACCTCGTCAATGACGTTAAGAGGCTTAGTTTCTCTGTCAATAAATTTGCCTTTAGTTTCGAGCGCCCACTTGATTGTTTCGTAGGCTTTTCTTTGGCTGCTTTCGGTTTTATAAACCACTTTACGGCTGAGAACTTCCTCTGTCTTTTCAAGTAGACCCTGGCGAGTCATCTTTGACCCTTCGGCCAACGTTGCCCTTACAGCGTCTAAGAGAACTGTGGCTTCTTTGCCTTTTAACTCCAGCTTGTCAATGATTATTTTTGGGTCTGAGATTTCTGGCGTAAAGTTCGTGTACGGCAACATTTTCGCACCATAACGTCTCAGACCGTTGTATTCGCCACGCATATCAAAAATGACGAAGTGCGGTTTAGGCTTAAGGCGAGAAGCTTTGGCAACCAAGTTTATGATGAAACTCGACTTTCCAGACCTCGTCATTCCTGCAACAAACATGTGGCCCTTCGCAACTGAGTTCAAATTTATGTAAACGGGAATGTTAGTGCCTCTGGCTTTGCCTATTTCAAGCATAAGTGCGTCGGCTTCAACTTTTTTTGGGATGAAAAAATTTTTTAGCGCCTCCTCGTTAGGTTCGTAGACGTAGTCCCAAGGTGACGGCGCGACCTCCATCGTCCTCCAACGGCCTTTTTCATCGTAGTAGCCGAGAATTTCTGCAGAAGCAATAATGTATTCCAGCCGTTTGCCATAATCGGCTCTACGGCCTTTCTTTCCAGCTAAAGGTCCAGTTCGCCCAGTAATCATCTCTGGATTGTACGGTTGAATGCTGAAGGTTCTGACTAAAACTTGTGTTTTTGGGTTTGTTGGGTGGTCAATGAAATAGAAGTGGTTGACCTTAACTTGGGCGTCTTCCATTACGACAAAGTTCAAGTAATCATGCGTACAACCTGAAAGTGCGTAGCCCACTGGCCTAGACTCAGACTGCCTTTCCAAATCCTATTTTCCTCCTGCCGTAGCTGAAGATGCTTCTCTACCATTAATTGTCCAAGGTTCTCCATGTTGTAGGGCAAGCATCACTAAATCTTTTGAGTCCATTTCGCCCCTTTCAACAAGCTCCAAAACCTTGGCGTAAATCATAAGCGTTCTTATGTTTGAGACGCTTGTCGTTATCTTTGTTAGGCGGTCAGCCTCGTTTATGGCAAAGGGTATCCCAGTTTCCTCTTCTGAAGTCATATAAAGCACGGTGCCAATCTCTTCCAAGCGGTTGAGGCAATATTCGGGAATTTCCAGCCTATAGGGAGTTGTTAGTCCAGTTCGAATGTAAGAGGAGTAAAAGTTCGTGATTTTCTGAATAATTAAGTTAGGCACACCGAACTCAGCTGCTTTTTCCCGATAATTATCAATTACGTATCCTTTCGTCGGCTTAGCCTCAGGTTCAGTGTACTCACCAAGGTTAAGAATGAGGTCCATAAGCGCTGTGTCTCTCATCCTAGAGTTGCCAAACGACCTGCAGACCTGGTTCATCCGCGTCCTTTTCGCGAAGCCAACGATTGGGATTTTTTTCATGTAACATGTCTGCAACAAGTTAACGGCACATCTTATGGTTTCATCAACATCTCTACGGTAATCCTCAGAAAAATGGGTTGGCGGCAAAAGCAGAAAATGCATGGATAAGGTTCCGTCAAAGACGACGAGCTGCGGTTCCCATTTTTCTATTGCTTCCTCTGTAACTTGGTACTGGATTTTGGCGGCTAAAAGGGCTTCTCTGTCCTGTGGCCTTGACTCGTCCGACCAAACATCGGGGGTTCCTGCCTTGTAGTGGGGTTCATCAAGTATTGTCCACCCTTCGGCGACGACGGCAACAGAGGCGTAAAGTGGTAAATAGGCTGACCTTAAGTCAACGCCGTTGTATCCAGCGTCAGAGGCGACAACCCGTGTGTTTGCGGCTTCCTCGTCGTGTTTGAGTTTACCAACTTTTATTTTGTCGCGAACCTCGCTCAACAGTTTCTTTCGGCTCTGGTTGTAGGTCAAAAGTTGTTTGACAATTTCGTCTGTTCCGTCGTCAATCAGCCTTTGGTAGAGGTCAGCGTGCAAAGTTTCAGGCTCTGGTCCCGTGAAAAGTGAAAAATACCGTTCACGAAAGGTCAAAGGCGTCCTTTCATGCCTCGCTTTTGTCTTTTCTCTGTTCAATGGTGAGTCCCTTCATTATATTTTGAGCGAGGCACCTATTAAGTCTACATTTCTGTTGAGAAAAATTGGAGAAAAAATCTGTTGTTTGCTTACTCAGGCTACTTCATCGATAAAATTAGGTCTAAAGCTGTTTTGCTGTCCATTGCTGACTTTAACGGGTGACCTGGATACGGTGACAGCTCGACGTTTAGGAATCCTTTGTATCCTGTTTCTCGAAGCGCCTTCACCACGGTAGGCCATGGTATGTCACCTTCTAGCAGAGGTTTAAACTGCATCGTGGGACGGTGAAAATCTTTAACGTGGATGCATGTAATTAGGTCTTTAAGGTGTCTTATCCATTGTTCCGAGAAGCTTAGGAAGTGCATGTTCCCAATGTCGAAGTAAGCTTTTACGATTGGGTTCCTAAATTCTTCTATGAATCTCCTAAATTCCAGCGGACTATACAGGAACCTGTTCCAAACGTTCTCTATGCCTAAAGTTACGCCGCAAGCCTCTGCTGTTGGAATGGCTTTTTCAATGCTTTGTTTTGACAGCTCCCAAGTTTGTTGGTACGTGATTTCGGAGACTGCGACTGCTGGAACAACGAGCAGTACTGAGGCGCCAATGTCAGCAGCGAACTCGCAGCCTTTTTTGATGATTTCAGCCCCTTCTGCCCGTGTTTTTGGGTCTGGGCTTGCCAAGTTGTATTT
Source organism: uncultured Candidatus Bathyarchaeia archaeon (assembly GCA_964584965.1). Taxonomy (GTDB): domain Archaea; phylum Thermoproteota; class Bathyarchaeia; order Bathyarchaeales; family DTEX01; genus JAGTRI01. The sequence goes on along the minus strand of CAZPBM010000031.1, from coordinate 51,148 downwards.
CCAGAATAGTCCAGAGCATAGGCTTGGCAGTTCAAGTCCCAGTGACGCTGCTTTCTCCGCTATGGCTTTTCTCTCTACCCTTGAAATTTTTAGTGTTTCTTCGTCGAGGTTCAGTTCAACTCCTTCGAATCCTATCTGTGCAGAAGACTCGAGGATTTGTTCAATCCTATAGCTAGAGGGGTAAATCCAAGCGTTGACTCCTTTTTTCACGTTTTTTCCTCCTTTCTATGGTAACGGTAATTTTACGGGTTTTCCTGTTTCCATGGATGTTCTGGCTGCAAGGGTGAACTCAAGCGTTTTTGCGCCTTCTTGAATTGGAGTTCTTGTTTCCTCATCGTTTAATATTGCTTTAACGAGGTCTTTGGCTTCAAGCAAGTAAACGTCTCTTTGCTCAGATGTTGTTTGTGTTTCGTCGGCTTTTGTTGTTGAATAAAGGGTTAACGCGTTACTGTTTTCGCAGACTAAGGTGTAGTTTTTGGCAGCGATCATCCATCGGAGCCACCACTGTGAAGCGGCGCCCCAAGTTGTCGCTGAGATTGTTCCAATTGCTCCTGACTTGAACCGGAATGTTGAGCTGCTCACGTCTTCAGTGGTTAAATCAGGAATGTCGGTCCAGAATTTTATGTTCTTCAGTCCGTAGACCTCGTCGATGTCTCCGCATAGGTAGCGAAGTGCGTCGTAGAGGTGGGTTGACTGCTCGACGATTTGGCCTCCGCTCTTGTCTTTGTTTCTCCACCATTCTCCTCCGAGAAAGTGGCACCAGTACCATCCGACTGCTAGCCCTGGGTCTCCTGCTTCGCCTGTTTGGATTAGGCGTTTTGCTTCCTCGACGCTGTGGCTGAATCTTTGGCAATAGCCAACTTGGCTTTTAACATCATGTTTCTCGACAGCTGAAACCATTGTTCTTGCTAGTTTCATGTTTAGTGCTATAGGTTTCTCGATGAATATGTGAATACCTTTTTCCGCCGCGACCTCAACCTCGTTTGTGTGGGCAAACGGAGGCAAACAAATATAGACTATGTCAAGTTTTTTCTTGTCCAACATTTTTTGCCAGTCACTGTACGGGGTTCCCTTGTACTTTTGTGCGAAGGATTTTGAGTTGGCTTCAGCGATGTCGGCGAAAGCCACCATTTCCACTTCAGGTATGGTTTTTAGCCTTTCAGCGTGGACCCCTGCGATTCCTCCACATCCGATTATGCCTATTTTTAGTTTTTTCATACCTGTCACTTATTTAGTAGTTTTATGGAATTGTTTCAGTGGAACAAGTATATTGGATTTTGGGATGTAAAATGCATATAATGTGATTATTATGTTGTTGTTTTTCCTTAATTATGGTCGCGTCTTTTTGTTAGTACACTGTATAAAGAGGGGGGAGGGCTATATATAGGGCAGTCAGATTTCTTGACCATCTGCTCTTGATTTGGCTTTAGGCTTGTGGGCGCTGTTTTTCAGTTATTGCTTTTTTTATGCGTTTTTCTGTTTGTTTGAATTCTTTGAGTAGTTGTTCACCTTGGCTTGTTAGGTTTGCTCCTCCACCTCCTTGTTTTCCACCACGGTGGGCTTTGACGACGGGTTCTCCTAGGATTGTGTTCATTCGGTTTACGTAGTTCCACACGTAACGGTATGACATGCCGAGTTTTTCAGCTGCTTTGGAAACGGATTTTTCGGTTTTTATGGCTTCTAGGATTTGAGCTCCGCCTTTACCGAGTATCGGTTTTTCGTCTTTTTCCAGCCAGATTTTGTAGGCTGTTGTTATTTTTTTGTTTTTCATTGCTTATTGTTATGATGGTAAGTTTTATAAATTGTACTGCCGAAATAGATGGCTATGCATAACGGGTGGAGCATAGGTGCAAACAATAAAGAAAATCTTCATGGCGGCAACATTAGTCACGATTCTCGTCATTTCTGGATCATGGATTTACTTTGAGTATTTTGCCACAAGAAGGCTAATTATTTCGACGACGACAAGCCTTTACGACGCGGGGTTGCTTGAAGCGATAAAAGAAGAGTTCAAGAAGAAATATCCACTGGACATCAGCATCATCTCGGCGGGAACAGGCTTAGCGATTCAGCACGCAAAAAAAGGAGACGCAGATGTTGTGCTTGCGCATTCACCATCTTTAGAGGCGTCTTTCCTCACTGACGGCGTTGGCATCTGCAGAAAAATCGTTGCGTACAACTTTTTCGCGATAATCGGACCGGTGTCAGATCCAGCTCGCATAAATGGAACAGGTCCAATTGAGGCGTTGCAGCGAATAGCGAATTATGGAAGAATCTGCATTGGTTATGTCTGGGTATCACGTGGCGACAACTCTGGTACGCACAGTGCGGAAAAAACTCTTTGGGAGAAGGCTGGCTTCGACTATACTATGTTATCTAAGGAAACTTGGTATGTCAGCCGACAGGGCGGAATGGGTGAAACTTTGATTATGGCAGACGAGTACCTTGGTTACACGCTTACAGACATGGGAACGTATCTCGCTTACTTCAAGCAGGGGTTGATAGAGCTGGTTCCACTTGTTATTCGGGGAAAAGAGCTTCTAAACGTTTACAGCGTGATTGCTGTGAAGCCGTCTACTGTGGCAAATCAGACGCTTCATTCTTCAATTAACTTTCGAGACTCAATAGCTTTCATCAAATACCTCATATCAGATGATGGCCAAACCCTGATAGAGAATTACGGAGTAACCGAGTACGGGCAAAATCTGTTCTATGGTGCTGTCAAGGTTTTGAAAGAAGAATCGGACAGTGAGATTGCCCGTTGGATTCAAGACTATGCTTTCATTAACGGCACAGAGTGCCCGCTTGAGTACCGCTACGGTCAAGATGACATTTACAGTTAATAGGGTCTGCTTAATCACAAAAATAAATGATAATATGGAGAAACAGAGAATTGGACGAAATAATAGAAGGATTTAGTAAAGCCATTCAACTCATAGTCTCTGGAGATTCAACTGTTCTTGACATTACCCTTCGTTCACTGTACGTTTCTGGAGCCGCAGTGCTCATAGCTACCCTATGGGGAATCCCAATTGCGATGCTTCTAGGGCTCAAGAACTTTCGGGGAAAACTTTTCATCAAAGGGCTTTTTAACGCACTAATCGGCATACCTACTGTGGGGTTAGGCTTAATTCTCTACCTGCTTATTCACAGAACAGGCGTACTTGGCTTCTTGCATTTGCTTTACACTCCAACCGCAATCATAATCGGTGAGGCCGTTTTGGTAACGCCAATCGTTGTGAGCTTCTCCGCCAACGCTATGGAATCTGTAAGCTCAGAAATTCAAGATTTAGCTAAAACCTTAGGTGCATCAGAAGACCAATCTTTTTTCGCCGTTTTTAGAGAAGCCTTCGACGGAATTTTATTGGCAACAGTGTCGAGTTTTAACCGTGCAGTTGCAGAGCTAGGGGTCGCTCAAATGGTTGGAGGGAACATTTCTGGATTTACAAGTGTCCTCACAACAACTATAGCAAACGAAACAGCTAAGGGTAATGTTTCCCTCAGCATATCACTGGCAATTATTCTTTTCCTAATAGTGTTCGGAATATCCCTTGCAGTCAATTTAATTCAGAGGAGAAGAAAGTAGGTTGCTTGCTGAGCTGAGAAACGTTTCAAAGACCTATAACGATGCCGTGGCTTTGGACAACGTAAACCTCGAAATAAGTGAGGGTGAAATCTTCGCTTTACTTGGACCAAGCGGTTCAGGCAAAACGACGCTTTTGAGAATTTTAGCTTTGATTGAGAAACCTTCAAGCGGCCAAGTGTACTTCAACGGAACAAAAGTCACGGAAAAGAACATTCAAGAGCTGCGAATGCAGACAACAATGGTTTTTCAGAAGACAACGGTCTTCAACACAACAGTCTACAACAACGTGGCTTACGGTTTAAAGCTGAGAAAAATCCCGGAGAACACAATTAAAAAGCAGGTCAGCGACTTTTTAGACCTCGTTGGACTGCGAAGCTTCGAGAAGAGATACGCGAATCACCTTTCCGGCGGAGAGCAGCAAAGGGTGGCTTTGGCAAGGGCTTTGGTTTTGCATACAAAGCTTGTTTTGTTGGACGAGCCGACTGCTAATCTTGACCCTAGAAACGCTGCTATTGTTGAAGACGTTATCAGCAAGGCTAACCGAGAGTTGGGGACAACGTTTATCGTTGCAACTCACAACATTTTTCAAGCGAAGAGCCTTCCTCAACGAATCGCTTTGCTCAGGAACGGAAGGATAGAGCAGTCTGGAACCGCAGTTGAGGTTTTTTCAAGCCTTTCAAGAACTTTAACTAGCTTCGCTGCTGTTGAGAACACATTCATTGGTGAAGCGAAGCCGTCTGAGGAGGGCACGACGGTGGTGGAGATCGAGAGCGGCATCCAGATTGAGACGACATCACAGGTTCAAGGTAAGGCTCAAGTCTTCATCGACCCAAGGGAGGTTATTGTCTCCAAGAAACTTTTTGCCTCAAGCGCGAGAAACATCCTTAAAGGCAGAATCGTCGAGATTGTGGACACTGGAAACGTCGTCAAAGTTAAAGTGGACGTCAAGGGGAGACTGTTCACTGTTCAAATCACGAGACGGTCGCTTGTTGACTTGAAACTTCACGTTGGCTCAGATGTCTTCCTTACGTTCAAGGCATCAAGTGTCCAAGCGATTTAAGGCAAAGAAAAACGTCTAATGCCCAATTTCTTTTTAACATTTTTGTGTTACAGTCGTTTGGCGTCAGATGGTTTTCAAATATGGAATCTTGGAAAACATTGTTTATATTGATCAGTTTGGCGAAAGCCTTAAAGATGAGAATTTCGTCTTTTGCAAGAATATTGCGGAAGGCCTGAAACGTGGTAGAAGAAGAGCTTCCTGAAAAGGTAGCTGGTCTGCTGAGTTCTGTTCTTCAAGAAAATGAAAAAGTCATTTACTACGTTTCGAGCGACATAGATGAGAATGGAAAGTTCGGCGAAAGGTGGCTGATTCTCACAAAATCCAAAGTCGTCACTGTTAACCCTGAAACCCAGCATGTTTTTACGGTTCCCTTGGCTTCAGTTCGTTCTGCGACCGTTAAGGACTACGTGGGTAACGCTGAGTTGCTTGTTGAAACAGGCGACGGAGAAACGTCGCTGATAAGGTTTTCTCGGGCGCAGATAGAGGAGTTCCACAATGCGGCGAAGCTCATTGACAAGGCTGCAAGAAAAGAGGTAAACTTGGAAGCTGTAGACGAGGATGTTCTTGAATACTTCTTAACGAAGAAGAACGGGTTCAAAAAAAGCCAGACATTGAAGTGGCTATTGGGCCATTTGAAGCCTCATCTTCATTACACGGTTTTGGCGTTGGTTCTGTCTTTGACGATTACGGCGATTAGTCTTACGCCACCTATTCTTACGAGGATGCTTATTGACGACGTTTTTGGAAACCGAAACGTGCAGGCGCTCTTTTTTGTTGTGACAGCTTTCATTTCTGTTTATGCTGCTAACGCGGTTCTCGGTCCAGCTCAAAGTTACACGCTTAGTTACCTCGGTCAAAGGGTCATATACAACATTCGAATTCAGGTTTACGAGCACCTTCAGAAGCTTTCACTGGGCTTTTATGATAAGATGAGCTCTGGACGTGTAATGTCAAGGGTCACAGATGACGTAGGCAGAGTTCAATGGTTCCTAACGTGGGGCATGCAGACCCTTATCATCAGTGCTTTGCAGATTGTTGGGATTGGCTTGATCATTTTTTCGATGAACCCGTATCTTGCTGCTTTCGCTTTGATTCCTGTTCCGATTACTGTGGTGGGAATAACGTTGTTCAGAAGGAAAAGCCACAAGATTTACCACAGATCTTGGCGCAGGTGGGCTGATATCAGTTCGCTGCTGTGGGATACGATTCCAGGCGTTATTGTTGTGAAGACCTTTACGCAGGAAAAGTTTGAGATTAACCGTTTGATTGATAAGATGAAGAAGTCGGTTGCTGCGAACCTAAGCATTACGAAGCTTAACATCGAGTTTTTCCCGTTGATAAGCTTCTCTTTGTCCACGAGCTCGGCGATTATTTGGTGGGTCGGTGGGCAAGAGGTGCTTTCGGGAGCTGTGACTCTTGGCTCCTTGATTGCGTTTATTAATTATATGTGGATGTTTTACGGGCCGATTCAGACGATCAGCCAGATTTTTGAGCCTCTTCAACAGGCCATCACCTCAAGCGAAAGGGTTCTCGAGATCATGCAGGTTGAGCCTGAGATAAAGGATGCTCCTGACGCTGTGAAGTTTACGTTTAAGGGCGCAATCACGCTGAAGAACGTGAGTTTCGGGTATAATCCGTACATTCCTGTTCTAAGCAACATTAACTTGGATGTTAAGCCTGGAGAGAAAATCGGCATCGTCGGCCCGAGCGGTTCAGGGAAGACGTCTTTGACTAAGCTGCTTTTGCGGTTCTATGATCCTACTGAGGGAAGCATCGAGATTGACGGCGTGGACTTGAGGAAGATTAAGACTGATTGTTTGCGGTCTCAGATTGGGCTTGTTCTACAGGATCCCTTGCTGTTTTACGGTTCAATTGCGTACAACATTGCCTATGGCCGTCAGGATGCGTCTTTGGATGAGATTATTGCCGCTGGGAAGGCTGCGAAGGTTCATGAGTTCGCGATGGAGCAGGCTTTGGCTTATGACACGAATGTTGGGGACAGGGGTTGGAGGCTTTCAGGCGGAGAGAGACAGAGGGTTGCGATTGCGCGGGCTATTATTATGGAGCCTAAGATTCTCGTGTTGGATGAGGCTACTTCCTCTGTTGACACTTTAACTGAGAGGAATATTCAGGAGGCGATGGATAATTTGGCGAGGGGGCGGACGACCCTAATTATTGCGCATAGGCTTTCCACTTTGCAGAACGCTGACCGCATAGTTGTTATGGATAAAGGCAGGATTGTGGAGGTTGGAACCCACGAGGAGCTAATGAAGACAGGTGGACTGTACAGCCAGCTCTACCAGGCTCAGTTTGCTGAGGAACAGAAGGTTGCGCAGGTTCAGAGGAGGTGAAGGTGGTGCCGCTTGCCGATTTTCTGAGTCAACTTAACGTTCTTGACCCGAAGAAGGTGAAGATTGCCTTCGAGGAGAAGGAGAACAGCTTAAGGTTAAACGTTGACGGAAAGGTTTTGTGCAGTTTGGTTCCGGCGAAGCCTTTTCCAATTACGTCTCCTGAGTACATAATTTTCAGGGACAGTTACGGCGTGGATGTTTGTGTTATCCGAAACTATAATGATCTTGACGAGGAGTCTAGAAGGAACCTGCAGGTTATGCTGGATAAGATGTACTTTATTCCGAGGATCACTAAGATTCATAAGATTGAGACAAGTGGCGACGAGTTTAAGTGGGAGACTGAGACTGACAAGGGTCCGAAGTCTTTCAGAACGCGAGGGCGGATGAGCGTTATTCCTATAGGAAACAGGGTTATTGTGACGGATGTTGATGACAACGTTTACGAGATTGACGATGTTTTTAAACTCGACAGCAAAAGCAGAGGGGAACTGGAAAGCACAATCTAGTGGCTTCCACCTTACGGATTTCTTGTTTTTCAAGCGCATCCGAGAAAGGGCTTAAATAGATTTTGTGCGTTTTCCAAGCTGGATGGCGGGTGGAAAAGAGTGCCTGGAATTGTTGTGGTCGGAGCCCAGTGGGGCGATGAGGCTAAAGGTAAGGTCACAGATTTTCTAGCAGAGAAGGTTGACTGCGTGGTTAGATTTAACGGCGGCGCGAACGCGGGCCACACCGTTGTTGTCGACGGAAAGGTTTACAAGCTTCGGCTTGTGCCTTCAGGTGTTTTGCATGGCAAGAGGCTTTACATCGGCAACGGCGTCGTCGTTGACCCTGAGGTTCTGATTCAGGAGCTGAACTCCCTAAAAAAGGAGGGCTTTAAGCCTGATCTCCGCATCAGCGACCGGGCTCATGTTGTTTTTGGGTTTCACAAGGTTATCGATGGGCTTCAGGAGCGGTTTAAGGGAAACCTTCGTGCTGGCACGACGATGATGGGTATTGGGCCTGTCTACTCGGATAAGGCTGCTAGGTTCGGGGTTCGGGTTGCGGATCTTTTGGACAGGGACGTGTTGGAGTGGAAGCTTAACTTGCTTGTTGAGTTGGCTCAGAGACTCATTAGAGACGTTTACGGCGGAGACCAAGTTCTTGACAAGGCGCAAATCCTGCAGCAAGCCTTGGGTTTCGGCGAGTCCTTTGCGGGTTCGGTTTGCGATGTCTCCGTTGAGGTTAACGAGGCCCTAGACAAGGGTGAAACCGTTCTTTTCGAGGGCGCTCAGGGAACCTTGCTTGATTTGGATCATGGGCTTTACCCTTACGGTTCGTCGAGCAGCACGGTTGCAGGCGGCGCGTGCGCAGGTACAGGTGTTGGGCCTACGAGGATTGACGAGGTCATCGGCGTTGTGAAGGCTTACACGTCGAGGGTTGGCGCTGGCCCAGTTCCGACTGAGCTTACTGACGCTGTTGGCGAGAGGATTAGGAGCGTTGGTCATGAGTTTGGCACGGCTACGGGTAGGCCGAGGAGGTGCGGTTGGCTGGACGTTGTTCCTGTGAAATATTCGGCGAGGATAAGTGGGGTTTCGAAGCTTGTTGTGACAAAGCTCGACGTTTTAAGCGGCATCAACCCGTTGAAGATCTGCGTAGGCTACGAGGCTGACGGTAGAAAGGTGGATTCCGTCCCAGCTAGCTTAAGCCTCTTCGCCAAGTGCAAGCCCATTTATGAGGAGATGGAAGGTTGGCCTGAAAACGTTAACTGGCAAAGAGCCGTCAAAGAGGGTTACGGGGCGCTGCCGAGGCAGGCGAGGGCTTACCTTGAAAGAATAGAAGACCTCGTAGGCTTACCTATAACAGTCATCTCAGTTGGACCGGAAAGAAAAGACACGATAACAATCAATGAATAACTACTATTTCTCTCAGCTCCATGCACACTGAAACTTTTTTCTATATAAAGGCACTGTGGAATCCGCGACTTTGTTTTTCGCCTACAGGCCAATGTACAAACGGCTCAACTTAAGTCTCAACTTTATTAATCTAAAGTCACTCTTCTTAGAATTTGTAATTAAATAGTTTCTCGTTGAATCTTGACATTTGAGTATTTTCTACATTCTTTCTTTATTTCTGGATGAAAGAGGCCAGTAGTTACAAGGTAGGCAGTAACATCTTTGTCTGATATGTTTTTCCTCTTCTTAAATGTCATGAAGTTTCCGATAAATTTCTTCCAATCTTCAGGTATAACCCTACCCTTATTTTTGCACTCTACAAAAACCCATTCCTTGTTTTTGAATAATGTTCCTACATCCTTCGAACCGATCACATCAAATTCTGCAAAGCCTTTTATCCTTGTATTGGATTCCACAGTGAAGCCTAGTTTTGAAAACTTTTCCATAACTTTTTTCTCAAGCACAGAGCCTTTGAACTGCGGAGATCTCTCTCTTTCTTTGTTCATAACAGCATTAATTTCTTTTTCCGAAATATTATGAGAGAGGAAGTCGATAATGGTGTTTCTTTTCCATTTTTCTGGAAATTTAAATTTCTTTCTCTTTATCAAGTCGGCGAGTTCGTCATCCCTTAATTGCATTAAAAGTTTCTTTTTTTGGCTCAATTAAAAGCCACCATTATGGAAATTTATTTGTAGAAATTCGTTTAAATATTTATGTTATTGTCGGAACAGTTGTATGGTTGCTAACATTTTCAAGAAAACGTAAATTTAATAGAAGCTTTGTTTTAGAGTAGTTGAGTATTTGCTAGGTTGACGTTTTTTAGGTGTTTTTCGGCTGTTTTAAGTGCTTCTGCGGCTTGTTTTCGGCTTGTTGTAGGCAGGTCTTTCATCACGTACTGCGGGTAGTAGGCTAGGAGCGTGTATGGGATATTCGGGTCTACGCTTGCGATGAACTTTGAGATGTTTTCCACCTCCTCCACATCTATGTAGCCTGGAATTAGCAACGTGCTTGCGGTCAGCACGGGAACCTCGGGGCGCCTGTTGAACCATTTTTCGCCGACCACTCTGAAGTTTTCAAGGCAAGTCCTGTTGGAGGCTCCGCAAAGCGCTCTGTAGAGGTCGTTGTCAAAGGCTTTCAGGTCAAACTTCACCACGCCCCCACTGACGAAAGACAACTCAGCAGCCTTCAACGCGTAGTCTCCATGCATGTGCCCGTTCGTCTCCCAGCAAATCCTTAAAATCCGCCTTGCCTCAGCCGCCCGTTCCAAAGCCAGCTCACTTGCCTTCAAGGCGTGAGGCATCTGAACCGAAGGATCTCCACCGAAAAAGCAGATGCACGAAACGTCAGGCGTCAACTTGCCAGCCAACTCCTCTGCGGTCAACACAGGCTTAAGACTTTGAGAAAGACGCCTATAATGCCAGTTCTGACAGAAAAGACAGTCAAGGTTGCAGGCGCCGTAAAAAACAGCCAAGTTCACGTAGCCAAACTCGGCAGAAGGCTTATACGCATACTTTGGAAACCCGGAGCCTGTGCAGCCTGGACAAAACCACCATGCAACGCAGTTGGTTGGAAGACCATCATAGTACCACTCAACCACGCCGCCTTCAGGCACACCCCCAAACCTACGCAGCTGACCGCCAACGTTGAAAACCAAACCGCAGAACCCTTTACCGTCGACCCCTATCCTGCAACCGTTCGGGCATAAACCGCACAGTACTCCGTCAGAAACACGAGGCGGCTCAGCAGGCAACCCAAAACGGCTTCGGCTTTCAGCGTGCCTAACGCTTGTCACGGCAAGAGCCTTCTCAGGCTTTTCTCTTATGCACCTTAAACAGGCGCCTAAGCCGCCTGAAATCGTGGAACCCTCGTCGCCGCAGACTTCACATCTACCCATCTGCCAGCTACCGAAAAAACAATGTGTGAGCACAAATTTAGTTGTTTCCCAAAACCAAAACTTATACAAAACAAAACCGAAATCAACATGGTTTACAGCTCACTGTGAAAGATGCCCCTCAACCTCCAACTTGGATCCCTGCCTAACATAGACAACGGGCAACTTTGCCTTTCTAAGCCTCCTCCTGAGAACAGCGTCGTTCGTGGCAACCGGGCAACTCCAACCCTCAGCAACCCTCAGGACAACGTCGTCGAAGCTTTCACCAGGCAGCAATTCAACATCAACAGACACGCACTTTTTAGCCAGCTCAAGAGCAACCAAAGCCTGCCTAGCCAACTTCGGAGAACCTTTTTTGACAAGGCCTTCCAGTTCCGTTATTGTTGTCGACAGAACAACGGGTTCAGCTTTACCAAGAAGCCTCTCGAGCTCAGAGAAAACGTCGATTTTAAACTGAAAAGGAACAAAAAGAAAGTTAGAGTCAAGAATAACCTTAACCAACTTCAAACCCCGCGTCTTCCAGCAACCATCACAGCAGCAAGCTTAACAGCCTCCTCCAAACTCCGAGAGTCAGCCACACCCCTCCCAGCAATATCATAAGCAGTGCCGTGATCCACAGACGTGCGGAGAAAAGGAAGCCCAAAAGTCACGCTGACCGTGCCATAAAAGTCAACCGTCTTCGCAGCAATATGCCCCTGATCGTGATACAAGGACAAAACCGCGTCGTAATGGCCCTCTAAGGCCTTAACGAAAACCGTGTCCGCAGGAACAGGACCAACCACACGCAAGCCCCTAACCCTCAACTCCTCAACAGCTGGAACAATCTCCCTTGCCTCTTCGCAGCCTACAAGGCCCTCGTCGCTGGCGTGAGGATTCAAAGCCGCAACCGCGACCAAAGGCTTCTTCAAACCTATCTTCTCAAGCTCAGCAACAATGCGGACAACGGTCTCAACAATTCGATCCTTCTTAACAGCCCGAATAGCCTCAACTAACGGCAAATGCCTCGTCAAAAAGAAGATCCTAGCGCCCCTAACCCAAAACATCGTCAAAGGATCCGCGACGCCGCAAAACGCCGCCAACATCTCAGTATGCCCAATATACGGACACCCAGCCAAACTTACAGCTTGCTTGTTAATTGGGCCAGTGGCAACCGCGTCAACCAGACGGGCGAGAGCAAGCTCCGTCGCCTTCTTAACGTACTCAATCGCCGCCCTACCCGCCTCAACCGAAACCTTTCCAATTTTAAAGGAACCCAAATCCACGTTTCCTAAATCAAAAACATCAATCACTCCAGGCTTGCAAACAGCTACTGAAGGATCAACCACAACATTGAATTCCGCTTTAAGATTTAACTGCTGAACTGTTCTCTGAAGAACACCCAAATCCCCGATCAAAACAGGCGTACAAACGCTTTGAACAGCAGGCTTCAAAAGCGCCTTAACAGCAATCTCCGGACCAACACCAGCAGGGTCACCCATCGTCACAGCAACAATCGGCCTACTACCTGTCAACAACAAACCTCCACATTTTAAGACTATACCTTAATTACACCAGCCAAAGAAGGCCTCGTACAGCAAGCTTGGCACCTTATACCCTTTGACCCGAAAGCCTCTTTCATTGCTGAAGCCACAACAGTAGTCGACTTCTTCGCCGAGTCCACAACAGCTATGACAGCGGGGCCTGCTCCGCTGATGGCAACTCCCGCAGCACCAGCCTCGAAGGCCGCCTTCTTCACCAAGTCAAAGCCTGGTATAAACGGCTTTCTAGCTGGCTCAACAATCAGGTCTGTCATGCCTTGGCCGATCATCTCCACATCGCCCAAGTGAAACCCAGCGACAACCGAAGCAGCGTTCCGAGCGTTAGCCACAGCATCTGCAAAATCCACGGATCTTGGAAGAACAGCCCTCGCCTTAGCAGTCTTGTTCTCAGGAGTCTCAACAAGAGGCAAAGCTAAGGCCACCTCCAAGGTACGAGGCGGATCCAAACGGGCCACAAACAACTCGTCACCCCAGCTTTGAACAACGGTGAAACCTCCATAAACAGAGGCCGCTACATTGTCAGCGTGGCTTGCACCTGCGGCTGCCACCTCACCCAACGCTGCCGCCTTCACAACCTCGTTTCTGGACAACCCAAGACCAAGCAACTCGTTCAACGCAACTGCGCATGCCGCTGCGGTAGCTCCGCTACTTCCAAGCCCCATCTTTAAGGGGATTCCCTTTTCCACAAGAATCCTTACGCCTACACGCCGGCTCGCAACAAGGGTCTTGGCAACAAGCCCAGCTGTGTTCCTTTCCAGGGCGGTTGGGATTCCTTCAGCTTCAAGCCCCTTATACTCGACGGTTATGCCTTCATTTATGTCGGTTAGCTCCGCTGTTAAGGTGTCGTAGAACGCCTCTAAAGCTAGGCCGAAAACGTCGAAGCCTGAGCCGAGGTTAGCTGAGCTGCAGGGAGCTTTAACCTTGATTTTGTTCATGAACCAAACCTGAAATGTGCCTTTTTGTCTTTCCTATTCTTTTCATTCCATTTAATGTTGTTCTAACGTAAAAAATTGACGAGGATATGTCAACGAAAGCTCAGTCAGGCATCTTCACATCTGTTCTGCCAATAAGCTCTCTTTTCTTCTTAAGGTAATACTTGTACATGGCGTAGGAAACCTCAGGTGGGCACCTGTGGTCAACCAGCGGGATATAGCCGCCGTACTCAAGCATAGGAGCCAGCCGCTTAAGCTCCTTGTCAATCGCCTTTTCTCCAGCTATCAAAGCAAGCTTGTCAACGTTTCCAAGAAAAAGCACCCGACAGCCAAACTGCTCACGAATCTTGTACATGTCCGTGAAGCGGGCTTCCACGGGAAACATACAGTTTATTCCAGCTTTCAGCCATCCTGGAACAAGACGCGTGATGTCGCCGTCACAGTCAAGCACGTTAAGGGTTACGCCGTAGTCCTTAAGGACGTCTGTGACTTTTTTGTATCTGGGAACCATGAACTCCTCGAAGTGGCGAACAGACAAAAGCGGACCCTTACTGTAACACATGTCCTCCCACCACGTCGCAAAGTCCACCTTAACCTTCCGCAGAGTCCTGTGAATCAACGTAATCCACAAGTCTACAAGCGTATCCATCATTTCAGCAATCCACTCGGGCTCACGGTAAAACGCTATCGAAATCCTCTCCACGCCCATAAAGTTTCTCAGCCAACCATAAAGGCTGCCGATGAACATGCCAAGGGGATAATCGCGGTCCTCGTAGCTCTCAGCAACCTCGTCCCAGTTAAGCGGGAACCGCCCAGGAGTGTCAGGATCAAAAAAGGGCCTAAGCTTTTCCCAGTCGTCCCTGTTTTTCAGTGGATAGCGGAGGTAATGCGGAATCGAGGAGGATCCAACTGTGCCCATGTAGATGCCGCCCATCCCGTCGTCCACAACAGCTCGGTTTCCTTCCTCCTTAATTATTCTTCCAGGCAGAGGCGGCCAAAACGTGGTTCGAACAGGCACCATTTCAAGACAGTCCCAGCCTTCGAGCTTCAGGTAAAGCTCTATGTCACGCATGTCCCTCTTGTCCATCGGAAGACCCTCCTTGTGCCACCTGTCAATCGTTTCAGTCCAAAAACCAAACTCGTAATCGGGAACCCTATCAACCTCTTTAAACTGGTAAGTTCTGAGAAAACGTTCTCTGTGGTTCAAGACAGACTCCTCTCAACTTTGAACTCTCGAATCAAAAATGATGACGCATAGACTATTTAATAATTCCGAAGCCTATCAGCCGCCACCTTCCACCAATCTTTCGGCTGACCGCCACGCGGGCATTATCCTCCGCACAAACCGAACGGGTAAGCTGCAGCTCAGCCACGTCCTTTTTCTTGCTGACCACTTTTCCGACAGTGGGAGCTGTCCCAACATCCAGTAGGAGAACCTCGCCTACGTTGATTCCTTCAACCTTAAGCAGTTCCTTAGTTCCCACAGCCCTCTCGAAAAGGTGAAATTCAAGAGACATCACAAGCCTCGTTGGTGGAAGAGTCCCAGGTTTACCAACGATGTTTCCAATCAGTCCATCAGCCTTAGTCAACGAGGGGTCAAGAAGCGTTCCCACCCCAACCAAGCCGCCACAATATGCCTCTTTCACCTGTCGACCTCCAGCGTGAAGGCTGACAATCTTTGTGAAAAGTGGCTCAGAGGAACCTGACTGTGGCTTCGTGATTCCTGGGCGAATCTCGATTTCGTCACCTACTCTGAAGACACCTTGATAGATTGAGCCTCCTATTACGCCTCCAACGAGGTCGTCAATTGGGGTTCCAGGCTTGTTCACGTCGAAGGATCTGACAACGTGTAGTCGTGGTGGCTTCGCAGGGTCTCGAATCGGCGTTGGAATGTGCTTCTCAAGCATATAGAGAAGAAGGTCAATGTTCACTCGGTTCTGGGCTGAAATAGGAACTACGGGCGCTTTTTCAGCAACGGTTCCCTTCGTAAAGGCCTTGATTTCCTGATAGCTCTTCAAAGCGCGGGCTTTGTCAACTAGGTCAACCTTGTTTTGGGCGATTACGATCTTGTTTATTCCGACTATTTCGATGGCTGCAAGGTGTTCGCGGGTTTGAGGCTGCGGACAAGGCTCATCAGCAGCAATGACGAGGATTACGCCGTCCATGACAGCAGCTCCAGAAAGCATTGTTGCCATCAGCGCCTCGTGACCTGGCGCATCGACGAAGCTTAAGCCTCTCACGTATTCGCCTTTTGAGCCGCATCTTGGACAAGTTTCTTGGGTTGAAAAGTTACGTGGGCTTTCGCATTTTGGGCATCTGTAAACAACCGTGTCGGCGTATCCGAGCTTAATCGTGATTCCACGTTTCAGTTCCTCGCTGTGCCGCGACGCCCAAACTCCGGTTAGCGATTCAACCAGCGTCGTTTTTCCATGGTCAACATGCCCAATTGTGCCTATGTTGACCTCAGGCTGCTGCTTCAAAGCCTTTTGTTCATGCATAACAGCCTTCTGCGGTGCTTTTTTGGTTGAATCGCTCATCTTGTATTTCTCCGTTCTTTTATTCAAATAGGAAACTGTTCACAATAAATATGTTTCTGAATGGCTATACTGGTTAAGTCGTAATGTGTATTATTAACCAAAAAATGTTACAAAAAGAGACAGAAAAATCAATGAAAATTCTTGCTTAGAAACTACTTCTTCCGTCTGAACTCTGTGTTCATAAATAATATTTATGCTGGGTTTAGAAACGAGAAAAATTGTGCACGCCTTTTGGGAGAGGTTTGAAGCAGAAAAGCGCTCAGCAATTATGGGAATTCTCCAAACTTCTCCCTTAGGGTGTGCACTTTAGGCTCTCTGTCTCAGCACCCCGTATAACCTCAAACTCGGCTGGCTACTTAGATTGTTACTGCCTTTTAGGGCTAGGCTGATTCAGCTGACTGGACGTTGCATTCCACGTAGTACTGGGCGTTTTCGGTGAAAACCGTGATGCCAATTGTGACCCCGATGTCGTTGACGCTTATGCTGTCTGGGCTTTCAATGTAAAGGATCAAAGTGTCGCCTGAGGCTAACGGCTTGTCATAGGTGTCAGTTGTATAATTCGCAACCTTTCCTGAAGTATAAAGGAAGTTTGTCCAGCTGTGAGTCACGTTAGGGCAGTTAAGCGAGGTTGAGATCGCAGAACCCAAGCGAATGTAGTACACTGAGCCCCAGCTAGCTTCGACTCCTCTGACCTGAACCTTGTCGATGACCACATCTCTTCCGCCAACATTATCAATGGCAACAGCTGCGTAAGCTGTTCCATCACCATAAACCCAAATTGCCTGTTTCGTAAGTTTCAATTGCTCTTGCTGAGTTCTTGTTGAGGTTATGTTCACCGCGTACATTGTAACCACGCCTGCGAGAAGCACCGAGACCACCAAGATTATCAGTGTTGAGACAACGTTGCTAAGCGCTTTTCTGTTTGAAATCAGTTTTTTCATTTCATATCCATCCTATGAAGTTAGGATAAACAGTCTATTCATGTATTAGGATTTGTGCGTAGAACACGAGCACACACAGTTCAGACTCTGAATTTAGACCCACGGTTCAGACGAGTACCATTAATGTCTTTTTGGGCAATTTAGGCAGAATTTGGAAACAACTTTTTATAATGCGCAGCCCTCTTAATGTTGCAGAGAAATAATACAAGGCGGGTGGTTGTTGTGGCAAACTGCGAAAAATGTGGACTACCACTTCCAATCGGGGCTGAGTACTGCCCGAACTGCGGAGTTCCTGCCAGAAAAAAAGTTGAAGCAGCTGTTCCCGTAGCTGCCCCGCTGGCTAAACTGATCGAAGCAGGCTTACTTGGAGCTTCCATTGCAATTATGATAAGTTTTTTCATTCCAGAAGGAATTAACGTGTACTTTATTCCGTCGTTTTTAGGAGCCGTTGCAGCCGTTTTTCTTTTTAGAACCCGAAGGGTGGAAGAGGCTTTGGTTATTGCCTTCAGTGTTTACATTTTTACAGACGCGATAATCACGGTGCTCAATTTGTCCTCGTTATACTTCAGCAGCATGTCGTGGGTTGACATGGCAAACGAAGTTCCAAGCCTATACGATGAGCTGTACAATGTGCCAAGCCTTGCAACCATCATCGCCTACGCTGTTGACCCAATCAGCGCCGTAGTTGCAGCTTACTTAGGATACAAGATAACGCCGAAGTACCGCGCGAGAGAACCTACGCCCTACTCGTATGAAAGAAGAGAAGATCAGGGTGGAATCGTGTACGCTGTGAAAGGCGGGGAAATGAAGACTTCAGCAAGCTTTACTCATAACGTTTAAATACTAAGCCATTTAGGTCATCTATACTTGCTGGTTTAAGACTGAGTGAATGAAATGAACGTGCCAAAAGAAATTTCCACGTACTGTCCAAAGTGCAAGACACATACTTCGCACTCTGTTTCGCTCTATAAGGAAGGAAGAAGAAGAGCTCTTGCTGTTGGAGAACGCCAACATGAACGTAAGAGAAAAGGGTATGGCGGGCAAAAGTATCCCATGTTGAAGAGGAAGGCGAAAACAACCAAGAAGCAAGCATTAAAAATAAAATGCAAACAATGTGGTTACACGAGGCAGAAAAAGGGAATTAGGCTTAGAAAAGTAACTATACAATAGGCTAAAGGGATGATTGACAAATGAGCCAATGGGATAAAATTATACCTAAACCTCGAACAACTTTTCTTCAAGTGAAGTGCCCAGACTGTGGAAACGAGCAGTCAATCTTCAGCCACATCGCAAACACGGTTAAATGCAACATTTGCGGAACAGTCCTCGCTGAACCAACGGGTGGTAAAGCTAGAATCAAAGGTGAAGTCGTCAAAGTTTTGGAGTAAAGACACAAAATGTCTTTCCTAAGAAAGGATGAGTGGCCTGAGCTAGGAGAGCTCCTAGTAGCCTCGGTTGTTCAGATAACGAATTACGGGGTTTACGTTAAGCTAGACGAGTATGAAAAAGAAGGCTTTCTGCACATTTCTGAAATTTCTTCAAGCTGGGTAAGAAACATACGTGACTATGTTCATGAAGGAGAAAAAGTCGTCCTGAAAGTTTTAAGAGTTGACCCAGAAAAAAAACAAATTGACCTTTCGCTGCGAAGAGTCACGAGAAGTGAAAGAAGAGAAAAAATGCTTTTGTGGAAACAAGCAAAGAAGGCTGAAAGCCTGCTTAGAAGCGTGTCTCAAAAACTCGGGATACCCGTAGAACAAGTTTATGAAAAAGCAGGGGCACCGCTTGAACAGGCGTTTGGGACACTTTATGAAGGACTAGAAAAAGCAGCGAGAGAGGGAGTAGATGCGCTTTTAGAAAAGGGAATACCTAAAGACTTAGCTGAAACGCTCACTGAAGTCGCCAAAGACAAAATCAGGATATCCATGGTAAAAACCAAAGGAATGTTGAATATCAGCTGCACCCAACCAGACGGCGTACTTCGAATTAAGGAAGCCCTAAAAAAGGCTCAAAATATAAATGTGGCTCGCGGGGCAAAAATTGAAATATACACTGTTTCGCCTCCCAAGTACCGCATAGAAGTCTCAGCAGGCGACCGCAAAGAGGCAAACGACATAATGAAAAGAGCCGCAGACGCTGCTATCGAGGGGATATTGAAGGCGAGAGGGCAGGGAACTTTCGAAAGAGGATAGCCTTCATGGTTTGGCTGATGAGAAAATGCACTCGCTGCGGAAAATACACGCTTAAGCAGGACAAATGCCCACATTGCGGCGGAGAAACACGCATACCTCACCCAGCTAAGTTCTCGCCGGAAGACAAGTACGCAAGATACAAAGGCATGATGAGGAGCCTTAAGGAATGAAAGAGACAACAATAACTGTTATTGAAAAGGTTAAGTTGAAAAATCCTGTTTTGATTGAGGGGCTGCCAGGGCAAGGCATGGTTGGAAAAATCGCGGTGGATTACCTCATAAAGCACCTCCAAGCTCAAAAGATGGCTGAACTCTATTCTCCACACTACGCGTATTACGTTTTAGTTAACAAATCCGGCGCAGTGAGATTACTTCGCTCCGAATTTTACTGCTGGAAAAACCAGAAGGGCGGAAGTGACCTAATATTGTTAACGGGCGACACTCAGCCTCAAACCATTGAAGGCCAATACGAGGTGGCAGACACCATACTGGAGTTCGCTGAACAAAACAACACAAAGCTAATATTGACGGTAGGCGGATACCGCACAGAACCCAAGGAGGAGCCGCAAGTCTACATCTCCGCCACAAACCTGGAATTGCTGAAAAAGGCTTCAGAAATTGGAATAAAGTCCAGTCCGCCTGGAAGTCCAATAGTTGGAACAGCGGGTCTGCTGGTTGGACTGGCAAAGCTCAGAAACATGGATGCCGCTTGTCTGCTCGCTGAGACGCCGGGATATTTGCCTGATCCTAAGGCTGCGAAAAGCGTCGTGAAAGTAGTTTCATTGATACTTGAATTCGACGTTGACCTTTCTGACCTAGACAGCGAGATTGCCAAGTCTGAGCAGATTGAGGAAAGAATGAGGAAGATCGAGAAACAAAGAAGAGACAGCGAAAAGATTCGACGTAAAGTAGAGGAAGAAAAAATTTCTTACATTAGCTAAACGACGAAGCTCCCCTGATTTTTGGAGTACCGCTGCAGAACCCTCTTGAACTCCTCGAGGTCGCTGATCGCGTGGTTAAGGGCACTAATGTGAGAGTTAATCATTTCATACAGCTCAGTTTTTCCACTTGCCTCTGTAAGGTCGTCCACAAGCTGTTCAGCAACTATTTCTGTGAGGTCGCTTCTTTTCGTAACAGAATTCAAGGCGTCAAGAATCTTCGTTTTTAACTCTTCAACCTGAGGGTTGGGAAGCTCACCCTTGTTGATTTGATCCGTGATCTGATATACGACTTTTTTCGCAGAAAGTGGCAGGAACCTCTTAGCAGCAACTTCGCCTCTCGGGGTCAAAAAGACTAAGAGAGGGACTGTATCCACGCCGTAAAGTTCTGCCAGCTCATTGTTCACGGGATCATCGATGTTAACCAAGCGTATGTGAATGTCCTTCCGTTCTTGGCCGAGCTTCTTGGTGATCCGTGTTAGCTTCTTCTCGTTTTCATGCATGTCAGAGTAGAAATACATTATTTCAACTTTTCTTTCGCTCAAGATACTTCACACACGCTTTCATGAAACATGCTTCCAAAAAAGAAAAAGAGAGGATATTGCGTTGCTACCTGCTTTTTAGCCTTTAACAGTTATCTCTTTGACTACTCCCGCAGCGATCGTTGTTCCCATGTCGCGGACGGCGAACCGCCCTAGCTCTGGAAATTCAGTGTAGACCTCAAGGCAGATCGGTCGAAGTGGCTCAAATCGGACTAAAGCGCTGTCCCCTGTCTTCAAGAAAGACGGGTGCTCCTCAATAGTTTGACCAGTCCTGGGATCTATCTTTTTGATGAGCTCAGAGAACTTGCAGGCTATTTGACATGTGTGGGCGTGTAGAACAGGAGTGTATCCCGCAGCAATGGCTGTTGGGTGGTGAATAACGATGATTTGGCCAATGAACTCTTTTACTACTGTCGGTGGGTTAGATGGATGACCAGCTACGTCTCCTCTTTTAATGTCGTTCTTTGCGACTCCTCGAACATTGAACCCTATGTTGTCTCCTGGCTCAGCTCTTGGAATCCTAACATGGTGGGTTTCTAAGGATTTAACTTCACCCGAAACATTCGAAGGCATGAAGACTATGGTGTCGCCTTCTTTCAACACGCCTGTTTCAACCCTTCCCACAGGAACGGTTCCAACGCCAGTGATGGTGTAAACGTCTTGGATAGGTAACCTTAAAGGTTTGTCAGTTGGCTTGGGAGGTATCGACAGCTTATCTAAAGCATCGTATAGGCACGGTCCATCGTACCATGGCATCTTGTCGCTTTTCTTAACTAAGTTGTCTCCTGTCCAGCCTGATGTTGGCACAAAGTTAATCGTAGCCGGGTTGTAGCCTACGAGCTTAAGCATGCGGCTAACTTCGTTCTTGATTTCTTCGTATCGTTCCTTGCTCCAGTTGACCGACGGATCGTCCATCTTGTTTATGGCAACGACGAGCTGCCTAACTCCCAAAGTGAAGGCAAGAAAAGCGTGTTCTCTTGTCTGTCCGCCAGGTCCGATTCCGGCCTCGAACTCTCCTTTTTTAGCTGAAACGAATAGTACAGCAGCGTCTGCTTGGCTTGCGCCTGTAATCATGTTTTTAACGAAGTCTCTGTGTCCAGGAGCGTCGATGATTGTGAAGAAGTAATGGGGAGTCTCAAACTTTAGGAATCGGAGGTCAATCGTAATTCCTCTTTCTCTTTCTTCCTTCAAGTTGTCAAGCACCCAAGCGTACTTGAAAGTGGTCTTGCCCATTTTGGCTGCTTCTTCCTCGTAAGCCTTAATCGTCCTTTCGTCAACTGCGCCCGAAAGATAGAGGAGGTGGCCAGTTGTTGTTGATTTTCCGTGGTCAATGTGTCCAATGATCACTAGGTTCAAATGAGGTTTTTCTGGTTTGCTCATACACAATCCTCCATTTTTTCACGTTTTTTCATGTTGTTTTGGTGGAAACGGTTAAACATCAGAGCAATCCGTTATTTTAACTTTATCCCTCAATTCCTACGTCTAAATTGAGGCATGTAGGGCTCATGCGCTTTCAAAAGCTCTTCCATGATTGCCTTTGCAGCCTGTATGTCATGCACGTACGGGCTTGCAAGAACCGCTTGGTACAACAGGTTTTTGTCACCACTGAGAGCAGCGTCAACGGTGAGCTGCTGCCAATTGAGGATGTGATGCGTGATTCCGAGAAACGGCTTTGGCAGGCTTCCAGCATTAATAGGCGTTAATCCCCTCTTATCCACTATGCAGTGACCCTCAACGATGGCGTCGCTTGGAAGATTCGGTATGGCGCCGTTGTTCACAAAGTTGATTCCTCCCCATTCTCTTCCCTCGTTTGCAGCTATGCTGATTATGACGCCGATCACGTGGCTAGAGTGGTAAAGCCTGAAACAGTACAGGTTAGGGTGGTCTTCGTATCTTGCGCCTGCAACCATTTTCTCAATGAACTTCCACGCTTGGGGCGACCAACCTAAAGCCGAGTCAAGCCTTTCTTTTTCCCTCTTAAGCATGGCTCTCCGTTCGTTCAGAACCTTATCGTGCTCCCATAGCATGCGGCAATGAGAGGGGCAAATGTTAAAATATCCGTAAGCCTCGAGAAGCCTTAACCTGAACGCTTCAACAGAATTTTGACCAGCAGTTTTGTCTTGTTCTTTAACCTTATTTTTCAAGAGCTCATACCCGTCTTCTCCGTTAACGAGTAGGTCAACAAGCCAAGTGCAGTGGTTGACTCCAATAGCGCGAGACTTCAAATCGGGATTGTCGGTGTATCGCCTTTCATAAGGTGGCATGTTAAACAAGTGGGGAAGGTAACTCATGGCGAAGCCTGCGAAACAGTCGCATAGGCCGATGAACTTAACTTTGGTTTCTCTTCGAACAGCGTCAGTAACAAAGTTCGTCGGGTTCACGTAGCTAACCGCCCAAGCTTCAGGACAAAGATCCTCTATCAGCCTGCAGTACTCAAGCGTTGCTGGAATCGTGCATTGCGCCATGAATGTGCCTCCTGGACCAGCTGTTTCGTCGCCTGCTATACCGTACTTTGTTGGAACCTCGAAGTCGTACCTCATGTGTTCCTCGCCGCCGATTCGGTAGCTCGGCATAACAAACGTGGCGCCTTCAAGAGCCTTTTTCGCATCGGTTGTCCAAGAGAACTTCATCTTAACTTTCGCTCGTTTAGCCAGCTCTTCTCCTAGCTTCGTTAACAATGGCAAGCGAGTTGGATTTATGTCCATGAGGCAAACCTCGCTTCCTTCAAAGACCTCCTTGTTTTCAAGCATCACATAAGTCAAAGAGGGAACAAACGGACTTCCGCCACCAAGAATCACAATTTTCTCATCCAACATACAATTCAATCTCCACCATATTCAGTTACATTCATTGTTCTTTAAAGACATATCTTTTTCCACGTCTATTCGAAACTTTCAAGCTGCACCTAGCTGTGAAAACGTGGCTGCTTATTTTAGGCAACAAAGACACGCTGCATGCACCCATTTGTAATGTATCAGAAAAGTCATCCAAAATTTCGCTAAGCTATTTTTACATTAGAAATATGTTTATATAACCAAGTTGTCGATCCAAGATGAGGGGAATTTTAGTAATAATGACTACTCAAAAGAAACCATTCAAGTTGCGGCCTTTCTCCTTAGGCTATGTCATTTATGCTATTCTGTTTACTTTTATTATGTTACTTTTATACTTGAGCATGACCGCTTCGTTTCCACCTGAATACAGTGGGCTTCGTTTACAATACATAATAGGGATGCTTTTCTTAATCGGGCACACCAAAATGTTTGCTCAGGTATACATGTGGGCGCAGGAAACTGATGAAAGAGCAAATGGTTACATGTAACAAGTTGCTCATGGCGGCTTTTACTCTATTTTTTACCCTTGCCCTCGTGGTGGCGTGGAATATTTATTGTTCCCGCCCCATTTTGGCTACTTTTCTGCTAGTTTGGCTCTCCGTTTATAACATCTTACCTCTATACATGCTGCTAAGAAGGAAACTTGTGCCAAGAAGATGGCTCCTTTTCGCAACGCTGATATTTTTTGTCTGTTTTCTCATCCTAATGTGGTTTCTCAGCCAGAGCCACTTCGAGCTTGGGTGTTGGATTCATCCTGAGACTTCAGTTTTATCAGAATTCATATAATGATAAGTCTTTAACATCAAAGATTTATCAGGGAAAACTGTTTCTAAAATGTTTCAGATGTAAAATGTCCATAACGTTTATTAGTGGTAATGGCGATATGCTTTGCGGTGGCTTTAAATGAGGGACCACGTTTGCCTTCCGATTTAAATTTAGATTAGCCATCTTTTTAAGCGTATATCTTAAAACGCAAACTACACGTCCCATATTGTTCTGGCATAGATTAAGTTTCATAGTCAAAAATAGGTTGCACGCGTTTTCTGTCGGGATGGCCGAGTGGCTTAGGCAAGCGGCTGCAGACCGCTGTACGAGGGTTCGAATCCCTCTCCCGGCTCCAAAACATATTTGATGTCGTTTAACGAATCTTAATGTGGCTGGTTGCTGTGAATAAGATCAAGAATCATCAAAAGTACTTCAGTTTTGGAAACGACTACAAGAATCACATAATAGTCCAAGCCATAATGACAGGAGGCATGGTACCTGCAGAAGTACAGAAAAGGCTGTTTGAGGAAGGCTGGACCAGAACCGGGTACACGTTATGTTTTGACTGCATGAAGGGAAGGTCAGACCTGATCGCTAAACCGCCAGTCAACGCGTTTCTTGAAGACGTCGCATCCTTCTTGGGTGGAGAACAGACGCAGCACACTTTTGGGTGCCGAGCTGCCCAGTTCGCCGTCATGAAAACCGCAAGTGAAATTGTTAGGGAGGATTGTGCAAACAAATTTGCCCCTGTCGTTCTGGCTGACCCACTTTGTCATTATACAACTGCTCTGGCGGTGGAGGCAACTGGCTTACAGCTTACAGAGCCACAGCACACAGGCCACCCTGAATATAGGGTTGAGGCTGAAGGCTTTCGACAAAAAATTGAGGAAATCAAGCGTAAAACTGGGAAACTTCCTTGCCTCGTAATTGTTACTCACGTAGACCCGTACCACGGCAACATTGGTCCTGCAGAGAAGGTCGGAGTGATCGCCGAGGAGTACGGGGTTCCTTACATGGTTAACGCCGCGTACACTGCTGGGGTCATGCCTGTTGACATGAGAGACTTGAAGGCGGATTTTCTCACCATTTCTGCGCACAAGTCGATGGCTTCGCTTGGTCCTCTAGGTTTTCTTGTGACAAGAGGCGAGTGGACGGAGAAGGCCTTTAGATGTTCAAGAATTGTCGCTGAAGGAACAGGTAGAACGTGGAAAAACAAGATTCTCAACGTTTTCGGATGCAGCATAGGCGGAGTTCCGCTGATTTCGTCGATGTACGCTTTCCCACATGTGTTAGAACGTGTTCAAAAATGGGAGACAGAACTTGAAAAGACGCAGTGGTTCATTCAACAAATGGAGAAGATGGACGGTGTCAGGCTGTTAGGTGAAAGACCTCATAGACATCACCTTATGCATTTTGAGACGCCTATCTTCTGGGAAATTTCACAGCGCCACAAAAGAAAGGGCTTCTTCTTGGCTGACGAAATGATTAGCCGCGGAATAGTTGGGCTGCAGCGAGGCTTAACAAAGAACATTAAGCTCTCGATGTACGGGCTTAGATGGGATGAAGTGAAAAAGGTTCGAGACATCTTCTACGAAGTCGCTGAAAAATACGTCAAAGAATTCAAGTTAGACTATAATTTGCCCTAAGACCTTAGAGTTGCCTCAAAAAATCCGAAAAAACATTTTAGACAAAAACTTTTGAGAAAACAGGGGACTTGTTCTAAACATAACTATGTTCTAGTCATGTTTAATATCGTCTGAATGACCTTCGTCTCGGCGGTCTCTTCTTGGCCCAACATTCTCGGCAGTAAACCGGTCTGTTTGGGTCTGGTTTGAAAGGAACCTCGCATTCCTTGCCGCATTCAGAACAAACCGCTTTGAACATCTCGCGCTCTGGGCGTTCTGCCATGCTACTTTTCACACTCCTTTACTTTATTTTGGCAATTAAACCAAGCCTGTTAAGGAAGGCGTTTGGTTCTTGCGCTGATGCCTAAGTTAGAAGGGGCTTGCCTATAATACTTTCGATTCGTATTGGCGTGTACGCAAGGTTTTTATGTCTTCTGACACACCGTATTGTTACGTGATGATGGACACCATTCTGAGCTTACGTAATGATGAGATGGAGCGACACTGAATAAATCCATCATCAAAAAATTTTCACAAGCCTTGAGCCGACCTAAAAATGCTTGAGGCTGGTTTTCTTTGAATTCCAGATTTTCGACCTTAAAGCTTGAATTTGCTTTGCTGAGTTTATGTTTCCATTGTTTTATTTGGCGTCTTTTTTTGGGGTTCGGTTTCACATTAGGTCTGTTACAAAGTTTTGGTAGTTTTCAACAAAAAATTTTTTTCTTTTCTGTATTACGTTGAATCCTTCGTTTTCCAGCATCTCTCTCTGCGCCTCTGCGCCGCCTGGAAACTTTTCGTTTAAGGATCCATCTGCCTTTAAGGTTCGCCAATAGGGAATGTGGAGGTCTTTACCTTGTCTGTGAGCTTCTTCAGCTGCATTGGCTGCTACGGTGATGAAAATTCCTGTTGTGAGTGAACAACAGCCTTTAACTCTGTGGTTCTGGGCGATTTTCTTGCAGATTTCAACTATTGTTATTAGCTTTCCTTTTGGCACGTTTTTCATTACTTCTACAACTTCGCTGGGATTTACGAGTATCACTTCATCTCCGGGTTCAGCTCCCATTTTGTGAACCGCGTTGTAGCAAGGAAAACTTTTTTCCAATTTCAATACTTTTGGAAACCCTTTCTTGTCTGCCAGTTTCTCTTGCCAAGACTTTCTTTTGTAACCCGTAGAAACACTTCCAGCCGATCACTGTTTTTTATGTTTGCTTGTGCTTATAGTTTGTCCCATTTTGTGTGCTTAATAAGCCAAGTTTCTGTAAATATTTTCAACCAGTTGACCGACGGCTTGTTGAATATTGATTCTTTGTCGCAACAAGCAGCATAAATAAGGAAACTGCTAAAGTTGCAGACACCAACATGAATGGTGCTCTCGGATTAATGCTGAACAAGTAACCCATCAAGAGAGGATTGGGTAAGCTCAAAAGAGATGACAGCGTAACTGTTATGGAAAGTATTTTTGCCCTTGCCCTTGTCTCAGCTGCTTCTATCTCGTTTGTCAAGAAGGTACGGGACACAGAAAAAGATGTTGAAGTATAGACACCTAAGACCACACCGGAAAGTACAGCGATTAACAAGCCTCCCGAAGGTGATAAAGAGAGGAAAAGTAAGGACAGGCATCCAAGTCCGTAGCCTATGGCAAGAATCTTAATGTAACTGGTTCTAGACGAGAGCTTAGGAACTACGAGTGAAGCAACTATGAAGGCTGATGTTGAGGTTGCAGTTGGCACAAGCGCGGCCAGTTCGCTACTTAGCCTCAAGCCATTTTCATGAGTTAAAAATAAAGGAAGATACGTTGTGGACGCGTAATAGAAGCTTCCAAGAACCGAGGTTAACAGCAAAACCAGAATCAAGCGGTTCCTCCGCATCACATACAAAGATTCCTTGTACCCATTTAGCCCTGCGAATCTTTTCTCTTTTATAATTTGTTCCCCCAATTTGGTTTCTTTAAGAAGCACCTGCCTAATCGCAAACATTAGTGTCATAGAAACGAAGGATATTGCAAACAGCATCCGAGTTCCAGCATCAACCCCGTAAAACCCAATTATAATGCCGGCTAAAGGCGTTAAGAGGTAGCCGATGTTAAAGATTGCTGAGACTGTTCCGTAAATGCTAGATCTATACTCAGGCATTGTGTCCTCGACAAGCATACACTCCCAAACAGAGTAAACTACTGAGCCTAAACCTTCCAGAACGTACGCTGTTAATGCATGCCAAATATTCTGTGTCCAATGCCAAACAATTATTGACGAAAGCCAAGAGAAACTGTCAAAAAACATGAAGACCCTCTTTCTCCCAAACTTGTCAGCTAAGTATCCACCCGCTAAGGGCGAAACAACCATGGAAACGGATAAAATCGTTGATAATAGACCAATTTGAACCTCAGAAAGCCCGATTACTTGGTTTAGAAAAATCGGCCGGTAAAAGAAGACCCAGCTCATTGGTATGCTCCAGAACGCTTCGGTTGCAACAAGAACCTTAGCGTTTCTTCCCCACTGAGAGGATCCTTTAGCTAAGCCATTGTGAAACATTGTTGAAAGCTGCTGCTTAACCTGTGTCAACAGTGACCCCTCAGATTATCCGGCTCGAAAGATTGTTATTTTAGAGAAGGCGCGTCTATTATTCATTTCCAAATTTCGATAAGATGCTGGGTTGCCTGAAAATGCGTTTAGCCAAAGGGATAGTAGTTTTTATCTCGAATCCTTTCTTAAGTCGTTTTCCACGCTCAACTTTTATGTTTCTTTCTTTTGCACAACAATGAATTTGAGTTTCTTAAGTGCAGTGTAGGTAAAAGATGCAACAAAAATTGCTCCGAATCTATTCTTTTAACTTTTCAGTTTGGTGCTGTTTGCTTCTGTTCTTCATTGTCATTGATGTATTTCTATACTCGACAACTATTGAAAGTAACATAGACAGTGCATTCACTGTTCACTAACTAATTCACAACTCCATATTGGCAGAAAACGTTGATGAATCTCAGATTTCACCCTTCTCAATCATTTCAGCCAAAGGGTATCCCTTGACAGATAAGGGTAAAAACACTTTTGCTCTTCTCCTGGCGGACTCGTGGACCGCCATGATTATTTCAAGAGCTGCCCGCCCTTGCTGACCGCTACATGGATGTTCAGTGTTTTTTTCTATGCTCTCAATTAGAGCCCCAATTTGCATGGCAAAGGGGTCTATTGTGCCTTTTAGTTGCGGAATCTTCCAGTCTATGTCGCCTTTGCCTTTGTATCTCAACTTCGGGCTTTCTCTTTCGCCAACGTCAATTCTGCCCTCTGAACCGTGCACGTAGACTGTGGTATATTTTGCTCCTTTCCTCCACCACATAGTAGACTGGGGCAACAAAACGGAAGAACCAGCCTGAACGAAATTACTTTGTTGTTTCCCGTAAGGTAACCCGATTTCAAGGAAGGTTCTTACGCCGTTTTCAAACTCAAAGTAGCTTATGGAGGAGTCCTCAATATAATGACCGTATCTTGTCCGTTTTCCTCTCGCGTCAACCTGACCAACAACCCAGTTTACAGGAACGTCACCAGCATAAAACCGAATCATGTCAATAATGTGGGTACCATCTGAAAGAAGGTCTCCGACAGTTACACCGTGAATAAAGTAAACCTCACCGATCGCACCTGAAAGAATCACTTTACGAGCTTCAGCGTAAGGCTCTGAGAAACGACGCATGTGCCCAATAGCAAGTTTCACGCATTGCTCATCACACGCCTCAATCATTGCATCCGCCTCAGCGAGGTTCACCGCCATAGGTTTCTCGCACAGAATTCCCCTAACACCTGACCTAGCTGAATTGATCGTCATTTCAGCGTGCAACGGAGGCCAAGTGCAGATGCTCACGATGTCCAAGTCCTCTTTCTCAAGCATCACCTTATAGTCAGTATACAAATTCTGTATGCCGTAGTTTTTTTGGAAAAGCGCCAGCTGCTCTTGGCTGATGTCAGCTGCAGCTGTTATTTCTATTCCTAATGTTTTGTAGCCTTTTGCATGAGCGTTAGCGATGCTTCCACAACCAATTATTCCAGCCTTATAGGATTTCATCTCGCATCGTAAAGCATACATCACTGTTCCATAAGAATTTATTCTAAAATCCACCATAAGCAGGCTTGTGCAAAAACATGGTTGAGTTCGAGGTTCGTGACAGAGACCTTTTGGCAAGAATTGGAAAACTTAAAACAAAGAGCGGAAGCTTCGAGACTCCATCTTTCATGCCCGTTATTAACATGACAAGACAGTCTGTGTCTCCAAGGGAACTTTGGAATGATTTCAGCTGTAGAATACTCATAACCAACGCTTACCTCATTAAGAAGAAAAACGAGGAAGAAGCAAAGAAAAAAGGGGTTCACGGGTTCCTTGACTTTCCAGGCGTTGTAATGACGGACTCAGGCGCCTATCAGATTCTTGCATACGGCAATGTAGAGGTTACTTCAGCAGAGATTGTTCGGTTTCAGGAAGAAATTGGCACAGACATTGCGACGATTCTCGATGTACCAACAGGATGGAAAGTTACAAAACAAAAAGCAGAGGCCACGGTTGAGGAAACTCTGAAAAGAGCTGAAGAGCTGGAAGCCCAAAAAACTCGTCGAGACATAGTTTGGGTCGGTCCCGTTCAGGGTGGACGCTATTTAAACCTTGTAGCCAAGTCTGCGAAACAAATGGGCAATCTTGAATTTGACATTCACGCTCTTGGAAGCCCAACGCCCGTAATGGAGCAGTACCTCTTCAGCCTACTCGTCGACATGATTTTGACGGCAAAGATGAACCTCCCGCCTGAACGGCCCTTTCACCTTTTCGGCGCAGGCCATCCATTCATGTTCTCTTTAGCTGTTGCCCTCGGATGCGACCTTTTCGACTCCGCTGCGTACAGCCTTTTCGCTCAAGACGACCGTTACATGACCAGTTATGGAACCGTTCACTTAGAGGACCTCAAATATTTTCCATGTTCATGTCCTATTTGTACAAAAAAAGATCCAAAAGATTTACTGGAAATGCCGAAGTCTGAACGGGAAAAAGATCTAAGCAGGCATAACCTTTATGTGTGCTTTTCAGAAATGAGGCGGATTAAGCAGGCAATCATCGAGGGAAGGCTTTGGGAACACATGGAAATGCAGGCACACAGCCACCCGTCTCTTCTGCAAGCCTTGAAAAGTTTGAAGAAATACGTAGACTATATGGAGAAGCACAGTCCATTAACAAAGAGAAGTGGGCTTTTCTATTTCACATCATTGGGGCTCGCGAGACCAGAAGTTATCCGATATAGAAAAAGGCTTCTGGAAAGGTACACCCCGCCAAGTGGAGTTGAAGTTCTTGTCTTAGTTCCAGATTATAGAAGCAAACAAGTTCGAAGAAGCAGACAGATCAAAAAAGCTTTAGCCTGCGGGAAACTTGGAGTAAGCGAGTCTGAGGTCCATTTCTGCGTCTATACCCCACCTTTCGGCGTTGTCCCGTCTGAGTTGAAGGATGTTTACCCTCTTTCCCAAAACGTATGTGCCTTTCCGCCTGACCTCGAAACTACTGTGTACACGGCTGAAAGGGTTGCAGAATACATTAAAGCTATGAACTACAGAAAAACTGCAATGCTAGTTGAACATGACTCGTGGCAAGAAAAAACAGCTGAGATAGCTAAACGTTTATGCGCCAAAAAAAAGAGAGTCCTTGAACTGATTTATGTGGAAACCAAATAATAACAAACTTTTCAGTTATGTTCCTACCTTGGCTTGACGTCGGGAAGTCTGCTTCTTTCTTCTTGCTTTCTTTCTTTGGCATAAATCCCAGAGGAGAGTAGCTGCGAATGTCTTCCTTTGTAAGTACAGGCATCAAAGCGTAGCGAAAATTAATATCGTGCTCTTTTCCAGGATCAAAGGCTTTCCAAGATTTGTAAGCTGGAACGTTGCTTAATGCTTGTTCCAAAACTTCCTTTGAAAGGTTGTAATATTTTGTTGAATAAGGCTTATGAAAATTCGAATAATGATCGGCAACAACATTTGTTACCCATAATTTTACCCCAACAATACGCCTCAGGTTTAACCAAAATGGCAACGGGTTTCGTTTCCATTCATACAATTACAATTTAAGCCTTTCTGAAAGAAGACATTTTGGACAAAATAATGTTTATTAATGTTTATGTGCATTTATACGAAGGTTCATGACAAAAATTTTAACATATTCAGTGTATAATTGATGTTTGTAGAACTGGACGGTGAAGACGTTTACATTGGAAATTAAATTTTTAGGTAGCGCCAGAGAAGTTGGAAGAGCTGCCATTTCAGTTAAAACGAAGAATACTCACGTGTTATTGGACTATGGGGTCATGCTTAATCATACACCTGGGTTTCCGATGCATGTTCCGCCCCGGGAGGTTGACGCTGTTGTCATAACACACAGCCACCTTGACCATTCAGGAGCAGTTCCCATTTTTCACATTCAGGAAATGAAGCCTGTTTATGGTACAAGAATGGCTTTTGACTTTGCGAATATTCTGATTAAGGACTTCATTAACCTTTCAAGTTATTATCTTCCGTTCGAGTTTCTTGAACTTCGTTCGATGATGCGTAGCAGAAAAGAACTCGGGTTTCGAGAGAATGCAGTCATCGGAGACTTGAATGTGCAGCTCCTGAATTCGGGGCATCTTCCAGGCGGAGCCCAAGTTCTAATTGAATCTGATAATAAGAGGCTTTTGTACACGAGCGACTTCAACACGATTGAAACAAGACTTCTTGCGCCTGCTGACCAAGACTATGGAGAGCTTGACGCCGTGATTATGGAAAGCACCTACGCCAGTGAGGATCACACTCCGAGGAAAGAGCTTGAAGAAAGATTCGTGGCTGAAGTGAATGACACAGTTGAGAAAGGAGGCACAGTGTTAGTTCCAGCCTTCAGTGTTGGGAGAGCCCAAGAAATAGCCTGCGTACTAGAAGCTTACCGTTTCGAGTATCCAATTATGATTGACGGTATGGCTCGAGAAGCAAGCCGAATTTTGATGGAACACCCAGAATTCGTAAGAGACAAACAGCTGTTCATGGACGCGATTCACGAAACTGATTGGGTTGAAAGCTGGAGAGACCGAAGACTAGCGTCTAAAAGACCTGGAGTCATAATTTCTCCAGCTGGAATGTTGAAAGGCGGTCCGGCAGGCTCATACTTGCAGGTGATTGGGAAAAAGGCTGGAAACGCAATTTTTCTCGTTGGTTATCAGATTCCAGGAACTCCTGGGAAAGAGTTGCTTGAGAAGGGCAGGTGCGTCATCGACGGTCGAATGCGGAAAGTTAAAGCAAAAGTGGGATTCTTCGATTTTAGTAGCCATGCAGGAGCAACGGAGCTCCGCGAAACCGTGAAGAAGTTTAAAGGTAATCCAACAGTCTACGTGGTTCACGGCGCAGAAGGCAACTGCCCCAAATTGGCGAAGTGGATTAAAGACGAAGTTGGCCTGCAATCTTTTGCGCCAAACACTGGTGACACTTTCACTGTCTAATGAAAAAGGAAATTGACAGTTGACTGTGGATGAAAATCTCAATTCTTCCAATAGGTGAAATTGAAGAGAATGTCCTAAAAACGTTACAGGACAGATTAGTCAGAGTCTTTTCCGGCAGCACTTGCAAAATTTTGCCCAAGTCTGTTGTGCCAAAGGAATCCTATAACATAATAAGGCGGCAGTACGACTCAGCCTTGATCTTGCATAAAGTCCTAAAATTTACCGAGTCATCCGAGACGCTTAGAAGCAAAGAAGACCATGTTTTGGGAGTAGCTGATGTTGATCTTTACGTTCAAGGCTTAAACTTCGTTTTCGGCGAAGCTCAATGCCCAGGAAAAGCAGCTGTCATCTCGCTTTACCGTTTGAGACCTGAATTCTATGGAGCGCCAAATGACGAGAGGCTTTTTCTCGAAAGGGCTGTCAAAGAAGCAGTTCATGAGTTGGGACACACCTTTGGACTGAGACACTGTTCAAACCCGCTTTGTGTAATGCATTTCAGCCTACACATCGGCATGACAGACCGAAAACAGGCAGAATTCTGCAGCTCATGCAAGAGTTTACTGAATGTTAGAAACTAGACGATTTGTTCTTAGTTAATAGTAATAATTTACTTCTTAAAATGCTCTAGAATTTCTTTTGGTTTGCACGTGTATGGGTGGTAAAGTGGATGTGCCATGTACCAGTTAACTCCTTCAAGCATCCTCTGTTTATTCCACGTGGGTGAGTTTGCATCTTCGCGGTTTGGCGCCCACATAAGGTGAATCGTGAAAACTCATCTCGTGTCAGCATAAACAATTCGTTTACTATCATTGAGTATTTTGTTCGCGAATCAACTGAGAAAAATCGAATTTTTGCCGTAAATAAAACGCTGGAAAAGCTATTGAGAGGTATAAACCCAATCCTATTGTTTGTCGTGTCAGGTGTGGAGCTTCCCATAGCCAACTTAAGGCGCCATTGAAATGTGCGCCAGCAACGACCCAACCTAAAGCCACATCAACGAAAAGCTCCGCAAACGTCGAATAAGGTCCCGTGTACCTAATGAGGTACGAGTCGAAAACAAGAATGAGATAAATGGGAATAGCCATCAACAAGTCGAAAATTGCCAACCCTTGAACGATCCCGTATGTTTGCATAAAGCTTCTCGCCAAAAGGTTACCTTCTGCATGAGGATTCGTACACAAAAGGACCGTAACTTGAAAATCGAAATAAATGAAACCTAATAGAATAATTGTCCTCCACAGCCATGTTCCTTGAGGAATAAGAAACTTCAGTTTAGACCTAATATCCATGAATCCATATCATTACATAGGACACTTATATTTAGCGGGAAACTAAATTCTGAAAACTGGATTCTGAATACAATTATTAATCGTTAACATTGAAACTCAGCGCTTACTGCATTAATGTCGCCACTTAGGACAGCGTGATTCGTTAAATCCCTCCACATTGAACCGTCAAAGGTCATGATTTGACCATTTGCTCCTCCAACAAGCCAATAGGCAAAGGTGTCACTGTATTCAATGGCAAAAACAGTCTTATTCGATCCCCAACCACTGGACACATCAAGCCATGAACTTCCGTCGTACATTTTTATCTTGCCATTCTTTCCTCCAACAAGGAACTTGTTGTCTCCCCAGTCCATTGCATATATCGAGATTCCATCAGAATAAAATCCAGCATCCGGAGTTAAGTCAATCCACTGTGTGCCGTTGAATGCTTGTACTACGCCTTTTAGGTCACCAACAAGCCAAGTTGAACCGTCACAGCTTATGCCTCCAATCTCATCCTCGAATTGCCGAACAGTTGGAGAAACGTCCGTCCAGTTTACTCCGTCAAATTTCTTAATAATGCCGTCGCTTCCCACAAGCCAATAGCCAAAGTCCTCGTTCCACTTGATTTCTGTGATCGGAATCCCCAAGGAGTTGAAGCCTGCTTCAGCAGTTAAGTCTATCCAAGAGGTTCCATCGTATTTTTGGATTCTCCCATCTCTGTCGCTGACAAGCCAGTAACCGTCTCCCCAACTTACTGCGCTGATACCTGAAGTGAACTGATTCGAAACGGGTGTAACCTCAGTGAAGTTTTGTCCATCATATTTGAAAACCCTCCTGTTAGTCGACCCAATTAACCAATATTGGGCGTTAGATCCCATAGAAAGAATTGCGCCTACCCCCGAGGGACTTGATTCCAAAGAAATGTTGTCAAATTTCGCAATCTCGTCTTTATTAGTTCCAACAAGAAATATAGGTAGATTGTCTATGATTTTTTCCGGCGTGGAGCTTGTTTGCACAAAAATGTCTCTTTGGTCAAAGGCCTGTGTAAGCAACTTGTGGGTCCAAAACCTAGATAACGTAAAAGTTAGGCGATATGTTCCATTTCCATAGTCGGTGAGCGAGTAGCTGCTGAGCTGTTCCGCATCAAGCCAGCCAGACGTATGCCCATAGTAAACTGACAAGTCTTTTACGAGTGCGGGCATTCCGTCAACATACACGTTAATTGTCATGCTAACGTCGTGCCAAAACGGAGGATTAACCTCGTACGTTCCACTTGTAGCGAGTGACGTTGTGATGTTCACTGGAAACGTTATCGTAAATTCTGAGCCGGCGTTTGTAAGGTTCAACGTGAACTCTACTTTTGCGCTCGTAACTCCAAAATCACCTTCGCTCCAATCTATCCACAATCCTTCGGAATAATGCCCATTCTCGCAGCACTCTGATTTCAAAACACATTTTCCCACATAATATTGGCTTTCGACAAATCTTGACCATCTGTCGAGAGTCGTTCCCAATGTTTCACGATCGCCACCTATTGAAACGTTTGCAAGCCAGCTAACGATTAGGTTTCTGGAGCTAAGTTTGATGTTTCTAACGAAATACTGAGTTGTGTAGGGTTCGTCTACGCTGACAGCTTGACTGGTTTGGTATATGTAAACAATTGTAGACGAAATCAGAAAAGCTATTGCTAGGGCAGCAACAATTAGCACTTGACCCGAATTATTTATTTTCGGTTTCATCATTTGATGTACGCCAGCTGAAGTCTTATTATGTAAAAGTCCAGATTTGTTCTATCAACAAGCAAGTACTGAACCGAAACCACGGTTTTTCCATCTAAGATCCCGCTTGAGATTAAAACAGAGTTTACAACCTCTAAGTTTTCATCGTAAATTGTAACATTGTATGAGACTCCTAAAGGCAGCAACAACGATAAACAAGAGGAAAACTCAGTCCAATTGCCTTGAATAATCATTTCCCCAAGAAAGCCTTCCCTGTCTAGCTCTAGCAAAACGTTCATTCCAAGCAAGTACAAAGCAACATTGTCATCTCTGCTGTGAAATGCTATATAAACTGGTCCACTTAGAGCTAATGACCCAAAAATTACTGCTGCAGCGAAAAAGGCTTCGAGAACCCTAATTTGGCCAAAATTGTTCAGCGACACAGCTTTATGTTCCTCCTATAGTGACTTCGCAGACATAAACAGCTGAGTTAATGGTCACCAAATAACGGAATGAACAGTAATCTGTTAGGTCAAATTGGTTTGTGAAGTCTACCCCGAAATCTACTGGAATGTGGGGGTAAACGGTCCATTCTGCAAAATAGGTTTCTCCATCCGCGCCTGTCCCAACCAGAACCATTGGGCTCGCATCCAATAGTTGAGGTATAGTGAAAAACTGGGTAGTCAGCGACTTGTTAAGTTCATCTAGACTATACCAATGGTTACAGGTGAAGACTGCCCCCTTAGACACCGTGTTAAGCTCAGAAACAAGGTCAACCCTAAGCGTGTAGTCAATGGGACTTAACGTAGCATAAGCTCCACGAGAATGGGGATTTCCACTCAACCGATGCCCAAACGAATATATCGCATATGACACTATTCTCGGCTCTGCTTCTGCAAACACAATGAACA
The DNA here is from genome assembly GCA_964584965.1 of uncultured Candidatus Bathyarchaeia archaeon. Classification (GTDB taxonomy): domain Archaea; phylum Thermoproteota; class Bathyarchaeia; order Bathyarchaeales; family DTEX01; genus JAGTRI01. The sequence goes on along the minus strand of CAZPBM010000031.1, from coordinate 14,106 downwards.
ATGCTGTTCCGTTACCCGTGTTCAAAAGCGAAATTTCAACTGCGCCTATTCCAGACGATGAGGTAGATGAAGAATTGCTTGCAACTTGGTTTGCAAAAACAGCATAGCAACTGATTGAGGCGGAAACTGGCATACCTGACCTTCTTGTTGTAACTTGGAACGTGTAAACCGTTTCAAGAAGCGTCTCCTGTTTTGAAGTTAAGTTCACAGAAACGTCGAAGACAGGCTTAATCTCGATTCTAAACGGCTTGTCAGGAGCCCCCAAAGCAGAAAAAGCGTCTAGATAACTGATTTTGTAAACATTGTCGATGTTAAGCCTTGTAACCTTGTCTATGTCAAGCTCGAAGGCTAAGGTGAATCCTGCTTTAGCAAGCCCGAATTTTTCCAAAGAATCTTCTAGGTTTGCTCCCCAGTTCGGTGGATATCCACGTTCAACCAGAAAGTACTCTGCTATTTTTTGGCTAAGTTGAGTCTCATTCCATGACTGCTGGTTCTGCAGAAAAGGGTGCACGATTGCATAGACGCCTACCATAGATGAGAGTGTAAGAGTAATCATGGCAAAGCATGAAAGCAGAGTATCCATCGTTGTGGTCGGCATATTACAATGCACCAAAAACCATGTCAATTATGTTCTGAGAAACCAGTATTGCAATAAGAGCTGTAACCGCAAGTAGCAGCGAATATTTGAATCCTGCTGCGAAGTTTCCTTGTGTGACCTTGCCTATGAAGAAACCTGAAACCCAAGAATGAAAGATGATGGCGCTGGAAAACAGAGCCATCTGGCCTTTTACAAGAGAACCCCCTGATCCGCCTGGAAATCCTGTTGGAAGCTGCGTTACGACATAAAACGTAAACGAGAAGGTCAGAGCCATAAGTGCTGTCCAAATGAAAGGCAGCACGACGTACGGTCTCAACATGTCACGTTTACTTTTTTCTATGTCTCTGATTCTTTCGCTGTAACTAGCTAGAAGCTCTAGAGCCTCTGCAGACCCTCCTCCAACCTCAATTGTTTCGATGAGGATGAGAAAGTTCGTCAGTACCGGCCAGCTCATCAACCAGTCTTGAAGGTCGCTGTATATTTTTCTAAGCGATATTCCCCACTCAATCTGGTTTACTATTCGTTCCAGAATCTTTGAAAACGAGCCATATCCCCTGCGTCCTGCGCTGTGCACTATACTTTTTTCTGGTGACATACCTGTTTTACGTGTTTCACTAACATCTCGTAAGAAGCTGGGCATGGCTTCTTCAGCTTTCATGTTAACTCCGATTATGTTTTTGTATGCAAATGTTGGAACCAACGAAACTAGTATTAGACAGAAAGTTACAATAATGGGTATAGTGTTGCCAACCAAAACTTGTGTGTTTGAGATTGGCAGAACACTGTTTAATGTGGTTTGTAAAGACATAGTTATGCTGGTTAAAGCCTTAAGCACGTCTGGAACTAGAGCCAACGCAGCTAAAATTCCGCCACAGACAACCACGAAGGGCAAGGACTTAAGGTATATTGACTTAAGTCCCATTAATGTGCCTCTTCGAAGCAGCTGCGCAATAGCCATAAAAGTGAACGACACCAATGGCATAGCTACGAAAAGTATAACGTAGACCATGACTGGTCCACCGCTGATACTTACTCCTATGCCTGCAGCTACGGAAGAAGACATTACCGCTACTAGAATGTAGACGCATAGCAATACCAGCAGCATAACCATGTACGACTCAACTAGTGTCTCAAGTCTCTCGATAGAGCGGACGGCGGCAACAGCGCGAACCTCGAAAATCGAGCGGAGCTTACTTTTCAAGTAGCTCGTAACACTGCCGCCACTTTTGACCGTTGACACGTACCCGTTAAGAAAGTCTCTATAGGCCTCTGACTTTGTTTGGTTCGCTCTTTCCAGCATTGCCGTTAATGGATCTTTGTTGAGAACCTCTACGTTTCTCACAATTTCTGTCGCCTCTTTCTTTACAAATGGAAGAAGCTCGATGTTTCTTAATCTCTTGAAGCTCTCGTACGGTGAGACACCGCAAGAGGCCATAAGCGTAATCAACATGAAAGCGAAGGGAAGTTCATCTTCCCCAGCTTCATCCGAAGCAAAGTTGAACTTTAGCTTCAATCAACGCCTCACCTCGACTTGAGAATCTCGTTGTACGTGAGCTCTGGATTGTGGTAGAACTTGCCTAGGAATTTTGCGATGCCATTGTAGCTTCTAATGTTCTTTTCTATTAGGTACTGAATAACTTCTTTACGTTTCTCGTACTCTTCTATTACATATTCAACTGGAAGACTCCACTTCTCAGCAATTTTGCTGAAGAGATAGCTGTTAGAAAGGTCTTCGCGATAGGCTTCAGCAGCATTGTCCCAGATGAACACGTCGTGAATTGTACTGGCGCTTACTACTTCGGAGATTCTTTCAAACTTTCTCTTCGAAGTGGCCTTACCATAATTTACGAGAACAGGCGCCTTCACGTGTTTAACAGAAATCACGCAGTTCATCAAAGGTATAATTGTGCTTGGAATGTTCATCGGAGGCTGAGTAAGCCTTTTAATTGCTGTGTCAGCGTCCTCAGCGTGCATTGTGCACAGTCCGCCGTGTCCAGTAGCAAGGGCTTGGAAAAGGACGTACGCTTCTTCACCTCGAACTTCGCCAACTATTATCCAGTCAGGCCTGTGTCTCACTGAGTTTTTAATCAGCTCGTATAAGGAAATTTCGCCACTGCTTTCTACACCGAACCCTGACCGCGCAATTGTGGAAATCCAGTTCTCTCTTAAAAGGTTAACTTCAGCAACCTCTTCCACCGAGATGATTTTTTGCTCAGGATGAATCATGCTGGCTATAGCATTCAAAGCAGTGGTTTTACCTGCGCCTGTTGCCCCGATGATTATTGATGAAAGCTTGTTCTCTATTAGGAGCCACAGATACGCAGCGACATCTATGCTCATGGTTTCGTTATTTATGAGGTCAATAATCGTGTACGGATCTTCGCGGAATTTTCTGATAGTGAAACTTGTCCCAAGAGGCGTAACCTCCTTCTTATAGAACACAGCAAGCCTATGTTTGCCAGGTAATGTCGCGTCAACTGTTGGATAGGCTATGCTGACGTGTTTTCCAGCCTTATGGACGAGCTTCATGATAAAATTGTCAAGTTCTTCTTCTGTCTTAAAAGAAATATTCGTCTTGACATTCTCGTACTTTCTATGCCATAGGTATAAAACTTTATTCACTCCGTTGCAGCCAATATCTTCAATATAAGAATCCGACATCAACGGGTCAATTTTGCCAAATCCTGCAATTTCGCATTCTAAGTAATATGTTACTTTCCTTAAGCCTACACTGGATAAACCTTTGGTTAATCCCCCAGCCTTTGCCAAAATCTCTGGAAGCTGCCTTCTAAAAGACTCAATGGGGCTTTCTTTTTCTGTTGGCGCCTGAAGGTTGGCTTCTAAAATGTTTTTTAGTTTATTGAAAACCTCTTTTTCTTGGTCGTTAAGAGGAATTTCGTCTATGACATAGGACACCTCACCTGAATCTTTGTCTTTTATGATTAGGGCATAAGAGAAAGGTGGTTTCAACGGGTAGTTTTCAAGAATCTCTGTGTTTTCCTGTATTCTGTTCATAGGCAACTTTAGAGCGTCAGCTAGTTTCTCGATCGAAGGGCCTTCTTCTCCGCCTAATTCCCTTTTTCCAGATTTGTTTTGGTCTTTCTTTTCCTGCTTTTTATCACCGAACATTCACTTTTTCACTCCTTGCGGCCAAGTTTCAACTGAGGAATTGACCCGTTCATTACGCAGCTAATTTGCGCCAGCTGGTATCCTCCTTCAAATTTTCCTGAAGCAAAGACTTTCTTTGGCAGATAGACACGAAATTCTTGCTCACTTTCTGCGAAGATGCTTCCAAACCCTCCTTCAACCCAAGCAGAAGAGGAGTCATTGCTAATTCTTATCCAGTAGTCCTTGTTTCCGATTTTTAGCGGTAGGCTCAAAACAACTTTTACCGTTGCATTGTCCTCCGTTAACGCATCTAACGCGGCGGTTGCCTTTGCAGCTACTTGGTGAAGAACATCTCTGAGTTTGATGGCCTCTGAACTTTGAGTCAGAGAGTTGGCGTATGCGGAGAATGTTGCTGTTAGGATCACTCCCACCATTGTCAATGCCAGAAAAGATTGTAGATAATCCACCGCGTCTGTCGGCACTATATCTTTACCTCCTCAATTTTAATGTTGCACACAAGTACCTCGAGTCTTACAACAGTGAACCCGTCAGAGCTGGAAAGAGAAAGACTAACTGTTCCCTCTTCACCTTCTACTGCTGCCTTGACATAGGCAAGGGAAATTTCGTCCGTTAGGTTGAAATTCCAAGATTTTGTCGTGACGTTTACGCATCGAACTCGCACTTGGAAGCTACCTGTGTATTGCAGATTCTCAGATGAGTTGAGGTTAACAATGAAGATTCTAACAACATTTGTAATGCCTGTTTCCGAAGCATCCAAAAAAGAGATTGCTAAAGGTCGGTACCCCAAATATATTTCTTGGTTGTCTCCGTTTATTCTTACGTACATCTGCGCTAAACTTTGGAAACTTCGGTTGATGATAGGTTCCTCGCTGCCTACGAGGTGAACGTCAGCCTCCCCTAAGTCGGATGGAGGCATCTCGTATCTTACATATCCTATTGACGAATTGAAAACAACCTGTTCAGTTGCGCCTAAGGTTACATTCACAACCAAGTTACGTAGTTCAGGCTTTGTCTCGAACTCTCCTCCGTATCCCTTAAAACTTTGCACAATGGAGGAACTTGGTAACCACGCAACGGAATTGATAGAATCTTCAAACAATAACATGTCCTGCTTTGCTGCAACCCAGTTCAGCCTGCTGACTCTTGTATTCACCGATGACACCGCAAAATAGTAGGTAGCCACAGTAAGGATGGAAAAGGAAAACAGTAGAAAAGTCAACGTTATCGGAGTAACCAGCCCTCTGTTACCATTTACAGGACACATGTTTCATCACCTGATTTCTAACTTTTGCGAAAAAATGTGGAAACAACCGCGCTCAGCTTTCCGCAGGTTTAAGCCCTCTCTGCGGATTTTACGTTGCACTCCACGTAGTATTGAGCGTTTTCGGTGAAGACCGTGATGCCGATTGTGACCCCGATGTCGTTGACGCTTATGCTGTCTGGGCTTTCAATGTAAAGGATCAAAGTGTCGCCTGAGGCTAACGGCTTGTCATAGGTGTCAGTTGTGAAATTCGCAACCTTTCCTGAAGTATAAAGGAAATTTGTCCAGCTGTGAGTCACGTTAGGGCAGTTAAGCGAGGTTGAAATTGGTGTGGACCTTCTTAGATAATAAACAGTTGACCATTCAGCTTCGACGCCTCTGATCTTAATCTTGTCGATAACTACGTCTCTTCCGCCAACATTGTCAATGGCAACAGCCGCAAAAGCAGTACCATTAGCGTAAACCCACGCAGACTGTTTAGAAAGTCTAAGATACTCTTGCTGAGTTCTGGTAGAAGTGATGTTAATAGCGTACATTGTCACAACGCTGGCTAAAAGAACCGAGGAAACAAGAATCATCAAAGTTGTTACCACTGTGCTGAGCGCCTTTTTATCTTGAGCTAGGCTTTTCATTTTCTTGTCACTGAAAAACTGATGAACCGAAAAGACGATATTTCAATTTGTGCGTAGTAGCCCCCTACACACACCTACGCATAAATAGAATTAACTCTACTTCAGCGAATGAACAGACCTTTACGGAGAGGTCTTTCAACCTTAGTTGAAGACTGTTGTTAAAAAAATGATATTAATGATTTAGGAAGACAAAATATTAGTTAATTCTATTAGTTTTAAACCAGTATTTTCATTGCATTTCAAAATTAAAAAGTACGTTAGCCTACCAGATCACATGTTTAATCTGAGACCTGAACATTTGAGGACGTGCAATATATTTTATGCTGCAACAAAGAAACCAGTCACTAATCTTCTTATATCTTTTTTTAAAAAAAGGAGGGGGGATGTTGAGCGCGCTCAAACAGACTAGATTAAATGTTTATGTAGTCTAAGCAGTTTCAGCGGATTTTACGTTGCACTCCACGTAGTACTGAGCGTTTTCAGTGAAGACCGTGATGCCTATGGTTGTGCCGATGTCATTCACGTTTAGGCTGTCAGGACTTGTTATATAGATGACCATCGTGTTACCGGAAGCTAATGGTTTGTCATATTCATCATTGTCGAATACTATAGATGATCCAGTAGCGTATGTGAACTCTTCTTCCCAGTCTATATCAGCGTTGGGACAGTTGAGTGATGCGGAAAGGGCTGAAGATCGTCTGGTATAGTACACGTTATCCCAATCAGCTTCGACGCCTCTAACCTGGACCTTGTCGATGACGACGTCTCTTCCGCCAACATTGTCAATAGCAACAGCCGCAAAAGCAGTACCATCAGCGTAAACCCATATGGCTTGTTTAGATAGCCTTAGTTCCTCTTGCTGAGTCCTTGTCGATGTGATGTTGATGGCGTACATTGTGACCACGCCTGCTAGAAGCACCGAGACCACTAGAATGATGAGGGTTGTCACTACTGTGCTGAGCGCCTTGCCGTTTTTCGCTAGGCTTTTCATTTTCTTTTCACTGAAAAACAAAAGAGCTAAATAGACGATATTTTGGTTTGTGCGTGGTATCTTTATACATACAAAAGCACCATTTCTACCTAAACGTAATGAGCTGTCAGCCTACATGGCTTCTAGGTATGAACTCTAGGTCTGAATCGTCAAAAACTATATTAATTGTTTTTGAAGGCGTCATATTTGTCACCGGTACAGATTTCAAACAGATAATTTCGTCACTTGTGTGAAACAAATCTTCAATAATATTTTTAGAAATGATATGAAAAAATATTAATCTACAGTGATATTTTAGGTAACGACTTTCACTGATTTTTTATAGCTGCTAAGAGTGAAAAAGGAAGTTTTTAAAACCTTGATTATGTCCTTTTGGTTTGTCCATAGAGCCCTTTTGCCATTTTTTCCGTTGGACCCCTCATTGTTAAGGAAAAGTAGAAGATGATCCTGAGAGATGACGAAGCTCGGAAGACCTTTAAAATCCATACAGAAAAACTTGTCTTCACTTAATCTTAGCTTCTTCACTATGTATGAACTGCGGATGGAAGAGTCCGTTAACAAACGTATCTCTATTTTGCTGGATTTCTCGGATAAGCTGTCCAAAGCTCCGGAATAGAACATTTGAAGAAGGGTTTCGTCGGATGCAGCGATTAACACTTCATCCATGGCATTTTCGATTATTTCGTTAACCTTGATGTATATTTGATTTCTCCCTTTTAACACCTGAATAAACTCGTCGCAGAATTCGGATTCTTTAGTTGGAACAGAAAAAACACTCCAACTCTCCAGAATTTTTTGTTTTTCCTCTTCGAGACGCATAACCCTTTGCTTTTTTTCCTGAATTAAGGTTTCCAACGCTTTGTCCACAGGAACCGCAGCGAATTTTATTGGCTTCTCAAGTAGTCGGACGGCTAAACCTTTTTCTTCGAGACGCCTTAAGATCTTATAGGTTTCAGTTCTGTGAAGAGACAGGGACCTAGAAATATTATGAGCCTTTTGGTCTCCAAATTTTGCGAGATATATGTATACCTTTGCTTCGTTCTTAGAAAGCCCGAACCTAGAAAAAGAACCGCAGAGCTCTTTGAGCTCGGAAATGTCTCTTAGATGGAACCTAAGAGATTTCATGTTCTCGAATAAATCGTCTTCTTCAATTGTGTCTGCGAGAATTTCGCTTTTCTTGGTTACCGAATGCTTAGCTAATGTCACCAGGATGTTCACCGCAAACAAGCATTATTCTATTTCCGGAGCTTTGCAGTTAAGCATCGACTAAAAAATATTAAATAGATTGTGAAAAGCCAATTCGAACTCTAGGTTCAGACTTTCTCCCGTTATTTGCTATCTGTTTTCTTTTCAGGTTCAATTACTTGACTTTTTACTGAAGATGCTATCAAGTCCGGAGGGGGAGGAGGAGCATTGATTAGACCTGCTAATAGATAAACTGAAGTGAAAACACGTTCATACACTGTTTCTAAAAGATTGGGCACTTTCGCGTCCGAATTTGTCTGTAAAAGTTTTTCCACAACCTCGTTTCCACCTGTAACTATTACTGTTCCGGTAACGTCATATTTTGCGATGTTTGGTTTTGTGCTTATTGCAAGAGCGAAGCTAAATGAAACTTCCCTTGTTCCCCTTTCCATTTCTTCGAGCTTTACGTTTACGTCAAATTCTGGTTTGACATCGTCTTTTCTTGGGCCTTCCATTAGAGCTCCTGCTAAATTAACGAGTCTAACATCTATCGTTACTTCGTCGGAGCTCATTGGCGCATCGTATCTCCTACCTTTTGTGGTGGAACAAATTTCACTTGGACGTCCTTTCGAGCATAAATGTTCCTAACTGCCAATTTCCTTTTTGTGTGTAGGAAGATGCTACATACTATGATTTAAAGAGGAAAAATCGCCAGAAATGATAAATACGGTGCTCTGATTGGCTTCTTCAAATGATGGAGGCAACAAAAAGAAAGTTGGATACGGAAGTCACCAACTGAAAAGAGCAGAAACCAAACATTATGTAGAGACCCAAATCAACACAAAATTCAATGGCGCCAAACTTAGCCTCCTAATCAGAAAAACAATGTCGAGACCCGAACTTCTCAAGAAATACGGCGTGGAAAAATACGATCTGCATCCTAATTATGAGTTTCCTGAATCTGTAAGAGACATGATTCCTTCAAATGTTCCTGAGTATATTACGCCTCCAGGAAAAGACTACATCAAACAAATAATTCGAGCCCTTTATTATTTTAAGCAGTGCGCGTTGATTGGGCCAAGTGGAACAGGAAAAACGCATGTTGTTTATTTTATAGCCGAGATCACCGGTCTACCCATCTGGGAGGTTAACTGCGGTCTACAAACGTCAACATATGACCTTTTCGGAAGATACATCGGCCTTGGAAAGGAAAACTGGATTGATGGCCAAATAATCTCGTGGTGTAGAGATGGTGGAATACTCTACTTGGACGAAGCTAACATGATGAAACAGGACATTGCTGCCCGTTTGAACCCGATTCTGGACACCCGAGGTCATATTGTCTTAACGGAAAAAGACAACGAGGTTGTAAAACGGCACGAATTTGGATACGTCATTATTTCAATGAACCCGTTTTCAAGCGAGTTCGTGGGAACCAAGCCTCTTAACGCAGCATTCAGAAGGAGAATGTCGGTTTGGCTTACGTTTGACTATCTCAGCGTAGGAAACAACATTTCAAAAGAAGAAATTGCTCTTATTCAAAAGAGAAGCGGCCTTGACGAGGACACGGCTACAAAGATTGTTAAAGCAGGAGCTGAATTGAGGAGACAATATCAGACAGGCGACTTACCATACGGACCTTCTCCAGGAGACCTGATGAACTGGGCTATCTTGATCGCCGACGGAAGTGACCCGATTACTGCTGCCAACGAAAGCATCGTTGGAACAACAAGTGACGACCTTGAGATTCAAGACACTGTGAGACGCATCATAACAACGTATTTTTCATAGAGTTGCCGCTGGTGGTTCATTTTTGAAACTTTATGAATCCGCTTGGTTTCTAGCCTACGATTTAACTGGAATTGAACCGGACTCTTTAAAGATACTTATTCGAGACTCTACGCCGTTTCCATTTCTAACCATGGACCAAGTCGGCTTCGTTTTGTGTCTACCTAACCTAAAGAAGATTGATGAAGATGTTGTTGAATACCAAGGAATGACGTTAAGTCTTAAGGACCCACTTCACAATCAAATCATATGGAGCCTTTTCAAGGCTTCAGTCTACTATCTGAGCCTTTATACAATTCTTTATGATGCGAACGCATACAAGGATGTTCTTAAAGGCAAAAACGAGGACATCGCGTTAAATGCCATTAACCTCATCGAGGACGCGACGATAACAGCCTACATCAAAACTTTTCATCAGTCGTTACTTTCCGAGATTATTTTTTCAGATGCTATATCCTATCTACTTTTAAAGCCTGTTCAGTTCATCAGGAATGAGGCCATCAGACTGGCTACCTCTGTTCTCTCATGCTACAAAACTGGATTGGTTAAGGGCTTTCTGCCTGAAGGCATGCTTAAGGATACGAACACCCTAGTAAACATGCTTAGAACGTTAGAAGTCGAGACAGCAAAGGTTTTTGCAGAACAAAAGATCATGTTAAATAGTAAAAATGTTAAAATCAAACCCGCAAATAATGAACTCAAATCAAAGATTTTCTCGGAAATTTATTTAAGTCTCCTAAAATATTCCATAGGCGTCTCTGAGGTGCCTTCTTTCCTTTACATGAATCATCCAACCAAAACTTCAATTTTCGTTAATAGTATGGTTGCGCCTTCTCATGACAAAGTTTGGAGTATTTTTGATGAAGTAATAAATAGACTCGGCGTGAGGATCAATTTGAACATGAACGCTTTGCAGAACGAGTCTGTACAAAACATTATGGATTGGCTTTTAAAAGAGAGAAAAGCCGAGAAAATTATTCAAAAATATCGATTTTTGGGAGAAGACACGCGTTTTAAGGATTTTAAGTTTCCAGAAGAAGATTACACGGAGTTTTTGCGACGTAAGATAAAGCATTCGAAAACAATCAGGCGGATCACGAACAGATTGGCAATGTTATATAATGTGAGTGGTGACGATTTCAGGCGTGAGGCAGGTTTTATAGATCTTCAGGAGGCGATTCAGGTTATAGCCAGCAAAAGCAGACGCAGCGACATCTTTATGGAGGACACCTTACGGTATAGAGCTCAATCCTGGGCGATACTTGTTGACGTAAGTCTAAGTTTAAGGCAGTTCGCTGGAGAGGTTAAGGACATTGTTTTATGCCTCACAGAAGTCTCACGAAAACTTTTTTCTGACAACCGCTCTTTAGGAATATTTGCATTTGACGATAAATTTTACATTGTCAAAGACTTCACTGAAAACCACGGTAGAACAGTTTCTGCAAGAATAGGTGGAATCCAGCACAGCGGCATGACCTATATGCCTGACGCTGTCAGGCTAACTGTAAGGGCGTTGAGAAGCCAGTTTGAGGAAGAAAAAATCCTCATCGTTGTTTCAGATGGCCACCCAACTGGATACAAAGGAATTGTTGAAGATACAAAGGAGGAGGTTGCGGAAGCCATTAGAAGAGGTTTAAATGTCATAGGAATTGGGGTTGACAGTAGCGGAATAAAGGCATTTTTCCCAACCTATTGCATAGTGAGGACACCTTACGAGCTCATGAAGAAGTTCGCCGATACCTTCTTTACGTTTTCCTAAACGTTTTGGTTTAAGGACAAAATGGTTTTTTATGTACTGCTTGCGGCTTGCTGGCTGGCTTCAAGTTGTGACTGCTCTGCTGAACCATTCGACATCACTGTATCAGTATTTTGCTTGACTTCAGCTGGCTTTGCAGCTTCATTTAATGGCTTTTTTTGTTTGGCAGATTCCTGCATATTGGCAAAAGACTCCATCGATGTGGACATAAACATTTCTACTTTAACCTTTGGCGGTATTTTACCAGCTGGCTCTATGATTATTTTTTCAGGAACCCCCTCAACGAGGTAAACCAAGTAAGCAATATCTGAACCTAGACCGTTTTTCTGCAGTTCACTAAGTAAATTCCTAGTTTCTTTAAGCCTATCAAGCCTATTCTTAAACTTGTCCACAGCCTCAAAGAAGATTTCTGCTTTACACTGTTTCTCCGCTGAAAATAAAAGATCCTTGTAGTTGAACCATTCGTCCGATGTTGTAGATCCCTTCTTTTTGCCTCCCTTTTTTGCGGTCTCCTTTTTTGCCAATCCCCTTTCGCGAAGCTTTTTTTCTAGCTCTTCAGGGTTGCCTCCTTGTTCTCTTAAAAGTTCGCCGAGGCTCTCGTTGTAGTCCTTTAAGTAACTTTCATACCACAAAATACCCTTGTCAACAAATGAAATTATTTCACTTAACGAACGGAAACTGCGAATCTCAACTGGATAAATCTTGATCAATCCTTACATCCCTGATTTTAGCCCAGGGTTCCCGCCATCCAAAATTTATGACTGGAAACAGACAGTTATTGTTGCGGAATCAGAACCTTTTTGACTTTGTCTTCTTGGAAGTCTCCGACTGGTTTTTCTTCGTGGTTTTCAAATGGTCTCTGAATGTTCTTCAGTTCTTCGTTAACAAGTTCGAGGAAACTAAGGCGCACGCTAACCCTTTTCATGAAGAGGCTGACTTCTTCTCTTAGCTTCGGTATTAAAGTCCATACAACCATAAGAATCGTTTCAGGTGGATATTTCTCGAGCGATTTTGATTCTATTTTTCCGTCTTTTTGCACTACAATAAGGTGACATTGATTGTTTAGAATCATCTCCTTTGCTTTGTCAAGTTCTGGAATCGCTTTTGGCGGCAAAGTAACGGACAAATCTAACTCTGTCATGATTTTACTCAAATAGTCACATATTTGGCTGACAATATTTGATTCAGCTGAAAGGTACTCGCTGAGTTGCCGAGCGTCTTCAGTTATAACTTTAAGGAGCCCGCTGAGTTTTTCGCCTACTTCCTTTGTTTTGTTGTCGTCTATCTCCTTTTCTTGAAAGATTGAGGTGTAATCGACTATATTTTCATCTTCAGGCAAACAAGAGTCACCTTTTGGGGCTAGCCGTTAACGTTTTCTACAGCTTTCAAACAGCTTAAGAAAATTTGTGCATAGCAGAAAGAGACACACAGTTTTAAAGAAAATCACTCTTAAGTTCTATGTCTAGAGTCCGTGACCCTCTGCATTTAGATGATTACGTATGAATTGAGGTTTTTCGAACTCTGCCTAGGAAAAATAGGAAACAGTCAGGCTTAGAGGTATATGTCTAATAGTTTTCTGGTGTCTAAAATGAATATTATGACGGCACTTACTATAAGTTCCACAATCAAGTAGCCTCCATTGTAGATGGCTGAATATACTATTGGACTCATGCCTTCAGGCGCATACATTCCAAAAAACCACACGCCTGAAACAAAGTGGGCAAGAAACCTGCCAAAGATAGCTACCACAACGCCAACTAACGGGTATTTTCGGAACAGTCCAGCTAAACCCAGCGCTGCAAAGGCTAACGGATAATCAAGTATCGCCTGCACTGGATCTACTATGTATCCGCCTAGAGCCATGTTAACCAGCCCATAAACAGCGCCTGCCTCGGTTCCTGCACGTAACCCTCGTCTCAAGGCAAACCAGATGAGAGGCACCATGCCTGCAATGCTTATCGAACCACCTTGTGGAAGATGGTAGATTGGTGGCAAGATGTCCTTCAAAATTACGGTTAAAGCAATTATAACTGTCCCTTCGGCTAAAATCTTAACGTTTGACGAAAGCTTACTCACTTCATATCCCTCCGCCAGTATTGTCTGGATCAGGTTCAAAGGGTCGACGGTCCACTCAACCGTCCTCTCAGCCAGGTCGAACCCGGCTCCCCTTGGCTTCAATAAAATAAAACTTCTCGTATATAACGGTTACGACGCCTTTGCAAACGTGTGGTAGTTGACGACGACAAAATTGGCCATTTTTTAGGTAACATCAACCCTTATATTGCAAGCGATCTCCTGACTGTTTGGTATTGGAACCCTTTGAAAACCGTCATGACTATCCGCAAATTTGTTGCGAAAGATGGGCGTGATTTCATTCTTAGAACCCTAATTGCGCACGGGAAGGCAATTGGGCTTAAAGTGCTTAGCTTATGCGTTTTTCGACGAACAAAGGAGCGAAACACATTTAAAGTTGGCTTCAAAGACGGAAAATACATAGACATAGTGCTGATGATGGAGTTATGCTAAAACGATATTAATTTCAACAAAAATGAAACGCTTAACACAAATTGATATAGAATTAGCGAGTTGCGAAAAAGCATAAATATGTTTCTAATAAAATTAATGTGTGGTAAAAGTATTTGAATAGCGATGCAGTAAAAAGTGGCGTAGCCCTTTTCATTCTTGGCGTAATTGTTGGAGGATTCGGATGGGCTGACATAGAATACTATATTACGGAGCTACCCTATGAAGTGGACGAGGCGCTGT
>CAZPBM010000030.1:0-7020 GCA_964584965.1 uncultured Candidatus Bathyarchaeia archaeon | reverse complement strand
CATCTTCTTTCACTTCTTTGAGAAGAATCCGAAAATCTTCGTAGCTACTGTCGGGCTCATTAAACAGGCTGTACATGATAACTGAAGGGCGGTTTCTGTCCCTTTTTATCGCCTCTCTGGTCATTTGTTTCACTTTTTCAATAATTTCAGGGTCGTCAAACCTTTCAATTGTCCTTCTGAAACCGCAAGTTGGCATCTCAAGAATCACGAGGAACCCGTACTCGTCCGCCAAGTCAAGATGGCTTCTTGAATAAGGATAATGCGAAGTGCGAAATGAATTGCAGCCAAGCTCCTTCATCAAGCCAAAATCCTTCCTCAAAACTGCGCCGTGAACGGCCTTGCCTAGGATTGGGAAGTCTTCGTGCCGGGCACACCCCTTAAGAAAGACTGAGCGACCGTTAAGCAGTATTCTGCCATTTTCTATCTTGACGGTTCTGATGCCAAACCTTGTCTCTTTTCTGTCTATTTCCCTGTCCTCGTAGAATATGCTGGTTCTAAGGGTATACAAGTAGGGCGACTCTGGACTCCAAAACTTTGCACTTTTCAATGTGATCTTCTGATAAAGAGTCTTTGAGGTGTGCGGAGATGCCATATAACTTACGCGGCTTTCAGCCACAAGTTCATTTTCGTCAAAAATCTTTAGGGATACCTTACAGAACCGTTCTTTCTCGAATTCGCTGACAGCCTCAATGTCTATATCAAGTATTCCGTCGGAGTCTTTTATGTTTGTTCGAACCCAGACGTCTTTGATGTAGGTTTTAGAAACCACGAGGACGTAAACCTCTCTGTTGATGCCGCCGTAATGGAAAAAGTCAAAATAGGTTTGGTTCATTCCTTCCCCAGGCGGAACCGTCTTCTTGTTCAGCGTGTCGTCGACCATTACGACGACCACGTTTCTTTCGCCGAGCTTCAACGTGTTTTCCACCCTTAACATAAAGGGAGTGAACCCGCCTTCGTGTTCGCCAACGAAAATCCCGTTCACCCAGACCTTGGCATTGTAGTTCACGCCTTCGAAACCTAGAAGAACCAGCCTGTCGCTCCAGCTTTCGGAAGCATAAAACGTTCTTGCGTACCACGCTGTTCCCATGTACCACATGTATTCAGATGACTGCTCATTCCAAGAGGCAGGGGCATAAATTTTGTCCCATCCTTTAAAGGATGTTTGTTCAAACCATTTCTCGTCTTCTCCCTTCTTTTGTGGATCAATCCTAAAATGCCAGAAGCCTGAAAGGTCAACTATTTCGCGGCCTAACTCTGCGTCAAACAACATTATGAAGTCTCCTTAAGGTTAATACAACCATACTTCATACGGCAAGAATATATTAAACTTAACACTCAACTTGCCCATAAAACCTTTTCAAGGATCGTTCAACGTCTCAAATTCGCCTTAACTCTTCCAAAAGCCCATCTATGCAGTCTTTAATTGACTTCAAAAAAGGATGTTTGATGTTCTGCGTTTCTTCCAAGTTTTCGAGCCTATCCACCCTAAATGAAATCGGTGGATGAGGATTCCATCCAAGCCAACTGTCAACTCTTGTTGAGTGCATCCTTTCGAGCTGAATCTTGCGGTACCCAATTTTTCTCAGAGCATTTGCCAAAAATTCAGGCTGACCTAATGCGATAGCTGAGTCAAGATCCGCTCTAGCTTCAAAGAACTTCGCAATAAAGTAGATGGCACCTAGTGCAAACATCAAGTAGAAGAAGCCGAAGAAATAGATATACGGCCAGAAGTAGATCCTAAGAATATACTCAGCTGACGTAAGTATGAAGAGCGCCATGGGATCTCTGTTCTTAACATGACTCATCTCGTGTCCAATGACTGAAAAGATCTCGTCTTCACTAAGTTGAACAAGTAAACCAGTTGTTATAAGAACCAAGCCAAACCTTGGGGTGGGACCGGTTGCAGCAGCGTTCGGTATTATGACATTTGACAGCCGAATTTTCGGCACTGACATTTTGAACCTCGAAGCAACCTTTTCGACAACGCTGTAAACATTTAATGTTTTTGTCACAACATTTTCCGGCTTTATGTTTATTCCATATTCTCTGAAAGCTTCTTGAGCTATTTGGGCATCAACTGTCTTTCCCAAGGTGTACGTTTTGTTCTGAACCGCCCTCTTGATTTGCATAAGTTTCTCACGAATGTTCCTGTCCCTGAAGATTTCAACCTGTTCCGGCGGGATATGATACTGCAAAATGTAGACATTTGGGTTTGACTTGGTGATGGACCAGTCTCCCATACTTCCAATAATTTTATCGGAGAAAAGTATTATGATAAACTGGAACAAAACCATGATGAACGGAAAATAGATGATCGGAAGATCAAGAACCTCTGTAATGATCACAAAAGCTGCGAAGCTCAAGACAATGGAAATGAGAAAGAAAAAGATCATGTTTCCCATAAAAATTTGCCGAATAACCTTTCTTCGTGTGTCCTCAACTTTTTCTGGAATAACCCTGTTCTCTGGAACCCACGCAAAGTAAAGAGTGTTTCTGCGTACTTTCTCCTCAAACATCTGAATAGAGATAATCAAGTCCTCTCTCAGTCTATTGATAATCTTAGGCGGCAGATTTCCATAAGGGGTTAACCTAACCTCGATGGGATTAGTTGCGGAAATCTCTATGACAATGTGCCACGCGCCTCGCGCGTCGTTAAGCGTAAAAGTGAGTATTTCT
Source organism: uncultured Candidatus Bathyarchaeia archaeon (assembly GCA_964584965.1). GTDB lineage: Archaea > Thermoproteota > Bathyarchaeia > Bathyarchaeales > DTEX01 > JAGTRI01. The sequence goes on along the minus strand of CAZPBM010000030.1, from coordinate 4,344 downwards.
TTTCCTTCAGCAACCCATTTTCCAACATTCGTAAAATGCGAATAGTAAGGAAGGACACACTCTTGGTAAATAAAAACCAGTAAGTCGCTTAAGTATGATGGAGCAACTTCCGTATGTATAGTGAAAGAAATCGGCATTGGATATGAAGGTTCCACAGACATTCTTCTCTGCCATTAATGGTGCAGTCATCTCTTATAAATATGCCTTAACCAAACGGGTATAGCATGATGCAGCTTTTCCAGAACTTAGAATGCAGTGAACACTCATCGATAAGCTTTTTATATTGAAAGCTTGAATTGTGTTACATCAATTAATTCGGCGATCGGCTTATGGAACCAAGTAAGAAACCATTAAACATGTTAACAAGACACATGAATGCGCCAGTTATCATAACCTTAAAGAACGGTATTGAATACAAAGGCACAATGGTTCATTGCGACAGCTACATGAACATAATTCTAGACGCCGCAACAGAACTTTACGATGGCCAGATGCTTGCACACTATGGCGAAATTCTCGTCAGAGGAAACAACATACTTTACATAACGCTTGACGCCTCAACTAAGAAAGAAGCTAGCTAAGTTCAGAATAGTATCTCGTAAATCAGCAATGTTTTGTTTAGATACCTAAATAATGGCTGCATAAGTGCAGAAAGCCCAATTTACGTAGACATCTCTCATCCAGTTAACACTTTAACAAGTAAAAATTGAAATATTATTTTTGTTTCTTTCTATATGTGGACGATGACGTAATCGAGGTACTTTGACTCGATGAGAATGATGGCTTTTCCCGCAACTGAGTCCACAACATGGAATTTGTTTGAGTTTATTGGATTCCAGGTTGGCCTTTTTTTTCAAGCATTTTTTCAAGGGTCCATCGTGTTGCTGAGCGAATTTCTCTTTCTCTTTGAGGCGTCAAGTTTCGAATAATGATTTCCTGTAATATATCGTTATCTTTTTTTATTTCATACGAAAACGCTTTTTCAGGGACCAATCTGCCTTGACTCACAAGTTCCTTATCTCTTTCTTGCATTTTGCCCAAGATTTTCTCAATAAGAAACGCGTCGAACGGAGGTGTATTCACATTGAATTTCGCATTTGGCTCTGGAACGATCCTAACTTGATTGTCCTCAACATAAAAGTTAGCCATCAACACTCCAGAATCCGTTTTGAGAGGAATAATTCTAGCCTCCTCTTTTACAGCAGTAACAGGAGGCCTTGGTTCAATTACTTGAGGCGGCTTTGCAATTTCTTCCGCTTTTTTGAAGCTTTTTTCAATTAGCAGCTCGTTAATAAAATCAAGCAGCGCACGTAAGCCTTGAATCTCGGATTCCATGGTTTTTATTCGCTCTTCAAGAAGCTCCCTAAGCTCCGCAACCTTTTTAATTTGTTCATCTTCCAATATTTCCTCACCATACAAGAACGCAATAGCTTCAATTATCTTTATTCGCGGATTCTTTAAAAGGCTTTTTTCCGAATTCACCAGATGATTTACCAATAACAACGATATAAATGAAACTTTTACTTCAACAGTAGCGATAACCTTTTTTGGCTATCCGAACATAAGATATATCCGGTGCAAAGCATGCAGGTTAGCGTATATATCTTTGTCCAAGTGGAAAAAGGCGAACCATGGCAAATCGCGTCTGAGATTTCGAAAATACAAGGCGTTAAAACAGCGCACACTGTAACTGGTCAATATGACATCATCGTCTTTGCTGAACTAGACGGGCTAGACACGCTTAAGGAAACAGTAAGGCAAATTCAAAAAATAGAAGGCGTACAACACACCCAAACAGCGGTGTGTATTCCATAAATAGTACGCAAACTGCCAAAAGATAAAAAACAAAAAAGGTTCTATTCATTCTATATCACTTCACAAAATACGGTCGTGCTGTTCTGTTCTTTATTTTCATGATGATTATGGATGCTGAAATTAATACTGCCACGAAGGTTGCAAGCATGCATATGAGAGTGATTACTAAGCGTGTATTAGAGGGTTGGATATAACTGAAGGTTAATGCTAAATCATCAACGCTTCCGCCCTTAATGTCCTGACTGAAAGAATCAAATTCCCATCCTGCCCTCATGTTCGCTGTCAAGGGTTGAGCAGTCAACATGTACTGATAGAGAGTGTCATGTATTGACATGCGAAGATAAGAGTGGTACGCTTCAGGCGAGGATTGGATATGTTCTATATAACCTGTTAAATTTTTGAAGCTTACAGAATATTTCTGGTCAGGTTTGACGAGGAAGTAATTATCGAATCGCATCTTGATATCCACGTTCCAAACGGGATTCCAGTTTTCATCGAGCTCTAAAGTCAAGTAGACATCTACGTTTTCCCAGAAAGTCATTAAACGCGGTATTTTCCCAAACCCTTCAGCAGGGCAATATTGGCACAAAATTTCTCTGAGCTTGTCTGAAGAGTGCTCCTCTGTAGCCCTGTAATGGTAATATGTTTCGTTGAAATCTTCGCCTTGTGAACTTCCGTATCCGACACTGTGTCCCTGATATGAGAGTTTTGTTCCCCAAACATTTTCAGCTCTTTCCATAATTCTTTGAGCAATTGTTTTGTCTTCTTCTATGTTGCTGATTGACGAAGAATCTTGCGCGACTCGGACAGACAAGGTGTTTTCGTACCAGCGGAACCCACAATATATATTTATGTACTTGAAGCTTTCACCCTTAAAGACAGAAGAATAATTGGATGTTCTCCTTATCGAAAAGAGGTTAATATAAATAATAATGTCCCCGTTCGCAGGAAGGTTATCGCTTATATCGATAATTAATTCGATCGATTCTTCATAATCTGATTCTGCCCTCGAAAAAGTCAAGGGTTGATTACTCGTAATCAGAATAAAAAGGCAAATAAACAAAGCGCCATTGAACCCAGAAAATTTGCGTTGAGCGCCAAGCTTTGCCAAGGCATACCCCACAAAACCTTGTATCATCGATATACCGATATAAAATTGCCTCTTTTATCTAGACATCTTATTTTTTGTACCTTTTTAGAGCTTGGAACATCTCGGGCTACCGTTACTCTACCTTATCCTCTCGATGGTGAGCTTCCCCGTTCTCATCCTATTTCAAATTTCAGTTTGCGGCCTACTGTTCATACTGTGCGGATATGTTTTCGGAAGGACGGTGACGGGAAAAGACTTGGCGAAAGTCATGGTTCGAAGCATTCGGGGTTCTTTCCCTCTAAGGAAGCGAAAAGAAGAGGCAGCGGCATCAATGTTTCCGCAACAGAATGGAGCGCCAAGCAGCCGACAACACCATTCAACCAACGTTTTTAATTGGATAACCAGCAACAAAAATAAAAAGACAAGCATTGCGAATAGTTCCAAACAGCATTCTTTTGGCTTCTTATACTCCCCATTAACGGAATTTTCTCGTTCTTATTTTTTATTGACGTTTTTATGTCTGTTGTTTTTGTGATAGCCATATTTTACTTAGCCGCTCTGATCACCAACCACATCTTCCCAAGCGCCCTAAATGTTACGGTTCCCAATTTTACGTTAAACATTTCGAACAGAAAGTTGATAACGGGTTTAAGATATAGAGAAGGGTTGTTAGTAATGCAAATTGGGTTATTTACTGGGGTTTCCATTTTAAGAATTTTGCGTTTTTGAGGTAACACACAAGCCTTAAGACAGTGCCCTTCTATTTTATTCTTGAAGAGAGATGAGCTATAGAAAGCAGCCAAACCAAAGTTACGCTCAAAGAAGATGCGGTTTATCAGTGAAGCATGTAAAGAAAAGGCGCCGAGGGAAGTCTGAACCACGGTTTGACGTAGGACGGGCTATCAGTTATAAAGGTGAACTTATTCCAGCCTCAACCCGGAAAACAGCGATAAACCTGGTTCGAGAATTAAAGAAACGTGGCGTGAAATATGTGTTGGTTGGGGCGGTTCCAGTCCAATTTTACGGGAGAGAAAGGCTCTCAAGAGACGTTGACGTCGTTGTTTCCTTGGATGAACGCGGAGCAGCGAACCTTTTCGAACTCTTGAAGAGCGGAAGGTACACAGTTCTTTACCCCTTGAAACATGAGCAGGAAATAAACTCTCCAAACGATCTTACGCGACTGGATCTCCTAAAGGTGAGGGACGCAGAGACGCAGTCGTTGGTAGACGTAATTCTTCGCCCGGCCGAGGTAGGCTTCAAATTTGGAGGCGAACCGGAAGAACGAGCTAGAACCGTGATTTTGGATGGGGAACAAGTGTTGATTCCTTCTCCCGAAGACTACCTCATAATGAAGCTCAAATCTAGGAGACCGGGCACACACGACTTCGAAGACATAATGTCCACGCTAAGTACACAGTTCAGCCATCTGGACTGGGCTT
>CAZPBM010000029.1:0-20337 GCA_964584965.1 uncultured Candidatus Bathyarchaeia archaeon | reverse complement strand
AAAAAATGGGAATCTCTAGAGGAACAATCTGGAGGCTACTTCAATCTGCAAGAGAAAAAGTTGCTAGAGCCCTCACGGAAGGGAGACCTATAAACTTTCATAAATAAGAACTAAACAATCATCTGCACCTTAGATCGAAATCAGCGTGTGTGAACAGTTCATGAAGCATGCCTCGAAGCATCTAAGGTTTGTAAAACACTTGGGAAATTTTCGATTCAAAAGTTGGCTTGACAAGAACGCTTCTGAAGCTTTGGTTGAAATGGGTTTAAGGGCAGGTCACATCGTCTTGGATTTTGGATGCGGCACTGGAACATATACGATTCCAGCAGCAAGGTTGGTCGGCGAAAAAGGAAGAGTTTATGCTTTAGATGTAAGCACAGAAGCTTTAGACCGATTGGAAGAAAAAGCAAGACAGGAAGGACTGAAGAATATAACAAGAATAATCAGTAAAGGTGAAAAGGTCCCCTTGGAAGATGAATCAATTGATTTAATGTTATTAATCGACGTTCTTCAAGAAATAGACGACTGGAACGCCATTTTTGAAGAGGCATATAGAATACTTAAGCCCAATGGAAGGTGTTCGGTCTATCCGATGCATATATCGACGGAGGAAGTGGAAAAATTAGCCGTTAGTAAAGGATTGAATCTGGAAGATAAAAAGTTTGATGGACGAATTCTTGTCTTCCGCAAGTTCTCTAATCAGAGACGGTAGCATAACTATTTCGAAGAGTGGAGAACAATTATGCAATTGAGGATAATCTACAATAATGCGGTTGGGCATCTTAAAGCGAGAGAAGTGCGGCAATTTTCCTGAAGACTTCTTCTATCTCCTTTGATACCAGGCTTTCTGGCGAGTATTCGGTGACGGGTTTTCCAAGTACCATTGCTTCTGTAACAATTGGATCAAAGGGTATTTTTCCAGCAACTTCTATTCCATTGCTTTTGCAGAACGCTTCAATCATCTTTGTATTCTCGACGTTTAGGTCGTACATGTTTATGCAGACTGTTGGGCGGATTTTGAAGTGGTTAAGCATCTCCATAGCCCTTTCCATATCGTGGATTCCGGATAAAGTAGGCTCGACAACGATGGCTCCTAGGTCTGCTCCGCTGACCGAGGCTATTACGGGGCAGCCTATTCCTGGTGGTCCATCATTTAGGATTAGGTTAATATTCTCTTCTTCAGCTATGTTCTTAGCATTTTGTCTAACAAGAGTCACAAGTTTTCCTGAGTTTTCTTCTCCAGGATTCAGCCTAGCATGAGACATGAAGCCGTACTTCGTCTTTGAGATATAGGCGTAGCCGCAGACTTTCTCCCTGAGTTTTATAGCCTCTACTGGGCATATGTAAGCACATAGCCCGCATCCTTCACAGAGTACGGGGTCTATCTTAAGATCATTTATTGCGTTGAATCTGCAGATCTCCTCACATTTCCAGCATTGGATGCACCTCGATTCATCCAGAACCGCTACTTTAGAGCCCTTAAATTCCTGTTTCCGCATAATACTTGGATTTAGGAGCATGTGTAGATTCGGCGCGTCCACATCGCAGTCTGTAATCACCAGTTTCTCCGCGAATACAGCGAGGGACGCAACCAAGGTTGTTTTGCCTGTTCCGCCTTTTCCGCTGAGAACCGTTATTTGCCGCACTTGTTTATGCCTCCATGATTGTTTCTAGCAGACGCTGGAACTTCGTTTTCCATTCCTTCATCTCGGTTACAAAGGGAACTCCACAGGAATATAGTTCTGCAATCTTTCTGCTAAACGGTATTTCCAGCAATATGCGAATTCCTTCTTCTTCGCAGAACTGGTAAACTTTTTTATCACCGATTCCAGCCCGGTTTATCACGACGCCGAAAGGCACGTTCAGAGTTCTTAGAACTTCGACAGCGATCTTCAGGTCATGCAGCCCAAAAGGCGTAGGCTCAGTGACAAGGACAGTGAAGTCGCTTCCGTGAACGCTTTCGACAACTGGGCATGAAGCGCCAGGTGGAACGTCAATTATGACTAATTTTCTTCTGTCAATCTCTTTCTTCACGTCTCTTATTACTGGACCAGCCATAGGTTCGCCGACGTTAAGTTCACCATATACTATGTCGATTCCTTGTGCCAAGCCCTTCTTAACAACGCCTATTTGTCGCTCCTTTTCAATTATCGCTTTTTCTGGACAAGCAACAGAACACAGCCCACAGCTGTGGCAAAGTTCAGGAAAAACCAAGAAGTTTTTCTTAGCGACGAAAATGGCGTGGTATTGGCAGATCTCGGCGCATTTTCTGCAGTAGTTGCACCTTTCTTCGATAATCTTTGGAACAAGAGAGTAAACAGGCCTCTCATGATGTATATTTGGCTTAAGAAGGATGTGGACGTTGGGTTCCTCAACATCGCAGTCTAGGAGCTGTACATTCTCTGCTGACAAAGCCAAGCCTACGGCTACTGTCGTCTTTCCAGTTCCCCCCTTTCCACTGGCAACTGAAATTATCATTTAAAGCTCCTCAACTCTTTGTTTCAACACGATTTGGTAACGCTGTTGTAGCCAGACATGCTTTGTAATAAAAGAATTCTTAGTTTTTTGGTTGCCTTTAAGTACCTGAATTGTCGTACTCATCGATGCAGAGCATGGTGACAGCCTTCCGTTAGCTCCTCAAGTTGGTTTTTCAGATACGCTGAGATCACGTCTTTTGCAGTATTCGAGTTGGCTTTCATGACAGCTACCCTTGCGTCTTGGAATCTTCCTAAGGCTCTTGGTCCCATACCGAACGTGATAACGACGTCTGGGTCAAGCTGAAGAATACGGTCTGGCGGGAGCCCTACGCCGCCGAAGTGTTCACTTTCATTGGGAACCGACCTACAAGACTTTATCTGTCCGTCCTCGTCTAAGTCAAAGACAGCGAAGAACGGAGCTCTCCCGAAATGGTCTGATAGCTGAGATTCAACTCCCCTATCGTCAGCAACTGGAATAACGATTCTAGTCATTTTTTCACCTCCATTTTCCATTGCCTTCTAGGTTTCTTGAATGGTCGTCACCCTCTTTTTTGGATACGTAACGATACATAGCTCATGTTACAAGCCTCTGTTTAGTCCAGAGTGGCCTCTGACAGTAGGCGATTCCGCCTCACTTAGCTCGCCTATCTTGTACCTTTCTATTGTTTCCCTAACAGTCCCTGTTGCCCCTGTTATTATTTGGATTCCAGCAGCTGAAAGAGAGCTGTAGGCGTTTGGACCCACGTTACCTGTCAATACAACTTTTACGTCTTTGTTAGCCAACATCTGTGCTGACTGTATGCCTGCGCCATGAGCAGCAGATTGGCTTGGGTTTGGCATCACCTCATACTTCGTGGTTTCTGTGTCCACAATAATGAAGTATGCGCAGCGTCCGAAGCGTGGGTCTACGGCGGAATCTAGACTAGGCGCAGTAGCAGAAACTGCAATCCTCAACTAGGTCACCGCCTTCTTTTCAATTTTGTTTGTTTGGTTTGCCTTTTCCTTTAGATGGTTCTCTATTTTTTCAACAATTGTCATGAAGGCTTTTGTTGCTGGCGAGTTCACGTCCTCGACGACAAAGGGTAAACCTTTGTCCGAGTCTTCGCAGACTCTTGGGTCAATAGGTATCTTTCCAAGAAATGGAACATCAAGATCCTTCGAGATTTTTTCTCCTCCTCCAGTCTTAAATATGTCTATTTGTACTCCACACTGTGGGCACACAAAACCACTCATGTTCTCTATTATGCCTATGACGGGAACATTCAACATCCTGGAAAAAGTAACGGCCTTCTTTACGACATCTTGTGAGACCTCTGAAGGTATAGTTACGATGACTACGCCGTCCATTTCGGGGAGAAGCTGCATAACACTTAAGGGTTCATCGCCGGTTCCAGGAGGCAGATCGATGAAGAGAAAGTCGAGTTCTCCCCAAACGATGTCGGAGAGAAACTGCCTTATCGCGGTCATTTTAAGGGGCCCCCGCCATATTACGGGGGACTCTTGGTTTGGTAACAGGAAATCCATTGAAACAACTTTGATTCCCATTGGTCCCATCACTGGGAAGACACCTGGCGGGCCTGCTTTAAGCGTCTGACCTTTGATGCCTAACATTTTAGGGATGCACGGCCCATGTATGTCTGCGTCGAGGATTCCTATTCGGCTTGGGATACCTCGTTTGGCAAAGGCTATGGCCAAGTTGACTGTTACCATCGTTTTTCCAACGCCTCCCTTGCCGCTTATTACGGCAATTTTGTGTCTCACTTTATCCATTCTTATTCTGAGCGTCTTTTGTTGTTCGTCGCGTGTTGCGTCAACAGGTTCAAATCGCTGGTTTTCCTGTTCGTTTGTTTTTTGCGTCAACCTCTTTTTCCCTCGTCGTTGTTTGTTAAGTTTGAATCATAAACTATATTTATATATTATGTTTAGAAAACAAACTTATGAAGGCCATGGATGAAGTTGATAGAAAAATAGTTTCTCAGCTACAGATTGACGGCCGAACAACTTTAGAGGCTCTTGGAAAGATAACCGGCTATACAAACATGGGCATGAAAAAAAGAGTCAATAACCTTCTTGAAAGTGAAGCGATAAAAATATCAGCGTTAATAAACCTGAAGCATTTCAACTTGTTCTTAGCTGTTGTCTTAATAGAGACTGATGGACCTGAAACTCTTCAGAGGTTGCTTAAACGCTTCGAAAACTGCCCACGCGTAGTTTACATGTTCACAACAATAGGCGGATTCAACATGATCGCCCTTGTGGCAGCTGAAAACAAAGAAACTCTAGAAAGCATATCGATGGAAAAATGCTCGCTTAGAAGTGAAAAAGGAATCCGCAGGTCAGAATTCTATCCCGTAATGGACGTTAACTATTCACCTTTCATGCCTATTAGAAGATACCTGGCCCATAGGGATTTTTCTGCCCCACCGTGTAAAGTTGACTGCAAACCGTGCGCTAGATATAAAACCGAGCAATGCGTAGGATGCCCAGCTACTAAATATTACAGGGGGCACCTTTAGTCAAGGATGACGTTTACAGTTAGTTCGATATGAAGTACTTGAGGGGTATGATGTTGAAAAGGTTCAGTCTAACTGTTGTGGTTGAAGACACTATAAGCCCTCAGAAAAAGAACGTGGGATTAGAGGCCAAACACGGGTTATCAATAGTCATACAACAAAGTAGACCGCGGAAATCAATCTTAATGGACACTGGCCAATCTTCAGAGACGCTTTTACACAATATGGAGATTCTAGGTTTAGATTTGGAGAAGATAGACGCCGTCTTTCTAAGCCATGGGCACTATGACCATACAGGAGGGCTATCTGTAGTCATGGAAAAAACAAACAGGCACGTTCCAGTGATTGCGCATCCAGACGTTTTGAAACCGAAGTTTAAGGCAACGCCGACCCTCCGATGCATAGGGTCGCCTCTAAAGCGCTCTTGTTTAGATCAGTTTTCAAGGTTCCTTCTCGCCAGAAACTCCGTTGTTATTACTGAGAACATCTTGACAACTGGCGAGATAGAACGTCTAACGCAGTACGAGAAGCCAAGAGGGTTCTGGACAGTAGAAGGCGACGTGTTTGTTGAAGACCAAGTGCAGGATGACCAAGCACTGATACTTAACCTGCCGAAGAAAGGCTTGGTCGTTATAGCTGGTTGTGCACACGCAGGTATAGTAAACACCGTCAGATATGCTCAAAAATTGACTGGAACCAAAAAGGTTCACGCCGTAATCGGAGGCTTTCACCTAAACGATTCAAGCGAGGAAACGGTCAAAGCGACAATAAGCGACTTGGCTGAAATTAACCCAGATCTTATTTGTCCATGCCATTGCACTGGGCAAAAGCCCCTATTTCGGCTGATCGAAGCTTTCGGCAGAAGATACAGCTCGATAAAGACTGGCGACATCCTTGAGCTCTAAATTTCTGTTATGGGAAAAGGTTCAGAATTGTACGGCGTCTCTAAGTAGTGAGGGCAAAGCTCCAAGAGCCTCTTTTTTCTTGAATAATTTAAGCAGAACTCTGCTTTGGAAGTCCATATCTCCCTCTGCTGAAAAAAGGTCTTGAAGGTTATCTTTCGCAGCTATTCTAAAGATCTTGTCAAGCGTCTGGTCTGATAAACGGTTCAGAATTCTTCTTGCCAGCAGCATCGTCCTGAATTCTTTTCCAAGCTGTTTTTTCCACAAGGTTTCATATTGGTTGAGAAACATGGCGGAACAATCTCCGTGGACAATGGCTTCAGCAGCTGTTCTTCCCGCAATTGATGCACAGATTCCCCCAAGTATTACTCCTCCGCCTGTTGTTGGTTTGACTTGTCCTGATGCGTCGCCAACAACTAAAAATTTGTCACAGAATGTTTTGTCAATTGGTCCACCCGTAATAACCAATCCCGAGCGAACCTCGCTTATTTTGACATGCTCGCTGCTGAACCGCTTTTCTATGAATTTGTCAAGAAGACTCTTAGGATTTACTCCTTTACATCCGAGGCCGACTCTTGCTTTATCTGGGCCAAGCGGAATGACCCAGACGAAGAGGCCTGGTGCAACTTTTTTGCCTAGGTGAACCTCGACGTATTCTGTATCTACGTCTACGTTCTCAAGGTCGTATTGAATTCCTAGAATAGCCGAGTTGCGTTCTATGGGTTTCAGCCCCATGTCCTTTATGATTCTTGAGGACACGCCTTCGGCGTCGATTACCATTTTTGCTGTGTACCTGTCTTTTCCTGTTTGGACGGAAACGCTGTTTTTGCCGCGTTCTATGCTTTTTGCCTTTTCGTTTAGGATTATCTGTGCGTCAGATTCTGTTGCCTTATTCGCTAGGAACTTGTCGAAGAGACCGCGGTCAACAACGCATGCGACATCCTTCTCTCTTTCAACTGTAAAAGTCAGTCCAGACGGCGAAAAGAAATGTGCGCCTTTTACTTTATTTTGGACGTAAAATTCATTACTGGGCAAGCCTAAGCATTCCAAGCCTTTTATGCTAAGGAGTCCAGCGCAATGGCATGGCTGCCCGATCTCAGCGTGTTCTTCTAGAACTGTAACTGCTGTTTCTCTTTTTGCAGCCTCGCGGGCGGCGATTAGTCCAGCTGGTCCCGCGCCGATCACTAGAACGTCTGTTTCTTTAGTCTTCATTGTCTCACATCTTGTTTCGCCGTAAGGGAATAGGTGGAAGCCTTTAAAAATTTTTGTAATTGTATGTTGAACGGTTTTTGTTCTGATTTCTGGACGGCTTTCGCTTTGAGTGTTCTAAGATTTAGAGTTATCTTGTAGAACGAGAAGCTTTACGGTAAAAAAGTGCTGGAAGTGAACTGTGGGTTGAACCGAAAAGTCGTTTGCACAATCGTGCTTTTGCTAGTAATAGCGATTAGTTTTGGTGTTTGGCAAATTTGGCTTTACCTTAACCCCTTAGTTGTAAAGGAAGGCTTTGAAAGTGGATTTGAAGAGTGGGAAGCTGATGCAGATGTTCCCTATGATCCAAACAATCCTGGTCAAACCGTGGGATGGAACATTACAAGGTCAACAGACATTGCCTATTCAGGTCAATATGCTGTTCAGCTTTTCATTGACGGTTCGCAGGATGATGGAACAATCTGGTTAGAAAGAAGAATAGTCACTTCAAGGAACACGCAAGTTTTAGTTACAATGTCTTTCTGGCTTTACAGTGAACATGAAAGTTTCAACACTATAGCTGCCGTCGTGGCTTATGCGGGAATCCGTAATCCGGAAGAAGAATCTGACTTCGAGGTTCTTGGTGCCGCTAATCAGGTTGCAGGGTGGAAGCAATACAAGTTGGAAACAAAAGTGAACACTGAATCTGATGGTGAATTGTGGGTTGCCTTGGGAATTTCTGTTCGATGGGAAACGGTTATGACCTACTATGTTGACAGCGTTGAGATAACAGTTCGTTAAAGTATGTAAGCAAATTTTTTCTTAACACAGTACCATACACGCATTGAATAATGTTGTTTTAGGGAATTTTTAACACAATTTTAAAATAGCAGTACAGTTTCTTTAAAGCAGTCAAAGGAGGACTAACATTGGCGAAAAAGGTCATGGTTTCAATGAAGATTTTTCCTTCAGACGTTGATGTGGACCGTGAAGTCTTGAAAAGGGAAATAGAGAAGACTCTTCCGGAATATGCCTCAGTTTACCAGTTTGAGGAGGAACCCATAGCGTTTGGGCTTGTGGCCATAATAGCGCACATATTGGTTCCTGAGGACAGGGAAGGAAGCATCGATGATGTTGAGTTAAGTTTGAGGAAAATTGATAAAATAAGTGACTTTCAATCGTTAATGGTTAGAAGAGTTTAGTCTTCACTACGTTTATATATGGTTTTTAGCGTTTTCTGTATATAGATTATTCAGCACTAATGTAAAGGTGACCTAGATGACCGAGATTTCGCTCAGAGTTGGAGACGCAAAACAAAGAGATGTGGCTAGGGGAATCGCCCGAATCGACCAGAAAACAATGGAGAAATTGAATGTCTCCGCTGGTGATGTTATTGAAATAATCGGTAAGCGGAGGACATCTGCGATTGCTTGGCCTGCTTACTCTGAGGATCAAGGCAAAGACATTATTAGGATAGACGGGTTCACCCGTAAGAACGCTGGCGTGTCAATTAATGAGTATGTTACTATAAGCAAGGCTGAGGTTAAGGACGCAATAAGCATCGTCTTGGCGCCCATTGATATGCGGCTTAACGTGGATGAGGATTTTACTAATTTTGTGAAGAACAGGCTTATGGAGAGAACGTTCGTCGAAGGAGACACAACCCTTGTCATGATGCTCGGTCACCCTGTTCAGTTCACTGTAATGAAGACGAGGCCTCACGGCATCCTTAGGTTGACGTATGATACTAAGCTTCAAATTCTTTCTGAGCCAGCTCCTGAAGTGAAGCTCGGGGTTCCACGAACAACGTACGAGGACATCGGTGGATTGCAGGAGGAGATTCAGAGGCTTAGAGAGATGGTTGAGCTTCCAATGCGGCATCCTGAAATCTTTCAAAGGCTTGGGATAGATCCGCCGAAAGGTGTTTTGCTTCACGGGCCGCCTGGCTGCGGTAAGACCTTGCTAGCTCGAGCTGTTGCCAACGAGTCTGACGCGAACTTTTTCTCGATCAACGGTCCAGAGATTATGAGCAAATTCTACGGCGAGTCTGAGGCAAGGCTTCGCGAGATTTTCCAGCAGGCTGAGAAGAATGCTCCAGCCATTATTTTTATTGATGAGCTTGATTCTGTTGCTCCGAAGCGTGAAGAAGTTACTGGTGAAGTGGAAAGGAGAGTTGTGGCTCAGCTTTTAGCGTTGCTTGACGGTTTAACGAGCCGCGGCAACGTCATTGTGATTGGTGCAACGAACCGTCCGAACGCTTTGGATCCAGCGCTTAGGAGGCCTGGAAGGTTTGACCGTGAAATTGAGATCGGCATTCCTGACAAGAAGGGACGCTACGAGGTTTTGCAGGTTCACACGCGTGGCATGTATTTGGCTGACGATGTTGATCTTAGGAAACTTGCTGAGGTAACGCATGGATACACAGGTGCAGACTTGGCGGCGTTAAGTCGTGAAGCTGGGATGAAGGCTTTGCGGAGGTATTTGCCTGAAATTGATCTTGAACAGGAGAGGATTCCGCCTGCTGTTTTGGAGAAGATGAAGGTTACGATGGATGACTTTATGAACGCTTTCAGGGAGATTACGCCTACTGCGATGAGGGAAGTTGCCATAGAGGTTCCGACGGTTCACTGGGACGAGGTTGGGGACTTGGAGGAGGTTAAGCAAGAGCTTAGGGAATCTGTTGAGTGGCCCTTGAAGAACGCTGAGGTTTTCGAAAGAATGGGGATTAAGCCTCCTAAAGGTATCCTGCTGTTTGGTCCGCCTGGTTGCGGTAAGACCTTGCTAGCTCGTGCTGTGGCTACGGAAAGTGAGGCGAACTTTATTTCAATTAAAGGCCCAGAGGTTTTCTCAAAGTGGGTTGGAGAGTCTGAGAAGGCTATTCGCGAGGTGTTTAGGAAGGCGAGGATGTCTGCCCCGTCGATTATTTTCTTTGACGAGATGGATGCTCTTGTTCCAAGGCGAGGATCAGGTTATGGTGACAGCGGTGTAACTGACCGCGTGATCAGCCAGTTGCTTACGGAGATTGATGGAATTTCAGCTCTTCAGGACGTTGTTGTAATTGCTGCTACGAACCGGCCTGACATTGTGGACCCTGCTGTTTTGAGGCCTGGAAGGTTTGACAGGTTAATCTATGTTCCTGAACCAAGTGAGGAAGGAAGGTTACAGATTCTTAAGATTCACACGAAGGGTATGCCGTTGGCTAAGGATGTGGACCTAATGGAGCTGGCCCGGTTAACGAAGGGTTATTCTGGTGCTGATCTTGAGTCAGCTTGCAGGGAAGCAGCTTTGTACGCTCTTCGTAGAGACATAAACTCTAAGGAAGTGACTTTAGCAGATTTTACCGAGGCGTTTAAGAGGGTTGGTCCAAGCATTACGGCGGACATGGAGAACTGGTACAAGAGTTTCTCGAAGCAGGTCAGGAAGGTGCAGAAGCCTGCGCCTATCGTAGCATAATTTTCTTTGGGTGTTATGGTTATGGCGGGAAACACTTGGAAGGTTCAGCCGGTTTATGCGACGGTTGTTGAGGTTCTTCGCGAGAAAGGTTCTATTACAGACGTTGAGCTTTTCGAGGTGTTGAAGGCTTTTTATAAGGAAATTGGGTTTGACTATTTGAATAATGTTTTGATGAAGCTGGAGGTTTCAGGCTTAGTTTCGGTTTCTTCTTTGGCAAAGGATAAGCGTCTTGTTCAGCTGGTTAAGAAGTAGGCTGTTTGTTGCTGTTTTAGGGTTCAGTTAGGCAGACTTCCAGTTTTACTTTATTCCCGTCTTTAAGTCCTAGGCGTTTACGTAGGTTCGTCGGAGCGAGGATTTCAATTACTGAGCTGTCGTAGTGGGTTCTCAGCGCTATAACTACGGCTCCTTTTTCTCTGTTGTTAATAGTGGCTTTGAAGCATTTTCCGGCGCCGTAGGTTCGGTCTTGGTTCGCGTAGCCTTCGATCATTATTCCGTCATAAGCGTCCAGTTCCCTACGCATTTTAAGGTCTAATTCGTTCGTTATTTTTATGTTTAGGGTTCCTGGGTATGGGTCGAATCCTAGTTTCTGGATGAACTGTTTTCTGTAGTGTGGTCGAGTGACGTAGTATGCGCCTTCTCCTAGTCCGCTGAAGACGGTTCCTTCGATTGTGACTGAAACTGGGCGTTTTTGTTCAAAAACAGTGCTTAACGCCGTGTGAACTTTTTTTAGCTGGTTCTCTCCTTGTTTTGTTATGCTGATGAGGCAGCCGTCCCGCGTGACGGTTTTCTGTATTAGGCCTTTCTTATCAAGTTCTATTAGGCGGCGGGAGATGGTTTGTTGGGAAAGCCCCATTTTTTCCGCTAAAAACTTGGTTGAGATTTTTATTGTTCTGTCTCTGGCGCCCATCTCGGCGAGTTTAAACAATGTAAAAAAGTGGGTTTCAACGTCTTTGTCAGCAGGTAACGGATCCAACCTCAGCGCCTCAACCCTTTCAATAAAAGAGAAATAATATTTAAGCTAGTGGATTATCAGGATTTGCTGGGTTTTACGGGTCTCATCTTTAGGCTTTTCGTTAGGATTTTTATTTGTTCCGTGCTTGTTGTTGAGGGGGGAGGGTATATATAATCAGGTCAGCTTTTCTGGCCATCTTGCCTATTTTTGTGCTTGTTCCGTTCTTGCCAAGAATTTTTTTCTTTATGTATGCGCTGTGGGTTCACTGTGGAACTATGGAATTCACGGCTAGACTGTTTTTCTTTTTTAGGTAATCTTTTTGTTTTTTGCCCAGTTGTTTTAATTTAGATTTTACAGTCCAAGGTTTTCGTTTATTTCTTTTTGGTATTCCTCAAGTTTGAGTTCTTCAACTTCCTTGATTTTCACGGTTCTTCCGAGCAGAGCTGACTCATAGAAGCCTAAGGGTATAGCCATGTCTTTGTATCCCTCGATGGCGTCTACTTCAGGTTTCTTTTTGTTCACAATGGAAGAGTAGAAATCGTAAAGCTCAGTGGCAACCGTATTTGTTGACCCTTTTGGGAAGAATCTTTCAATTTCCTCTGGCGGCATGTCACTTCGCATGCTGTACGTTAACGAGTTCACTGATTGCATTTCAACTTTGCCTTCTTCTTTCTGAATTTGCAGTCCGTCATCTGACAACGCTGCTTTTGAGCCGTAGATGATGTGCGTCCACATTCCCTTGGCGGGTGTTGCCCTAGTCCAAAGCCACTGTGCATAAACATTGTTCTCGTACTTCACAATCGCCATGGTCATGTCGTCCACCGTAACCTTCACGCCGTCTTTAACAGGGTCAAAGGTGTGCGTTGCTGCAAAAACCTCAACTGCCTCTCTGCCTAGCTGGTAACGGTCCAGGTCAGCCCAGTGGACTCCGCCGTCGAAAACCCAGCTTCCACCAGCGATAAGTTTGTCTTCTCTCCAGCCCCAAGGTCTGGGACCCCAGCTGGTAGCTGTCCAAAGAACGATGCGGGGGTCGCCTATGAGGCCTTTTCGGATTGCCCACCAGAACGCTCTTTGTTTAGGTTCCCACCGGTAGTTTTCCGCGACAGCTAAGATTTTCCCTGATTTCTTGGCCTGGTCTATCATGAGTTTCGCTGTTCTCATCGTGATTGCCATGGGTTTTTCGACGATGACGTGTATTCCTCTGTTTAGGCATTCGATGGCGACTGAGTGGTGAAGGTTGTGCGGTAAACAAATGTCAACTGCGTCTAAGTCTTCGTTTTTCAGCATGTCCTCCAGTTTAGTGTAGACTTTCGGCTTAGAATTCTGGAAGAACCCGATGGTTTGAGCCTTGTTTCTTGCGTTTTCCTCTGAAACGTCGCAGGTTGCCTTTACTTTGAAGGCTCTTAATCCGCGGATGTAAAGGTCTCTGTAGCCTTCGACGTGGGCGCCTGCCATTCCTCCGCATCCAACAAGAGCTATGTTTAGCATGTCCATAACACCACCTTCTCAAATGACATTCATGTTGCTAACTGATAACATGCAATTCTGATATAAAAATTTACTAATATTTTTCTTAATGCTGTTAACAGAGCAAATTTAATCTTTCCTGGCAACTAAATTATGACATGTCCAACTGAAGGGTGTGGTGCTAAAAATTTGAACTCGAGAGAACGCGTGTCAATTACATTAGACCACGAAGAGCCGGACATGGTACCGCTGGATTTAGGAGCAAGCGCAGTCACAGGGATGCACGTAAGCACCGTCTATGCGCTGAGGCAAGCCTTGAGGCTTGACCCGCCTGGAACGCCTGTTAAGGTCGTTGAACCCTACCAGATGCTGGGTGAAATTGCGCAGGACTTGGTTGAGGCTTTGGGTGTTGATGTTGTCGGGTTAAACAGCCCAACAACGATGTTTGGGTTTAAAAACGAAGGCTGGAAAAGATGGAATTTGTCAGATGGCACACCTGTTCTGGTTCCAGCGGGGTTCAACACTACATCCGACGCTGAAGGCAACATACTGATGTATCCGCAGGGCGACAAATCAGCGCCGCCGAGTGGAAGGATGCCTAAAAACGGGTTTTACTTCGACGCTGTTGACAGGCAGCAGCCAATTGACTGGAACAACTTGAATGTTCTCGACAACATAGAAGAGTTCACCGCGGTTTCAAATGAAGATTTGGCGTATTACGGAGCCGAAGTTGAAAGGCTGTACACAAAAACGGACAAGGCGATTTTTGCGAGCTTTGGCGGAACAAGCTTTGGCGACATAGCTCTTGTGCCTGGGTTGCATCTCAAGCATCCAAGGGGAGTCAGAGGCGTCAAGGAATGGTATATGTGCCACGTTAGGCGTCCCGACTTTATAATTAAAGTTTTTGAACGACAATGCGAAGTTGCGCTTGAGAATCTCGAAAAAATAAGAAAGGTTGTAGGAAACAAGGTTTCAGTCGTGTTTATTTCTGGAACGGATTTTGGAACCCAGAAAGGCCCCGCGATGTCGAAAGAGTCCTACCGCAAGATGTACATGCCCTTTCACAAACGGGTAAACGATTGGGTACACGGACACACGTCTTGGAAAACCTTCATTCACTCATGTGGCTCAGTTGAACCGTTAATCAGCGACTTCGTCGAAGCAGGATTCGACATTCTGAATCCCGTTCAAACCTCGGCTGCAAACATGGATCCAAAGATGCTTAAAGCCAAGTACGGTGACAGAATCGTTTTTTGGGGCGGCGGAGTTGACACCCAGTACACGCTTCCGTTCGGAACACCTGAGCAAGTGAAAAACGAGGTTCAGCAGCGCATCAGAATTTTTGCGCCTAAGGGAGGCTACGTGTTCAACACAATCCACAATGTTCAGCCGAGAATCCCTGTGAAAAATGTTTTGGCAATGTATGAAGCTGTTCGAGAAAGCCGCGGATACCCAATTAGTTGAAGGTCTTTGAGTGTTGAACCCCTGCTAATCTTAAGACCAGTCTTGGCGCCTTTTCCATCTTTTCTTAAGATTGAATGCAAGAATAATTGGGGGCAATCGCTGGCACGGAGATGAGACCAAAAGGCGTGGAGAACAGAATAAACAGTTAAAATAGATTTGCCGAACAACCTTATTCGGTTTGTGGATAAAAAATGTGGGTCATCGAAAAGATGGTTTAGTACGATATTTTTTCCCATTTGCCTGTGCGCATAGACTTGTATCCAGCGTCTAAGATGGCGTTGCAGATGTAGCCGTCTAAGAAGTTTTCTCTGGGCATAACGCCTTTTTGTGCGCATTCGACGAAGTGCCGCATCTCCTCGTGGTAGCCGTAGGTTCTCGCCTCGTCCACGCATGGGATAACCCAGCCCTTATCCATCTCAGCCTTTTCCACAACGTAGCCGGTGCTTTCAAGTGTAAACACGGTTATCGGCGTTCCACGGGTAACGTCCGTGAAGATGACGCCTTTCGAGCCGTAAACCTCGTTTCTCAAGTCTAAGCCTCCGCGTGAAGACCAGCTGACCTCCGCTTGGCCGAGTTGTTTGCCTTCAAACTTGACCATGAGCAAGGCGTTATCCTCGCATTTTACGCGGTGAACCAAGGTGTCGCCCCAAGCTAAGGCCTCAACAGCCTTTACGTCTTTGCCGATGAAGTACCTCGAAGCTGCGACACAGTGGCAACCCATGTCCAACAATGCGCCGCCTCCGGATAAAGATGGGTCCCAAAACCAGCCTGAATGTGGACCGTAATGGGCTTCGCGGGACCTGACCCAGAAAACGTCGCCTACGCCTCCGCGTTCAATTACGTCTTTTGCCTTCATGACAGCTGGGCTGAAAACCTCTGTTTCAGCGTACCCGTGGAGAACACCTGCCTTTTTAACGGCGTCCAGCATGGCCTTGGCTTCCTCAGTGTTCCTTGCCAAGGGCTTGGTGCAGACAACGTTTTTTCTTGACTTGCACGCCAAAAGCGCGGCTTCCTTGTGTAGGAAGTTAGGTAGGGCTATGACGACCAGGTCGACTTTGGGATTTTCAGTAACCTCGGTCATGTCTGTAGTCCACTTTGGGATTTTCCATTCGTTGGCAAATGATTTCGCGTGTTCTTCGCTTTGCGAATAGTTTATGGCAACTTGCTGGTTTGGGACGTCCCTTAGTCCGTTCATGTAGAAGGTTGCGACGAATCCTGACCCTAACAAGCCGATGTTGATCATGCTTTAACCCCAAGTAATAGTATATTGTACTTTTTTACAGAAAAGCCTTTCATGTTTGAAGCTTTGCCACGGTCACGGAGTGAGGTTTCAGGCTTACGACGCACCTGCTTTTCTCGACTTTAACGGAGGACTTTTCAATTTTAACCTTGTTAGGCTCTTCGAACGTGTTCTTGTCGTTAAGAGACTCGCCGGCGACGCATTCAGCAGAACCAGTTCTCGGCTTGAAACCTCTGAAAGAAACGCATATTTCCGCCAGTTCAGTTTCATGCCTGTTCACCGCGTGAAAGTAAAGGGTTTTCTTGTCCTCTGACATTGTTGCGGAGACGTCGACGAAGGGAACGTGTTCTCCAAGTTCACTTGAAAAGTAAGACGGCGAATCCACAACTGATTTGACAACCAAGTCGCCTGAGTTTGACCCGTACAGCTTAAAGACAAGGTACTGGGGAGTCAAAACCATGCCGCCTTCGTCTGTCGTAAGAATCATGGGTAAAACGTTCACGGTCTGGGCGAATCCGCCTATGGGCACCTTGTTACAAAGCCTGTGCAGAGCGTTTAGGACTCCGCCAGTGAAGACGGCGTCGCCTACGTTTGTGATCTGGTGGTGCAGAGGCTGCTTGGCTTCGGGGTACCAGACGTTCCACTCGTCGAATGCGAGTTTAATCTCGCGTTTCACGTTGAATCTTTGCCTCGCAGACTGTACGAGGCTGTAGACGCTGTTTAGTCTTTGTTCAATGTTTAAGGGAATTGCGGCGAGTTCTCTGTGCGGTTTTGGACCCCAAATGTAGATGTGAACAGACAAATAGTCAAAGTATTCCCCTGCGTTCTTAACCATGTCTAGGTTCCATTCTGGGTCTTCGCAGCCAACCGCGACCAGTTTAATGTTGGAGTCAACCATGCGAATCTCGTTGGCGAACTCAGCGGTTCTGCGGGCGCACTCTTCTCCGTCGACGTTGAAGCCGATTTGCCACCTGCCGTAAAGCTCGTTTCCTATGCCCCAAACCTTGACGCCGAACGGCTCTGGGTGACCGTGCTGTCTCCTAAGCGTAACATAACTAGTGTTAGCTGAAGAGTTGCAGTATTCAACCCACCTTGCGGCCTCCTCAGGGGTGCCGTTTCCAGCGTTAACAACGATGAAGGGTTCAGCTCCGACAAGCCTGCACCACTGTATGAACTCATCTGTTCCGAACGTG
Source organism: uncultured Candidatus Bathyarchaeia archaeon (assembly GCA_964584965.1). GTDB lineage: Archaea > Thermoproteota > Bathyarchaeia > Bathyarchaeales > DTEX01 > JAGTRI01. Next base: position 3,488 of record CAZPBM010000029.1, on the reverse strand, counting down.
TTAGGTTCCTCTGAGTTCCAAGCCATGTCGAAACGTCGAGGGCGCCTTTCCCTCGGTCCTACGCCGTCAAGCCAGTGGTAGCCTGAGGAAAAGTTTCCGCCTGGCCACCTTACGATCGCGGGCTTCAAGTCTTTAACTGCCTCAAGAACGTCGAGGCGGAAGCCTTTCACGTTTGGGATTTTTGAGTCTTCGCCTACCCAGACTCCGCCGTAGATGCATCTGCCAAGGTGCTCTATGAATTGGCCGTAACAGCGTTTGTCAAGTTTACCGATTGGCGCTTCAACATCAACAAATCCTTTACAGTCCAGCATGCCTTTCAACTCTCTTAACTGCTGTTATGTAAGTTGCGGTTGACGGATTAAAGTTTCGCCGTGCCATAGGAAAAAATAGGGCGTCCCTAAGGTTTTCGGTGAGACCTTTGTCTTTCATTCACCTTCGCCGTTCGAAGGCGTTAACCAATCTGTGAGCCTGTGGGATGAGTCTAACTTTTGAGCGTGAAAGTTCAAAAAGGGTTTCGTGCGTAAGCTTCGTCCCCTCGTTTCCGCAGATGATCTGTAAGGTTTTTTGGCTATGGTGAGGTTTTTGGGGCGGCGGAAAACTGTTCTTGAGATTGTCTTCGGTTTCTATTCTGAAGGAATCTTCGGGTTCTTCAAGCTCTGCGACAAGCATGAGTGTGGATGAACGGTTTTTCCGAACGTCTTCAACAGGCCATCTCGTCATGGAAGACCCTCTTAGAAAACGTGAAACTGTGGAAAGCCTTAAAACGGTTATTAAGGGTTAAACCTTGTTTTTGTGATGGAGTCTGAAGAAAGTTTTTTGGTAAAATAATTTAGTTCTTGAGTGATGTTTTTGGTTTCAAATCTGTTTGCATTGCTTAAAGTTTTAGCTGGATTCAGTTGTTTCTTTTAAAATTCGTTTTTCCATCAGAACAACTTCGCCTTGTAAACCTTTGAGGCTGTTAAGCATATCGTCCGTTACTTTTTCGCAAATCAGTATACCTAATGCCCCAATTCCAGTTGTCCGCGAATATGCTTGTGCAAGCATTGATAGGCTTGCTATGTCCGTTTTTATGTCTTTTAGTTGTTTGACAACTCTTATTTCTTTTCTGGACGGTAATACGTGGTTGTCTGAGACGAGGAACACCGCATGCTCTTCACTTATCTTAAGATTAGGGAGAACTTTGCCTTCGACAATGATTCTGGTTTCTCCCATTAGTGTCTCCTTTGCTTCTTCAACATGCAACCCGACTGTTGATAAGAATTTTGAATACGCCAATGTAAGGTTCTTTTCCTCACTTTCAAACGATATCTCGATTGGTACGGCTTTTATTAGCTTGACTAATAGATGTCTAGTTTGCGGTATAACAAGGACAAAGGTGATGAAAAAGGCGGATAAGCCTACAGCTAACCATGTCTTAACATTAGAAGATAAAGTGAATGTTGCAGATAGTTCAATGACGGGTTTGTCAAGATTTATTGAAAATTCTTTTCTTTCATTTTCTGAGGAAACAGAGACTTGCGCGTTGACCATAGGAAGCTGAGTTAACGTAAATACCCCAGATTCGTTGGTGGTTCCAGAAAATGAGGAGCCATCTGGAAGTGTAACTTGAACGTTTACTCCCTGCATGTAAGTCCCTAACACGTCTTTTACTGTCAGTACAATTTTTGATAAGTTTGCTCTAAGCACAATTGTTTGAGAGGAATTTAGTATGCACTCGGTTTCTGCGACTTGAAACTGTCCAAGGTTTACGGCGACCGTGTATCTACCGTTTAATAATCCTTTCAATGCAAGTTTTCCAGAGACTGAGGTCTGATTTGTTATAAGATCGTTGTCAAGGTAGACTTGAATTATGGGGTTGCTCAGCTGGTTCATGTTGTTGTCTATGACTTCTATTGAGAGGGAGTGAACTAGGCATGATATCGAAACTTCTTGGTTTGCTGTTAGGTTGATTGCATACTGTTCTGCAACCTGAACATCTTTATACACTGGCGCAGCTGTGACAATTCCTGCTGGAATTAACGTTAGAGAAGCCGGGGACAATGTTTTTACAGATGTGCCGTTTGGAAGTTGAATGTTAAGGGTGCATTTTTCCAGTTGTTGCCCTAGGCTGTCTTTTGCGATGATATTTAGGTCAAAGACGTTGCATTGCAGTTTTCGGCTTCCGCTGGCAGTTTCATCGTATGTGAATTTACCTACTAAGATGCTTTGCCACTTCACGGATAGTTCATATGTTCCTGGAAAAGCTTTGCTGAGAGATACGTACCCTGTGGAGTTGCTTGTCAGCAGAAGCACAGTGTTGTTTGGAAGTTTAGCTGATACTTCTGCACCGATCAGAGGAATGTTTTTACTGCTTAGGATCTGGTATCCTAGACTTATTGTAAAATCTAAATAGTATATGTTTCCAGGGCTGCTCCAGTCGCAGAAGTAAATGTTGTCAAGCGCGTCGAATGTTATTCCGTACATTGTCGACCATGAACCTTTGTCAACGTAGAGCTGGCCAGTGCCGTTTACAACCTTCCAAAGCCGTCCTTTTGCTCCGTCACTGTAAAACAATTCGCCTTTGCTGTTGAAGGCTATTCCGCCTATGGACTGTTGCGGAGTGAACACTTTGACGTTTCTTAAGACGTTTGGAGAAGCTGGGTCAGGTTCAAGCCTATAAATCGATTGGTAGCCTTCTGTAGGAATAGTCTCAGCCATGAACAGCGTTCCGTTCGGCGCAAAGGCTATGCTACCGACATTCTTGGTCGCCCACCCGAAAACTGCGATCTCCACATTGTCTTTCCCAATTTTGAATATTTGGCCTGTTGCAGGAACCGAAATGTGGATTTCTCCTTTAGGAGAAACTGCTATACCAAAATAATCCCTCGTCGAGAACCCGGTTTTGTAATATTCTACCTCGTAACTCTGGTTTAAAAGTAAGATTTTCCCAGGCTTAGTGGGGTAATTTGAGAAAAGAAGCTGCCCAGAAGGAAGAAGCGTGATGTCGCCGATTCTTCCGTTTGGGCGAGTATAAATCAAAGTACTTTTAGGCTTAAGGGGTGGACAATATACAGTATTTACGAGTGGCAAGAAGACAAGTGCTAAGACTGAAACTTCCACAAGAAGAATGAGTGGCAAGCATTTCTTGCTTTTTTGCTGCGTCATTTTTAAGGTTCCTTAGAAAGCTGAGTTTTGATTTTTTATTGTTTTTGAAGATATTTAAAAGTGTTGTTTCAAACCTTGAGCGGTTGAAAGTTAATTATCGCCTTAAAGAATTTTTGTTTCCCAGGCTTACAAGACTGGGTTTCTTTTTAGTACTATAAATGGCAATTCTACGTTGTCTTTTCTTAACTGATTAATCTTGTACTTTAGGGGATCAGCATCTTTCTTACAAGTGTTGTCAGTTTCTTTCCAAGGATTTTTTCTATGAGGCTGAGGTCGGATTCGTTGAGGACTTTGAAGATTCTGATGCATGCAAAGTATGTGGCGCCGCCTATTGCGACGTAGAC
>CAZPBM010000028.1:0-34916 GCA_964584965.1 uncultured Candidatus Bathyarchaeia archaeon | reverse complement strand
CATGGTGCCTATGACCAGCCTTAAAATCATTGTTCTTAAGCATTGTTTTTGCTCTTTTCCGCATTGTTAGATTATACATCGTTTTATATTAAGCATCGTGACTTAACATTTAAAATCGATGCTGAGGCCTTTACCTTTTACAGTGTGGATCAATTGCATTATGTCGGTTGCCCCTAGTACGGGGAATCCTTCTAATTCTTCCCCTATTTTTATTGAGCCTTTTTTTCTTAGGATTCCTATTCCGTATCCTTTTTTGATAAAGTTGCCTAACACTTTTACATCTATTTCTACATTGTTCACTTTTCCACGGAACTTTTCTTTCGGAAAAGCAGGGTGGACAGCTTCCACGACGTCTTTTATCAGAGTCTTTGGGCTGATTATCGAGATGGTTCGTCCTTCTCCGAGGTTAATGTCAAAAGACCTGTATGCTGGGAAAACAGCACACTCTTCAGCACTTTCATAAATCCATGTTTCCGTACTTTTGACGGGTATAAGTTCCCGAGGCATTCCGTAGGCTTTCATCCCTGGAACAAACTTTATTCCTGGAACTGAAACCTTATTTAGTTCCTTAATTCTAAACCATTCATGGCGTACAGGCGAAGCGTTCAAAGCATCTATTTCCCATTGGTGTATGCTTCCTTCTCCGATCCCTATCTTCACGTTGTTTCCGTAAACAAAAAATCTAACTATTGCGCTTCGGCTAAAACTGCCCCAAGTTGAGTTAAGTAGACCGCTAAGAACTACTTTCATAACGGAATCTGGCAGTAACTTGTCTCGTAACACCATTACTGATTCTTCCTAGATGAAAGAAGTGTTTCAATAACAGAAATGGCCTGAAATGATGATTCAAGGGTGGAAATCCCTAGGAAAATGGATCTGCGAAAGCCGCCATTGGGGTTTTGGAACTTCGCGACGTATTTCAAAGTCTCTTGGAAATATCTGGGAGTTTCATTGAAAATTTCTAACAGTTTTACGCCATAGTATGTGTCTTCCAGAAAACCTGTAGATACGTCAGGAGATGACACGAAACCGCCGCTTGGAACTTCGCATCGCCTAATCCATGTTAGTGTATCTTTTGGCAATTGGTCATCACTATTCAGAATTCGTAAGATTCCCAAGGCATGATATGTTGAAGCGATTCTGGAATGTCTCCGAACGCCAAAGCTTCCATCACTATTTTTTAGGCTTAAAAGATGTTTGACAACCTTGTCGGCGTCTAACGATAATTTTTGGTCGAAGAATAGCTCAACAGTCAGATGGAGTGTTTCGATCTCTGAAACAGCCTCAACATCTGTACTTGAATGCACCAGACCCTTTAGAATTAGGTTAAAAGACCGCATTATAGGTGTTAAGGGTTTCAATGGTTTCAACCCTAGGCAAGAAAGAGCTTTAACCACATAATAAGCAATTTTGACTGAATCAAAATCGCCATCTTCATGCTGCAGTCCTTGCAAAAAACGTACAGCCCTATCAGCATTTTTCGGTTCATATCCTAGCTTTTTGAGTATTTCTAGAGCAAAGTACGTATCCTGAGCATTGGATTCTGTTCCTCGACAAAAGGTGTATCCACCGTCTACATTCTGCCTTTCAATAACATAGCCCAGTAAGCTGTTTGTATCAACAAAGTCGGCGACCCTAAGCTGTGGAACGATTATAATCCCACCTCTTTCATGTTTTTAGCGGTAGAAGCCATCAGCTTAGGCAGAATGCCTAGCGGTTGAAGGTGGGCCTCATCACCTTTCAGAAAAGCAACCTTAAATGAGTCTTTTAAAGTTTTCCTAGAAAGACCGCAAAAATGTTTTAACGGTCGTTTTGTAACATTATCTGGTATTGAGGTGAATTTACAATGTCGTTGTCTACTGAAAACGAAAAAGTTGCGAGAATAGAAGAGAAGATTCAGAGTCTTCGCCGTGGAAGCTTCAAGACCATTTTGTACATAGTTATTCTCGCTGTTTCATTATCCATTTTGGATTTTATCTTCGGATGGAAGTATAGTGAGACAATTCCTCCGATACTTCAACCTTTGAACGACATAATACTACTTGTAAACCCTTATCTGCCTTATATTCAGGGAGTTCTGATTTTCGCGTTGGGTTATCTGATTGTCAATACTCTTAGTGGAATGGCTTACACATATATGAGAAGAGTTACTGATCATCCGACTGCTACCACAATAAGAACCCTAACGAGGATTTCAGGCCTCGCAGTTCTACTTTCTATGATGACTTCTGTGTTCAATGTTAATGTTGCAGCCGCCTTGACTATAGGTTCCTTCGGAGGCTTAGTTATTGGGTTCGCTACTCAAACTATCCTGTCTCATGTGGTTGCTGGAGTCTTCCTCCTAATTTCAAGGCCATACACGTTCGGCGACACTATCACTGTCGCTGGGCAGACAGGCGTGGTTAAAGAGATAAGGCTGATGCATCTTGTTTTGGAAACCACGGACGGAACAAGAGAGATCCTGATACCAAGTGGGACGGTTGTCACGCAAATAATCCAGAAGATGCTGCCTCCCGTGCAACCTAAACCTATAAAAACACTGTTGACGCTTGACACGCCTACTCGCGTCGTCAAAGCTGGTTCTTCTGTTACGTTTACTGGTAAACTTGTGGAGGCTGGTACTGGAAAGCCTGTCTCTGGTGCAAAAATCAAAATTATGGACAGCGACATTGGCGGAGACGACCTGCTGGCTTCTGGAACTACTGAAAGTGAAGGAAGATTCAGCATCACGTGGATTACCAAGAAAACGGACCCCCAAGACAATACAGCGGAGGTCTACGCCAAGTTTGAAGGAACCGACGATTATCAACAATCTAAGAGTGAACAGTTTATCGTGGAGATAAAATAAAAATGAGAAAGTTAGACTTTGGAGGTGACGAAATGAGGTATAAGCCAATTTGCTTCAAATGTGAAGCTGACATTACTTCGTTTTCATATATCGATTTCCCAGTAAGCGACAAGCTGCTTATGATCGTCTTCTGCAAAGAATGCGGTGCTGTACAAGGCATAGTCGCAAAAGAAAAATGAACGCTTCACTATTTCCAGAAAATAGAAACTGGTTAAATGATGTTTATTTTATTCTGAATTGCGAGGCGTTACAGAAAGAATTGATTATTGTGTCTTCAAAGAAGGTAAAAAACACTTGCAAGAAAACACAAAAAATCTCAGTCATAAGACTCAGACTGTAATTCACATGTAAATCCAAAGTTTGATAACGTAGGACGTGCGGCTTGTTTAGATTTCTCAATCTGAACAGACAGGTTAAAAGCTGTAAACATGGTTTAAGTCTGTAATGTAAGTCCCTTTCACGGTGCCAAATGTCATAGATGATATTCAAATTTTCGGTTTTTTGCTGATCTGTGACTGAAAGTAATTAGGCTATGTTCAATTTAGTAAAGTTAGAAAACATTTTAATAAGGTGTGGGTTTAATGGTATGGTAGCTCATCTCAAAAGTGATTATAGATAAATGGACAGTTTGAATGATGAATTGTCAAAACATAACAAGCGAGGTTTCAAGAAGGGCTTTGCCAAGTACTGAAGATCTTTTGAGTCCATCGACAGAAGAACTTCTTGCTCGTTTAAACACTTCTTTATCTGGACTTTCCTCTGAAGAAGCAGAAAAACGCATAGAAATATATGGTTACAATGAACTTGCCAAGAGAAAGAAGAGAACATTTATTGTCGATTTTCTTTCTCGCTTTCGAAGTCCTTTAATAATTATATTGCTGATTGCAGGTTTGATTGCAGGTTCTCTCGGGGAGATCATAAATGCCGCCATTATTTTTTCCATTGTTCTCGTAAGCGTGATTCTTGACTTCTACCAGGAATCCAAAGCCGAAAAAGCTGCAGAAATTTTGAAAGAAAAAGTAACCACAACCGCAACCGTCCTCAGAGACGGTGCAAAAAAAGAAGTGAGAATCTTCGAGATTGTTCCAGGTGACATCATTTATCTTTCAGCTGGAGACATTGTGCCTGCAGACGCCAGGGTAATTGTTGCAAAAGATCTGTTTCTTAATCAATCATCCTTGACAGGAGAATCATTTCCGATTGAAAAGACCTCAATGCCAGTGCAGGCAAAAGGGACAGCGCTTATTGAATGGAGTAACTGTCTTTTTATGGGGACGTCGGTTGTAAGTGGAACAGCAACAGCTGTCGTGCTGAAAACTGGAACCCAAACCGAATATGGGAAGATCTCCAAAAAACTTGTTGAAAAAGAACCTGAAACAGAATTCGAAAGAGGGATCAAGAGTTTCGGGTATCTAATCATGCAGTTCACCTTCCTTCTAGTGATGTTTGTTTTTTTCATAAACGCATTCTACAAACGCGACGTCTTGGAGTCGCTTCTTTTTGCTGTAGCTCTTGCTGTTGGTTTGACGCCTGAACTTCTGCCGATGATTATTACCGTAAACCTTTCCAAAGGAGCGCTTGCAATGTCCAGAAAGGGCGTTATCGTAAAACGTCTTGCATCTATCGAGAATTTTGGAAGCATGGACGTTTTATGTACCGACAAGACAGGTACACTTACAGAGAACAAAATAAAGCTTGTACTACATGTAGATATAGAAGGACATGACAATGAAAAAGTTCTGCTATATTCATTTCTAAATAGTTATCACCAAACAGGGTTAAAAAGTCCACTTGATGAGGCTATACTTGGATATAAAGACATTGATGTGAAAGGTTACCAGAAAATCGATGAGGTTCCATTCGATTTCATAAGAAGGCGAGTTTCTGTTGTTGTTGAACATGAAAAACAGCGATACTTTATCTCTAAAGGAGCCCCCGAGGAGATAATCAAAATATGTTCCTACTGTGAACTTGAGGAGAAAATCTTTGATTTGACCGACGAGTTCCGCAGGAAAATTGAGCAGAAATACTATGATCTGAGTTCTGAAGGGTTCAGAGTCTTAGCAGTTTCCTACAAAAAACTCAGAGAAGAGAAACCCGTATACTCTGTGAATGATGAGAGCGAAATGGTGTTTCTGGGTTTTGTAGCGTTTCTCGACCCTCCTAAAGAAACAGCTCGAGAATCACTACAGCTGTTAAGTAAGGCTGGAGTAGAACTGAAAATCCTTACTGGCGATAACGAATTAGTCACGAGAAAGACATGCGAACATCTGGGTTTTGAGATCAAAGGAGTTGTCCTTGGAAGTGAAATTGCTCAGATGCATGACGATGCACTTTCCAGAGTTGTTGAAGAAGCAAACGTTTTTGCGAGAGTAACACCAGCCCAAAAAGACAGGATAATCACCGCTCTGAAAAACAACGGACATGTAGTTGGCTTTTTAGGAGACGGAATCAACGACGCGCCTTCAATGAAGACAGCAGACGTTGGCATATCAGTAGATAACGCCGTTGACGTAGCCAAGGAGTCTGCTGACATTATATTGTTGCAAAAAAGCTTAAGAGTGCTGAATGAAGGTGTTTTAGAAGGGCGAAAAACTTTCGGCAACACTATGAAATACGTCATGATGGGCGTCAGCTCAAACTTCGGCAACATGTTCAGCGTCGCCGGAGCATCCCTGTTTCTGCCATTCTTGCCCATGACCGCAACACAGATACTCTTAAACAACCTACTCTATGACTTCTCCCAGTCCACCATAACAACCGACAACGTAGATTCAGAATACGTTGAAAAACCCAAACGATGGGACATCTCCTTCATAAGAAAATTCATGGTGATTTTGGGGCCTGTAAGCTCAGTTTTTGACTTCTTAACTTTCTTCATTATGTTGTTCGTTTTCATACCTATGTTGCCTTTATCTGTGCCACAAACGCAAAAAGAGCACTTGTTCCAGACTGCATGGTTTCTCGAGTCTTTGTGCACACAAACCTTTGTCATATTTGTTATAAGAACGAGAAGAACACCTTTCTACAAGAGCAAACCAAGCATGCCCTTGCTTTTAAGTAGCCTAAGCGTCATTGGCTTTGCATTAATCCTACCATTCACGCCGATAGGCGAACTATTCCATTTTGTGAGGCCGCCATTTACATTCTTTTTAGTCTTAGCAGGGTTGATTGGCGCTTATTTGGTGTTAACGGAAAACGTCAAAAAATGGTTCTATAAACGATATGCATACCGCCTAGAACAGATTTTGATTCCGACAAGACGCGCTGGGCTTTATCTCACCAAGACCGCAAGACTTCTCCAAAACATGGTAGCCATAATCTGTCTGCGGCCTGAAGACGAAATCTCCGTTGATTCCTTATTAGCCGACTTAGCGAGAAGTGTAAGCTATCCTCTTGACCATGACCAAATCGGCCACAGCCTTCAGCATCTGAGGCGTGCTGGACTGATTAGCTTTGATTGGCGACAAAGGACAATAAAACGAGAAAGACCAATGAAGGATTATGTAACGAAACAAGTGATGACCAGTGAGTTTTGGCCAAAAATATCTGAGGATTGGCTAAAAATTGGCGATATTGTTCAAAGCAAATATAAGAAAGTAAATCCAGAATACTGGACCCTTTTGCTTCAAAAGAATTCTAATGGATTGGTACAGCAGAGATGACTTCTCAAGGTTCTGAACGGAAGTCACCATTATCTAGTACGCCCAAGGGAATTACGAATAGTCTAGCAATAAAGACTACTTTCACCTCTTGCACCTTCGCTCATTCATTGTGTTTTCTTCATGTCTATTAACTGAAATGATTCTGAGAGTGATCTAAGAACGTCTAAAGGTTCCATGAAAACTTATATTGACCGCATTTTATTTTAAATCTTTATGAATTTGTGGCGAGATATACCAGCAGGCGACAACCCACCCAGCGTGGTAAACGTCGTAGTTGAGGTCATAAGTGGATCTAGAGACAAATATGAATACAAAATAGACTGGGAAACTTTTGTCTTAGACCGCGTACTTTATTCACCAGTCGTTTTTCCAGTTGAGTACGGTTTTGTACCCCAGACATGGTTCGACGACAACGACCCATTAGACATAATGGTCCTAAGCTACGAACCATTAGAAGTTGGTTGCATAGTCAAAGCACGCACAATTGGCGCTCTCATCATGGAAGACGAAAAGGGTGAAGATCCAAAAATTCTATCAGCGCCAACAAGCGACCCAAGATTCAACGGAATCAATGACTTACAGGATATTCACCCGCATAAGTTGAGAGAGATACAAGAATTCTTCGAAGTCTACAAAAGGTTAGAACCTAGAAAATGGGTGAAATTCAAAGAATGGAGAAACGCTGAAGAAGCCAAAAAAATTATTAGATACGCGATGAACCTCTACCATCAAAGAACAATATAAAATATGCCCGCAAAATCATATTTTATAATGGTAGCCCGGGAGAGATTCGAACTCTCGTCGGAGGGTCCAAAGCCCTCTATGCTTGTCCACTACACCACCGGGCTTTGCGGATTATGAATTTCTTTGTTTCTTGGTAATAACCTTACTGTTTGGTAAAAGACTTATGTTAGACAGCTCATTTGCTTTTGTATAGAAACTGGTCTAGAACGGTTTTGGCTTTTTCCCGTTTTTTCTGGTGATCTTTAAGGAACCTTTGAACCTTCTCCGCCAGTTTTGCTTTGTGTTCGCCACATAGAAGGCAGCCTGACTTGCATTTGTCAAATGTTTCTTTGAGTTTTTCGTCGTCTTCCTCGAATAGGTAGTACTCGTAATAGTAAATTGGGCATATCGTTGGATCCGCTCCAAGGCGTCGCTGCTCCTCAACAGTTGGTTTCCCACCAGTAAAAGCGTTCTTTATCTTCTTCTCAGCATCCTCAGGCGTATCAGTGGTGAAGATGCAGGTTTCAGGAAGCGAAGCTGACATCTTGCCTCCTTTCCCTAATCCTGGAAGAAACTTGCAGTGTATCTGAGCTGGCTTAAAGTATCCGAGCTTAGGCGCAATATCGCGGGCTACTCTCCAATACGGGTCTTGGTCGATGGCAGCTGGGATAAGGCATGGCACGTTTTCCCCTGTAAGTTCAGTTTCTAAGAAACACGGAACAGCTTGTATGGCTGGAAAGAAGATTATGCCGATGTTTGAGCTATCCGTGAATCCGAAGCTAGCCTTCACTGTTGAAAACGTTATTCGCTTAGCAACCTTCACAGCAATCTTGTACAGTGTACCAGCAGACTCCACATCCATGATTATCTTTGTTTTTGCTGGGTCGAATCCTGTTGCAATCACATCGAGGGCGTTGTCGTAGGCGAATCCCGTAGATGTTTCCAAGTTAAATTCGGGGTGTATGAGGAACTTTTCGTCGTCTGTCATCTGAAAATACAATTTCGAACTGAAAACATCCTGCAAATGCTTTGTGAAAATCCAAGGAACAAGATGGCCTATGTGAACTGGACCTGAAGGCCCCCTACCAGTGTAGAGGACAAATCTCCTACCAGCCTCATAAAGGTCAAGAATCCAGTCTAGATCCCTGTGAGAAAAGAAAAGTCCTCTTCTAAGCTGAAGGTGCAGCTGACCTGCATGTTTCTCAATTCTCTTCAGTATGTCATCAGTCAGAGGTTGCGTGCCAAATTCTTCAATCAGTCTACTATAGTTTATCTTGCCTGAGACCGTCCAGGGGGTAACGACCATTTCTTCCTCGTTGTTAGGCATCCAACAACACCTTTTTCACAGTTTCTAAGAAACAGCATCCTTTATACTTTGCAGTATTTATGCTGTTGAAAAGGATAGAACGAAATATAAACTTAATCTACTAAAGAGCGTCTACAATGCCTTAAAGTTGTCAAACCAGTTTTCAAACGAAATCAACGAATCCTTCGAGAAACTTGGCTTCCGCTTTCCCAAGATTTCAAGGAAATCCTGCATATGTATTTTCCGCGGGTCTCCTCCGGTCTCAGCTTTTCCCGACTCGAAAAGTTCGCTGTTAACCTTAAGTTGGACTGACTGACAGACATCCATGATGTCGCTTCCTGAAAAGCCATCGGTTAAACTAGCAAGCCTTTCAAGGTCGACGTCAGTGGACATTTTCAGGTAACTCGTGTAAAGTTTGAACATTTCTAGACGTTCTTTGAATCCTGGGGGAGGGACATAAATCCTCTTTTGGAACCTTCGAATAAATGGCGTATCAAGGGTCCAAGGCTTATTCGTGGAACCAACAACGTAAACGTGAATGGGGGTTTTCTTATCGATAATGCCGTCCATCTCCTTTAAAAACTGGTTCCGTACTCTTGTTTCGCCACTTACCTCTAAACGGTGAATACCCATCAGCGAATCAAGCTCATCAATAAAAATTATGGCAGGAGACTTCAGAGAAGCTTTCCTTGCAGTGTTAAAGAGCCTTGCAACATTGCGTTCAGCCTCTCCTAACCATTTAGACATTATTGAAGCTGCATCTACAGTAATGAACGTGGCTTTAATCTCGTTTGCCACAGCCGCCGCAAGCAGGGTCTTTCCACATCCTGGTGGCCCAAAAAGAAGAATGCCTTTCGGCCAACCAAGCGGGAAAAGGTCTGGCCTTAACGAGGGATACACGATAGCTTGTTGAATTGCCTTTTTCGCGTCTTCAAGTCCAGCTATGTCAGACCATTTCACATTTGGAGGATTCTTCAGAATCAATTCATCGAAGGTCGACTGCTCGTTCGTTTTAGTCATTGAACCTTCATAGATGGCACTTGTTTCTTTGGAGGAGCCACTTACCCAAACGTCTTGAAGCACTCTTATACGGGTTCTGTAAATGTCAGCCCGCTGTGCATAGATTCTGTTCAAGTCGTGATTCGGATATGTTTGGATAATTCTCAAAAGGCACTCGATGGCTTTTTGATAGGCTAATATGGCGGATTCTTTTTTCCCTTCGCGGTCAAGCACCACGGCCTCTTGAGCGTGCCTTATGGCAATCTTCTCAAGTTCCTCCATGGCGCTCATTCGTTTCACCGCTGGATTGTTATTTTTCCTTTCCTATTTAGGGATTCAAGAACTTCGAGAATTTTTTCCGAGGATATATTCAATTCTTGAGAGCATCTTGATATGTTCATATCGCCATTGTTTCTTTCTATGTAATCCCAAACGAGTTCTTCCAATAGAAAAGAAGAAACGTCAAAATTCCCTGGCGGGGTAGTTCCTTGCGAAGACTGGTTGTTTTGGTTGACAACAACCTCTGAACCATCAGCAGATAAAGCTATAAGTGGTTTAATTGTGATCATTGGCTTAGGAGCCTTCGCCTCAACAGGCGGTTCTGGTATGCGAGCTTTAAGCTCTTGCTCAGCAACTTCTGCAGCTTCTTTTATTATGGCTTCCGCGTTCTCGTCAACAGTTATGGTAGGAGTATACCCGTCAAGAGTGAATTGGGTGCCTGCTAAGATCTCATCCACAACACTTGTTAACCGACCGATCTCGGGAGTTATAGAAGGCAAAACATTAGCAACCAATCCTAAAGCGTTCTTAACGTCTCCGAACGCTCCTTCAAGCGACTCGAGTGTTGGAGAAACAACCTTTAACGTATCTAATCTGAGAATAGCACGCTCAACAGCAAGTTGAGTGTGTTGAACAAATGACAAGACCCTTCTTATCTCAGCAATTTCATTTGCGTAAACCGTAGCTCGGGCTTTATTGCCCTTTCCCATATGAAAAGCGCAAGCCTCAAAAAGGTCCTTGTTTCGTTTCGACAGCTTAGAGGATACAAGTTCAAGCCTGGAATAACACTTCCCAAGTTCCAGAGCAGTTTCTGTTATCAATTCGCTAACAGGTTTTTTTGTTCTATGAAAAAAGTCTTTGATCATCGTAGCTCCTCCAATGCTGACGAACCACTGAGAACCTAAGCTAACCTTCAGTCACTCGCACGGTTAGGGTTTGCTTAGATTCTTTAGATTGTGTCGTTATTTCATTCTTACCTTCTATGGAAGCTTCTGAAGTTTCACCTTTTTCCTCTTCAGCTGGTTCTGGTTTCACTTCTTCTTTTTCTTCAAGAAGGGCGTCAGCAATTCTATCTTTAGCTCTTAAGAGACTTAGCTTAATTTGTTGTGTGTTCTTTACTTCCCTTAAGATTGTCATTATCGATTGTTGATACGTTTCATCATTCAGTGTGCCTATGCCGTGCTCAATTTCCAGAAAGGCTCTTGCAAGCTGCAGAGTTTTAAGCTGTTCATCCTGAGCTTTGACTTGTTTATCCACGGATTCCAGAAGTATTTGAGCTTCGTTTCTCATTTCCTTTAATGCTTTATCGAATTCTTTACATAGATTTTCATAGATTCCTGAAGGAATTACCTTGTTTGCAGCCAGCTTATCTAAGATGTTTCTCTTTTTTCTTATTTTGGGCAACTGCTCTGTTAAAGCCTCGATTTTTTTGGCAACCTCGGAAACAACAATAACTTCGCCCTTTGTCATGTCCAGAAGGTCTAGTGGATACCTTGTTAGTTGTCCTTGAACAGTTTCAACTAATGCTTCTCGAGGTTGACCAGAGGAATCGATAAGAAACGACACTATTTTGCCAATTTCCTTTTCATTTTCATCTTTAACGTTTTTGCCGACAATCTCTGAAGCATTGATACTTATACTCATCTTTTTTCTCTCTTAACAAATATAGGATTTTAATATTGGGAGAATCCTGTGTCCTGTGTGTATGTTTCGGGTTGTTTTAGAGTTGGAAGTTCAGGGAACTTTTCCTTCATTCTCTGTTCAGCAACCATTGAAGCTTCGCTCAGTATTTTTCTGGCATCTTCACTTGCAACCTCAAAGTCTGGCGCCATTCCAGCTGTCTGCCCTGCTTCTATCATGATATCGTTCAGCATTATACCTACTGATTCAAGTTCCTTCTCGGCGTTTGGAAGAATTCCTGCAATACCTGACCTTACGCTTTGAAGAACCTGAGCAGCTGGGGCCAAGCTTACAACAGCATTACCGAGTTGTGTCACCGTTCTTAGTCTTAGGACTACTCTTTCAAGTGCGAGCTGAGCGTTCATCATAAAGTTAGCCATTTTTCTTAGCTCAGCAAGCTCGTTGGCGAAGACATTAGCTCTCTGAATTTGGTTCTTCGAGTAAGCATCAACCACTTTAGAGAAAAGATACTTGTCTCTATCTGCAAATCTGTTAAGGCTGCTTTCGAGATACTGCACTTGTGCTTCAATGCGTCTGATGGCGAGTTCAATTTTAGACCTTAATGGAGCAGCGGGCTTAATTACGCCTGTTATGCCTGTCCGGTCGCTTTCCTCCCATCTTTTTGAAAACTTAGACAATAGTTTACACCTCGAATTAAAACCACGACTCATGTGGATTAGAACCTTGTTATTATGCTCAGAATATCTCTATATATATGCAGGTATAGACATCGTAAGCTAGTCATACTAATAACATAAACATTTAGATGACAAAAAAATATATTTTTTCTGTTCTTTTTAACAAAAAAATTGACATGTATGGATTAAATTTTTGCCCATAATTTGGTAACAAGTAATTCAGCTAAAATACTACCAATAGACCGTTTTGGACGGTTTATTAGACAACACTGCCTCTGTTTCAGCAGTATCCAAGGTTTTTTTGACACCGAGTTTATAATGCCAATCGAAGCAGCAAAACCGAACAAGGTTAATTTTTTTCCCTTTAATATGGTTTGGCAAAACCTCGTTTGGTGTACGTTTTGAGAAATTCGTAAGTTCAATTGTGAAGATGCATTTTTCCCATCTGTTTCCCTCATCATCAATTATAGATTCGCCTGCTTTAGCGATTTCATGCACAATCCCTTGCAGTTTTCTAATCTTTTCAGTCAATATATCCCACCTCACTAATATTTTGAACAGGAATATTATAATTAGTTCCCTTATTGATAAGAATGTATGTAATGACAATAATTCGATTTTCGAGTTTACATAGTTTATGACTCGAAAGTTTTAAGTCTTAAACAACTATTCATCATCAAAGGTGTCACTAAGCATGCGAGACATCACACAGGGACGGTTGCTGCTGATATTAAGTTTCATGACTATGGCTTTCTATGTTTGGGCACTTTTCTTTTCGCCACAAGAAATCACGTTCCTAGACAGGACAATAAGTGACTGGGCTCTACTCATCCCAGTGTTGATAATTGTCTTCTTGTTTCTTGTAGTTGTCGCATGGATAGGTTGGGCAATGGCAACCACGCCTCCAGAATTGCCATTATCCCAAAAAGCACAAAATGACAATGAAAAAGAGGAAAAAACAACAAACTAAACTAAATTACAATGGGGCCTTCTTGATTGCTGTTTCTTGTCATCCCGGCTTGTTGTCTTGCAGGTATTTGCGTAGGGAACCGCGACCAGTGTTCATGAATGAGTTTCCACTCACCGTTAATTTTGGTCAAAAAGGCAGACACCCGTGACTGTACAGCAAAGTTAAGGCCCCGCATCTTACCTCTATATTTGATGACAAAAGTTGTGACCGCAAAATCTCCGAAGACCATGGTTTTCCACGACCTAGTCTCATATTCGTATTCGCTAAGTACCTTCAAGGCTTTAGCTTCACTTTCTAATGCCTCTGACTCCTGAAGCTCAAAAGGCGGCCAATCATCAAACTTTGTATATTTCTCTTTAAATACAACGCTAGCTATGAGGCAGGGATCTCTGTTTTTGATTCCGTCTATTCGTCTGATCATAACTTTTCGAACCACATCCTCAACTGTTAGATTCTGTGTAAAAGATATTTTGAACCCACAGTATGGGCAATAATTGGATCTTTCATCTATTTCTTTTCCGCAATTGGGACAGAACATCCGTCTCGCCTAAAGGATAATGAACCCATGTTCGCTTCTAAACTTTTCTTTAATGCAACCGATGTTAGAATGAGTAGCAAATTCGAGGTGTTTCGATAGTTTCATATCCTATGGTTTAGTAAAATATTTCAGCACGGTCTCTGTTTCGGACATGGAGAGAAATAGATTTGAAAAGGTCTTCGCAAATCTCGGGGTTCTACAAGCTTAGCATAGATGAAAGATTAAAGGTCATCGAAGAGTTTGCTAATTTAACTGATGAAGAAGTTAATCTCTTAAAATCCACCAGCAGCCTACAATTAGATTTAGCTGACCGCATGATCGAAAATGTCGTTGGAACCTTTCCGTTGCCACTAGGAATTGCCGTGAACTTTCTGATTAACGGTAAAGATTACCTTATTCCGATGGCAATTGAGGAACCGTCAGTCGTCGCAGCTGCAAGCTACGCTGCCAAAATGGCTAGAAGCAAAGGAGGTTTTTTCACAAGTAGCACAGAACCAATCATGAGAGGACAAGTCCAAACAGTTAAGGTCCCAGACCCGTACAGGGCGAAGATGGCAATTCTTGATGCCAAGGAAGAAATCCTCAAAAAAGCCAATGACCAAGATCCCCTTCTGGTTTCAGTTGGCGGAGGAGCAAAAGATCTTCAAGTCAAAGTCATAGACACGCCTCGTGGTCAGATGGTAATAACTGATCTTCTCGTTGACTGCAGGGACGCAATGGGTGCTAACGCAGTGAACACGATGGCAGAAGCCATTGCGCCGATGATCGAAAGAATAACCAAGGGCAAGGTGCTTTTGAGAATCATTTCAAACCTTGCGACTGAACGTCTAGCAAGAGCTTGGACAGTCATAGACAAAGAAGCAATAGGAGGAGAAGAAGTTGTTGACGGAATCGTTGAGGCTTATGCCTTTGCAGCTGGAGACCCATACAGAGCTGTGACTCATAACAAAGGCATACTTAACGGCATAATAGGTGTGGTCATCGCGACATGCAACGATCACCGGGCGGTTGAGGCTGGAGCTCATGCTTATGCTGCTCGAACTGGACGATACCTGCCTCTTTCAGTTTGGGAAAAAAATGAGGAAGGAGACCTTGTTGGATCCATTGAGCTACCAATGGCTGTTGGAACAATAGGTGGCGCCACGAAAGTTCATCCAGTAAGTCGAATCGCCCATAAGATTCTAGGAGTTAAGTCTGCTAGGGAACTTGGCGAGGTAATGGTGGCAGTAGGATTGGCGCAGAATCTTGGAGCTTTAAGAGCTCTTGCCCATGAAGGGATTCAAAGGGGTCACATGTCTCTTCACGCACGAAACATTGCTGTTATGGCGGGGGCAACTGGAGACCTCATCGATTTAGTTGCGGAAAAGATGGTTGAAGAAAGAAAGATAAGAATGGACAGGGCAAAGGAGCTAATTGAACAATTAAGAAGTAAGTGACCCTGCTTTTGTTTTTATGAAGCCTTATAAAGAGGACTACAATGTGGCGACACTCTTCTTTCTGGTTTCAGGTGAAAACCCTACTCTACCCACTTCTGAGGTTAAATCAATACTTGAGTCCGAAAAAATTCTTTACGAAACATTAGACAGTTTACCCCAAATTTTCCGAATTGAAGCCAACCCAAAATGTATTGAGATCATTCAGCGTAGGGCCTCAATGACAAGAGTAGGCGGAGTAGAGTTTTTCAAATGTAAGGCTGAAATGAAAGAGATTGAACAATATTTCGAAAAATTTGACATCACGCTATATTTGGACGAGGGCGAGAGCTTCGCTGTCCGCGTTAAAAGAGTTAGGGGAAGCTCCATTGAAATTAAGAGAGAAGAATTAGAGAAAAATCTTGGAAACAAAGTCCTAAATAAGATAAAAGGAACTAAGGTTAGCCTTAAGAACCCTCAAAAAACCTTTCTTTGCCTATTATCTGGAGGATGCCTTCTTTTCGGATTAAAAAAATTTGAGATAAAGGCGAAAGAGTTCATTAAGCGTGGCGGAGAAGGCAAGGTTTTCACTCACCCGGCTGAGATGACGCCGAAACTTGCAAGATGCATGGTCAATCTGACCCAGGCCAAAACAGGAGATATTGTGCTGGATCCTTTTTGCGGAACAGGAAGCTTTCTTCTTGAAGCCAGTTTAATTGGCTGTCGGGTTCTCGGATTTGACGTTTTAAGGTCCATGATTAGAGGAAGCTCTAGAAACCTAGCGTTTTTCGATGTAAATCCAGAGGGGTTAATAGTAGCTGATATACGAAGCCATCCTCTCCGTTGTAGGATGGTTGACTGCATCGTCACAGACCCCCCGTATGGAACTTCAACGACGACTCTGGGTGTTGAAAGACGCGAAGTTTTCAAGAAATTTCTCTCAGTAGCAGCGAAATTAGTCAAAAACGGAGGAAGAATTTGTTTCGCTGCCCCAAAAACTGTAGATGCAAAGGAAATTGGGGAGAGACTAGGCTTTAAGTATGTCGAGTCTCACTTCATTTATATTCATAGAAGCTTAACACGTGAAATAGTAGTCTTTCAGCTGGCGCGGTGAATGGTCTAATGAGCTTTCAGATTACATTTTTAGGAACAGCAGCAAGCATACCCACGTCTACTCGTGCACTTTCATCAGTTGCTGTTCAACGGCAGGGTGAACTGTTCTTATTTGATTGTGGCGAGGGTACACAAAGGCAGATGATTCAAGCGAAAATTGGCTTTAACCGTAAGACAAAAATATTCATAACGCACATGCATGGAGACCATGTTTTGGGATTGCCTGGTCTTCTTCAAACCATGTCGTTGCTTGGAAGAAACAAGACTCTTCAGATTTTTGGGCCAAAGGGTATTGTTAACTTTGTTGAAGCAATAATAACAACGGTTGAGTTTTCACTAAGCTTCACAATTGAAGCGTGCGAAATACAAAACGAAGGGTTGGTTTTAAGAGAAAAAGAGTACGAAATCCAATCAACATGGGCAGATCATTCAATTCCGTGCCTAGCTTATGCGTTGATTGAAAAACCACGATCAGGCAAGTTTCATCCTGAAAGAGCAGCTGCACTAGGAGTCCCAAAAGGGCCGTTGTGGCATAAACTCCAAATTGGCAAAAAAATAAAACTGGAAGATGGCCGAATAATAAAGCCGCAGGATGTGGTGGACCCTCAAAGACCTAGTAGAAAAATCGTGATTGTCAGCGATACAAAACCTTCAGAAGCCATAGCGAAATTTGCTGCGAATGCAGATGTTTTAGTCCATGAAGCCACGTTTGCAGACGTTCTTCTTGACCGAGCAGAAGAGGATAAACATTCAACGCCAAGTGGAGCAGCTACAATAGCGAAGAAAGCTGGAGTCAAAAGTCTCATATTAACGCACATTAGTGCTCGGTACGGAGACTCCGAGATTCTATTACAGGAGGCTAAAAAAGTTTTTCCAAATACAATAATAGCTGAGGATTTCTTGAGAATTAATGTTCCGTTAAAAAATTTTAAAGACGGCTAACCAGTTCTTTGAGTCTTTGGATACTTTCTTCTACGTTTTTCGTTGATTCAATGATCAACATTCCTTTAAAGCCGATTCTTTTGAAGGCTCTAACAGTTTTTTGCCAGTCTACGTTTCCATCTCCCAGTCCAAGGTGCTCATCTGATTTTCCATGATTGTCGTGCAAATGAGCGTGAACAATCTTTTCCGGTAACTTTTCAAAGAACCGGTCTATTTGATTGTTGACATTGGCATGCCCAATGTCTAGAGTTAAGCCTAAACTTGTCTCGCCGAAGTCATCATAGAAACATATAAAATCATCTGCTGTTTTCAAAAGAAATGGCAAAGGGTGAAGCCCATTTTCAATTGTTGCGGTTACCCCGAATTGCTGAGAAAAATCAAAAAGTTCTCGAACAGACTCAAGATTTTTCTTCCAATCTAATGCAGGTGAAAATTGACCAATGTCAGTCTGCAGGCCTGGATGAAAAACCCAGTACTTTGAGCCGAGCTCGCTGGAATACTGAATTGACTGTTTGAGACGTGACATAGTGGATGTTCTAACGGATTTAGAAGATGACGCAATGTTTATGTTCATAAAGGGGGCGTGAACTGAAGTCTCGAACCCTCTTTTTTTAATTATTTCCTTTAAAGTTTTTATTCTGGACTCGTTGAATGCGTGTTGCCCATCATCTATCAGTTCAATGTTTTCCACATCTGCGGTTTCAAGGCATCTCAACATTGTTGAAAAAGGCTGTTCGAAACAAAAAAGAGTTGATAAACCAACTTTCATTACACACACTTCCGCCTATTACCTGGTTTTTGGTGTTAACCAGTCTATAATACTTTTTGGATTGTCACATTGAATCTCAACGCGGATAGGCCCAAGTGGCGACTCACCAACGGGTTGCGAAAAAGAGATGTGCCCAACGTAGGCAGCCTGCTTGTTAAGGAAAAAAGTTATTGTTTTTCCCCTTAACCCGTTGAAAAACATTCTTCGGGCAGCATCCAGGATTCTTTCCTTTCTTAGAAGATCATAAAAGGCATCGAGTGCCTCTAGTCCTTCCGCACTGCCAACTAACCTAGACTCATCTTCGCTTTCGACTTCTTGAATGTTTAGATTTCCGAATATTTTTTGAACTGCAACTCTTACTTTATTAGAGTCTTCTGTCATGTTAACCTTTACTTCGACATCGAGTTTCACTTTTCCAGTTTCGCTCATATGTGAAACTCCTTTTTGATGAGTTGCCTTATTTCTTGTTTAAAGGAGCCAAGTGTTCCTTCGTTGACGGTCATCAAATCAGCTGTCGCGATAACATTACCCAGTCCAACGCTGAGTTCTCGCATATCTCGTTCAATAAATGTTCTCCAGTCTTTGGGGTCGTCACTTCGATTCCTTTTGAGTAAACGTTCGAATCTTGTCTTAGGCGAAGAGTGAACAGCAATGATTTTTAAATTTGGAAATTCTTTTTTGAATTCTGTTACCTCTGCTAAGCTTCGGATGCCGTCGATAGCTACAAACTGGGATTTTAGTGACCTAATTTTTGGTAGACATCTTTTCGCCAGTACTTCTTCTCCTTCTTCCGCCCTCAGTTGTAGCATAATTTTCCCAAGGTTCTCTGGAGTGTGAGGCAAGCTTCTACGTTCAGCTTCAACTCGAACTTCGTCGCCCATAATAACGATTGAGAAACCAAGTTCACGAAGAACCTCTTTTACAATGTCTTTTCCTGAACCTGGCATTCCAGTTATGCCAACTATGTTTTGATTTTTCACTTGCTTCATCCAGCCATCCATATGCCGTATAATAACAGCCTATTTGTAATACTCTCCTGATACTAAATTGTTTATCTTTATATAGGCTCTGTGGAAACACTGGAATTTTGTGATGATGCTAAGAGTCGTTTTCTATATGTGAGCTGCTGCAGTTTGGTTGTGGTGAGCTCGGGTTTTTTGGTTTTAACGTGTTGATGTGAGGTTTGGTGTTTTTGTGTTGTTTATTCTGTCTCGTTGTCTATCCATTCTATGATGCGTTCTTGGACGAGTGCCCATACTCCATCGGGAAGAAGTTTTATGGCCACTATTTCCCAGCCATCGACAAGGAGCATATCAAGCATCTCCATGGCGTCGTCCCAATCAAGTTTGCTTAGGTTGAGGATGCCGATGTTGTTCATTTTTTCACACTTCGAACCGTAATTTCAATAGGGAACTTTTTTAGACAAATTTTTTAGAAGGTTTCCCGATGGTCTTCCATCAGCGTCAAACGGTTGATTTCCCAGTTTTCAAGTTGTCTTAGGGCTGTTAATGCTTGCTCAAGTTCCAGTTTTCCTTTCTCAGAGACTTGGGTGCAGCTTAAAACTATGATGCACATGACTTTCTTCGGAGTGTTAGTTTTCAACTATGTTCTACCTCGCAATAGAAATTGTGCGTATGAAGTATGTATGTGAAATTGTGGTCATCCAAAGTGTTCAAGAACCGTAAAAAACCAGCAAAAAATATACACTTTTGTCCACCCGTTCATTGGTTGACGACTTAGTCTGGTATTGATTTTGGAAAAAATGAATTTATTTTTCATAGCATTTTATTAAAAGGAAATTACGTAGTAAATGTTGATAGATGTGCTTTCGTATTACGAGAAAAAGATACTTCAGGTTCTAGACCAAAACAAGGAAGGGCTAACGACACTAAACGTGGCTGAAAAAGCAAATATAAGCAAAACAACAGCGCTAAAGTATCTTGCGTCATTGAGGTCAGCAGGAACAATTAACTACATTGAGGTTGGGCCATCAAAACTCTGGAGACATAACAAGCCTAAATCAGAGAAACAAAAGCATCCACCTGCCAGCCGAACTGAAAAAATAAGGTCAGAGTTGAAAGAGTTCAAGCAGATACTTGGACTAGAAGGCTCAGCGATTGTAGACTACGACGGCTTAACGATTTCAGCAGAGCTTCCAAGCAACGTTGACCCGGAGAAAATTGGCGCCATAATATCGAGGCTTCTCCAGATTGCTGCAAAATCCGCTAGCATGGCGAAAATAGACCCGATAAAAGAATTAATCATTGAAGGGGAAAAGGGGCGAATAGTTGCGCGGAACAAGGGAAACGTGCTGGTCGTGGCCTTTAGTGGCAACGAGACTCCTCTCGGCGTAGTTAAACTGGAACTCGAAGAATTTGCTGAAAAAATTAACAAAACAATCAGTTAAATGTTTTGTCAATAAAGATATTTCGGGTCGGATTATTTCGGATAGAGTTCTATTTTTTTGACCAAAAATTTTAGGACAATATTGCCATGCGAAAGATCGTAAATCAAGTGTCACAATGACCATTAACCATAAACGATAGTTCCTCAGCTTTCATTAATTGAGTCTAGGCGGTTCAACCCATGAGTGAAAGGCTGTATCCGTACGTAATTTTTCTTCCAAAGGGCAAAAAAGAGAGGATTCTTGAGGCTGTATTTGAATCAAACGTTCCAGTCGCCATTTTAAAACACGCATTGAGGCGGGGTGTTTCTGAAAAGGTCTTTCAGAAGGAATTGATTGCTTCTCTAGGTTACTCTAACAAAACTGTAATTGATTACCTGAAATCTTTGACTCATCTTGGAATATTGAATGAGCACATGGAGAAGTCTGAAGCAACTGGACGTACTGTTTGGGTAAAATACTACACTTTAACTAACCTAGGAAGGTGGTTTGCGCTGCTTTTGGTTGAGGAAGAAAAAATGTCTGACAAAGAGAAAATGGACATAGTCCAAACTGCCTTCCGTTTCTACACAAGGTGGGTTAAGGAGCTCTCAACGAAACTTGGAATACAGAAAGAAGACCTTACAAAAATCTTCATGGAAGAAATGAAGTAACCGTTGCCTCTAACCAGAAGTTATTAGGAACATTTCGGCTACAGCTGCCAACAACAACAACACAGTGCATATAGCCATTATCTTTGCTGCTGTTGAGAGCTCGTTTCTTAGACTGTTTTCCCTATGTCTTATCACGACGTAAATAAGCCAGAAACTTTCAGAAAGAGCAAGGCTGTATGAGACGTATTCAAGCCAAGCATGCGGGTAAACGAACAGCGAAAAGAACAACTCCAAAGGATTATATCCCGAGGCTAGACCGAAAGCTGCAAGAACTCTTCCAGTCGAGTAAAGCACGTACGAACCGTAGTATGGTCCGATAACAGGAACAAACATAATTACACAGTACATTAAGTTGTTACCAAAAATAAACTGCAACCCAACGATGGACAAAAAATCATCCAACCTATCGAATTCCTCTACAATTTCATCTGCCTCTTGGCGCTCAACTTTCGAAACAGCTCCAGCCGCAGTTATTGTAAGACAAAGAACAAAGGCTAAAAACACTGCTAGAACTCGGTTACGAAGCGTGACTGCCCCAAATGTCTTTCGAGGTTCCCTGCGCGTTCCAAACCGTTCCTCGTAAGGCAGATGCTGCGCACCAAGGAAAGCCCCACAAACAGGGCAGAACCTAGCTGCCCCATCCGCAGGCAGCCTAGCCCCACATTTCATGCAGTACCTCATCAGCCATCAACTAAAGAAAATGTTAGATATACTGAAAAACCTTCCGTAAAATTCAGTACCTCTGGTCATTGTTTTAAGGCAGACCACAAGTGGTCGCATACTGGTCTCACAAGAGGTTCCACAGTTCCATCTTTGCTTACGAAAAAGCGGTCAAGAGGGTCTTTTAAGAATTCACCAATTATTTCCGCCCTGATGTGGTGGCTTTCTAGTTCACGCTTTATTCCCTCTGCGAACCTTGGGTCAGCTGAGATAAGTAGGGCTCCTGAGCTAATGAGCTGCAAAGGGTCAATCTTGAAAAACCCGCAGATTTCTACGGTTTCCTTGTGCACGTAGATTTTGTCCTTATAGACTTTTACTCCCAATCCTGCCGCGTCAGCTAGCTCGTGAATTCCGTTCGCAACTCCGCCTTCAGTTGGGTCATGCATAGCTGATACTCCACCATAGTTGTAGGCTAGAACTGCTTCTTTGACCACGCTGATTTTGTCGTAAAAGGCCACAGCAGAGTCTAGGAGGGCTTCGCCAAGCTTTGCCCTTAAAGCACCATGTTTTTCACTGGCTAAAACTGCTGTTCCTTCCAGTCCCGCCCCTTTGGTAAGAATAAGTTTGTCTCCAGGCTTCGAGCCAGCTGCAGTAACATATTTTCCAGGCTCAGTTACAGCCATCGCGCAGCCGACGATGATTGGTCTTTGCAGTTCAGGCGTAACCTCAGAGTGACCACCTATCACAGCGATTCCGAGATTCCGAGCAGCTAAACCGATTTGGCGGCAGATTTCCTCAACAACCTCTTCATTCGAATCTTCTGGCAAAAGAAGGCAAGACGAAAAGAAGGCTGGATGAACCCCAAACGTAGCCACATCATTGGCATTAACGTTCACCGCTAGAAACCCTATTCTTTGCATTGCGCCTGTTATCGGGTCCATCGAAGAAACTAGAACCTTATCACCAACTTTGACGGCGGCTCCGTCTACTCCTAAGGCTGGACCTAAAATAACATCTGAACTGTCCGCGCCGAGGTGTTTGAACACCACGTTTTTTAAGACATCGGGCGGAACCTTACCCATTGGAAGCCTCAATTTCCTGCAACCCCAGCTAGTTATTGAAACTACACTGAAAAAGGGAAGTTCAAGCCTATTTATGTCTTCTCAAAAAGCTTGATCAGGCGACAAACAATTTTTGCCCAACAAAGGATTTTCTTAACATTTGCATGGATGATGGCTTTTTCCACAGTAATCTGAGCAAAAACTTTATTTCGAATTTGGTCATAGCTTTTGTTTGTGGGTGATGACAGCTCTGACCCTACTGAACTAAAGTGTGATGTAGATCTTGAGTGTGGAACCCACGTAACATTCGAATTTTACGCATTGGGCATCTTTTTTATGAGGGGAATCTTGATAAGAGGTGAAGCTGACTCTTAAGGTGGTAAAGACAAATAGACAAATGGTGTATAGATGGATTGCCTTTGCTTCATCAAGGTTGTTCCTGTTGCCTTCGAAAGCCTCGGCGTTCGCTCCATGTGCACTTACGTTGATACTCCAGACATAAAGGTTCTTTTAGACGCCGGCGTCTCGTTGTGCCCTAACAGGTTCAATCTACCCCCTCATCCTAAGGAATACTTAGCCTTGAAAGAATGCAGGACCAAGATGCTGGAGCTGGCTGAAAAGGCTGATGTCGTCACAGTTAGCCACTACCATTTTGACCACCACACGCCTTCGTTCACCGACTGGGTTAACCACTGGTCATCAGCTGAGATTGCTGAGAAGATATACTCGGGAAAGATTGTTTTCGCAAAGAGCTACAAGGCAAATATAAATCCCAGCCAGAGGCAGCGAGGATGGATGTTCCACAAGTCGGTTGGAAAAAAAGCTGCAAGGGTCGAATTTGCCGACAACAGAGTCTTCAAGTTCGAAAATACAACAATAAGGTTTTCAGCCCCCGTCAATCACGGTGAAGAAGGCTCAGGGCTAGGGTGGGTTCTCATGACAGTAATCGAACATAAAAAAGAAAGAGTGCTTTACGCTCCCGATGTTCAAGGACCTATGGTTGGTGCCACAGCTGCGGTTGTCGTGAGAGAAATCCCTAAACTGGCCATCATAGGCGGTCCGCCAACGTACCTTACCCAGTATAAGGTTAACCCAAAAAACATTGAACAAGCGATGATGAACTTTAACGTCGTCGCGGAAAACGTGCCTGTTACAGTATTGGACCACCACATTCTCAGAGACGAAAATTGGAAGCAAACTGCACAGCCGTCAATTGACAAAGCTGCTAGTCTCGGAAACCGAGTAGTTACAGCAGCCGAGTACGCTGGAACAGAGAACAAATTGTTAGAAGCACACAGAAAAGCCTTGTATAAGACTGAGCCGCCGCCTCAAAAATTCATAGAGTGGACTAAAATGCCGTTGGAAGAAAGAAAACGTGCAGTGCCTCCCATCTAAACCACCTTGGTCACCAGCAGTTCGTTAACCTAAACGGAGAATGGTTCGTCGGATGTCACCTAGAACCGCTGATGGCAGAGGAAGGTCCTTCATTGTCTTAAGTCCAGGCTCTGAGTTGACTACCTTTGGAATCATGTTAACAATAATGGCAGCGGTCGCGAGGTCTCCGTGTATGCATGGGCTGATTTTTTCGCAAATTCTTGGTACGCCTTCGATGGTAACTGAGTCGTACTCTTCCTCTGCTCCGATGTACGCTTCAAACAACAAAGTGACGACAGGCTTACTGTGCATGATTCCGCGGGCGAACTGCCTTAGACCCGCAACATTTCCACGTTTTACCTTTATCGCTTTGCTCTTAACGGCATTTTCCGCCACGACGGGTTCAACGACACCTAACTCGACAGCTTGAAGGCTCCATCCTAAGGCGTCAGCAATCATGGCAACTGACTGTTCAAGGCCAACGTGGCCCGTTATTTGTTTAGTGTCAATCTTTTCTCGGAACTCTTCAACTGTTAGTCCTGCACCTATTTTTTTCTGGAACGGCACCCTTCGAGTAGCAGCATCCATGACTCTTTCAACTTTGATGCTTCTGATTTCTTGGCAGACTCCAGACAGCACTATTGGAAGAGTGTCCATTACGAACCCTGGGTTTACACCTGTGCCTAACACTGCTACACCGTGCTTTTTTGCCAACGCGTCAAGTTTCGCTGCAAGTTCACCGCTTGAAAAGTAAGGGTACGAGAGCTCCTCGCATGTTGAAACCACGTTAGCGCCGTGTTTCACGATTTCCTCAAGCTGCGGATACACATCTCTAAAATACGAAGAGGTTGCGTGAACAACAACGTCAGGCTTAATCGTGGAAAACAGTTCACCCGCGTCCCGCGTGACTTTGACGCCTAAGGATTTTTCAGCTTCGACTATTTCACCTAGGTCTCGTCCAGCTTTTGTCTGCGCAAAGTCAACGGCTCCAACGATTTCCACCCCCTTCTTAGTTAAGAGAAGCCTCGCTATGCTGCTGCCGATCCATCCGACGCCGTAAAGAGCCACTTTCAAGTTAGGCTTGCCCGAAAGAGATCTGTCATTTTTGCTCAATTCCATGTGTACTCTCCGTTTGTGTACGTTAACGTCAAGGAATTATTTAATCGTTAACAAAGAGGCAATGCGCCATAAAGGACTAGAGCTTATTTGCGACGTGTTCAACGACGGATTCGAAGATTAACCGCCCATCGCCGAATTCCGAAGGCTTCTCACCCCTCGTCCAGTCTGGCAGTTGCCAACCGTAAAATGCTCTTTCCGGGTGAGGCATCAATCCGAAAACTGTTCCTTCGGGATTGCAGATTCCAGCAATACTATAATATGAGCCATTCGGGTTGTATGGGTATTTTCCACCTGCGCCTCGTCCTTGTTCGTCGCAGTATCTGAAGACGAGCTGGTCGTTGTCCACGAGTTTCTCAAGGCAACTACCTTCGTCGTCTTTTGGGAAAATAAACCTGCCTTCAGCGTGAGCAATAGGCATTCTAAGAACCCTTCCTTTAGGAATCTTTTTGGTAAAAACGCAGTTCCCCGCGTTCTCGTTTTTCAGATAAATCCACCTGCACCTAAAGCCAATAGGCACATTCGTTGCAAGCGCTGCTTCTGGGTATTTACTAATTCCGTCGAATGCTGGGAGAAGACCTGCCTCAACTAGAACTTGGAAGCCGTTGCATATGCCCAGTATGGGTTTTCCCTCCTCCACAAAAGCTTTTAAGCGGTGGTTAAGCTTAGATGAAAATCCCTTTGCCAATATAGCGCCGGCTCTCACGTAGTCGCCGAAAGAGAACCCTCCTGGAAATACCAAAATGTCGAACTCATGCAAGTTGTTGCTTTTCACAATCTCGCTTAGATGTAGAACCTCAGCTTTTACGCTGAGTTCTTCAAAGGACCTTTTTGTTTCAGCGTCGCAGTTGGTTCCGCCAACCCTTACTATACATGCCTTTATTCCTTTATAGTCCATTTTTTATCCCCTAAAGACCTTTTTCCATGCGTCTCTCAGCACATCTAAGTCCGCCTCTATGACCGGTTCGCCGTTCAACCCGCAAATCAACAAGTGTCTTTCGTTTGTGATCCTTCCGATGCGCGAATAACTTGCGCCTTTCATTGCAGCCTCGAAATCTTCTCTCATTTTTTCAGGAACCTCGACTAAAAATCGGCTGTTCGACTCAGAAAAGAGGACAAAATCGTTTCTCGTTATTGGCACAGACTGGGGAAACCTCGTTAGCGAAACATCCAATCCTAGGCCTCCGGAAAACGCCATTTCCGCTGCTGCGACGGCTAATCCGCCTTCAGAAAGGTCGTGGCAAGCTCTCACGTAGCCGGACTCGATGGCTTTCGAAACTCTGTCCATCGTCCTTTTCGCCTCATTTAATCTGACAACTGGAACCGAGCATCCAATGTATCCTAGCTTTCGATAATATTCTGAGCCTCCTAGCTCCGGATAGGTCTGACCAACCAGGTAGACGAGGTCTCCAGGAGACTTTAGGTCCATGGAAACTGTTTTCCGAACGTCAGGGATTATGCCAATCGCCGTTATCAGAAGCGTCGGTGTGACTGGGCCTAATGGCGACTCGTTGTAGAGGCTGTCCTTTCCAGAGATGAACGGAGTTTCAAAGCCTTTCGCATAGTGATAACAAGCTTCGCAGGCTTTTACAAGCGAGCCGAGTCGGTCGGGTTTTTCTGGGCTTCCCCACACGAAGTTGTCGAGGAGCGCTATTCTTTGTCCGCCGACTGCGATGTTGTTTCTTATGGCTTCATCGATGTTTGAGGCCGCCATCCAGTATGCGTCGATTTTTCCGTACTGTGGGTTTATGCCACATGAAATTACGAGGCCCTTGTACGAGTTTTCAAGAGGTTTGATGACTGCGGCGTCACTTGGTCCGTCATGTATTCCGCATAGCGGTTTGAGCACCGTGTTTCCTTTGACCTCGTGGTCATATGTTCTAATCACAGATTCCTTGCTTGCGATGTTAGGTGAAGAAAGTAGGTCAATCAATATGCTTGTCAAGTCCTCGGGTTCGCTGAAGATTGGCTCAGTGTACTCGGCTTGTTTCCACTCAGCCTTTTTCGTGATCTTTGGCGGGTTAAAGAGAAAGTTCATGTCCACCTCAGCGACGACGGTTCCATTGTACGTTAACTTTAGGGTTTGTTCATCTATTAAGGTTCCGATGTCTGTTGCCTCAACGTCTTCCAAGGCGAAGGTTTCCAAAACGCTTTGTAGATTCTTTTTAGGCACTGTGATAAGCATTCTTTCTTGGGATTCTGAAATGTAGATTTCCCATGGTGGAATATTTGGGTATTTTAATGGCACTCTTTCAAGTGCAACTTTTGCTCCGCATCTGTATCTGTGAGCTGCCTCTCCAACAGCGCTGGATAGTCCTCCTCCGCCGAGGTCAGTTATCGACGAAGCTAGCTTTTGGTCTCGTATTTTGATTATGGCGCGTTTGAGTTTTTCCTCCTCAAGTGGGTTCGCAATTTGAACAGCTGGTCTGGAAACTTCTTCTGATTTTTCAGTGAGCTCCAGCGATGCGAAGGTTACGCCGTGGATTCCGTCTCTTCCCGTTCTTCCTCCAGCTAGAACTAGGTGGTGACCTGGCTTTGCCTTTTTTATGTACTTATCTATAGGTAAGGTTCCTATGCATCCACAGTAGACGACCACGTTTCCCACGTAGCTCTCGTCAAAATAGATTGCACCGTTAACAGTTGGGATGCCCATGTTGTTGCCATAACAACCTATTCCTGCTACGACTCCTCGAAAAACGTACTTTGGATGTTTAATGCCTGAAGGCAACTTGTTGAAGTCATAATCAAGCGGACCGAAACCCAGAACGTCTGTGCACGCAATTGGGTCAGCCCACACGCCGAGAACGTCGCGTATTACGCCGCCTGTTCCAGTTGCAGCTCCGCCAAACGGCTCTATGGCTGAAGGGTGGTTGTGGGTCTCAACCTTCGCCGCGATTGTGACGTCGTTTTGGAACTGAACTATGCCAGCGTTGTCTTCGAAGACTGAAATGCACCAAGGCTTATTCAGCTCAAGTGTGGCTTTAGCAATATAGGTTTTGAAAAGAGAATCAATCTTTTTGCCTTCAGGTGTCAGTATTGTTCCCTTGAAGGTTTTGTGAAAACAGTGTTCAGACCAGGTTTGCCCTAAGGTTTGCAGCTCAACATCCGTCGGGTTCCTGTTTTTTTGAACAAAATATTCTTTGATTGTCTTCATCTCTTCGAGGTTAAGAGCTAAGCCCATCTCTTCGCTGATTTGGATGAGCTGCTTCTCGTCGGCGTGGAGAATGTTAACCTCGAAAAGCTCGAACTGGGCATCTTTCTTGATGTATATTTGGTGGCTCATCGGCTTTCCTCTATGCTGACCTTATAGTTGTCTTTAACAGGATTCGCAAGAAGCCTACGGCACATCTCGTCGACCATTTTTTCCGCTTCTTCACGCGAGGAAGCCTCAACAAGAAGTTCATAAACCTTGCTTACTTTAACTGATTCAACTGCGTAACTCATCTCGACAAGAGAATCCCTCGTGGTCTCGCCTTCCGGGTCAGAGTGACCTGGTTTAAGACCTACTTCAACCCTTGCCACATATCGCATAAAAACAGTAAAAGCTGAGTGAATATTAAGCCTTATTAACACAAAAATCTAAAAATGAAATTGAATTTGTGACTGTTGCTTAACGTTTGCTTTAGCTTCTTTCACTAAGCCTTTGCATCAACCTGTCATAAGCATCTCTGTCCACAGGGAAGTGAACTGTTTTTTCTTCAAACGAAGAAAGTATTATGGCGTTAATGATTTCAATGGATTTTCGTCCTTCCTCGCCGCTTACAGGAGGCTCCTTGTCTGCGATTATGGCGTCGCAGTATTCTCTGATGACTGTTGTGTGTCCACCTTTTTCTTCTGTTTTTGGTTCGATTTCCAGCCATTGGCTTTCAGGTCTTCCGCCCCAGACTTTCTTGTCCGCGATGCATTCTTTAATAGGTTTGCTCATAATTGCACGTTTGTGTTCACTGTTGGATACGATTTTTCCTTTTTCGCCACAAATCACAAGCCTAGATGCGTCTAGGGCGTCAATAATGCTTACCTGCAAGATTCCGAAGGCTCCATTCTCAAACCTTATTGCCGCGGAAGCTATGTCTTCAACTTCCACGTTGTGGTACATTGTCCCAATTTGCCCTTGAAGCTTAGATGGAGGTCCAACAAACCACTGAAGCAGGTCAATATTATGAACAGTCTGGTTTATGAGAGCCCCACCTCCTTCGGTTTTCCATTTTCCTCTCCAAGCATCGCTTTCATAATAGGCTTGAGTTCTGAAAGTGCAGGCTTCCATTAGTACCCTATAGATTTTCCCAATTTCGCCCTCGTCAATCAACCTTTTGATTTCTTGGTTAACTGGGAAAGTTCTGTACTGGAAGACTACACCAAGTTTCAAGCATGTAGCCTTAGCTTTTTCAACCATCTTGTCAGCTTCTCTTACTGTTATTGCCATAGGCTTTTCTACGAGGACGTTTTTGCCGTACTCAAGAGCCTTCAAAGCCATGTTGCAGTGAAGAAAGTGCGGTGTGCAAATGGAAACTGCGTCGATGTCCTTTTGCTCAAGCATCTTCTCGTAGTCCAAAAACCACTTAATACCGTATTTCGAAGCTGCCTCTTTTCCCGCAGCCTCGTTAATGTCAGCAACGGCGACAAGCTCAGCATTGCCGCATGAAACAATGCTTTCCATGTGTGTCCTACCGATTCCCTTCGCTCCAACCACGCCGAAACGAACCTTATCCAAGAAATCACCTTAACCCGTAACATGCATCAAATCCTAAATTACTTCCCTTACGTGTAGAACAATCTTGCCAATGGAAATTTAGCCAGAGATCCTCACTGGTACACCCGTATCCATCGACATATTAGCTGCTAACGTGATTTCAAGCGTCTTCACCGCGTCTGAGTATGGACAAAGAATTTTTGACTCGTCGTTTGAACGTACGGCTTCGATGAAAGCGTTATCCTCAATTTCAAAAATGTTAGGTTCACCCAGAATTTCTTCATGCCCCTTGTCTACCTGCAACAATCTCAAGTTGTGCTCCCACTTGGTGAACAATGCTGTCGTCCTTAAACCGTAAATAGTTAAGCTCACGCCGCCCTCTCCCGCGTTACTTGAGCACGAAGCCCACAATGTGCCAACTGCGCCATTACGGAATTTTAAACCCACAACACTTGCGTCTTCAATGTTATAATTAGGCGCAGTTCCCTTGTTAAGTCCTCGAGCTGGGTAAGCGTGAACCTCAACTACTTCGCCGCAAAGGTAACGTGCAAGGTCAACTGTGTGCGTAACCTGCTCGTGAAACTGTCCTCCGCTTTTCGCTTTGTCAACCCACCAGCTAAAAATGGGAGCAGAAGCGTCAAACCTCGGAGTTCCACCTATCCAGCCTCCAAGCAGCAAAATCGGCGGATCCTCCTTGAGGACTTCTTGAACCCTTTGCACACCTTTTCGGTAACGGTTCATGTAACCTACGCTTGTCAGAACCTTTTTGCGTTCAGCTTCCGAGGCAATATGCTTCGCTTGGTCGAGGTCTAGGTGAATAGGTTTCTCGACGAAGAATGGGATTCCGTGTTCAATCGCTGTGTGTTCTATGCCGTGAGCGAAGGGTGGAATACAAAAGTACAAAATGTCAGGCCTAACCAAGTTTATCATGGTTTCTGCGTTGTCGAAAACGTGTGCTTCTGGACGGAACTGTTGGGCAACGTTTCTAGCCTGGTTTATGTTGACATCGCAGAAGGCTGTGAGCTCCACAAACGGGTTTTTGACAAGTCCCCTTAGGTGTGTTACGCCGATTCCGCCACAACCGACAATTCCAAGTCGAAGTCTATCAGCCAACTTAGCCCGCCTCCAAGCTTACATGAAACTCTTAAGGTATTTTGCGCATTCAGGCAAAGTCACTTCAGGGTCGCCTGGAACTCCGCACTCTAAGGCCATGTAGTGTTTATATCCAGCCTTTTTGAGAGTTTGAAACGGTTTCTTGAACTCTGTGTGTCCATGTCCTGGAAGCAGTCTGTTACTGTCCGCGAGGTGTATGTGGAAGATGTGTTTTGAGGCTGCCTGTATGCTGGAAGCTATGTCCTGCTCTTCAATGCTCATGTGAAAGAAGTCAGCCATCATCTGAACGTGCTCTACCCCAACTTCCTCGACGATCTTGACTGCCTGCTCAAGCCTGTTAACGAAGTGAGTCTCATAACGGTTCAGAGGCTCCAACAACAAGTAGACACCGAGGTCATCAGCGTCTTTGCCAAGAATCTTGAACTCCTCAACAACAACATTCTTTTCAAGATGTTTAACGTCAGGCTGCCAAGGGTACAGGTCGGAGATTTGTGGACCGCCAAAGATTGGAACGCAGATGACGCCTACACCGCCTAGGTCTGAGCACATCTTAAGTAGGCTTCTGATTCCTTCCATAGCGTTTTCCCTGCTTTTACGGTCTGGTCCAAGAAGACCTCCAGGTGTCCCGCAGACAGTTGAAAATTTGACTTTTGAAGATGGTAAGGCTTTTTTCAGTTCATCTAACATTTGAGGCAAGACGTTATAGAAGACTTCCACGCCTTCATAGCCGTATTTTTCGATTTTACGCAGTTTTTCAAGAATGTTTTTTCCTGGAACAAGATTTTCTTGTACTGCTAACTTCATACAAATCACACTCAAAATAATTATTGTGGCCAAGTTTATAGGTTTAACATTTTGATGTGATTTTGTGCGTAGAAATTTTCCTTAGTATTAGGCGGGCTTCTGCTTCCACAACCTTATTGTTTCATACCACAGTATTCCGCACGCGATGACTCCGAAGATTATTGCCACGACATTGTGAATGCTGCCGCTGTACCCGTAAAAAGAGAAACAAAGAATTAAGTAAACAACAAACATCGTGGAAAACCAAACGGAATAAAAAAGGTAACGGGGAATCATGAACCTTCCAAGCCGCGTAAAAAACCTTAAGACGCCAACCTTCACTTCGCGCGAAAGAAAATATTCGCCTTGAATCGTTTTTTCAACCAAACCTAAAGAATGAAGCTTATCCAAATGATGAGCAGCAATACTGGGACTTGAAAAACCAAGTTCCCGCTGAATCTCACGGACGCCTACAGGCTTCTCTTGAGACCTAAGCAAAAACCAGTAAACAAGAAGAGTCTTGCCCTTAAGCTGAGACTCAATTTCCACATCAGAAGCCTCACTCATCACAAACCGCCAAACCTATATACAAAACATAAATATTAAAGGCTAACATCCAAAAGTATTGGCTTACACAGCCTAGAAAAATGGCCGCTGTAACGTAGAGGAAAATTGGTGCATAGCCTTCCGCGAAACCTGGTAGCGAACAGGCCTGTGGAGCCTGGAGGCTGGGTTCAAATCCCAGCAGCGGCCTCCAAAAATTGGTGGTTTAACTCATTGCAATTCTGGTATGTAGTCCTGGATTTTCGGTTTGGCATTGAAGTAGTCTCTTATGGCTTTGTATGCCTTTAGGCTTTCAGGGTTCTTCGCCTGTTTCTTTTCTGCTCGGAGCATGATGTTTTTAGGCGTGTACCTTGTTGGAGCGAACTCGAACATGTCAACCTTGTATCCGCAGCTTTCAAGGGCTAGTTTCCTCAGGGTTTCTGTTAAGGCTACTCCAACGTATTCTTTGGCTATTTTTGTCTCAGCGAGCGGTTTCAGTTCAGGAACTTTTGTTGCTACTTTGCCTATTTGTCTAACTATTTGGCGTTGGCAGCATGGAGCGGCGACGATGAACCTTGATTTCAGCAAGATTCCTTTTGCTATTGCCTCGTCAGTTGCCGTGTCGCATGCGTGAAGCGCGCAGACAATGTTAGGCTCCTTTTCTGGTTCAAAATCAATTATGCTGCTTTGATGAAACACCATGTTCGTGTAGCCCAGAGCTTTGGCTATTTGAGACGACTTTTTCACAAGCTCAAGGTTGGCGTCCACGCCGATGTAAGTTATGTTTCTCAGCTTTTTCTTAAGAACCAAGTTAACGAAGAAGGGAAGGTATGAACGTCCACAGCCGCAGTCTAAAAGAACTATGTCTCGCGTTCGTGAAATGTTTTCAATGCACTTTACAACGTGGTCTGCGAAAAATACGACTTCGAAAAGTTTTTTCTCGCGTTCCGCATACGGTCTTCCACCAGGGTTCATGATGCCTATTGCCTTATAAAAGCCTATGATTTCGTCAAGATTCCATTCTGTTTTCGGAAACACGGACTGAAGACAAGCTAGAATCTCAGCTTGGATTGGCAGCTCCAAGGTTTAGTGTTCTCCCAAAAAATGTATGCTAAAAGGGTTCCTTAATCTTTTTGTTTTCAGAAGGTGAGGAAAAAATAAAAACGTGGCTGCTAGCTGCTTAGGGTATTTTTTGGATTGAATCTTAAGTCCAATCGTAGACTACGCCGAGGTACGCGGTTCTAAGGGTTCCCTTTATGCCTCCAGCTAGGCCTTCGTAGACTTCTTGGCATTTTTCAGGTGGAACAATGTGGGTCAGCAGTGGTTCAGTAACGAGGGCTCCTGACTTCAGGTAGGAAAAAATTTGTTTCAGGTTAGCCATCTTCGTGAACCGGCTGGGATGGTAGTATGGGCCTTCGGTAACTGACCAGAGCCACTCAAGCCCACCTTTAATTGTGACGTGTCTAAGGTGAACGTCGGAAAGCATTGGCGTTATGTCCATTACCGCCTCGCCTCTTGGGCTGCCGAGCAAAATAACTTCGCCGTGTGAACGGGCTAAACCCACAGCTTTGGCGATGACTGGAGAGTAACCAATGGCTTCAACAACGATTTGGGCTCCTTTGCCTTCAGTCCAGTTCATAACGGCTTTTTTGAACTCATCCCAGTTTTGGGAGTTAACAACCTTTTTTATGCCGCATTGTTTTGCACGGTCAAGACGGAAATCAACCAAATCCGCTGCCATAACGTCTGCTCCGGCAATTTGGAACAGCTGGGCAGCGAAGTTTCCGACAAGTCCAAGCCCAATGACGACAACGGTGTCTCCGAGTCCAAGGTCTGCCATTCGGATCGCACTCATCGCAACATCCGCCATTCGGGCGAAGACAGCTTTTATTGGGTCTATTTGGTCGGGAAGCTTAATCATGAAAAGCGAGTACCTAGAGGGGTCGTATCTTTCGTCGATTTTAAAGTGTGAACAATGGTTTTTTGTGCTGAAAACTAGGTCGTCAGCCTTGTAGTCCTTGACTTTTTCGCCGACAGCGAGAACTTTGCCCACGTTTCCGTAACCAGGGTTTCTTATCCACGAGTCCACATCTATTTTTTCAATGTCGGGATTCGCGAAGTTAGCTCCCTCAGTTCCAGAGCTAACAATCGAGTACAACGTTTGGACAAGAACTTCATGTTCGCTCAATATCTCGTCTAGTTCGTACTTAACAATTTCCGCCTTTTTCGGCTTCGTGAAAAATACCTTCTTCGCCAACAACGTGGATCGCCAAAAACGAGAAGAACAAAGGTTGCATTTAAAACTTTTACCAAAAAATCATAAAACCTAAAATACTGCATCTTTTCCCAATATTCAAATAGACAACTACCGACCAACGGAGGGCTGGTAGTTCAGTTTGGCATGAACGCCTGACTTGCACTCAGGAGGTCGGGGGTTCAAATCCCCCCCAGTCCACTGCAAAAACCTACGGTTTCTGCACATCCCTTCTTGTTCTGTTTCAAAAATGGGGCT
This sequence comes from uncultured Candidatus Bathyarchaeia archaeon, assembly GCA_964584965.1. Classification (GTDB taxonomy): domain Archaea; phylum Thermoproteota; class Bathyarchaeia; order Bathyarchaeales; family DTEX01; genus JAGTRI01. Next base: position 125 of record CAZPBM010000028.1, on the reverse strand, counting down.
TGAAATGGGCTCTGTTTCATTTATGGCAAGTGGAAGCTGAAACGTGTTCTGGGGTTCGGTGGGGTATACCCTGGGGTGTACCCCGCATGTGTCGGGGTGAACCCTAAGCAGTGCTTCGAGATACT
>CAZPBM010000027.1:0-14970 GCA_964584965.1 uncultured Candidatus Bathyarchaeia archaeon | reverse complement strand
GATTCAAAGAGGAAAATCCCATAAAGGGAATTGAAAGTAATTGGGAAAGCCCGTGAACTGTTCGATTTTTTTTAAGATTCAAAGAGGAAAATCCCATAAAGGGAATTGAAAGCATATAATGTGCTACCCTGCGGAAAGTCGAGGCTTACAGGCTCAGATTCAAAGAGGAAAATCCCATAAAGGGAATTGAAAGTAGAACAAAAGGTGGATGCGACTGTGCCATCTGCACCGTGATTCAAAGAGGAAAATCCCATAAAGGGAATTGAAAGGAAGTTATTATTTTTCTCGTTCGGGGAGAAATAATAACTTTTAAGATGCAAGCGCTAAAATCCTATCAAGGGAGTTGAAACAAGTATTTGTTGTTGAACACCCCTTTTTTGCGTTGTTCATCAACATTTAAGATTCAAAGAGAAATTCCATAAAAGGAATTGAAAGACCGTTATTAATTCAACAACCCTTCTGACAATCATGTTTTTGCAATTTTTCACTAATGCAAGTATACCGTATCCCTATATTTTCAGTATACACATCAAACACCTATTTTTTCACGTCTAGGTTGAGAGCGGAAGATTTTGTTTTGCGCGTTTTAGGCCATTTTTCAGAAGCTTTTGCTTATTTTTTAGGCAAAGTTAAAGAGCAACGTTGTATAAGCTAACCGCAGACAACCATATGGCAAGTGCCCTTCACAACCTAACGTTACAAATCTCAGTATTTGACGATGAAAAGATCACCAATGAAGAGTTAGATAAACAGAAAGAAACTGCTTAAGTGGCTGTTATACCTACAACTTAATTGTCAGTTTCACTGAGGATCCCATTTATTACACTTGTGCCACGATAGGTTCCAATAGTTTCCGGCGCCTCACGTGGAACATGTTGTTGTTAAATTAAATCAGCCTGACCTTCACTTCATAAGTGAATCCTTATTTATGAAGACGCTTTAAATTAGCTTAACCGTTTTGCAAGGGTTCTCTCATGTAACTTTATAGCTGCAAACGTAAATGCCAACATGAAGGCTACAACTGCCAAAAAGTCCACTGTCAGCGGGTAAAAGCCGTTTCCTAAAAACAGATGCCTAACCATGTCTATATAGTACGTGAGCGGTGAGATTGAGGCTATAACTGTTCCCCAAGGCGGCAACTGGTCCACTGGTATGAATACTCCACTTATAAAGACCAGAGGAAACTTAACCAAGGAAGAGAGCATCATTGTTGTGGAAGGCACATCTGTTGGTGGATAAGCTGAAAGCAACACACTGAAGGCTGCGAAGCATATGTTTGCGAACACCAAGCCAAAAATGAGTAGAACGAAGTTCAACAATTCAATGCCCAGAATCTGAATAAGCACCAGCGGAACAACTGATATTACGAGGCCGAAAATGAAGGAGGAAATCATGTCTCCAAATATAATAGTCCAGAAGGCAACTGGGCAACACAAAAGTCTTTCAAGAGTTTTTGACCTAGTTTCCCAAGGCACAATGGAGGGCCCCACAGACGTCGCTGTAAAAAACGTGGTCATGCCGATCAATCCTGGCAAAATTTCTTTAAGCGGCACGTTCCGCCCTATAACATAGGCTAAAGCCAAAAACAGGGGGAAAACAAGCCCAAAAACTATGACAGGCCCTTTCGAATAGTAGATCTTAATGTTTTTCTCAGCTACAACAAGCGATCGCTTAAACTGTTCCATAAAACTGTTCATTCGATCACGGCATCCTTACTTTTGACAAGTTTTAAGAAAACATCTTCAAGGGAAGGCATCAAAGTGTTTAGGCCTATTATTCGCAGGTTCTCTTTTTTCGCGAACTCCGCTAAAAGTTGGATCACCGCCGACGGGTCAGCAGTGTAAATGCGAACCTTGTTGCCTGCAGGCACAGCCTCAGTTATGGCCGGAATGCTAGAAAATTCTTGTGGATCAACTGGCTTGTTAAAGGCTACGTCAATGAATTGAAGCTCCATGCTCTGAGCTCTGAGGCTTTCAGGAGCGTCTATAGCTGCTATTCGCCCATGATTTATTATGGCTATTCTGTGGCACAGCTGGTTCGCCTCCTCCATATTGTGGGTTGACAAGAAAACGGTCTTTCCATTACTGTTGTATTGAGTTATTTTTTCTCGTAGAATCCTCGCACTTTCAACATCCAGTCCAGAAGTCGGCTCGTCCAAGAAAAGCACTTCAGGGTCGTTAACCAAAGCCATACACAATAAAAGCCTCTGCTTCATCCCCTTAGAGAAGGCTCTTACAAGCTTGTCCTTAACCTCGTATAGCCCAAATTCCTTCAAAAGGATTGTGGCATTCTCCCTAAGTTTAGGCATGTGAACGCCGTAAAGCTTGCCCATTAAGATTAGATTCTCATAAGCTGAAAGGTCAATGTATGCGTTTGCAACTTCAGGCACAACTCCGATGTGTTGTTTAACCTCTACCGGGCTCTTTAAAACGTCAAAGCCAGCTACAAAGGCGTGACCCTCATCTGGCTTCACAAGGCATGTCAAGACTCTTATGGTTGTCGTTTTTCCAGCCCCGTTTGGGCCCAAAAAACCAAAAACTTCGCCCTTTCCAACATCGAAGCTAATGTGATCAACTGCTGTAACATCGCCGTAACGTTTCGTCAAATCTTGAACTTTCACTGCATTCTCCATAAACAAGCCTCTAATGGGGTTCCTGTATACCCAGTACAACCAGCCGTTCCCTACTTTCTATTCCTCTAGGTACATTGGCCGGTACGAAAACCATTTCATCTTGAGACAAATCAGCCTTTTCGTCGCCAATCGTAAATATCCCAGAACCTTTTAAAACGTAAAAGCAAACGTCGTAGGGTTCTGGACGAGACGGTATCTCTTGACCGCTTTCTAGACAAACAAGTACAAGATTATAGTGCTTCGCCCTTAACAGATCCTTTTTCACACGTTTACGTTTCTCCATAGTATCCAATGCGCCTTCATCGCAGGAAAATTCTATAAACTTGTTCAAGTTTATAATGTCCATTTCCTCATTCTCACCGATCATAAATGTGAAAAGGAAAAATTTAGTGTCTCAGAACTTCTAGGCGTTTGTTAACTTTTTCAAGCTGTTTTACAAGAACCTCTTTGTATTCTTCAAGCATCTTTATTTCCTCACCTTCGTCCATCATAGAAAATGCGAAGTCATACGGCGAATGGCACCTTTCACGCTCAGAGTGGCAGCAGTTACCTCCACACATCTACTCTTCACCCTCACTTGTTTCTTTAAATTTATCATGATAGAATTGCGCTAAATCATCGAATAGCTGCTTACGCTTAACAATTGACGCAAGCCCATTTTTTAGAGCCTCAATCCCTCTATCGGTTAAGGTGTAGACTCTTCTATCGGGGCTTCCTTCGGTTTTCTCCCATTTTGACTGAAGTAGACCTCTTTCCTCCATCCTTCTTAGAAGCGTGTATATGGAGCCTGGTTCGAGTTTGTGAAACCCACAGCTCCTATATTCAATTTCTTCGAGAAGCTGGTAGCCATGCATAGGCTTTTCGTAAAGTATCCGCATTAGCAGGAATTGTATCCAGCCCCTTTCTGGATAGTGGTGCCAGCATCCGCATTGATGTGAGTTGCACATAACCATCGAGAATTATAGAACAATGTTACATATATAAATGTTATGTAAGCAAAACCCATACTTATAGAAAGAGAAGAAGACAAAAATCCTTAGTTCAGGAAATGATTAAACCACACATTTATGCTAGACTGCTTGACTACCCTTAAGAAAGATTTTCCTGTACAAAATCTAAGCTAAGCTGAAGAGGCATTAAAGGACCTATGACTTTTAGTAGACACTCACTAGGTCTTCTCGATTCCAACAGTCCTTAACAACTGCTGCCACCTTTTTTCTCTTCTTTTTATCTGGTTAAATATCGCCATGAAAGCATTATCCCTATGGTTGCTAGGATAGCTGCAAAAATGCCAAGGTACACGAAGTCGAATATTAGCGCCGAAGCATCCAAAGGTAGTATAGTCAGCTGCCTCAACGCATCTGTTAGATAAGTTAGCGGGTTAACTTTTGCTACTGCCTGAATCCAGTCTGGCATTAGATATGGAGGAAAGAAAGTGTTACTTGCAAACATAAGCGGCATAGTAACCAAGCTTATTATTTGCATCGGCCTCTCCATTCGAGTAGACCTTAATGAAAACGCGATGAAAACGGATGAAAGCCCTACGCCAACCAAGAATATTGCAGCGTAAACTCCAAGTAGATTAAGCAACGTGAAAGTTGCACTTAACTGCAACCCCAATAGATAGGCAAGCGCCAAAATCACAGTTGCCTGAAATATTGCCCTTAAGGTCGCGTTAAGAACCTTAGCGAATATTATTGCCGCACGTGATACCGGAGTGCTAATCACCTTGTCAAGGAAACCTAGACGCCTATCCCAAACTATGGACATGCCGCTGAACATCGTCGTGGTCATAACGATCATAGAAACCATGCCGACAGACATGTAGCTAAAATAGTCTTTAACACCGAAAGTATTCTGCATAACCTTTGAGCCTATATCAGAAAACATCTGCTGAAGCTGCTGTGTAATCAATGCCCCTGGGAGGATCACAACTCCGTTAACAGGCGGATTTAATAGACTTCCAGGTATCGGGATATCATGTAACTCTATGTTGCTTAAGCTGTTAGCTGAAAATATGGCGTTCATATTCATCGATTTTCCCAAAAGACCCATCCAAATCAAAGGTTGAACCACAAGCATTAAGACCATAACTGGATCTTTCAACCATTTCTTTAGTTCTCTAACCGTTAAAGCCCATAAGCCGCGAAGCATACTTGGATGATACTCGTTTGCCCCACTCATGTTGCCCTAGCCCTCCTTAAGGTCATTCTTTGAGTTCTAAATGCCTCCTTAGATTCTTCAGCGTCACGAATAGATCGACCGGTGTATTCAAGGTAAACCTCGTTCAAAGTAGGTTCCGAAAGCGAAAGCTTGGTCACTGTATAACCATTTTTCCGCAACGCCTCAATTATAAGCGGAGCCGTAACCTCTCCAAACTCAGCCTTAATCCTATAAGAACCATTCTCGTTTCTCAAGTCCTTGACATGCTCAACGCTACGAATTATGCCACTTACATCCACGTCCTCTTTAATGCTTATGGTTATCACATCTCCTCCAAGACTGTCTTTAAGATTGCTTGGCGTGTCCATCGCGATTATTCTACCATGGTCAATTATAGCTACGCGGTCGCAGAGGGCGTCCGCCTCCTCCAAATAATGCGTTGTCATGAAAAGGGTCATCCCATATTCCTCCTTAAGCCTTCGAATATAATTCCACGTGGCAGCTCTCGTTTGAACGTCCAAGCCTAACGTGGGCTCATCTAGGAAAAGCACTTTAGGCCTGTTAATCAGTCCACATGCAAGCTCAAGCCTCCGGCGCATTCCGCCAGAATAAGTTTCAACCCTCTTGTCTTTGAATTGAACTAGCTCCACAAGTTCAAGAAGCTCAAGAGAGCGTTTCTTCGCGGTTTCTCTTGGAACACCATATAAATCGGCACATAACATTATGTTTTCATGCCCCGTTAAGTCTTCGTCAGCTGTGTATTCTTGCGGCACCACACCTATGACCTTTCTCACATTATTCGCCTGCTTAACAATGTCATAGCCCAAAACAGACGCTTTACCCTCTGTGGGCTTCAGAACTGTTATCAGCATATTAATTGTAGTTGTCTTGCCAGCACCGTTTGGACCTAAAAAGCCAAAGATTTCCCCGTTTTTGACGCTGAAGTCCACATGGTCAACCGCAACCATATTTTTGTTAAAAACTTTCGTTAATCTTTCAGCCTTAATCACTTCCTCACTCATGCCTTCTCACCACGCAGCCTCTTATTCACTTCCTCAAATTCCTAGGCAGTCCTATTCAGAACTTTACGTCTCCTTTAAAGATTGCTCTGAGAAATTGATAACCAAATTCAATCCAATCACGTGGTATCGTATGGCAGCATAAACCCTTTTTGGCACAAAGGCCATATGCCATATCCAATACTTGAAAGGTAAAGGAGGCAAAGGGTTATTATACATATATATCACCGTTGATGTCAATTTCGATATCAATGCTGATATATAAATATTTCTTGATCCTTTTAGCGATGCTTGAAGATTATTTCAATAACGGTTTCAGCCAAAACTTTGTTAAAAACCTAAATGAACCTTTTGAGTGGCTTATTTAGAAAAGTCAAGATAGAGGTAAAAGGAGCAGTTAAATGGCCCATAGAAGTATTAGTGGAGCAAATACTTCTGCGACCAACGACATCACAGTAATCATGGTGTTAAGCGATGGGCCTGCAGTATCCTTGAATGGGTCACCCACAGTGTCGCCTGTCACAGCGGCCTTGTGTGCTTCTGACCCTTTACCGCCATAGGCTCCTGACTCAATATACTTTTTAGCGTTGTCCCAGAGTCCGCCGGAGTTAGCCATAAACAGAGCGAAAATTATTCCCGTCACGATGCTTCCAGCTAAAAAGCCTGCAAGTGCCTCTTTTCCCAAGAATATCATTGTTAAGACTGGAGCCACTATCGCCAGCAGGCACGGCAACATAAGCTCTTTTAATGCGCCTCTAGTGGCGATATCTACGCACCTCGCATAGTCCGGCTTTGCCTTGCCCTCCATTAACCCTGCTATCTCTTTGAATTGGCGCCTAACCTCCTCCACCATTCTTTCCCCATTTCTGCCGACTGCCAGTATTAGGAGCGCCGAGAGAACCGGGGGCATCATCCCTCCGAGGAAAACTCCAACTATTACCTCGGGTCTCATCAGATCTAATGATTCTATCTCGACCAAGTGCGCATAGGCTGCGAAGAGCGCCAGCACGGTTAACGCCGCCGCGCCGATGGCAAAACCTTTAGTGATGGCTTTCGTCGTGTTGCCAGCAGCATCCAGTCTATCAGAAATTTCAATAACTTCTTCGCCTAAGCCTGACTGTTCAGCTATCCCCTTCGCATTGTCAGAAACTGGACCATATGCGTCGGCAGATATTGTCATCCCAACTGTTGCAAGCATCCCAACAGCTGATATAGCGATCCCATAGTAGGAGCTTACGCCAAATACTTCAGCAAGGTTCCACGCTGCCAGCGTAGCGGCACAGATTCCAATAATAGGCGGGATTATGCTGACAATTCCATACGAGAAGCCTGTAAGGATGTTTATTGCTGCCCCAGTTATTGAAGCCCTTGCAACCTTCTGTGCTGGAGGCCTATCAATCGACGTAAAGTAGTCAGACGTTATTCCAATCGTAACACCGGCCGCTAACCCTGCAACTGTTGGAAGGAACACGCCAAGCCACCTGTTGCCTTCAGGTTCTGAAATATATGTGACAGCGAGAATCAGAATAGCAAATATGAACCATGTGAAGAATGAGCCTCTGTTGAGTGCAGCACCTGGGTTTTCTTTCGCACTTAACTTTATTACTAGAGTACCTATGAGTGACGCGAAAAGCCCGATGGCCGCTATCATAAGCGGCAGAACTGTCAAGGTTTTTTCGCCTATTTCAGAACCTATAATCATAGTAGCTACAATGCTTGCAATGTAAGAGTCAACCAGATCTGCACCCATCCCAGCAACATCGCCAACATTATCACCAACGTTGTCCGCAATTACAGCTGGATTTCTAGGATCGTCCTCAGGGATTCCAAGTTCAACCTTTCCAACAAGGTCAGCGCTTATGTCAGCTGTTTTTGTGTATATCCCTCCTCCAGCCTTTGCAAATAGGGCTAACGCGCTTGCCCCAAAACTGAAGCCCAACACTATGTTAGTTGCATCCGTATCGCTCCAGCCTAATGCGACATTAAAAACATAAAAAAGGAGACTTACACCTAGAAGAGATAAGCCGACCACAAAGAACCCCATCACCGCGCCACCGTAGAATGCAACTGGAAAAGCTTTCTTCAATCCTTGCTTCGCAGCATTCGATGTTCTGACGTTCGCCTCAACAGCAGCCATCATCCCTACATACGCTGCAGCGCTGGTGCATATAGATCCAAGAATATAGGCAGATGCCACACTCACCGCCTGCTGGGAACCCTTCGTGGCAGAAAGCACGCCAAGAATAGCTGCCATAAACACAACGAAAACTGCTAATGTCTGGTTTTGCCTCTTCAGATAAGCCTTTGCCCCTTCTTTTATCGCATTTGCGATTTCGCGCATCTTTTCCGTTCCACTTTCTTGCTTGAGAACATAACCGTACAAGTACATGGCTAAAGCGACAGACGCTAAACCAGCCGCGGATGAGAATAATAGCCATTCCATATTGTCTTGGCTCCTAGACTTTCAGCATTTGATGAAGATTATCGCAACCTTTAATCTTATAAATTTAATCCATTTTGCACGCCGATTTGTCTATGTCACTACAGAATAACAATATTCGTGGCTTAAAGGCTGAAGGGTTGGCGAAATACTCTCCACGGATGCTCAAACGAAAAAAGAGTTTAGTTGGCTTGCCACATCTTGTTTTGTCATCTCGTTAAACTTTCTGGTTAGGGTTGACTGATGACTTCAAAGGTGAAAAAATGCAATACATTAAAAGGCGATCTTATCTATTTTGAATACATCTTGTTGTTGAGTGTTGCGGTTTTTTGGAGTTTTAGGTGTAGAATACCGTTTGTGTATGTCTTATCTTGCAGTCTTGTGCCTTTTGGTATCTGTACTTTTTGAAAAAAGTTTCGGCCCCCCTTTATTTCTAGCGTATCGCCGACAACCTTAACTTTTACCTCTTTGGCTGGACCTGGCACCTTCGCGACGAAGGTTATGTATTCTTCTTCCTCAATAAGGTCATAGAACCATTCGTGTTCCTCTGAGGCTGGGGCGTTCTGTTCTTTAAAAATCTTTTTTATTTCTATTAACCAATAAATTAGTGCAGCAACTGCAACTGTTCCGAGAGCTATGCCTATGACCCCTCCTTTAAGTTTGAAAATTAAGATTATGAACAATGATACGACGGCTATGCTTACAATTGACAGCGCGTCTCTTACAAGCTCATCTGACTTCCAATCTTTTCGTCTCATGAGCGATGTCTCCTAAGCAAGCTCGACGACTATGTAATGGAGTTCAAGCGTCTCCTCAACGCGCACTAATAGTCCAATGTTAAAGGTTCCATCCGTCCTCCAGATGAAAACCCTTGAGACACGATAAGAATCGCATAGTTCTAAGAACTTATTAAGAAGAGGCTGGACGTTGATCCAATCCTCTTCAGAGACGTATTTGACGCTTCCCTCAAGGAAGGAAACGTCTGGGCTGACAGTCGTAGGTCTAAGCACGGTCAGACCTGCTTCCTCAAACACTTCAACCAGTCTAGCGATCCTCTCTTCTTCACTCAGTTCAGGCATTGGCGGAGGAACCTCAACCCCGGCAATCTTGGCTAGGAACACTCGGAAGCTCTCCTCAACCGTTGAGCCTAAACCCACATAATATTCGCCCGCGAAGTCAGCCCCCACAGTTGCGATGGTTCCGAGCTGAGTGACAACGCCGCCTCCAGGCGCTGTGTAGACCGGTATAAAGAACACGTCGTAGTCGCCGATCCTATAGAAGATCTGATTCCCAACACGTGGGTTGCGTAGAAGAGTTTTCAGCGTTGTGTATTCTGGGTTTCTTTCTAAAGCTTCGTTTACAGCAGTTGGGCCTAAAAGCTTGGTTTCTGTCTCCAGAGGCACTTTATAAAAGACCATTTCTCCAGTATAGGGATAATCGTTTCTGACCACTATATATCCGCCGAGATTTTCTCCTAATGCCCCCCGCAGTTCAAGTGATAAGAGTCCAATGAACTCCAGCTTCTCAAAGCTATGAGGTTGGGCCATGATATAATAGGTGTCGATACCTGTTGGCACAATATAGAATTCCTTGGCCGCTATGAAGGCCGCGGGATCGGTAACATGGAAAAAGTTGTACATGGCGATCCTCCACTCAAAGAGCTCTTCAGGATACCTAAGTTGAGTCTTCAGCCACTCAGGAACTTCCGTAGACACATAATCGCTATAGACTCTTTTGAAGAGCTGGCTGAAATAATCGTCACCAGTAATTATGAGCTGAATGTCTCCATGGTACACATTTATCAAAGCGTAGCCAACTAGCCTTCCTAAACTATTTCCGCCACTCCACGGCACATTGCTTGAGTCCAAAAACACTATTAGTGGCATCGCCCAGAAGGTGTTTTCACCGTCGGTCACCGGCCACATGTCTACGCGTGCTCCCTTAACCTCATATGTGAAGTAGGGGAAAAGTAGGCGCATGCGGTCGTAGACGTCTCTGTACCTGAGGACGTGCATCGTTGTTGTGGGATAGGAAAGGAGAAAGTTGGGTTCGAAGATCCAGCTTAGAGGCGGAGAGATATCTACTCCACCTTTGCCATCGTAGAAGTAGCCTCCTACCTCATCGCTCACAGTTCTTCCGGCTGGATACGCAATCCACGTTTCTCGGAAGAGCCCTCCTTCACCATAGTATATCCTTCTTTGCGGAAAGAATTTGGCAGCGTCAACAATCCTTCCCTTGTGGGCGTCAAGCATTAGGAACCCGTTGGGCACATGTGTGTACACGAAGTGGGTGGCGTACCATCGATCCTCTGACCTAACGGTAGCTGGCAGAATGAGATCCATAGAAGCGCTCCAGTACAGAGAGCCATTAAAACGCAGGATATCCGCCTCAGCAAAATCTACATAAGGTATTAAACCTATCTCTGGCCTAAGCTTATCAAATGAGGCTTGCTGATCCCACAGGCGCACCTTTTCTAGAAGCTCCATGTGTTGTGAAACATATCCAGCGATTTGACTTGGAGAAATGGACGTTAAACCGAACTCATATTGAGCCTCTTTTACCTTGTCAAGCTCAGCAAGATACCTGTTCACAGAGATGAGTTGAGAGTTGTATGGTCCAAGCATCTCCAGTTTCCTAACGTCTGCAATGCTGTCGTTAAGCGACATTATGGAGCCGACTGCCAAGCCGATCATAGCTAGAACACCTAAGCGAAGGTAAACTTTGCGTCGAACATTAGGATGAGATTCTCTCCAATTCTTCCTGTCTTGGAAAGCGAAGATGGCTAAAGCAATGCTGCTGGCGCCGAGACCTAGAATCGGGTATTTCGTGTTATAGTCAATGAAAGAGGTAAAGAAGTTTTTGAACATAAACCATGAAAGAAAGACCGCCGCTAGTGCTTGTATGGTTGGCGTAAACCTTCTCAGGCTAGGCATCTCTAACCCCCACACATAAGCAGCAACAAAGGGCATTATTACGCGAATAATGTGTGTCACTGCGACCAGAAGCAAGATGCGAATCCACAAGGAGCGGAGCAGCGGCGGAATCAACAGAGTTAAGGTTGGAATTAAAGGAAACACATTTGCTTCCGTATAAGTCCCATCTACAGGAGTCGCGAAAGGAAGACTAAAGATCTGAGGCAGCTTCCAGATTCCAGCGTCCCAACCAAGCAACACTGCGTCAACCGTCATGCCGAACATAACATTAGTGAAGAAGAAAGTTCCAACCAAGATCTTAGTGATTTGCCAAACGACGAATTTTAACAGCGGCATCTTGAAACTGTCAAAGTCAAGCCACAATGGAGAGATACTCTCAACTCCTTTTGAACGAAGAATCTTGATTGCCAAGTTAATAGACCACCACGTTATTGACCTCCTGTTCTTAAAGTCCACCCTAAAAAACGCGAAAGATGCAAGAACAAATCCTCCTAGCAAACCGAAGTATATAGGTCTAAAGAACAGATCTCCGAACTCTGATAGGTTAAGCCAGAAAACCACGGCTTCACGGCTGAACAAAAAACCAAAAACAACAATGACTAGGAGAATTAGAAGTAACCAGTAGGCTGAACGCATCTTAAAGCTTTTTTCAACGTCGTCCATCGCCATACAATCCAGATACGCTTAAAAATAGCCCTTCACGTAATACTGAGCATTACAATACTAATTAAAGTTTTCATTAAAACATTTCTTAAATAAAAGAACCGCTACCGTGAAAAAAGCTTGTTGCAGCCCCTAAACGCCATTCATCTTGGGAATGTAGATTTCTTACTGGCGCCATTGTAGATGCTAATTTAGCAAATTTATCTCTTACAATAGGCATAAGACTGCTTGTTGCATGTAACAGCAAATCAGATGACACAAAAACGGATTCTGCAAAATGACAGAAAACAATTTCCCTTTTGGTGTTGATGTATATGAAGTCATGGGTTATGCAAACCTTTTTCGCATCTTCATTTTTATGAGCTAAGACGGAACTGAATCTCAGTTTTTCCTGCAGTGTATGCCTTTCTCGGATAAATCATGTTGCATTCTAAACTTAGCTTAATGGAGGTCTCGGTTCTAACAAAACGGGAATCGTCATTGTTTGCGTGTTTCTTACTATTGTTACATTGATTGTTTGTCCAGGTGAAGTGTATTCCTCCAAGTAGGTTGAGAGGTCGTCTATGCTGGTGATTCTCATCCCGTTTACTGCAATTATTACGTCACCGCCGATTGTGACACGTTCTCCAGCAATAGAAACTTGTTTCGATCCGCCTCGTAGACCCGCCTTGTCCGCCGGTCCCCTGCTGGTGACCTGTGTTATCAGGAAACCGTATGTTACGTTTATTCCAATTACCTTGGCGATTTCGTATGTCATGTCTCTTCCGGAAACGCCTAACCACGGATGCTGATTATATGAGCCCTCTGTAATTAGTGACTTGATTTCTCTTAATATTGTGTTGGAGGGAATCGCGAACCCGACGCCTTGCGAGTCACTTACAATAGCTGTTGTTATTCCAACGACTTGGCCTTTGTAGTTAAGAAGAGGCCCTCCAGAGTTACCTGGATTTAATGGAGCAGTTGTTTGGATAACATTGGCTATCGTGTAAGCTCCTGTTGTCTCTTCGGTTATTGTTCTACCCATCGCACTCACTATTCCTGTCGTCATTGACCCGGCTAGACCATACGGGTTGCCGACTGCAATAACTGGGTCACCAACCTTAAGGGTTGATGAACTCGCGATCTCAAGAGGAACATACTCATTTTGTGGCGCATCTGCACAAAGAACCGCGAGATCTGCGTAAGGGTCTGACCCCAGCAATGACGCTATGTATCCATTTCCGTTAAGGAATGTTACCGTGATATTGATTGCGTTGCTGACTACATGGTAGTTTGTGATGATCACCATCCTTCCCGTGAAGTTGTAAACGAACCCTGATCCTTGTACTTGCGAATAGTAGGCGCGTCGAAAAATGTCATATTGCACAATTATTCCTCGAACCACGACAACGGATTCTCTTACCCGTTCATACAGACGTGGAAGAGAAACATTTTCTTCCAGGACATAAACTAAGTTATAGTAAGTGATGTTCTGCGCTGATTGAAAATTTGAGATTTGTTCCTGCAGTGTTGAGATCTGGTTCTGCAGAACAACAAATCTTTCTGAAAGAATCAGGTACCCTATTACGTACCCCCCGACTCCTCCTGCGATCAGACTAACTAGAACAATCGTTAGTACCTGAATTGTTGAGATAGGGGTTACTCTTGTTTTTAGAGGAAGATTCATTCATAACCCTTCTGAACTGATGTCGATTCATAGCCTAAAAAAGAAAAATGAAGAATATTATAGTTTTGCTGAGTTACTTGTAATCTAAGTTTGACTGCACTCACATTATCATGACCTCTAAGACTTTTCTATCACTGTCATTGTAAAGATCACTATTCTAGTAACTTTACCGTTCGTCACATCAACATATACTTCCGCTCTACCTGTAGAACTCTTCTCTAGCGTTACGACCGCGCTTGTGGCCTTTGCTACGACGCTCCCATCAGCCTCAACTACGGATTTGATGATTGGTCTGACAGCTGAAACAATGTAACCTTCGCTGAGCAAGTTTTGTACATCTGAGTCGCTTTCTGCGATGCTAATTACGGTTTGATTGTATTCAGCACTGACTTCTACAAACCCATAAGGTCCCGCTCGGTATCTACATCCGCTTGGTCGACCAGATGCCCCCAGCATCATCCTCCAATTGAACTGTCTTGCAAAAACATTGGATCCGCCCCTCTCATCCTCAGCAGCATAAGTTGTCAGAACTGCGCTACTTGCAACCGCTATAATGGCAATAACTGACAGCACAATCAAGGTTTGCTTCCTATCCATGGACGCCACCTCCTTTGGGCATTTTGTCTACCTGGACCATCGATATTAAAGAGTTTCTCAGAATTATACTCAAATCTATCCCTAATTTAATTATGCAAAATAGGCGGAGTTGTGCTCTCGCGATAGTTTATCCCATGTAGTTACTGGCGCGTTCAACTCTCAGCTTGTGGGGGCATATGCCATGCGGGTGTGAGACCAAGGAACTCAGGAACTTCGATGCTCCATTCTTCCAGCGTGTGCGCGAATTTTTCTTGAATCTTTTCCGTTAGATTGCTATCTGCAACGATGAAAGCTCCTTCGTAGCCACAGTCTAAACATCTCCAGATTGACGGCTTGAAGAAGACCGCTAGTCAAAGTCAAAGACTTCACCGTAGACTTCGGGTACTTCATCCTCACAGGTTGCAGCTTAGAACCACCATAAACCAGCATTTACCCACATAATAAATTCGCTCTTTCCATATCCCTACCACACCGCATCAAAAAGGAAAACGCTGGGAACAACTAGCCTTTAATACCCATTACGAGAGCGAACATAGCACTCCAGCGAACCAATGGCACACAGAAAGAGCACCAACAGCACCTCATAGCCTAACACGAACACCATCTACAACCCAAAAAACCAAAAAAATCAAACAACACTTTCAGATCCACTGGTTATACATGCGTGACCTGGAGCTAAACAGTTTCCCAACGTTTTCGACTTAAGATGTGCTTATTTTGTTACTTTTCCGATTGAATTAGGGATGGATTTGGGCATAATTCTGGAAAACTCATATATTTTATTCAACGCCACATCCTCAAAATAAAGAATGAGAGGTAAAATAGATGAGGAGAAATACGTTATTCTTTGCGACGGT
>CAZPBM010000026.1:0-15342 GCA_964584965.1 uncultured Candidatus Bathyarchaeia archaeon | reverse complement strand
GTGGGATAGGAATGGAGTACATTAGAATTTTTGATACAACTTTACGGGACGGGGAGCAAACTCCAGGTGTGTCTCTTACGCCTGAACAGAAATTGGAGATCGCTGTACAGCTTGACAAGCTAGGCGTGGACGTGATTGAGGCTGGTTTTCCATCTTCGTCTGAAGGCGAACAAAAAGCCGTAAAAGCCATAATGGTAGCTGGTTTAAAGGCTGAGATATGCTGTCTAACCCGTACTAAAAGGGACGATTTAGATGTTGCCTTATCCTGTAACCCGAGATCTATTCACACTTTCATCTCGACATCTGAGGTTCAGATGAAGTACGCTTTAAACATGACCCGTGATCAGGTCCTTGAGGCTGCTGTTGACTCTGTACAATACATAAAGGACCATGGGCTTCTCTGTGAGTTTTCACCGATGGACGCAACCCGAACAGAGCTGGCCTTTTTAAAGAAAATCTGCAAGGCAGCCGAAGAAGCTGGAGCTGACAGAATTAACATTCCAGACACTGTTGGCATCATGGAGCCTTATTCGATGGAGAAACTTATTCGGGAACTAAGAGCTGTTGTGAAGACGCCGTTGAGTGTTCACTGTCACAACGATTTTGGTTTAGCTGTTGCTAATTCGCTGGCTGGAGTTGTTGGAGGCGCTTCCCAAATCCACGTAGCCATAAATGGGCTGGGCGAGAGAGCAGGCAATGCTTCGCTTGAAGAGGTCGTGATGGGGCTTCACCTTATCTACAAAAAAAGAACAAGGGTCAATACTCAGCTTCTTTACAACACGTCAAGGCTTGTTTCTCGGTTAACAGGAGTTATGATTCAGCCGAACAAGGCAATAGTTGGCGAAAACGCGTTCTCGCATGAGTCTGGGGTTCACACAAGAGGTGTGACGGTTGAGCCGTTAACGTTTGAGCCTTTCAGTCCAGAAGTTGTTGGTAGAAGAAGAAGGCTGATTGCTGGCAAGCTAGCTGGCAAGCACGGCATCAAGGCTGAACTTGACGAGTTGGGGCTTCACCCAAATGAAGAACAGCTGATGAAGATTGTTGGTCGAGTGAAGGAACTTGGTGATAAGGGAAAATCCGTGACTGACGACGATTTGTTTGCTATTGCGAGAACCATAATTGGAGAAGCTGAAGAGGAAAAAGTCGTCAACCTAACTGACTTAGCTGTGACAACAGGAATACACGTTATTCCAACTGCGTCTGTTAAGTTGACGCTTGATGGCAAAGAATACATTGCTGCTGAAACAGGTGTTGGCCCAGTGGATGCTGCTATTAAGGCAATTCAGAAAATTACGGATAATCTTGCAAGTGTCCGGCTGAAAGAATATCGTCTTGAAGCTTTGACAGGCGGTTCCAACGCTGTCGCTGAAGTCATAATTAAAGTTGAGGACAAGTTTGGAAACGTTGTTTCAGCGAGAGGAGCCCGTGAAGACATCGTAATGGCAAGTGTTGAAGCTATGATAAATGGCATCAACAAGCTGTTAACAAGGCAAAGACGTATGGAATGAAACACATAGCGTGGTGAATTTATGAGTAAGACGATCTCTGAGAAGATTTTCAGTCGCGCTTCTGGAAAGGACGCACATAGTGGAGACATCGTTATAGCAAATGTCGACGGCGCCATGATGCATGATGGGATGGCGAAGCTCGTGATGGACGCCTTTCATGAGATGGGCGGGAAACAGCTTTGGGATCCCTCTAAGGTTGCAGCTGTCATTGATCATGTTGCACCGAGTGCCAACGAAGCAATTTCTGTTGTCCAAAAAAACCTCAGAGAATTCGCCTTTAAACATGGCGCAAACTTTTTTGAGGTCGGCTCAGGAGTATGCCACCAAATCATGATCGAGTCAGGATTGGTGTTCCCAGGCGGCCTCGTGGTTGGTTCCGACTCTCACACTTGCACTTACGGAGCGATAGGCGCTTTCGCTACAGGCATAGGGTCAACCGAGATGGCTGCTGTTTTTCTGTCAGGAAAACTGTGGTTCAAGGTTCCTGAGACCTTGAAAATTGATGTTGAAGGTAAGCTGCCGCCTATGGTTTTTCCGAAGGACATAATTTTGAAGATAGTTGGCACCGTGAAGGCTGATGGAGCTAACTACAAGGCCATAGAGTACTGCGGGTCAACCGTGCGGGAAATGGATGTCGAGGGAAGGCTGACCCTTTCAAACATGGCCATTGAGATGGGAGCAAAAACAGGCTTAGTTGAGCTTGACCAAAAAACATTGGCTTATTTGAGGTCGCTTGGGCATAATCCTCAAACTGGGTACAAAAGCGACTGGGATGCTGAGTATTCTGGGAATCTCGTCTTGGATGTTTCAGACCTTGAGCCTCAAGTTGCGTGTCCAGACATGGTTGACAACGTGAAACCGGTTCCAGAGGTTGAGGGTAAAGACGTTAACCAGGTTTTTATCGGTTCGTGCACAAACGGGCGGCTTTCCGACCTTCGAGTGGCAGCAAAAATTATGAGAGGAAAAAAGGTCAAGCGGGGAGTCCGTGTGATTGTTACACCTGCGTCGCGGATGGTTTACATGCAAGCCTTGAAAGAAGGCTTGATCGATGTTTTTCTGGATGCAGGTTGCGCGGTCTGTAATCCTGGTTGTGGACCTTGCGCTGGTGGGCATCAAGGTATCTTAGCGTCTGGCGAAGTTTGCGTCTCAACGTCTAACCGCAATTTTAAGGCAAGGATGGGAAGCACAGAATCACAAATTTTCCTCGTTTCGCCTGCTACTGCGGCGGCGACAGCTATTGAGGGCGAATTGACTGATCCTCGTAGGTTGTTGAAGGAGGCTTAGACTGAATGGTTCAACGTGGTAAGGTGTGGAAGTTTGGAGACGACGTTAACACGGATATTATTATCTCAGGGAAATACAAGTTCAGCATAACGGATCTTGATCAGCTTTCTAAACATGCCATGGAAGCTGCTAGGCTTGAGTTCGCTGCGAAGGTTCAGAAAGGCGACTTTGTTGTTGGTGGTAGAAACTTTGGTTGTGGTTCAAGTAGGGAACAGGCGCCTTTGGTTCTTAAGCATTTAGGTGTTGCTGCTGTTATAGCTAAGACGTTTGCTCGTATCTTTTATAGAAACTCTATAAACATTGGGTTGCCAGCTGTTGAGTGTGAACAGGCGGACAAAATAAGGGATGGTGACGTGCTTGAGGTTGATTTGTCTAAAGGTGTTGTCAGAAACATGTCAAGTGGTGAATCTTATGTTGTTAAGCCATTGCCTCCTCAGCTTCAGGTGATTCTCGACGAGGGTGGGCTTGTCTGCTACGTGAAGAAGCATGGAAAATTGCCTTGGTAGCCAGTTTTTGGTCATAGTTTTTTGGAGTGCCCCAAAGCTTTTTCTCGTTTCGTACAGTCTTTAAGTTGGAGAGTTGATGAATGTTTATGAAAAAAGTTTTTGACTATATTGACTCGCACATTAGCGAGTTTGTTGAGGATCTAAGGGCACTTTGCATTCAGCCAAGCATATCGGCGCAAAACATGGGCATTGGTGAATGTGCCGTAGTTCTAAAGGAGATGATGGGTGACGCTGGAATTGACGTTAAAGTTGTTCCTGTGAAGGATGGTAATCCCGTCGTTTTTGGCGAGCTCAAGAGCAGAGAAGCTGAGCAGACTTTGGGTTTTTACAACCATTATGATGTGCAGCCTCCTGAGCCTTTGGAGCTGTGGGATTTTCCTCCATTTGAGGCGAAGATTAAGGATGGTAAAATTTTTGCTCGAGGTGTTGATGACAACAAGGGAAGCCTTGCGGCACGCATAGAAGCTGTTAAGGCTTTGAAGGCGGTTTACGGCGACTTTCCTGTTAACCTGAAGTTTTTTGTCGAAGGTGAGGAGGAGATCGGAAGTCCACATCTTGAATCTTTTGTAAAGGGAAACATGGATCTTTTAAAGGCTGACGGTTATGTATGGGAAGGTGACGGAGTGGACGAGCAGAACCGGCCGAACGTTAGTCTAGGAGTCAAAGGCATACTTTACGTGGAGTTTAGAGCTAAGGGGCCGAAAAGGGATGTGCATTCTTCGCTTGCTCCGATTGTGCCCAATCCTGCGTGGAGGCTTGTTTGGCTGCTTTCATCGTTGAAGGGGTCTGATGAAAAAATTAAGATTCCAGGGTGGTATGACGAGGTTGTTCCGCCAACTGAAAGAGATATTCAGCTCCTTGAACAGGCGCCCTTCAACGAAAAAGCGGAGAAAGAGGAGCTTGGACTTACGGAGTACCTGCGTGGAGTAACAGGTGTTGAAAGCCAGAGGGTTCTGCGGTTTTCTCCGACGTGTAATATTGCTGGGTTTGAGGCGGGCTATACAGGTCAAGGGTCAAAGACCGTTCTCCCATCGGAGGCGATGGTTAAGGTTGACTTTAGGCTTGTTGAGGCTCAGAAACCTGAAGCTCAGCTTAGGCGGCTTAAGGGGTACTTGCACCGCCAAGGGTTCGATGACGTGACTGTCATTTATCATGGTGGTTATGAGCCTGCTAGGACTTCGCCTGATGATCCTTTTGTTGTCCGCGTGCTTGAAACCGCTGAGAGGGTTTATGGCTGTAAACCTGTTGTTTGGCCAACGGTTGCTGGAACAAGTCCCTTTTACGTGATCAAGAATTGGATGGGTATTCCTGTTGCATCTGCAGGCGGCGTTGGGTATCCAGGTTCTAAGGTTCATGCGCCCAACGAAAATGTCAGAATCAAGGATTACGTGAACTCCATAAAGTTTGTGGCCTCTCTGATTCTTTCCTACAGAACTTAACTGTTTAAATTGCCTTATAGTGCCTTAGATTTTTATAGCAAAAAGTCCTAGATATTATGTGTGTATCTTCGTTTTGAGGTGGTTATTTGATTAGGATTTTGGCTCCAGAAGATCTTAGGAAGGAATGTGATCCTCGGCTGATGGCGTGTGACACAACTGAGGATCTGTCGCCACTTGAGGAGATCATCGGTCAGGATAGGGCTGTTCGAGCGTTGAGGTTTGGAATAGACATTGCTGAACGTGGATTCAACATTTTTGTGGCCGGTGTTCCTGGGACGGGTAAAACCACGGCTGTTAAAGATTTTTTGGAGGAAGTTGCGAAGACAAAGCCTGTTCCAAACGACTGGTGTTATGTGCATAATTTTCAGAATCCCTATGAGCCTAACGCGATTAGCCTTCCTCCAGGGATGGCTAAAGCTTTCCAGAAGGACATGGCGAACTTTATCCATGAGGTGCGTAAGAACCTTCCTAAGGTTTTTGAAAGTGATGATTATGCTAGGAAAAGGGAAATTACGATTGGAGCCATTGAAAAGGAGAGGGAACATCTTTTCGCTGAGCTTAGTAAAAGGGCTCAAGAGGAGGGGTTCATTCTTCAAAGCAGCCCAATTGGGTTGTTAACTATTCCAGTTGTGAAGGGGCGTCCGTTGAGTGAGAAGGAATTTCTTGCGTTGAGCCCAGATGTGAGAGCTGAGATTCAAAAAAGAAGGGATGTGCTGGAAGCTGAGTTAAGAAGCGCCATGCGGCAGCTTCGAGGGTTGGCGAGGAAGACGGATGAAGCAATCAGGAAGATGGATCAAGAGGTTGCGTTGTACACGATTGAGTTCGCCATGAATGATCTGAAAGAAAAGTATAGGGAATTTAAGGAAATCGTTGATTATTTGATTGCGGTTCAAAACGACATTTTAGAGAACCTTGACCAGTTTGTTTCGGAGCCTAAGACGCAGGTGCAGCAGCCTTTCCCGTGGGTTGAGGAACTGCCTTTCAGGAAGTATGAGGTTAAGGTGGTCGTTGACAATTCCAGCCTTAAGGGTGCTCCTGTTGTTTTAGAGCAGAATCCAACTTATCAGAATCTTTTTGGCAGAATTGAGAAGGAGGCGAGGTTCGGGGTTTTATCTACTGACTTTACCATGATTCACGGTGGCTCTTTACATGTGGCTAATGGCGGCTATTTGGTGCTTCCGGCTGAGGAGACTCTGGGCAACATGTTCACTTGGGACAGCTTGAAGAGGGCTTTGATGAACAGGGAAATTATGATTGAGGAGGCGGGTGAAAGGTTAGGGTTCATAACCACGAAAGGGTTAAAGCCTGAACCTGTTCCATTAGATGTTAAGGTTATTCTGATCGGTAGCCCCCTTGTTTATGAGCTGCTTGTAAGGTATGATCCTCAGTTTAAGGAACTTTTTAAGGTGAAGGCGGATTTTGATACTGTAATGAACCGTACGGAAGAGAACATGCGGAAGTACGCGGCTTTCATTTGTACTTTCTGTAGGAAGGAAAAACTTAAGCATCTTGATGCTTCCGCTGTATCTAAGATAATTGCGTATGGGTCTAGGCTTGCTGAGGATCAGGAGAAGCTTTCCACAAGGTTCGCTGATGTTGCTGACATTATTCGTGAGGCCAATTTCTACGCGGTTCAGGAACGATCAAATTACATTACTGCTAGTCACGTGAAAAGGGCGATTGAGGAAAAAATTTACCGTTCCAACTTGATTCAGGAAAAGATTAAGGAGATGATTAAACGTGGCGTTCTTCTCATTGACACTGAAGGTTCTGTTGTTGGGCAAGTTAATGGGTTGTCGGTTAGGGGTTTTGGAGATTTTAGTTTCAGTATGCCGTCTCGCGTTACTGCAAGCATAGGTATTGGCCGCGAGGGAGTGGTGGACATCGAGAGAGAGGCTAAGCTTGGAGGTCCAATTCACACTAAGGGAGTTTTGATTCTTAGCGGCTACCTTTCTAACAAGTACGCTCACGACAAGCCTCTAACTCTTTCTGCCCGTCTCGTTTTTGAGCAGAGCTACAGCGGCGTTGAAGGAGACAGCGCCTCAAGCGCGGAGCTTTACGCTCTTGTTTCAGCTTTGTCTGGGATACCGATTAAGCAAAGCATCGCGGTTACGGGTTCGGTGAACCAGAAGGGCGAAGTTCAAGCAATTGGCGGAGTCAACGAGAAAATCGAAGGGTTTTACGAGGTTTGCAAGGAGAAAGGGTTCACGGGTGACCAAGGGGTAATGATTCCTGAAAGCAATGTTCAAAATTTGATGTTGAAAGAGGAGATTGTTGAGGCTGTTAAAGCTAGAAAATTCCACATTTACTCGGTGAAAACTGTGGACGAGGGCATCGAGGTCTTGACAGGCGTGAAGGCAGGTGAAAGAAAGACTGATGGAACGTTCGAGGAAAACTCCGTTAATTATAGGGTTGACAGGCGTCTTCGAGAGATGGCTGAAAGACTCATAGAGTTTTTAGAAGCTGAGGCGCCTAAGAGAAAAGAAGAATGATGTTTCTTCCGAAAATGTTTTTCATCTAATATGTTGTAAGGCTTAGGCGATGTAGGGCAAGTAATCTTCCTTAATTGTGCCGCATTTTTGGCATCGCCTGTACCTTTTGCCTGTTTTAGGTGAGAATCCCAGTTCAAGCCAGTTGTGGCGGCACTTGTTTGCGTTTATTTTTACGTGCCTAGTTCGTTGTTCCATAAATGATGAGGATGGAAGAACCCCACATTATTTGCTTGTGAACCCAGTGTCTGGACATTGTTTCCTAAGACTTAACATGTATCATTTTTGTTGACTAACGTTTTTTGTCTAAGGTTGCGTCAAATCGTTTATGGGCAGTGGAAGGTTGTGTGCTACTAGGTTATTCTTTCTGTGAAGACGTGAGGGGGGAGGGGGTATATATAATCGGGCCAGCTTTTTTGACCATTTTTCTTCATATAGGCTCTGTGGAAAAACTTGTTTCATGTGCTTGTTTGTTTTTTTGTTTGGAGAACTTCTGACATGTTGACGGGGCGTTTCTATGAAGTTTGGCTTGACAGAAAGCTTAATTTCTGTTGGTGTTTTTGTTACTATTACTAAGGAGTTTTGGCATGAGTCAGAAAATAGCTGTTGCCACCGTTTCGGGTAAGGCTTATTATTTATTGGTTAATGAACTTAAGCAGAGGAAACTTTCTTTCCTAAGTTGTTTGCCGCAGAAGCCGATTTCGCCTTCGGCCCAAGTGGTTATAACGACGGTTAATGAGAGACATCTTGTGAACCACCCAAACGTGCTAGTCTTTGACCCAGAGGGTGACCCTTCTGAAATAGTCGACAAAGCATTGCAAGTGATTCAAAGCAAGACAGCCTATAAGGAAGCCACGGTCGGAATAGACCCTGGAAAAAATTTTGGAGTCGCCATTCTTGGTGATGGCAAAGTTATAAAAAAGACGCAAATTTTGAGCCTGGAAAAAACTGTGGACACTGTCTTGTTGGAGTTAAAAAGGATTCCCAGTCAGACGAAGCACGTTAAGATTGGTAACGGAATTCCTGAGCTGGCTGAAGAAATCGCGGCTAGGCTGGATTTGTCTTTGCCTAAGGACGTGTCAATTGAAATTGTAAGCGAAGTGGGCACAAGCACCCTCAGAAGAGACGGCTTCAGAAAAAAGGTAACTGACGCAGACTCAGCTGCAGAAATCGGAAGAAAGAACGGAACAACGAAGCCGAGAAGGAACTAGCGTTGATTCTCAAGGTTGAATGCGGAAAAACTTTACTCGTTGACGGCCCAGCTAGAATTCAGTTGAACTTAGGAAGGCTTTCCGTTCTAGGCGCATTAGTTGAGCCTAAAGAACAGATTGTGGTCCGTAGGGGAAAACGGATGCCGTTGGAAAGCCTAGTTGACTGCGAGGTAGAACTGGCTTTAGGAGACTCAGCTTCGT
The DNA here is from genome assembly GCA_964584965.1 of uncultured Candidatus Bathyarchaeia archaeon. GTDB lineage: Archaea > Thermoproteota > Bathyarchaeia > Bathyarchaeales > DTEX01 > JAGTRI01. Next base: position 6,704 of record CAZPBM010000026.1, on the reverse strand, counting down.
ATACAGTTATTGAAGGAGATGCAATACCGGTTTCGTGGAAGCAGGCTGTTGAAAAAATTTTTTCCCGAAATGACCCTACAACCGTTCTTGTTGTTGGTGGAGTGGATTGTGGGAAGACAGCGTTCTGCACTTATCTAGCTAACTCGTCTTTAGGAAAAAAATCTAAAGTCGCTATCGTGGACGGAGACATAGGACAATCAGACATAGGACCCCCAGGAACGGTCAGCCTAAGCAAGTTAAACGGGGCTGTAGTTGACCTTTTCAAACTGCAAGCTGACGAATTAAAGTTCATAGGTGTCACAAGCCCAAGTCAAAAAACAAAGGCAGTCGCAGAAGCGCTTCGAACACTAAAGCAAAAGGCACTTGGGCAATCAGCTGACCTCGTTATCGTTAACACTGACGGCTGGGTGGAGGGAAAGGCAGCTATTGATTACAAGGTCAACTTTGTGGAAAAACTTGCGCCAAACATCATTGTCGCGGTGCAGGGCAATGACGAGTTGTCTCCAATTCTTAAGGCTATGCCAAATCATGAAGTTATAGTCGTCAGCTCACCTCAGCTCAAAAAGAAACGCGACCATGAAACTAGAAAGCTTCTGCGAGAGTCAGCGTACAAAAAGTACCTCAAAGAAACAAAGGTTCGCTCCTTTCCATTAAGCTGGATCGCCGTTGACGGAGACTTAATGTTTAACAAAAGCGCAGATTTTTTGCTTAAAAGGCGGATAGAGGAACTCACTAGAAAAGAGGTTCTCTTCTGTCAGGAATTTCCAAGCTACATAATTGTTATGGTTGGCAAAACAGTTTCGTTTGAAGAGGAAAACGTCAAAAAGCTCGAGTCTGAACTTGGAAAACGCGTTCTTTGCCTTCGACGGGGAGACGAGGAAGGACTCTTAATAGTTCTTGAGGACGCTACTGGAAAGGTCCTGGGATTGGGAACAATCAGCTACGTTGACTTCGATAAAGGAAACATCATAATAAACACGGCTGTGAACGGTGAAGTGTCAAAAATCTTTGTTAGCCAAATAAGACTTGACAAAGAAGGACATGAAACTGGCATGCTATTTGAAAACCTATGTCTCAGCTGAAGGACAAAGTTTCCTAATTGGACAAACAGCGTGAACGGGCTTTAGAGATCTGCAATATTTTCGTCCCAAAGAAATAAAGAGCAAATGAACGGACAAGTATTCCTTCGACGGATACAATTTTTGAAGTCCTTCTCGAACCACATCGTAACTGGCGTCTCTAGGAACAAGATTTAGCCTTTTTGAAACCCTGTTCACATGCGTATCAACAGGTAAAGTGGGCTTCTGAGCTGAAAAAAGAAGCACAATGTCAGCGGTTTTCGGACCGACGCCAGGCAAGCTCATAAGATCTCTTCTAGCATTCTCCATCTTTAAGTCATAGATGAAGCTAAATGAACCATTGAACTTTTCAAGAACATACGTGGATACCTTTTTGAGAATTCTAGCCTTATTTCGGTAAAGGCCAGCGACCCTTAACGCTTCTTCGATTTCCGCGATTTTGGCATTGGCTAATACTTTGGGCTCTATTGAAAATTTTCTGGAAAGGTTCTGGTATGCTTTTTGAGTGTTAGACTCAGCTGTAGACTGGCTGATAATTGTTCTGACCAAAACTTTGAAGGGATCGTTCTCGACACCTACAAGCCTGGGAACACCGAAATGCGCCTTAAGTATTTCTAGGACTTGTTCAGCTCTGGTTTCTTCATTCAATAGAGTAACAGCCTCGGACAATAGTGTTTTTTCAATTCACTTATTTTTTTAGTTCTTTTTAGATAAAGAACATGCATGAGGCTAATCAATCTTCTCTTACACTTAAGCGACCTTACTGCAACCACATGCCTACCTCTTCAGATAGCTCAAGAGCCTTAGCCTTTTGATTTGATGTAAAAACTGAGTAATTTTAGCCATAGGTAAGAGATGTGAAATGCTCAAATATTAAAAACTTAGATATGTTGATACCACATTCACAAGGTGGAAGCAGGTTGATGAAGGAACAGCCGACAGGCAGAATTCACAGTTTTCAGCTGCCTAAGAAAATCCTTTTTGGCGTAAAATCCTCTGAGAATGTAGGGATTGAGGCTGAAACACTAGGCGGGAAAACAGCGTTTCTTGTAACAGACAAAAACCTAGAAAAGACTGGCATACCGGTAAAAATTGAGGAGTCCTTAGTCAGTAAAGGTTTCGACGTTGACTTTTTCGATGGGGTTGAGCCTGAACCAGTTCTGGAGACTGCTGAAAACGTTGCGTCGACAGCTAGAAGAAAAAAATACGACATTGTGGTTGGAGTGGGCGGCGGAAGCGTCTTAGACATGGCGAAAGTTGCAGCAATGTCTCTGACTAATCCTGAGCCGATGCGGAACTACGTAGGCGTTGACCTTGTTAAAAACCCCAGTGTGCCAAGCATTCTTTTGCCTACCACATCGGGTACTGGCTCGGAGGTCACTAACGTGGCGGTTCTAACAATCGCCGAGGACGAGTTAAAAACCTCAATCATAAGCCCATACTTGTTCTGCAACGTAGCCATCGTTGACCCAAGCCTCACGTACGGTTTGCCCCCGCGGCTTACGGCGTCAACGGGCTTGGATGCTTTAAGTCACGCTTTGGAAGCGCTCATATCAGTCAACGCTAATCCAATCACGGACTCTCTTGCTATAGAAGCTGTTAAGCACATTTTCGTCAATCTGCCTAAAGCCTACGAAAGCGGAGACCCAGAAAGCAGAGAAGGCATGTGCCTCGGCTCGTTGATTGCTGGGATGTCCTTTGGGAACGCAGGTGTCTGCTTAGGCCACGCAGCAGCTTACACCTTCGCTGTGTCTCACAAAGTTTCACATGGAACGTCGTGTGGCTTAGTTCTGCCTTACGTGTTCAGATTCTGCGCTTCATCTATACCTTGGAAGCTTCCTAGAATCGCAGAAGCAGTCGGGATTGACGCTGAAAGATTGAGGCTTGAGGAAATGGGCTTAGTTATTTCTGAGTCCGTTCTTGGGTTGATGGATAAGTTGCAGATGCCAAAACGGCTACGTGACTTGAACATTCCACAAAGTGAGGTCCCAAAATTAGCTGAAAAACTCCTTGGGTTTAGCCGTCTGATCAAGAGAACCCCGACATCCTTGTCTCTCAGTGATGCGGTTAAGCTTTTCGAGACGATGTGGTAGCATGCAGATCAGAAAAATCTTTGTCAAGCAAAAGTTTTGAATGGCATTCTTGCTGTTGAAAAGTCGGTTCTGACTCGAAGCAATTTGTAAGTTTTATATGCTTCGTGTGAGTGGTACGTTCATTGGAGTGGTGCCAAATTTGAAGGCGAACCGACTTAGGGATTTAATGAGGAAGGGCGAACCGACAATTGGAACCCGAATAATGATTTCGTGGCCTGGACTTGTCGAAATTGTTGGGAACACAGGAATCTACGACTACGTTGAGTTTCTAAGCGAGTATGGACCCTACGACCTTTACGACTTCGATAATCTGGCAAGGGCAGCTGAACTCGTAGGCATTTCATCCATGATAAAAATCGACCAAGAACCTCGAACGTACTTAGCCGGAAGAGCCTTGGCAGCTGGCATTCAAAACGTGCTTTTCGCCGACATCAGAACAGTTCAAGACGCTGAAGAGGCAGTACGCGCCGTGAGAATGGAACCAAAGGGCGTCAGCGGGTTCAGGATGGACCGAAGAGTAGGATACGTCGGCGCCACGGGCACAGCGGCAGACGTTGTGAAAATGTGCGACGAAGCAGTTGTCGCTTTAATGATAGAAAAGAAGCAAGCGGTCGAAAACCTAGAGGAAATCCTCTCAGTCGAAGGCATAGACATGGTTCAATTTGGGCCATCCGACTATTCGGTCAGCATCGGCCTGCCGGGTGACGTGGCAAATCCCAAGGTAAGAGATGCTGAGCTAAAGACCATAAAGACAGCGCTTAAGATGGATGTGGCTCCTAGAGCTGAGATTTTCAGGCCTGAAGATGCAAAAAGGTACATTGAACTGGGTGTGCGAAACTTCAGCTTAGGCACAGACGTGAGCGTCTTAGGCTTCTACTGGAAAAACAGCGGGGCTGAACTGAAAAAACTTCTTTCAAAACCGTAAGTGTCTCCAGCGGACCAGCGGAGAACCGATAAATACCTAGAATGACACACTAGTATCGTCGGTTAAGGGCGAAGCATCTATGTCGCAGGCTAAAGTTGTACGGGAAGAAACCAAGGTAGGTGACATCGTCTACTCCGCGTTGCTCATCGAAGCCAAAAACGGCTACGTCGCACTGTTAAGCGAAGGACAAGACAGCATCGGAACCCTAGCAGTCTCAGTTCCACAAACCTCGGGAATGGTTGGGCCGCTATTATCGTCCACTCTTTTAGGCGAACGAAACGAGACACTTGCGAGGATGTTGGCGGAATGCCTCGCCAATAGCTTAAAGAAGATTGTTTTGGTCTCAGTCTTCGTAAAAACAACAAGCGAGGCGGAGGCGGGCCGAATGTTTCTCATGCTTCTTGAAAAAACATTGAAGAAGATGGTGAGAGAAGGTGAGTCTTAGAAGTTTTCTCTCAGTCTTGGAAAAGAAAAAACAAGTAGTCCACGTGAAAGAAGAAGTTTCAACTAAACACGAAATCTCCTCGATAATGGACGCTTTTCAAGACAGTCCAGCGCTTCTTTTCGAAAATGTCAAAGGCTACTCGACAAAAGTCGCGGGAAACGTGTGCGGAACACGGGAAAGAGTTCTCCAAGCATTAGGAGTCTCCGCTGAACAGCTTTATCCAAGGCTTAGAGACGCCATGTTGTCGCCTAAGGCTCCTGTGGTTGTTGACGATGGTTCAGTGAAAGAAGTCGTCGAACCACCTAGGTTGTCAAGAATTCCAGTGTTAACACATTACGAGAAAGACGCTGGGGCCTACATAACCTCAGGCGTCGTGTCAGCTAAAAGCCCCGACGGCGAAGTTGAAAACGTCTCAATCCATAGGCTGCAGGTCTTGAATGACAAGCAGCTTGCCATACGTCTGGTGCCTAGACACCTTTACAGGATTTGGACCATGGCCAAAGAAAAAGGCGAAGACTTAGATGTGGCGATTTCAATTGGCGTTCACCCAGCTATGCTATTAGCCGCAGCGTGTTCTCCGCCTTTTGGAGTGAGCGAATTCGGCGTTGCAAACAGGCTGCTAGATAGCTGTCTAAGCCTAGTTAAGTGCGAAAAAGTTGACGCCTATGCGGTTGCTGAGGCTGAGCTAGTTCTCGAAGGCAAAATATCTGTCACCAAAGAGGTTGTTGAGGGACCGCTTGTCGACATAACAGGTACATACGACGTGCAAAGAAGCCAGCCAGTCGTAGACGTAGTTAACGTCATGCACCGAAGAGACTACGTTTACCAAGCACTTTTGCCTGGAGGCTTAGAACACAAGATACTCATGGGACTGCCCCGTGAAGCAGCCATTTACGACGCAGTCTCAAACGTTGTTCCAAGAGTTAAGGCCGTGAACCTCACATCCAGCAGCTGCGGGTGGCTTCACGCCGTAATCTCGATTGAAAAACAGACTGATGGAGACGCGAAAAATGCTTTGCTAGCTGCGTTCGCTGGGCATCCAAGCCTTAAACACACTGTGGTAGTGGACTCCGACATCGACGTCTATAATCCGAACCATGTGGAATGGGCAGTTGCTCTGCGATTCCAAGCAGATGAGGACCTAATTGTGATACCGAAAACGCGAGGCTCAACCCTTGACCCTTCAGCTGACCAAGAAAGCGGGTTAACCTCGAAAATGGGCATCGATGCTACGCGGCCGCTACGGGTGCCTAAAGACAAATTCGAAAAGGCGAAGATTCCGAAAACAAGTACCAGCGAGAAAATCATTACAAAAATCGGTCGAGAATTGTCTAAATAATGCCGTTCTATCTGTGGCAGGCTGTCTCGACGCATTGTTTCAACGTTGCAAATCTAACATCAACCTTGTTCATAGTCGGCGCGTAAAACGCGGTTTTCGCAGAGCTCGTCATCAAAGTGTCGACGCCGAGCTCCCTCAGCCACGTGACAACAGCGCAAAGGTCGGAAACAACCTTTCCGCCAGCAGCCTCAATCTTTTGAACGTGCCATGCAGCCTTTGCCTTAACGTGGCGTGACGTGCAAACCCAGAACCTGATGTTTTCCTTGACTTTTCTTCCCTGAACAAGCCTCGCGACGTGTCTAACCTCGTTCAGAGAGCAGTGTGGACATCCGACAAAAACCATGTCGGGTTCTCCGATGCATGTGGAAAGGTCTTCAAAAGCTTTTTTCAAGCTCTGTTCGTCAACTGCCAGTTTTTCGAGTTTCTCTGCTTTTTTAGGGCATCGCTTGCATGGATAGAAGACAGATGTCATTCCCGACGACGCTAGGGCTGCGCCTAGCTGCTTCAGATCCGTCTCCCTTGGGTAATGTAGACCTTCGATTACTGGCGTCTTGTCCACCAAGTTTTTTCCTAAGAAAATTCCGAGCGCTCCATACTCCGCTTCGCTTTTCAGCTCTGTTTCAACCCTAATTCGGACGTTAGGCTTACGGTTTTCGGATTTATGCAGCCCGTAGTTCGGGGTTTTCCCGATCAGAGCTGATGCGAGGGCGCTTGGTCCTCCCTCCCGGTTTGTCCATGAGCCTAAGACTGAGTTTGCGTAGACCACGGCGGAAGATTCTGCCCACGCTAAGTGGCTGCCTTGTTTTGGCTTACTTACATAGTA
>CAZPBM010000025.1:0-82355 GCA_964584965.1 uncultured Candidatus Bathyarchaeia archaeon | reverse complement strand
GTGAAGGGTTATCTTCTCAAGTCTTGGGTTTTGAAGTGTGTATGCAAGTCGTTTTCTCGTTCTTTGAAATGTTTGCTTGAATGTGTTGTAGGTGGCTTCTCCGAATATTTTTTGATTGTTTTTAGGTAGGTTTTTCAGCATTGCCATAAGTTCGTTGCTAACTCTCCACATCACTCAAAGACGTAGAAAAAGAATGGAACACCCTATACGACCACATCAAGAAAGCATACAACAAAGCCGGCGAAGTAGACCAAAAACAAACCCACCTAAAAAACGTCTTCGAACAGATAACACAAATAGAGGAACAAAAACAACAATGACAAAAAATAAATTATGATCGTTATTGACTAAGTATGCTGAGTTTGTATATTTCTCAGGAATTCCTTCCATTCTTCTAAAGGATCTTGAATTGAAGAATTGACTCCTTCTTGGCGACTTTTGCGAAGACATTAAAAGGGTTACATATTTCAGTGATCTTGTATTTATCTTGATTCAAGGCATTTTCCACAACATAAAGCCAATAAGTCCTAAAAAAATTCACAATGTTAATTTTAACTTAATCTTTATATATTAATAACCTAAAATCATGTTAATTATGCCATACCCCTACATTCTAACCGCTGCACAACAATTCATGACAAAAGAACTGGTCTCATACGAAGATGAACTGTTTACCTTACTTTATCACGACATAGAAAGCTTCGCAATGCAACAAACACCCAAAATAGTTAGTCAAGAACGCAGGATTTCCATATATGGCACGAGAGGAGTCGGTAAAACAACAGCAATGCAAGGAGTATTATGGCACGCTTTATCAAATTCGAGAGATACTAAAATTATACCAGTAACGATTACAGTAAAAGGAGCCAAGGCAGCTTCCAATATCAAAGAGCTTGATGACGCATTTTATAGGTCCGTTATCTCTGGAGTTTGGGAAGTTTCACAATTTAAGAAAAAAGAAGGTATACTTAAAGAAAGCACACAAAAATACGCACCGTGGATCGCACGAAAAATCACAGAAGCTTTTGGACTAATTTTTCCCCCTCTTGTATTGGCCTCAGATGTTGCGGAGAAGGTATAAAATGGCTTGTCAACAAACTTAATCAACCTGATATCGAGACAATACTCACTTCCGTCAAGATAGATGCACGGCATGCTGCGGACATGCTCATCAATCACTTGGAAGAGAACGGATCTCTTCCAGTATTTGCAATCGACGAGTTAGATAAAGTTAGTTCAGACACACTTCTCTCAGACTTCTTCGATGGAAATCAAGCATGGTTCCAAGGAAAAAGAGGAATAATATCCTTGACGTATACATTCGGAGAAGCAATCAAGGAAGCTACAACTTCTTCGGTCCGTAGGCTCTCAAAAGTCGAGATATTCCCAGGAGTAACTAAACAAGAAGACGCTAAGAAGATAATTTATCAACGAGCCTTTGTTGGGCTGTCCCAAATAAAAAAACATGAGAAAAAAGCATTAAAAACAACCCAGGAAATTCTTCCATCAGAAACTATAAAGGCTATCCTGAACGTATCTGCACCAAACACATATCTATTGTTAGAAAGGACATACGAAGCAATCCAAAACGCCATCGAGTCAAAATCTAAAACGGTAACGCCCGACCACGTGTTCAGAGAAGAAAAAGAAGTTGAAGTTCCAACGGAACTTGAATATCAAATATTGAGAGAGCTTAGCAAAGGAAGACTAACGCCAACAGACCTTGCAGAGCGATTGGACAGACCTTCGCCCTCGGTAGTCCGCGCACTGAAAGAAATGAGAAACAAAAATTGGGTAATCAGGGTAGGAATGGGAAAGCGAGCCTATTACTCCCTTACAACACGAGGGGATACCGCAATTAAAAGATACGAGAGATCATCCTAAAAGATCATCACCATTAACATCGGCCATGTTAACAATATATAAACAACTACCAGCCATTAACAAACCTCGATGACATATGAATAAAATTTTGCTTCTACCGAAAATATCAAATGATAAATAGTTTCACCATAGCTCAACAACTACAAATAACTCGCAAATATATTTCTATTGTGCAAGAAGCTTAAGGATAGTTTCCGTGATTTTGTTGACTCTTTGTCTAGCGTCTGTTGTTGCAGGCGTGTATATTGACATTTCAACCTGATTTTCTTGTCCAGTAACTTGAACATACATATCCTGTGCGTAAAGCTCGAAAGTTCTTGATGGTCTTCTTTTGTGTATTTCCTCTATCCAGAAATTATAGTTTGAAAGCTCTCGTCTAAGGTTCTCCAAATCCCACAAAGAAGCAGTTTTGTCCAAAATAGCGCTAACTTCCCATTTATCAGGAAGACGCTGAATAGTATAACGATATCTATTGGTTTCCTTCAAGAAGCGCTCTTCTTCTAAATCCTTCTTAGAGGAATCTTCAAGGGTTACTTGTGATGTTGCTTCCATGAAGTATCTTATTGTTTCTCTTAAGTTGAGCAAATGAATTGCTAAAACACCGAAAATGTTCTTAACAGCATTCAATTCTTTCTTTTCCATCTCTTTGGATACTTGTTCTGCTACCCAGAGCCTTCTGTTCTCTATCTCCTTTTCTTTTAAGTCTTTCCTAATTTGCCAGATGATCTCTCTCAATTCAATGGCTGTCCTTTGTAGCTCAGAAATCTCGAGTTTGCTGAGAATTCTCAAATTTAAATCAGCAATTTCTACTGCTTTCTTAAAGTCTCCTAACCAAATACTATTGTTAATATCGTTTATTGCCTTTATGATGAAACTAAGATCGTGTTCCACTATCTTTCCACCCTAACTAAATACGAGTCGTACCTTTGACGTTGTTCATTTCTGATAGCCAGAAAGAGCAGCCCAAGCAAAGAACTATTTGATATCAATATTTTTAACTGGGCTAATCCATGACTAATTCTAACTGGATCAATTTGACCAGTAAATGCCTTGACCTCTGCCAACAAAGGAAGCGCATATCTGTTTCTTTGAAGGATAGATGCCAGCTTAAAGGAAATGTCCCAAATTACAAAGTCTGTTGTTAGATATCCTCCACGTTTGTCTGGCCTTGTATGACCAATATACGAGGAGTTTAGATTCATTTCTTCAATAAGAAAATATGCAAAAAGTGCTTCGTCAATATCACCGGAAACATCCCCGGAGAAAAACTTCTGTATTAAGTATCTTAATCTTCTCGGCGGGTTCTGAAACGGCACGTTTAACCGAAAACGCGTCCCACGGCTATAATCAAAGAAATTCTGATCAATGCGTCTTACTTGTTTCTCTGAAAACTTTGCGTTGTAATATTCAAATAGCCTTAAATTGACAGGGAAACTAATCAAAGGGCTCAGAGTTTGCAGATTGGCAGCAATAGTTTCTGCTTGCTGCTCCAACTGCCAAGCATTCATTCGACCCAAATTAATAACCGACGGAAAAACATACATGTCGACCATAGGCAGATTCGTCAACATTCAGTATCATGTATGACTTGTCTATAGAGGATTAATATTTTTTGGCGCTTCTAATTGCAAGGAAACTCTCCTTGCCAAATTTACTTCTTGACTGGAATACTCATGTTTAAAAAATGCTACAAAGACTCATTTTGGTCTCTTGAGAGTATAACACAAGAAATAAGGACTCTGAGGGAATGTTCCTAATAACTCCGTCGCACGCACTCACACATTTTTATTCTTCAGCAACCTAATGGTCGGATTCCAAGAAAAAACGCTTGAATAAAAAAGGGGATTTGCGGGGGAAATCTCTATTACAAGCGCAAATAGGCTACCCCGGCTGGGTTTGTTGAATATTCTTTGTTTGTGTTGCTTCATTTAAATTTATTCTCGCATTATAAGGTCGAAGACTGTTTAAAGCATTGTTGATGAATATTTTAAATAAATTGGGCTACCTATTCCTTTGTGGAGGCGATTTGCTTATGGACGTTTTTGTTCAGGTTCTTACAACGTGTGAGACCAAGGATCAAGCTGAAAAAATTGCGGAAGATTTGGTCGACAGAAAAATGGCTGGATGTGTTCAAATTGTCGGTCCAATCACTAGTATCTACCGTTGGAAAGGCCAAATCGAAAAGGCTGAAGAATGGCTATGCCTGATCAAGACAAAAGCTGAACTTTTTCTCGACGTTGAGAAAATCATAATTCAAAACCACACATACGAGACGCCTGAAATAATCTCGACGCCAATCACAGCAGGCAATAAAGAATATTTTCAATGGCTCAAAAACGAAGTCAGAACAATAGAATAATCCATGGTTGGCACAAGGCATTCCCTATTGTTTTTTCCTCAATACCTTAATTCCAGTTTCTGTACCGATAATCGCCATGTCTGCCATGCCTAAAAATAAGCCTGTCTCAACCACGCCTGGAATAGATTTTAACTTTCGATCGAGCTGCCACGGATCCTTGATTATTCCAAAGTCAACGTTAAGAATGTAGTTGCCGTTATCCGTAACAAAGGGACCATCTCCTAAGATGCTTTTTTTCAGGACTGGTTGCCCGCCCATCTTCTCTATCTTGGATGTGGCAAATGGCAAAGCGAAGGGCAAAACCTCAATTGGTAAAGGCTGATTTTTCCCTAAGGTGTCTGTGAGCTTAGATTCGTCACCAATAATTACGAATGTCTTAGAGGCTGAAGCTACAATTTTTTCTCTTGTCAAAGCACCTCCCATGCCTTTAATAAGGTTCAACTCTCCATCAATTTGGTCAGCTCCGTCAATACCCAAGTCCAAGCTTAAATGTTCATTGAGAGACGTTAATGGAATCCCGTATTCTCTTGCCAGCTGAGAAGTTTGACTTGAGGCTGAAACAATTGAAACATGGATGTGCTCCTCCTTTATTCTTCGCCCCAGTTCTCTCAAAGCGCAGGCAACCGTTGAGCCGGCGCCTACACCGAGAATATACCCGTCCTTAATCAGTTTGATAGCTTCAACAGCTGCTCTTTTTTTAGCTGACTCCCTCCAAGCCATTTACTCCTCAACTTCCATTTGGCTAAGCCTTTTCAAAACTTGTTCCACGTCAGCTAAGATTTGCTCAACCTTTTTCTCCGCCTCGCCTGCTTCCTGTTCAGGTGAGAGTTTTGGCTTACTTGCCTTTTTTCTTGCCTCAGCTGGTCTTTCAGCGACCTGTCTAGGCTCCGTTGCTTTCTCTTCTTCTTTGGTTTCCTCTTGTAGCTCCGCTTGACTCTTCAACTGATCTATGAGACTAAGTTCCTTTTTTATTTCGGAAGCGATTGCTTCTTTTGTTGACTGGTCTAACAAGCCGACTTTTAACCTTAAATCCTCGATTTTCTTGTTTATTTCTTCGAATTGTTCAGTAAACATTTTTACAAGTTCGTCACGAACCTTTTCAAGATGATCCAAAGCGACTATCGTTTGACCCTTTTCGATACCCTGTTTGATCCTGGAAAGGTCCATACTGTACTTTTGAACAAGCTGGTCTCTTTCAGCCTCAGTGATTTTTCCCTCGGCGCTTGCTTCATAGAGTCTTCTAACTGCATCGCTTAGAATCTCTCTTTCAACATCAAGCAGTCTAAGCTTCTCCTTAGCTTCTGAAATTACTTCTGTGGAAATCGACTTCTGAACGGTCTGAGGTAAAGAGACCTTTGTTTTCACTTTACCTTGCTTTGAAGGCTCCTCTTGCGGTGGCTTTTCTTTTTCCCGCTCCATGATTAGAACCATGATTAATCCCACAGCAACAGTTGCTGAAATAAGTATTAACCAAAACCAAAGATCAGCGCTCACAAGGTTCCCTCAACAATGGATTGGTAAACACACTTCGAACATATAATTTTTCCGTAATCGCTAAGCACAAATAAGATACACCACAAAGGGTGTATATGATTAATAGAAAGTTAATGCAAGAACTTGTGTCCATGTTTTCCAACGAGGGGAACAAAGGCGACTCCACCAAGGTCTTCCTCTTTAAAATCGCTGTTAAGTTTCGTTAAACGAAGAAGCGTCTGGTAAAATCCAACTGCTCCGACTGGAATAACAATGATGCCGCCTTTTTTTAGCTGATCCTTAAAAGGAGGAGGAATATAGGGCGCTGCAGCAGTTACGTATATTCTATCAAACGGAGCTTTCTCAGGATAACCTTCAGAACCATCCTTACAGATTATTGTGACGCGTTCGTTGTAACTGGCGTTATTTATATTTTTTTGTGCTAATTCTACAAGTTCCGGAACAATTTCAATTGAATAAACATGGCCCCACCTTTCTCTGGGCACATTACTTGGCGCCACAATTTCAGCAACAGTTGCAGCATGCCATCCACACCCCGATCCAACCTCAAGAACGATGTGGCCAACTTCTAATTTCAGGGCTTCATTCATTATGGAAACCATGTCTCGCCTGACTGACCGTATAAAATCAGCCAAGTGGCGCAGAAACAGTTTGCCCTGAACCTATGGGTAACGGAATATCAATTGACGCTGCAGCTTTATCTTTTTCTTTCAGAAAAAGATGTCTTGGCACCATCCGCATCGCTCTTATGACAGCTGGCGTCTTTAGTACGCCATATCCTATGAGTTCCCGTATCAAGTTTTCCCACGAATCGTACAACAACCATCCCCTTTTTTAGTCTAATTTCAGATATGCAATATAAAAACAACAAGTACAAATATAACTTAGGGAGAAACCACAACTTAATATTTCTTCAGACTCATATTATTTGTAAGTTTACGACAAAAGGAATTTAGCTTCAAGGCTTAATTCAGAAATTGACTCATTATTTATTTTACTGTTACAGATTTCGCCAAGTTTCGTGGTTTGTCAGGATTGAGTCCTTTTTCTACTGCCATGTAATAGGCTAGAAGTTGTAAGGGCGTGATAAATGCAATTGGTGTAAGTATTTCAGGAAGGCTACCAGCAACTTCGAAATATTTATCTGAAAGACTCTTAATTTCCTCGTCTCCCTCCTCGATAACAGAAATTATTATGGCGCCTCTTGCCTTCATCTCCATTATGTTCCCAATAATGGTTTTTCGAGTTTCATCTTTGGGGCATATGAAAACTACTGGAAACCCAGGCTCAATGAGGCTTATTGGACCATGTTTGCTTTCACCTGCTGGATACGCAATCGACGGAACATAAGCAATTTCCATTAGCTTTAACCTAGCTTCCTGCGCTGTTGCGGAGCTTATTCCTCGACCTAGGAAAAAGAACACTTGTTTGCCTTTGAATTCCTTAGCAACTTCCCTCGCAACTGAATCGTTCTTTTTAATTGTTTGCTCAACTATATCAGGCATTTGACGAATCTTTTCTTCCAATTCCTCAATCTGGCGGTGTCCAATCTTTCCTCGAATCTTTGCCACCCTTAAAGCGAGCTGAGCAAGAACAGACATCTGAGACGTAAAAGTCTTTGTTGCTGCAACACCAATCTCTGGACCTGACTGCTGAACTATGTATACTCTCGAAACCCTTGTCAATGAGGAGCCAACCACATTAGTCAACCCAAGTATTGTTGCAGCACGGTTTCGAGCATAATCAACAGCAGCCAAAGTCAGTAGTTCCGAAAGTGCTTTTTGAGGAGCGTTTTTTGGGTGGGGGGAGTTAGTTTTTGTGGGTGTGAGCCATATGCCTCTCTTGTGAAAACTATGAAACAGAGACATATGGTTCACGGTATCAATAGAGCCACTTTGGGTTTTTACCTTTTCTCTCAAGTTAGCTTTGAAGGTTTTTGTGGTCCCAACTAGGTACAACTGTGTCTACTCTGGGAGGGATGTTTTGTGGTCGCTTACGTACCTCAGCCTAGAAGCTGAGTATGATGAGGGAGGCTTGGAGATCCTCGAGAGATGTCTACGCTGTCAGCGCATTCTCGGAAAGGTGCCTGACGCCGACACGTTCCTTTACCGCCTAAAGAAGATGAGCAGAGGAGATGCTCTATCCATGCTTCAGAAGTTGAATGAGAACGTGTTATTCATGGCTAGAAGGAAGGGTGCTTTTCTGAGTAAGGCTGTGACCGCCATAGACCTCACCTACATCCCATACTATGGGAAGCCTACTCCTTACGTTGTTCAGGGACAGTACAAGCTGGGAACAACCTGGTTCCACTGCTACGCAGCCATCCGCATTGTGGAAAATGGCCGCCGATACGTCATCAAAAGCCGCTTGGTCAAGCCGCTGGAGCTCTGCGAGAAGACTAAGATTGTTGAGGAACTCGTCACCGAGGCTAGGCGCCAAGGAGTATACATCCGCCTCCTACTCTTAGACAAAGGCTTCTACTCTAGCGAGGTCATAGAGACTTAGGCTTTAGGCGTAAAGTTTCTGATTGCTGCCCCTAAAAACAGCAGGGTGAAGGAAGCGATTCTAGACTATTACAGGACTGGCACGGGACAGGTTAGAAGGTTCAACCTAAAGAAGGGCGGCGAAACCGTTAACTTCAACCTAACAGTCCACAGGTTGAGGAAGAACAAGAAGGGCTTAAGTAACATCCTTGAACTCTACTGTGCATTCGCCACTAACCTAGGATTCAAGAATGCCGTGAGAGCTTGGCAGACGCTTCCCCGGGACTATCGAAGGAGGTGGGGCATATAGACAGGCTTCAGGGTCGAGAAAGACTTCAGAGCTAAGACAACAAGCAGGAATGAGATCGTCCGGGAGATATACCACCAGTACGCCATCATCCTGGAGAACCTCTGGACCCTCCACAACATGAAAGAAGCAAAGAAACGCAATCTTCCACTAGACCAAATGAAAAGACCCCTTGTAAAAGTGAAAGAATTCACTGTAGACTTCATCTTCTGCACTCTAACTCGCTACGACCTAAAACCAGCATGAAGTGAACCTTCATCAACGAACTTTTCTCCTCCCCACAGTCAGACTACGCCCTCTCCACTAACATTCTCCACCCTAACCACGAACATCTCACCTACACCATAAAACATACAAACAACACCACGAAGAAGCCACCAAAACAGAGCCACGATTAGAGTCCCCTCACAAACCATTCAGCAAATCTCAAAACCTGCTACAGAAAACCAAAAACCAACAAAAACAACGAAAAAACTAGACAGCACTTTCGGAACTACTAAAAGTGTCAGTGGTTTCTCCTGATTGGCTAACAGCAAGGATTGTGCTATTAATGTTCACTGCCATGCCTTCTTGTTCAATGAACTCGGACGAAATCACAGGATGCGTCGCTAAAAACGCGAGATCCGAAAACATGTACGAGGCGGCAAGACAAGCATGATATGAAGTGCCCGCAGCGACAAGAAAAACTTCTCCAGCTCGATCTAGAAAAGTCGCCATCAAATCAAGATACAAATCCTGAAGCCTAAGAGTGTCTCTCAGACACCTTGGTTGTTCATATATTTCCTTGATCATAAAGTGGGGGTAGCCTTGTTTTTCAGCCATCTCCGCAGTCCACTTAATTAGCTCGGGTTCTCTTTTAATGGATCTCCAATCTTCTAT
Source organism: uncultured Candidatus Bathyarchaeia archaeon (assembly GCA_964584965.1). GTDB lineage: Archaea > Thermoproteota > Bathyarchaeia > Bathyarchaeales > DTEX01 > JAGTRI01. Next base: position 72,949 of record CAZPBM010000025.1, on the reverse strand, counting down.
TTTCCAGATTTCGTACTTATCAGACTTTATTATGGCAATTTCTCCGTTCTCAAGAATTACCGCCCTATTTGTTAAGGGAAGAAAAGCGGGAATATCTGAAGCACAGTAGGTTCCTTTTTCACTGACGCCGATGATAAGTGGACTCTCGTTTCTAGCACATACTATTGTGTCAGGTTCAAAGATTGATAGAACCGCAATAGCATAGGAACCTTTAATGGCTTTTAATGCCTCACGCACAGCTTCTATGAGAATCATTCCTTTTTTCATGTTTTCCTCAATAAGGTGAGGAATAACTTCTGTGTCAGTTTTAGACTTAAATTCGTGTCCTGATGCCTCAAGTTCCCTTCTAATTTCTAGAAAGTTTTCAACTATGCCATTGTGAACGACTGCGATCTTATTTTCGCAATCAGTATGTGGGTGAGCATTTACTTTGTAGGGAGCTCCATGCGTCGCCCATCTGGTGTGTCCGATTCCTATGTTTCCTTCCATATCGTCGAGGTTGAGTTCTCTATGAACTTCGTCGATTTTTCCTTGATCTTTTTTAATGTACATGGTGCCATTGAATAATGTTGCTTCTCCTACTGAATCATAGCCTCTATATTCAAGTCTCTTAAGAGCGGCGTGAATTAAAGGAGCAGCTTTACCATCTTTCAATGCGCACCCAAAAATTCCACACATACATAAAACTCCTTAGCTTTACATCATGCCTCTTTATTGACCACATTACAGTTTGTTGACGCAACACATTAAATAAGCAATAATAAAATTCATGATATTTATGCTTTAATAGACAAATTACCCCTAATGTGAATACCCATCTTAATCGAAAAAATGGACAAAAATTTTAAACAAACCTTCATAATAATCACTAGAAGCGGCCGTAGTCTAGCCTGGTTAGGACGCCGGCCTCCCAATCAATTTAGGAGAAGAAAGCCGACAGCCCGAGTTCAAATCCCGGCGGCCGCACCATTACCTCTAGTTCTGGTGCGCTAACCATAGAGTGGATTTTTAAGTCTTCGGGTTTAGAGACTTCTGAAATGATCGACGTTCATGGATATTCGAAGAGGCTTGAGAGCACCAGCAGCAGGCTTGCTCAGCTGAGGCATTCTGATTTATTGCTGGCTTTCGTAGATCATTTGCTGGCGTTGGGGCTTTCTGAGGGTAGGGTGGCCAAAGTCGCGAACCATTTGTGCAAGATATTCAGGAATTGTCCGTTCGATCCTTCAAGTGCTTCGGTAAGGGACGTGGAGGGTGTTGTGGGGGTGGATAAACAGCCAGTCTTACCGGACGAGCACGAAGGATGATTTGAGGCTTGTTGTTAGGAAGCTTGTCCAGTACGCCAAGTTTGGGAGCTGCGCCAAGAAGACGCCCATACCGCCTGAGGTCGCTTGGTTTAGCGTTAGAACGAGGGATGATAAGGACAACCAAGTTAAGCCCGAATCCCTGTTGACAATCGAAGAGGTTAGGGCTATGATGGCTGCAGCTGAGAACGAGAGGGATAAAGCGCTGGTCAGCGTCCTCTTCGAGGCGGCCCTACGTCCGGGCGAACTCTTGGGGATGACCGTTGGATGCGTCCAGTTCAAGGATGAATACTGCCTAATATCCGTTGTTGGAAAAACAGGGTGTGCAGAAAAATAGGGTTGGGGATTATTGTTGGTTGATTGGCGAAGGAATTTATTGGCAGCATGTTGTTTTGCTTTCCTCAGTTTTCTTTTCTTCAACTTTCTCTTTAGCCTTCTTCTTTCCCTTCTTGGGCATATAGGTTTCCCCCATTTACCTTGAACGGAGCTAAACCGCTTTAGCTCCAAAATCGCGCTACACGCCACATGCCTAAAAACTTTGCTACATAAAGATGTTGCTACTAATGAACTCAAGACCTTTTACGCATAAAAACCCTTCTATTAGTGTCTTAACGGAACGTCGAAGATTAATGCGTGTTCTCTTTAGGGTTGTGTTTACTTGTTTTTGCATTGTTTCTTTTTGCAGCCCATTTTAGGAGGGAACTGAATTATAAATAAACACCAATATTATACGAAGTGGTCTCATATTAGTGTTGCAAATGGAGATAGTAAATGAAGGCAATTGTTAAAGCGAAGGGCTTGACTAAGCAGTACGGGCACTTTTTAGCTGTTGACCATGTAGACTTGGAAGTGTTTGAAGGTGAGATTTTTGGATTATTGGGTCCTAATGGAGCTGGCAAGACATCTACGATACGAATGCTTACTGGACAGGCAAAGCCAACGTCTGGTGAAGCCCTGATCGCTGGCCACGACATTATTCATGAATCTATAAAGGCGAAGGAATCTGTAGGGGTTGTGCCGGAAGTCTCTAACGTTTATGATGAGATGAGCGCTTGGGACAACCTTGTTTTTGCGGCTGAACTTTACGGTGTGCCTAGAAGTGAGTGTGGTAAAAGGGCGGCTGAGCTTCTCAAGCTTTTTGGGCTTTATGAACGACGCGAAGACAAGGTGGGCAATTTTTCAAAAGGCATGAAAAGACGATTGACGATAGCGGCAGCCTTAATCCATAAACCCCGCATAGTTTTCCTAGATGAGCCTACCAATGGCCTTGATGTTCAAAGCTCAAGGGTGATTCGCGCTCTTTTAAAGCAGCTTAACGAGAACGGCGTAACAATTTTTCTCACAACACATTACATTGAAGAGGCTGACCAGCTCTGTCAACGCATCGCCATAATTAATCAGGGCGAAATAGTTGCCTTGGACAGCCCGGAAAAGCTTAAGGCAAAGGCTGAGGAGCAACATGTGGTAGAGGTGTCTTTTAGCCCATCTAAAGACGTGGAAGACCAGCTGAAGGATTTGAAGTATGTGAGTGGCGTTTCACGGGTTGGGGACAAGTTTAGGCTTTACGTTGAGGATGCCTCTGAAGTTGTCCCAATGCTCATTGATTTCTGCAGGGAAAATAACCTGAAAATTGTTTCCATTAACACCTTGAAACCAAGCTTGGAGGATGCCTTTGTTAAAATTACAGGTTTAAGCCCAGAAGTTATGGCGATCGAAAAAGAACATGCTAAGAAGGGGGAAAGCCTTGGCTAGAACATGGATCCAAAGTCTAACTAAAGCATTTTACATAGCAAAGAAAGACGCCAGAGTCTACTATTTTAAAGCTCCAAACTTTACCTATGGCCTTTTAATGCCTGTTTCATTGTTTATCGCATTCTCAATCGCCGGACAAATAAACTCCTCACTGATTGTTTCAGGTTTAACATCCCTCGTAATTTTGTTCGGAACAACCTCAATTGAAGCGGTGGCAGTGGTTCTTGAAAAGCAGACCGGCACGTTTGAAAGGCTGCTTGCAGCGCCAGTCTCATTCTTCATCATACTCTTCGGAAAAACTTTAGCAGGCTTATTCTTCGGACTCATCCTTGCAACCGCAGTTCTTGTTCCGTTAACCGTTATCTCTGGAACATTTATAGCGAATCCCCTGCTAGTTTTCATAGCCATCGCATTCTCTTCATTGACTTTTTCAGCGCTTGGCGTCCTGATTTCTGCCTATGCAAAATGGGTTCCTGAAGCCCAAATGCTCTCCAACTTTCTCAGATTTCCAATGGCATTCCTCTCCGAAACCTTTCTGCCACTAGAACTCATGCCAACCCAACTTGGAATCATCGCCCGTCTTTTGCCTCTCACCTATTCCGTCGAGGCACTGAGAATTTCAATAAATGACCCCGCACCAACGATCACTTACCTGATGGACATTCTGATTTTGGCCTTATTCGCCTTCATCCTATTGGTTGCAGGATCGAAAGTGCTTCAACGAAGGCTTGAATGATCTATTAAACCACCGTGTTCAAGCTAATATTCAAATCTATTTTCTTTTAGTCATCGCGATAGAATAGACAAAAATGCGAATACTGACGAGTGAAGTTTTATGGGTTTTTGCTGTGAATGACCGTTAATAAGAGTGGACGCATGTTTGTTCAGTTATGCTTGAAAACAATAAATTTAAATTTTTGAATATGAAGTTTACGCTGAGGAACCAAAATGAACGAAATAAAAGAAGACAAAGCCTCATGCGACCACGAATGGAAGGCTGAAGGCCTAACAGAGGACAAGTCCCACGTTAGGCTTGTATGTGTGAAGTGCGGAGCCAAAAAGGAGATAGAACTCTTCCCATAAATAGGAAATAACTACTATTCAAGGGAGTACGACATTGCAGCCAAAAGAAGGTTCAGGCGAGGGCGTTGTAAAGCTTAGAAGTTGGTCTGAGTTTAAGCAGCTAGCTGAAAGCCTAAAGCCGAAAGCCATAGTCTACAACATTGAGCAGAACGGCTTGTCACCAAAAAGGGAACTGATAAATTTGAGGCTTATATTGCCGGCTGGACCAGCCTACTATGTTTTGACAGATTCTCCAAGGGGGTGGTGAAGGGCTCAAGGAGACGGGTGTTCCATTAAGGCGGGATGGGAAGGGAAACCTTTACCTAGAAGAGGAAGATATGATAAAATTTCTAAAGGAGCAGTTTAAGCGGGACGACCTAATTATATGCTCATACTGGACAATTTAATGGTAAAATATGTAAAATTTAATGCAAATTTCCATGCGAAGGGATAATTTCAAAACAATAAATTTAAATATTTTAATATGTCATTTCTATCCAAGGTGAAAGTGTATGGGTGAAAGGAAATTGCCCAGATTCATAATGTGTTTCTGCACTGGTGAATGTCCAGGGTTTGCAAAGCTGGAATTGTGGAAGCTTATAAACTTCGTTAGAAACGAGCTTGACGTGGAGTATGCCATCATCCATCCCCAGCTATGCGTCACCGACGGGGACAACTTTTTCAGGGATTATTTGAAGGAGACAGATAAGGACAAAATATTTATCATAGGCGGATGCGACCCGCGAATGCAGAGGAAAATGTTCAAGGACGCCCTTGCAGAAAAAGGCTTAGACTTTGACAAGCAAGTGGTTTCTCTGGATTTAAGAAACATGGAAACGTCTGAGGCTATGAAAAAGGTTGAAGAAGCCGTTAGAAAGGTGGTTGGCGATTAAAATGGGCGAGGAAAAGAAGGAGAAGTACCTCGCTGAGGAACGATACTACGGACCGAAAGTTATGGCTCCACAGAATCCCTTCGGACTGCCGAGAAAAGAGATTAAATGGTACCCGACAATTGACTACAGCAAATGCAACCCAAAGGTATGCGATTACTTCTGTGTCGAGTACTGCCACATGAAAGTGTACAAGCGTGTAGGCGACAAAGTGGTTGTTGACGACCCATACAACTGCAATGTTCCAAGCCAATCATGCGCCCCACGCTGTCCAACAGGAGCCATAATCTTTCCATCACAAGAGGAATTAAAGCGTCAGCTTAGAGAGCTAAGGAAGAAATATGGATACACTACAACCACCCCCTAACAATGGCGTTTAACCGTAACTTTTAGAAGCTGAGAAGCTTGAGCCAGGAGAGGACGTATCTAGGGATACCGCGAAAAGAAATTAAGTGGTATCCGACAATCAACCATGAGCTTTGCACGGGTTGCGGAATCTGCGTTGAATTCTGCCACGAACATGTTTATGAAAAACAAGGAGAGAAGGCAGTGGTTGCAAGACCCTATGACTGCCTTGTAGGCTGCGAGTCATGCAGACCCCGCTGTCCGGTTGGCGCCATCAGCTTTCCATCTAGGCAGGAACTTAAACAGATGCTGAGAGAATTAAGAGAGAAGTATGGATACCGTTAAAGCTTAACAAAATCCGACTTGGCTAATGTTTCCATAATTTTTGGGTTTGCGATGCTGTAGTAAACCCATTTGCCCTCTTTTCTGCTTTTTACAAGCCCCACATTTTCCAGTATTTTCAAATGATGGGAAGCCGTGGGCTGTGTTAGGTCTAGTGCTATCATAACTTCGCAAACGCATATCTCTCTAACATTTAAAAGTTTCAATATTCTAAGCCTAGTAGTGTCTGCCAACGCCTTAAAAACCCTGCAATACTTTTCTGCTTCATCAGCTCTTGCTACGCTGTCTGCAAGCTTTCTTAACTCCACAGCATATTTCGCCGGATCCTCATGGGGGCAAAGCCCAGAACTCGCAAGCCGCATAAGCCGCTTATCAATTTTAGATTCAGACATTTTGCCCGTTCCCGAGTTATCTAGCGAAATTAAAATATTTAAATATGTTTAAAAAACGCTTCGCGCGTGCGGGAAATGTATTTTTCAACGCTTAATCCCTTGCCGGTGTCCGTGTGCAACGCCACTTTATTCAAGCCTATATCATAAACGGGAGCGGCGACGCATCAATTCGTTAACTACTTCTCAGCTCGCCGGTGTTTGATAACCCTCCAAAACATTAGAACAGTATGTTCTCGCGAGTTGGCGACAAGAACATCTTCAACATATCAAACTTCAATTTTATCAATCTAAAACCCTTTAATCGAGGCATTCTATTAGTTATCGTTAATGAGAGAATTTTTAGGTTTAAAACTTCCATAGGTTGGTTGGTGTGTGTTATGTCAGGTGGGAGGCTTGTTTGTCGTGTTTGTGGCCGACGGCTTTCTGAGGGTGAGGCTGTTCCTGTTTACAAGAAGGTTTTGGATCGTGAAACTGGGGAGTTTAAACTTGTTGTTGACTATTATGTTTGCAAGTCTTGTGATGCTGCTATGAGGAAGAGTGTGAAAAGCGTCTAAAAGTGTGTCTAGTTTTATTTTAGGATTTCTTTGGTTTTTTCAATTGTTTCTTCTGGTGTTTTTGCTTCTATTAGGTGGATTTTGTATAGGTTTGCTTGAAATACCAAGCCAAAAACCTCGAAGAGAAGGCATTTACTTTAACATCTTCATTAACTTATGGATGGAGTTAACTTATCATGCTATGCAAAAAACAGCTAATGCACGCGTTTTCTCTTAATGTGCTTCCTAAACTCCCAACACGATTAGCGTTCTTTGCTTTTGATGCCTCGCGCTGTGTTGGCTGGAGCGAAAATCATGTTGCCTTTGGTCAAATCAAATTTTTCGTTGCCTACCGTGAATGTGCCATTGCCATCGATAATGTAGAAGCAAACGTCGTAAGGTTCTGGTCGAGAAGGAATCTCCTGATCACTATCAAGACAAATTGACACTACGTTGAAATTTCTCGTCTCCAGCACGTTTTTCTTCACGCGTTGACGATCCTCCATAGTGGTTAATGCACCTTTTTTCTCAGAAAACTCGATGAGGCTGTGTAAATCTACCATTTTTGCCACTGTTCATTCACCTCCCATTATTTTCGGAATTTCTTGTCTAATCTTCTGCCAATGTATAGGAAGACTGCCGTGAACAGTAACAGCATTATAGAATCTAGCGCTGGGCTATAGGTTGTTTTTGCTTCTAACGCGTATCTGATTAGGTCATTGGCATAGGTTAGGGGCGATAATGCCGCGATGGCTTGCCCCCAATCTGGTAGGCTTTTAATCGGTATATAGAGTCCACTGATGAATATTAGTGGAAGACAAACGAAATTGAGTAATAACATTATGTCTCCGGGGTTTTCAGTTGGGAAGGATGAAAACATTATTCCAAACGTGGCAAAGCAAAAGGTGGGCAACGCTAAGCCCAAGATTAATCCGAGAAGGCTAAATATTTGTGTTCCAAACCATGCAAGTCCAATCAGCAGTGGCACGATTGCTATGGCTAAGCTGAAGAGGAAGCCTCCCAGAGTCTTACCTAGTATAATCGAATAAAACGATATAGGGGCAGATAATAGTCTTTCAAAAGTTTTCACTCGTCTTTCTGTAGGAATAACCATTGAACCGATTGAAGACGCACTGAACAAAATGGTGATGGAGATTAATCCTGGAATCAAAGTTGCAGCTGGGGCGTTTTTGCCAACAGCAAATGAAAGAAACATAAAAAGAGGAAACAGTATTGCAAACATCAAAGTTCCAGGTTTAATATAGTAAATTCGCATGTCTTTCTTCGCGATTGCCCAAGAAGCGCTCAAATCAGCTTTTAATGGCGCCGTAGAAAACTTGCCTTTAAACATGAAAATCCCTCCTTTCAGTCTTTACATCTAATCCCAGAGCCTAACAAACACATCTTCCAGACTTGGTCCAAGCGTGTTGATAGTTATTGGCTTTAAACTGTTGGCTTTTGCGTATTCCCATATTCCCGATAGTGCCGTTGCAGGATCATTTGTATAAAGCCTAAACTTGTCCCCTTCCTTGCGAACCTCGCTCACTGTGGGAACACTTTCAAGTTCCGTCATGATATTTTGTGAAACTTTGCCAAATGCAACTTTATTGATTGGACGCTTTGAATGGTTTTCTTAAGCCTTTCCGGAGTGTCTATTGCCGCTATCTTTCCTTTGTGGATTATTGCAACTCTATCGCACGTTACATTTGCTTCCTCAATATCGTGCGTTGTTAAGAAGATGGTCACACCTGTCTTGTTAAGTTGTCTAACTACATTCTTTATTATTAAGACGCTTTGAACATCCAGCCCGGATGTTGGCTCATCTAAGAAAAGCAATTGTGGATTGTTCATTAAACCCATGGCAATTGTGAGACATCGCTTCATTCCCTTTGAAAAACCTTTGGCTTTATTATTTCTGCGGTCGTAAAGTCCAAATGTTTCTAGAAGTTCTTTTGCCCTTCTTTCACGCTCAGACTTTTCAACTTGGGTATATTATAGTATTTGGCTAGGCTTTAAACAGCCCCAACATAAACTCTGACGGTTTTCGGTGCATAGCCGCGATTCTGAAGCCAAGCCGCAAAGCCGTTAAGTGTTTCAGTGGCTATGCGCCTCTTTGCATGCCTAGGTAAAAAACGTTCACACTCCACACAGTTCAAGAAGCCCCTTATTGACCCTCTGCTGGAATAGTATTGCTGGAAAAGCTTCAGCCCTGCGGCATAAACGCCGCGAGTCCCAGCCTTCAAAATAGAAAGAAACTCTGTTACCTCATCACAGCTATCCAAACCTGCCAACTTGGAGCCCCTAACGAATGAAAGAATGAAAACTTTAAAGCAACGAGTATGATGGCACAGCCTTGGCAAAGGCATTGCCAAAACTAGAAAACTTTAACTTAAACCGCTGCCATAACCTCTAAACGGTGTCCTCATATGAAAACAAAAACGAAAAACAAGAGTGAGGGCACCAGAACTAGAGGTTCGAATCTCGGCGGTCGCACCAGTTTTGAAAAATTTCAAATTGAGATGATTATCAGACGTATTGACTAATTTGCATCTCTTCTTTGGATTTTGTTGTTATGCTGTTGTTCTTTGATGTGGTCGTTTTGAGTTTTTGTAGTTCTTCATTATTATGTACAAAAATGTACTAATAAGATTTAAATATGACATTTCTTTCCTATAGAAAATCAACAAATCGAAACACAGGCGAAATAAATGCAGCAAAGAAAAATACTTTTGGATGAAGAAGAACTGCCGAAACAATGGTACAGTATTATTCCTGATTTGCCTAAGCCCTTGCCGCCAACAATTGAACCGGACAAAAGACAACCTGGACCTGGAATAGTTCCATTGATTTTTCCCAAGGCAATTATCGGCCAAGAAATCGGTAAAGAAAGATTCATCGATATTCCTGACGAAGTGAGAGAAGTCTACAAGCTTTGGAGGCCAACTCCCCTCTTCAGAGCTGTTGCGCTTGAGAAGGCTTTGAAGACGCCAGCTAGGATCTACTACAAGTACGAAGGTGTAAGTCCTCCTGGAAGCCACAAGCCGAACACTGCTGTAGCCCAAGCCTACTACAACATGAAGGAAGGCACAGAACGTATGGCTACTGAAACAGGTGCTGGACAGTGGGGTTCAGCATTGGCATTTGGTTGTATGTTGTTTGGGCTGAAATGTACAGTCTACATGGTAAAGGCTAGCTATAATCAAAAACCATATCGGAGAATAATGATGGAATCTTATGGTGCTGATGTTTACGCAAGCCCAAGCGAACAAACAGAGAGTGGAAGAAAAATCCTGAAAGATGATCCTGACAATCCTGGCAGTCTGGGAATAGCGATAAGCGAAGCTGTTGAGGATGCTCTTAAGAATGATAAGGTGAAGTATGGCATAGGAAGCGTCTTTAACCACGTATTATTACACCAGACGGTGATTGGATTAGAAACAAAGAAGCAGATGGATGCCATAGACGACTATCCAGATGTAATTTATGGCTGCATAGGTGGTGGAAGCAGCTTTTCAGGACTTTTCTGGCCATTCTATTATGACAAAGTTTCTGGAAAAGCTCCTAAAGACGTACAATTCGTAGCTACTGAAGCAACTGCTTGCCCAAAAGTTACTAAGGGAGAATACACTTTTGACCATGGAGACACTGCAAGACTTACTCCCTTGGTTCCGATGCACACAATAGGGCACGACTTTATTCCTGCTCCAATTCACGCTGGAGGGCTTCGTTATCACGGAATTGCTCCAACCATAAGCCGATTAGTCTCAGAAAAGAAGATGCAAACAAAGGCTTACAACCAAGTTGAAGTGTTTGATGCAGCTAAGATTTTCATAAACACCGAAGGCATAATTCCAGCTCCTGAACCTGCCCACGCTATTAAAGGGGTTGTCGATGAAGCCTTACGATGCAAGAAGACTGGAGAAAAGAAGACAATAATGTTCTTACTGTGCGGACATGGATATTTCGACATGCAGGCTTACGCAGACTACTTTAGTGGAAAACTGTTGCCCTACGAATATCCCGAAGAAAAAGTCGCAGAAGCAATGAAAAGGTTAAAGAAATTATACCCATGGCTGGATGAACTAAAGAAGATGATATAGCAAATTCTTCCGTCTATAGTTTGTAACTATTATTAGTTGAAATTCCTTTTTTTCTTTTTCAAATTTTTTATATTGTAATATGATTTATGATAACAATTACAATCTCTTTCTTTGGTGGACAATTTGAAACTTGGCTTTAGTACAGTAATGTACGAGAACTCTGGTTTGTCACATCAACAAATTGTGGAGAAGGCATCTCTAATTGGCTATCAAGGCATTGAACTCAACTTTAAAGAGTGGCCCACTGCTTTGAAGGTAGATTTAATCAAGAATTCTTTACAGAAATGGGGCATAGAGGTTGCTGCGATTGGTACGAGACATTTGTACGTTACGCATAATTTTTACCTTACATCTCCCAAGCCAAAGGTAAGGAGCAAATCCTTTGAATATTTGACTCAATGTATGAAAATCGCCAATGAACTTGACTGCGACATTATTCAGGCAGGATGGGCGTTTCAAGGATCTATTCTGGAGACCTCGTACTATGATGCATGGAAAATGGCAGTAGATAGCCTAAAAAACGTGGGTAAACTTTGCAGACAGTATAATAAAACGTTTGTTGTTGAATTTGCATGTAAACAACATGCTCAATTGTTAAATAATGTTGATGACGCGCTACGCATGCTTGACGAAGTTGGGGAAGACAATATTTTTGTTATGATTGACATATATCATGTACACCAAGAAAACTACCCTCTTAGAGAATGTGTTCATAAGGCAAATAAAAAATTGGCGTACATCCACTTAGCAGACAATGAAAGGCTACCTCCAGGAAAAGGAATTATTAAATTTGAAGAGTTCATTAATGCATTAAAAAAAATACATTATAATGGATACTTAATTATGGAATATGAAGCTAACTCCGAGATTGACAAGTCATTGAAAAATACCCTAAATTACATTAAGGACCTTTGTAGTAAGAACTGAATAACAACGCATGCTTTAAATTAGAATTTCTCAGAAAAAGAAGAGTATTACGATTAATAGAAGCATATAGAAACAAAAAAAATTGTTTGTTGATATTTCTTGGGAAATTCCAGATTTTTTGTTAATATGGCGTTAATTCTCTTTTAGTGAGTCTTGGTATTTTTCAAAGAGAAGCTCAAGCGATCTTCTCAAAGCCTCAGCTCTACTTGAAAAAATTCTTTTTATGTCAATAAGCTGGTCGAGCTTTTTTAGGTAGTCTTTTGAAAGGGCAAGCTTAACAACAATTTCTTCATAATCTTTTGTTTCTACTGGTTGTTCTGCCAAGACTGATTCCTCAGCAAAAACTTCGCTTTTTTAGTATATAAAAGTTATTGTTTAATTCACTTTTCACTTTACTTTATGGTTTCTAAAAATCATTTCTACATTTGTATTTTTTAACCATTTTGCAATACTCTAATATTCTAATATAGTATACTAATATATTTAATCTAGATATACTCTTGGAAAGCTTTATATCTACGATTGTATAAATAAAAATCGAGCTTATGGAAAATAAAAAATTAAGATAAAAGGAGATAAAAAAATGGAGCGAAGTATTGAAGAGATAGCTAGAGAAGCTATCCCGCAGATAGCTGTTTTAGGAATCGGTGGAGCTGGGTGTAACATTATATCATGGATGAAGGGAAAAGAAGTTTCAGGCGCAAGAGTCTACGGATTGAACAGCGACGCTCAGCACTTAAGCATTACAAAGGCTGATCAAAGGGTACTCTTAGGATACAAGGTAACTGGCGGTCTAGGATGCGGAGGGTTTCCAGAACAGGGCGCCAAAGCTGCCGAGGAAAGCTTAGAGGAAATTGAGAAACTAATATCAGGCATGGGACTCGTCTTCATTACAACAGGTCTTGGCGGTGGAACAGGAACAGGTGCTTCTCCCGTGGTAGCTAAGTTGGCTAAGGAAATGGGTGCTTTGACGCTGGCGGTTGTTACCACACCGTTCTCTGTTGAGAGGGCTCGACTTATAAAAGCAAAGGAAGGTCTGAAAAGGCTGGTTGAGGTATGTGATGCAGTAATTGTCATTGACAACAATAGGCTCAGAAAAGTCGCAGGAAACTTGCCACTTTCAGAAGCTTTCGCAGTTGCCAACGAACTCATCGCAACCTTCATAAAGAACACTGCTGAAACCATCGCCACACCAAGCCTTGTAAACCTTGACTTTGCAGACTTGAAAGCGATCATGATGGGAAGCGGAGTATGCGCCATGGGTGTTGGTGAAGGGCAAGGAGACACAAAGGTCGAAGATGCAGTAGAAAGAGCATTAAACGCACAACTACTTGACATTGGTGACATCAGGAAATCTGAGGGCGCACTGGTCCACCTTGAAGGCGGCGACGACATGACCTTGGAGGACGTCAACAGAGCAGGAGAATTGGTCATAAGCAGAATATCTCCAACAGCAAGGGTCTCATGGGGCGCCAGAGTCAACAGCGCAATGCAAGGAACAATGCGTGCAACAGTGGTCCTAGCAGGAGTCGAAAGTCCATTCCTTATAGGAGAACTTCCGCCTATCGGTGCAATGGCAGCTCCAACAGGAGAGGGGCAACAAGTCGAAGTTAAGAAGGAAGCACCACCTAAGAAAGGATTCTTTGGAAAGCTATTCAGTGAGTAAACACTTAAAACATATAGGAGACAAGCAAAATCAACGAGCTAATAACTTACATAATACTGTTGTTTGCAGCTGTTGCGGTACTGATAATCCTTTATATCGCTATAAAAGCCTTTAAACCTTCCACCATGTTTTTTGCGTTAGACGAATCAGTCGAACAGCTTGTAACCAAGCTAAGCTGTCCAAAATGCCGTTCGAGAAGATTGAAGTCAATAGGCCGATATACAATTGAGTGTGCGAATTGTGGCTTCATATTCAGCGTAGGAATGGTGGCAAAAAAGCCAGTGGCTCCTAGCTAGTGACCTGCTTGATATTGAAGGGCAGCTAAGATCTCGGATTTCGGCTGATTCGTATTCCCCATTTTTGAAAGAAAAATATTAAGATATAAGTTTTCATCTTCATTTCAAAAAGCGATTTCACCGTATAGACGTTTTGTTCATAACTATTTTAGGCGTCAGCAACTGTTTTCAAATCATATTTACGATATCGTGTTATTACTCAGGGAAGGACTGTGGTTGTTTAGAAAGCAAGATGCAGCAGTCTTGAAAATTCTGTTGATCCTAATATTCGTTTATGTCAACGTAGAGTTCATGCCAAACATTACAGTTAGTGCGTCAAGAACACTAAATATCCCGTATAATCTTGGTAACTGGACTTATGTACAGAAGCCTGTTTATCCTGTTAAAATAAATGCCTCTCAGATTCCTGTAGGCTGCAATTGGACCTTCGTTTATACTCTAAGCCGAGATTCTGTCTATCATGTTTATTTTTACGGAGATTGGATTGGAACCCTAACTGACTATGACATATATGTTTATGATCCGAAAGGTAATCTTGAGACCCTTCATACTGAGGCAGCAGGGCTTCCTGAACATTTAGGCACAACTGTCGATGATCCGTTTTTCAAGCCAAAGCTTTCTGGGAACTATAGTTTCCTTATTGTAAATGACCTTAAGGAAAGCCGTGGAGAATCTGCTGCGACCTTCATGCTTATTGAAAATGTCGAATGCAATAGATGGCACGAACGGTATATTACTGGCAAAGTCAATTTTGAACACGTATACAATACCACTTGGGCCTATGAGTTTTCGACGAACAGTAGCAGAGTTGAAGTATTAATTGATGTCCCAAACACGCTAGACATGTATGAAGCTAGGCTTTACGTTATGGCGAATCCCAGCAAAAACTTTGGAAATCTGATGAATGGTGAACCAGTAGCTTGGGAACCTGGTCTATATGGTAACTTAGACACTTCAAGATTGTATGGAGGGTACAACTTAGAAGATGATGGATTTAAGATTTCATCAGCAACCGCAAGCTGCGAGTACTTTGGAGACGATATGGTCATTAACTATTCATCTCCATCAAAAGGAGACACAGTCTTATATCATCTTGTTTTGATTGGCGAAAATGGGAATGGTTTGATAAAGTTTATGATAAAGACCGACTTCAATCCTCCTGAAATCAGCATTCTGAACCCAATTTCAACTGTTGTTGCAGGAAATGAGACTATATTATTTGTAGATGTGAAAGATCAGGATTCTTTAAAAACAGTTTTGTTGAAATATACAAGTGACAATTGGAGAACTGTTACTTCGACTTCGATGAGTAATGTCATCAATCAGACCTATAAGTGTACAATTCCAGCACAGCCAGCTGGAACAACAATAAATTATGTTATTTCAGCTTCAGATATGGCTGGAAACGAAGCTGAGGGTCAAGGAAGTTTCAAAGTAAAGGATCAACCTAATCTAACAATCTTCTTACACCAGAGCATAATTTTTGCTAATGAAAAAGTTGAAGTCTCAGGTCAAATGCCAGTTGCAGGAGCTATAATAATGCTTAATTATACTTGTGGAGACAAAAAAGCCATCAGATACGTGACAGTTAACCAAAATGGCTCATTCACCGATCTATACATGCCTGAAAAAATTGGCAATTGGACAGTCTCGGCGTATTGGCAAGGTGATGAAACTCATTTTGCAGCCTCAGGTGATCAAAAAAAGTTCGTTGTTCAGAAGGTTCCAACGTTACTTAATTGTTCAATGTCTAAAGACATAATAGATTTGGGAGGCAAAATCACAATCACAGGTAATGTCAACCCCATTAATACGGGGAAACCTATAAAGTTGGCATTTATGATGCCCAATTCTACCATCATCGAAAAATATACTTACGTAAATTCTGAAGGAACATTCAGTATTGAATTTACACCCCAGCTGCCAGGAACTTGGAAAGTACAGGCGTATTTAGCAGGAGACGATGTGTATTTGCCTTCGACAAGCGAATCTCTACAATTTGTGGTCAATGATACGTGGTTGAACGTCCTAGTTTCCTTCATTTTCCAGAACCTCCTATATATTGCAGCTGCGATAGGTGCAACGGTTTCTGCTGTGGGATTTTTCATATATTGGAGGAGAAGAGGAGAATAAAAAGGAAACACGTAGTTTACCATTCTATTAGTATGAACCCCAGAATGGTGTTGTTTTTCTCATTATTTCGATGTATTCGTTTAAACAGTCCAGCTCATCTTGATTTAGTCTGTCTTGAAATTTCGAGAGTAATTTTTTCACGTGATCTTCTGGAACTTCAACATAGAGTATGTCTTCCTCGTTGAAGTGGCGACCTACGACAGGTTTATCCATTGAGATAGCAACCTGTTTCCCAACTTCAGCTGAGGAAATTGCCTCACCTTTCTCTTGAATCTGAAGTATCTCTCCCACTCCTTTCCCATCTGAAGTAATCAGTCGTGCTCTGGGCTGGATTTTTCCAGCTAAAACTTCAACTCCAACTATGGCTGGCTTGGCTTTTCTAAAGATATATCCTGAAAGAACTTTAACTTTGCCTGGTCTTGTAAGCTTGTCAAATTCGGTTTTTTCTCGAGCTTCCTTTTCCTGCCGCATCCATTTTAAATATTCGTCAACCAAATGATAGATTATTTTTTCCCTGAAAACTGGAATTTTCCGATTTTCAGCTTCTTCTATAGCATCAGGTAGAATTTTTACGTTGAAGCCTAGGACAGCTGCGTACAAGGGTTCGTTTTCCTTAACCACTACGGCTTCTGCAATGTCTCTTTTTGAAATGTCGCCAACGTCGGCTAGTCTTATTGGAATGTTTTCTCTTTGTAGATTTTCAGCTATTGCCTCTAGAGACCCTAAAGTATCCGTCTTCAGAATCACACCGTTAATGTTAGTTGACACTCGGATCTTCTGTACTTCTTCCGAAACCTCATTTACATAGTTTGCCAGCTCGGTTTGAGATGGTACCGCATAAATTGGAGCTCCAGCTAACGCATCGTCGAGATTTGGTGCCACAATTTTTACGCCAGCAGCTGCAGATACTTCGTCCATGTTGGAAAATTTGTCTCTTGGGTCCCTGATTTCGTCAAGCGGTTTGGGTAACAAAAGTGCTCGAACCGTTGTTTCGATAGGTTTGACTTTTCCGCCTAAGACTATAGTGTCATTTTTTCGGAGAACACCGTCATATATTATGACATTAATGGTTGTTCCAAGTCCAGTTTCTTCTTTGACCTCAAGAACCGTGCCTTTCGCAGGACCACTTGTAGTCTGAAGCCTGCTTCTAAGGAACTGCTGCGTAAGCCCTATTAATACAGCCATCAGCTCAGTGATGCCTTCGCCTGTTTTGGCGCTTGTTGGAACAATAGCTATTGTACGTGTAAAATCGGTGATCTTGTCAAACCTGTCTGCTCTGAATCCAATTTCAGAAAATTTTCCGATGATATTGTACAAGTGTTCATCTACGGATTGTTGCACAAACCGGTCTTGTGCCTTGTAAGATTCCATGAAAGAAAGGGTAGAGTGAGGAATCCATCCTGCTATTCGGTCAACTTTGTTCGCTGCCACAACGAAGGGCGTTTTTCTAGATTTCAAGATTTCAATAGACTCGAAAGTTTGGGCTTCAAAGCCCTTAACAATATCTATAACCAAAATGGCAATGTCTGCAACTCCGCCGCCTCTTCTTCTCAAATTCGTGAAAGCCTCATGTCCTGGCGTGTCAATCACAAGGAGACCAGGGATTCGTATGTCTCCGCCGAACTTTTGAAATAGTTGACCAGCCAATTCCTTTAATGTTTCAACTGGAAAGAAACTCGCGCCAACGTGTTGCGTCATGCCTCCAGGCTCTCTCGCTTGAACGTTGCTTTTTCTGATTTGATCAAGCAGCAAAGTTTTCCCAGTATCAACGTGCCCAAGAACGCACACGATTGGTTGCCTCAGTGGCATGAGGTTATCCCCGTCGTATACCTTTTGTAATATATTTCTAGTTTGAATGCGAGCCTATTTGAAGGATCTGTTTCCAATCAACATTTTCTTTAACTAGTCTTGTTGCTTTTTTTATTCTTTCTTCGTCTGTAGGCTTAATTCTTCCAATGATTTTCTGTACCATTTGGAGGGTAGTATAAGTATCAAAGGGCACCAAAATTATTGGAATTTTCAGATCGTCAGCTCGTGGAAAGATCTTTACGCTCGGGTACAAATTTCCTGTCAGAATCAGCGCCGAAACACCTACCTCTAAAGCAGTAAAAATAATATCCGTCCTGTCGCCTCCAGTTATGACAAGGTCGTCCTCAGCTTTTCGGAAGTATCCAGCTGCACTTTCAGGAGTCATTGCACCTATAAGAACAGTTTGAACAGTTCTGTCCATGCCGTCTTTGCCGGCCAAGATTTTTCCACCAATTGCGTCATGAATTTCCTTTACTGTAAGAACGCTTAATGTCTTGTCTTCAGGAATAATGCCTACAACGTTTATTCCGCTTTTTTCAAGCGTGGGTTTAATAACGTTTTTTGCTTTTTGCATCTTAGTAGAAGAAACTTGGTTCAAGATAACGCCTAGAAAGCTAGATTTCCATTTTGAGATATAGTCTAAAGCTTGTAAAATATTGTCTACTACGAGGTCGTTCTCGTACTTTTCGACAAGAAGTATTTCGGCACCAAAATCCGTCGCCAATTTTGGCACAGGGCACCCGATAAAAGACCCGACAGATAAAGATGGAGGTCCCTCAATCAAAACTAAATCTTTTTCTTCGGAAGCATCCTTGTATGCTGTCAAAATTTTTTGTGAAATCTCCTGTAAATCGACTTTCATGAATTGCTCTAGCATCTTCTCTCTATGAACAACAAAGGGGCAAACCTGAGGTGTATTAACTTTTAGATTCAGAATTTTTCTCATGGTTTCAGCGTCTTCGTCTCTTGGTTCTCCCTTTTCATTTACCGAGTACTGTAAACCTATTGGCTTCAAATATCCTGCGTTTTTTCCTAAATCTCTAGATATGCGCGCCAGCGCTATTGTTATGATGCTTTTGCCTGAAAATTCTTTGGTTGATGCTATATAAATTGCTCTTTTACTCATTTTGTTCTCCTTCCTAAGCCAATTTGTTAATTGCCATTTTTATATCTACTGCAACGCACCCTTTTTTTTCGTTATAAACAAAAAGTGGATTTATTTCCATTTCAACGATTTCGTCAAATTCGGTCATGATCTGGGAAATCCTCTGAATTACATTAACTACCGAATTGATGTCTGAAGGAGGTTCGCCTCTTACGCCTCTAAGAAGTGTATACGCCTTAGTTTCCTCTACCATTTCTTCCGCCTCTGATCTTGTTAAAGGACACAATCGGTATGATACATCTCTTAGGAAATTGACATATATTCCTCCCAATCCAAACATCATAAGAGGGCCAAATTGTGGATCTCGAACAGCGCCGACAATTACTTCTTTGCCTTGCGGAACCATTTGTTGAACAGAGATTCCTAAGATTCTGGCTTGAGGCATAAAACTGTGAACTTTGTTCAATATGTTTTCGTAATTTCGTTCAGCTTCAGCTCGCGAAGTAATGTTAAGAGCCACTCCGCCAACGTCAGTTTTATGAAGAATTTCCGGCGAAACAACTTTCATGGCCACGGGATAACCAATCAAGTCCGCCATGTCTCCTGCTTCCTTCAACGAGTGGGCAACCATAACTTTGGGGACAGGTATTCCAAAAGAATCTGCAATCTTGAAGGCTTCCTCGATTGTAGAAGTCAAACGGTCCTCTTTTCTCATCTCAGCTAACGTGTTTTTTATGATTCTATGATCAACTTGAATTTGGAACGTTGGCTTTTGGTTCGACCTTTTTAGGATTAAGGTGTACTCATACATTTTTTTAAGAACAAATGCTGTGGACTCTGGGAAAGGATAGTTTGGAATATCGTTTTTTAGCAATGTCTTTACAGCAGTTGAATCGTCGTCAAGACCCATAAAAGCAGTTACAATTGGCTTGTTTGATGTCTTTCTGGCTTCAGCAATTACCTCTGCAACCTTATCGGAAGGCGTCATCGCTTGAGGAGTTAAGACAACTATTATTCCGTCCACATTTTGGCTTCTAAGCCCAATTTTAAGGGCCATCTCATACCGTTTCTCGTCTGCGTCTCCTAACACATCTAGAGGATTATTTAAGCTAGCATGTGGCGG
Organism: uncultured Candidatus Bathyarchaeia archaeon; assembly: GCA_964584965.1. Classification (GTDB taxonomy): domain Archaea; phylum Thermoproteota; class Bathyarchaeia; order Bathyarchaeales; family DTEX01; genus JAGTRI01. The sequence goes on along the minus strand of CAZPBM010000025.1, from coordinate 53,173 downwards.
TAATGAGTTGCGGAGCTCTTCCCTAAGGTTAAGTTCAAGAAGTGGAAGGTTTAGACCCATTTTTTCACAGGCGTCAGCAACAAGGATCCCTGGTCCTCCACCATTAGTGATAATCAACACATTTTTATCTCTAGGCAACGGCTGATTTTCAAACGCCAAGACTAATTCAAAAAGTTCTTCCAACTTATCAACCCTGATAACACCAGCTTTCCTAAAAGCAGCTGAAAAGGCCACATCAGAACCAGCAAGTGAGCCTGTGTGAGATGAAACAGCTCTTATCCCAACATCGGTTGTTCCAGACTTTAGTACAATAACGGGTTTTTTCATCGAAATCTTTTTAGATACTTCAACAAAACGAGGCCCATCCTTAACGCCTTCTATGTATAGCCCAATAGCTCTTGTCTGCTCGTCTTCAGCAAGAGACTCAAGGAAATCTGTAGCTGTCAAGTCTGCCTCATTCCCCAAACTTATGAAACTCGTGAAGCCAACCTCGTTCTGAAGGGCCCAATTCAAGATTGTGCTTCCAAGAGCCCCGCTTTGAGAAATAAAGGCAATGTTTCCAGCAGTAGGCTGAGCTGCAGCAAATGTGGCGTTCATGCGATTTTGTGTATTTATTAGTCCAAGACAGTTTGGACCTTGCATTCGAATGTTGTATTTTCTGCAAATTGCTAAAAGTTCCCTTTCTAGACGTGTTCCTTCTCTTCCTGTTTCGCTGAATCCAGCTGAAATAACAACTATCCCTTTTACTCCTTTTTTTCCACATTCCTCAGCAACCATAGGCACAAGTTTTCCAGGAACCACGATGACTGCTAGGTCAACCGGCTCAGGCACATCCAATATGCTGTTGTAACATTTCAAACCCAATATTTCGTCTGCTTTCGGGTTAATTGGGAAAAGATGACCTTTAAACCCGTATTCAATAAGATTTTTTATTATTCTGTGGCCTACTTTCTCTGGCTCTCTGCTTGCGCCAACAACTGCAATGGATCTCGGTCTAAAGAAGGTGTCTAGTAGCATTCTACTGCCTCAAACTATTGGGTGCTACAACTTTGCGTTAGGAAAGCATTGTCGAATATTTATGTGTAGCTTATTTCAATATAAATGATAAAAAATAATCTTTCGATGGTGCTGTCAAGTGAATGTTAAACAAAATCATTGGTTAAGATCATATGAAGAAAAAAAAATAAGTTTAACTGAGGCTCTTGGAAAGATTAAGACTGGTGACCACATTTTCATAGGTTCTGCTTGTGGTGAACCACAATATCTCGTTAACGGATTGGTGGAAAAGGCCAGCCATCTTGCTGATAACGAAATTCTTCATGTACATACGTTGGGCGTTGCGCCTTACGCCAAACCTATCTATTCCGATAGGTTTCGGTTAAACGCTTTTTTTGTAGGAATAAACACAAGAGCTGCTGTTGCTGAGGGAAGAGCTGATTACACTCCAATGTTTCTTTCGGAGCTCCCGAAGCTTATATCCTATGGCATGGTTTCGATAGATGTTGCGCTTATACAGGTTACCCCTCCAGACGAACACGGATTTTGTAGTTTGGGAGTTTCGGTAGAAATCACAAAAACAGCAGCAGAGAAGGCAAAGATTGTGATTGCTCAAGTGAACCGTGAAATGCCTCGTGTTCTTGGTGACAGCTTCATTCATGTTAACGATATAGATGTGATTGTGGAACACGATGAACCTATCTTGGAAATTACACGTTCGGAACACGATATAGTCTCGGGTAGAATTGCAAAACATGTGGCAAATTTAATTGAAGACGAATCCACACTTCAAATCGGTATAGGTAGCGTTCCAGATTCAGTTCTAGACGTTCTAGTGGATAAAAAAGATCTCGGAATACATACAGAGCTGTTGACAGAGGGGGTTGTTGATCTAGTTGAGGAAGGTGTTGTCACTTGTGCGAAAAAGACGGTAAATCGCGGAAAAATCGTTGCTTCATTTGCAATGGGAACCCGTCGCCTTTACGATTTTATCGACAACAATCCCATGGTTGAATTTTATGAGTCTGATTATGTGAATAATCCAGTTGTCATCAGTCAACATGAAAAAATGGTTGCCATAAATCAAGCCTTAGAGATAGACCTTACAGGACAAGTTTGTTCTGATTCTTTAGGATATCGTTTCTATAGTGGCTTGGGAGGACAAGCTGATTTCATGAGAGGCGCTAACTTATCAAAGGGCGGAAGAGCCATAACCGTTCTTCCATCAACTGCAAAAAAAGGCAAGGTTTCACGTATTAAGTCTCTTTTGTCAAAGGGTGCAGGCATAGTATTAACTAGAGGTGACGTTGACTACGTTGTTACTGAATATGGTGTTGCATCTTTGAAAGGAAAAACAATAAAGGAACGAGCACTATCTTTGATTAACATTGCACATCCCATTTTTCGAAATGAACTCTTAGAATGGGCTAAAAATCATCACTATGTTCCACAAGAAGTTTTGCCATTTCCAGAGATTGAATATCCCGAGAACTTGGTAAAAAAGATAACATTGAGGAATGGTTCCAAGGTTTTACTGCGACCTATTAAGCCTTCTGATGCCACATTGAAACAGCATCTTTTCTATTCATTATCAAAAGATGCGGTGACGAAACGTTACCTTGGCTCATTAAAAGCTATGCCCTTAAAACGAGTATGGCCATATGTTATCGTAGATTATAAGGATGAAATGGTACTTGTTGGAACAATAATTGAAGAAGGAAAAGAAAGCATCGTCGCTATTGGCAGCTACTCAAGGGTTCCAAACACCAATATAGCTGAGGTAGCCCTAGTTGTCAGAGACGACTGGCAAAACCAAGGCTTAGGCACAACCCTTTTCCAATATCTCGCTGAGATAGCTCAAAAATACGGAATAACAGGATTCACAGCCTGGGTCATGGCAAGTAACAACAAAATGATCCATATTTTCAAAAAATCTGGGTACCAAATGAAATATAGAATCGAGGGAGACCTTATTAACGTTAACTTAGAATTTAGGAAATCGTCATAAAACATTTTAGAACTCGTTGTTTTACTCTCTCTTGGATTTTTTTTGAAAATTCGACACTATTTTTTCTTTTGTCGCTATAAAATTTTCTGGAATCTTTTCTGGAGCTAACCCTCTTTTATTGTAAGATGAGAAAAATCTTTTATATTCTTCTGGGTTTGAAGAAAGCTTTTCAGCATACTCGGCGATGTGAGTGCCCATAATTCTTTTTTCATCAGGTACTACATCTTCATTAAATGGAACCTGCACCCCAGCATCCAGAAAGCCTTTAGCAACAGCAAATACGTTTGCCCCTTTGGATGGAATCTGCAATCCAATGTCTAAAATAGCCTCTTTAATATTAGAGGCGACGGATTTATAACCGCAAAGAAGCCCCGTAAGATATGAAGAAGGAAGACTGTTTAAGCTTCCAAGATAGCCGTATTTTTTTCTTAATTCACTTGAGTGAGCTGAAACAATAACTCTATCGCCTTTTACGTCAGGTTCTATAAGCTGGATAATGATGTACTTCCCAGTTTTTCTAGCCACTATTCTGGGAAGACCGGAAGAAACAAGTTTCTTCCTTAAACTGTAATTTGTTTTTCCTTCTCTCCGCCTACGATACGGAACATTGTATGTTGCTCCCTTACCCATTACCTTTTCCTCCTTAGACTGTGAGCCTCAATGTACCGGTCAAGGTCTGCAACAGAACGAAAAGAACCGCTCTTCGTCATAATGTATAGATTTCGATAAACAGTATCGTTGATTATATGTTTGTCTCTAAGTTCACGTAGCTTCTTTCTTTGAGCTCTAACTCTTTTGATCCAAGCCTCTTTAGCAGGAGTCCTTGCGCCTTCCTTTCCGCTTCGACTTCCTTGCCCCCTCCTTTTTCCCGTTATTTTCTTAGCATGAATTATCCGAGCACGAGCACGACTTATTCCTTTTTCTGGCACTTTCATTATAGCTTTATCCTTGATAAGCCTCCTTATTTCCTCTCTTGAAATCGCTGACTCTACATCGCTAGTTCTCTCAGGATCGATCCACACTCTGTTCGTTCCTATTTTTAGGATTTCAGCAGCCATACGGCGTTGACTTTTTAGACTCATAACATAATTCACCTTATGCACAATGTTCTTATCACTTGGATTCTATTTTCTCAGTTGTAGATCCCTTCAGTTCTTTGAATTCTCTAGGGTTCAATACGCGAATTCCCATTTCTTTAGCTTTATTAAGTATTTCAATCCTTTTTCTGTCACCCACAGTATGAGCGATTTTTACAACGTCAAGATCAGGTCTAACTTTATCGAGGTCGTCTACGTTAAAAACTCTGACTTCTACATGACCAGAAGGGTGTAAACCTTTGGAATTTTTTGGTCCACCATAACCGGCCCCTGGGGATGATGGCCATCCTTTGACTTTTTTACGCATTTTATTATCTATTCCACGCGGCTTTCTCCAATTTTCCTTTAGGCGCTCATATCGCCAGCTCTCTTGACGACGAAACTTTGGTTTCTTAGCCTTCTCTTTTTTCCTTTTTTTAACAAGCGCTTTTAAATTCAGCTGTTTCTCTGTCAATCAACTGTACCCTCCGACTTTTCGTAGATGTATATTCCGTCTAGGAACTTTCGTGTATCTCGCTTTCTTACAACGGTGGCCTGTTCGATGTTAGCTGCTGTTTGGCTAACGTCTTCGATACTGATGCCTTTGACTATGACATCGTCTCCTTTAACTGATACCGACGAATTACCAAGAATTAGAGCTTTACGTGGATTCCTTTCTCCAATGAAGTTTTCAATCGTTACATAGTTTCCTTGGACCTTCACAGACATAGGAAAGTGAGAATATACGATCTTAAGTTTGTAAGTGAACCCTTTTGTCACTCCCCTAATCATATTATTAATGTGAGAAACTACAGTTCCAACAAGAGCGGATTCTTTCCTTCTAGACCTAAGTGCTGAAATTATAATTTTATCTCCCTCAACTCTAATTGCAACCGGAACTTGAGAGAAATCTCTAACTAATTCCCCCTTTTCACCCGTGACCTTAATGGATTTATCATACAGAACGACTTTGACTTTTTCTGGAATTTGAACTATTCGGGTTTCTAAACGAGACATGCCGAGACACCTATCAATAAACGTAGGCTATAAGAAGTCCTCCGAGGTTTTTCTGTATAGCTTCTTTGTGCGACATAACGCCTTTATGGGTTGAGATTGCAAGTATGCCTATCTCCCTAGATGGAAGGAAGACTTTTTCCCATTTTTCGATATCCTTAGTTTTTATTGCATATCTTGGCCTAATAGCGCCGCATTTGTTGATTCTGCCAAGAAGTTGTACTCTGAACTTTCCAGATCGTCCATCATCAATGAACTCGAACTCTCCAAGATATCCATTCATCTGGATGACCCTTAGTACGTTGCCTAAAAGTTTCGAAGCAGGAGTTATGATACACTCTTTCTTTCTTCTAATTTCGTTGTTCATTATGGTTATTAATCCATTAGCAATGGTATCCAATCATGCATCCCTTCCCTACTGGTACTTTTTAAAACCTAATTTTTCAGCAACCTCTCTGAAACAGTGTCTGCAAAGGTTAAGACCATATTTTCTAATAATTGGTCCGTAGGATCCGCACCTTCGACATGGTCTACTTCCTTTGCCAATCTTTCGTTCTTTTCTGGGAGTTTGTGCGCTCATTTTAGATGCCCCTAGGTAATTTCAACACCTAACGTGTCTTTTAAGAAGGATACCACTTCATCGGCGGTTAATAAATGCTGCGAACCAATTTTGGAGTTTGCATGGTGCCTATGTTTAACTCTGTAGCCAGGTCTTTCTAAGGTTACTGAGACATCCATCCCGATAATGCCCGAGTCAGGCGAATATTTGGTTCCAGGAATGTCAATGTGTTCTTTAATTCCAAAAGAGAAGTTTCCTTGTTTGTCAAAAGATTGTCTAGAAATTTTGTTGTCAACCGCCCGCAAACTTTTAGCCAGAAATTCGTACGCTTTTTTACCACGTAACGTTACTACACAAGCAATAGGTTCCTTTTTCCTTATTCCAAATTCCCTCAAGGTTTTTTTAGCTTTTTTGGTGCATGGTTTTTGTCCAGTTAATTCTTCGACAATTTTTATAGCCTTCTCGAGAGGTTCACCTGACTTGCCAATTGATGAGTTCACAACTACTTTGGCGATTCTAGGTGCCAACATGGGGTTTTTATTTAAGTTTTCCTTGTGTCCGGGTGATTCCATTTTAAGGGCCCTCCTTGTTTGGTAAAGATATTCTTGGTTTCTTATCTCCTACGACGAAGGCGTAGTTAAGAACTGTTTGATAGGTTTCTCCTACCTCATCCTGTATTGTAATTAGAAAGTTTCTACGTTTTTGCCCTGTCTGCTCCACGATTGATGTGACGATTCCATACTTGCCAATGTTATTTCCATCAGCAAAAACCACCAGAGCCTCTTTGTCAAGTTTCAGATGTTCAATAATTTCCTGTTCTGGAACGCTAATTTTTAAAGTGTCAAGAGTATTGTAGACATCTTCGGTTGGTCTCTGTGGATCTTCGACGGGAACTAATAGGTTTCTTCCATCGTGAAGGTTCAGCTCGATATTTCCTTTTTCTAAAGTTTTTTTGTTCTCAATTCTGCATATCTTAAATTTTGCCTCATCTTCACTTATTGGATGAAGAAGTAAACCTTTTTCAGAAGGTACTACTCGATAGTTTTGACTAGTTTCAGGAATCGTAATTACATCCATCAAACCGACGGGGAATCGTTCGTCGCGAATAATTTTTCCGTCAATTAAAATTTTACCTTGAGAAACAATTTTCTTTGCTTCTCTTCTAGTTTCAGCCAGACCAAGAATCTCGCGGAGTATTAAGACCAATGGCAAGCATTGATGTATTGGATGTGGACCAGGTAAAGGCTTAATGGTCCACACATACTCTTTTCTATGAATTGGCCAAAATCCTGGAGATGCCTCTCTTTTTAAGTGGCCTTTGCCGCCTTTTTTTCCCATGTTATTTTTCTTCCTCCACTTTTTCTTCTACGGGCTTGGTGAGCTTTTCTTCTTTCTTCTGGTTCTTTCTTTTTTCGAGTTTTTTCTCTTCAGGTTTTTCTTCCTCTTTTTGCCTCTTTCGTTCAATAATTTTGTTTCGCCATTTATCGTCAAGGTTTAGCTTGATTATTTCAACCTTTGAAGGGTGTAGGGGCACTTGTATGGAAGTTCCGTCAGCTTTTTCTCTGGTAATACCGTCTACGTAGATTTTATAGCTTTGACGGTCAACCCGTAATATTCTCCCTTCATAACCTTTATAGTCTCCCCTCAAAACCCTTATTGTATCATTTTTTCTAACAGGCAAAGCTCGGGTACCATACGTATTTCGTAAATCAGTGGAAAGGTGAGCTGACAAAATATTGCCTCTGCTATGATAAGGCATCTTGTAAAGTCTTTTTCTTTGTTTTCCCGGATTTTTGGTTTTTAACTTCATCTCGACTTCACTTGATCCTATACGATTATACTTGAGGCGCTTGCAATTCTAGGCCATCTTTCAGCGGCTTCTCTTGCTACTGGACCTCGTATTTCAGAACCTCGCATTTCACCTTCAGGTGTCAATATGACAGCAGCGTTGTCTTCGAATTGAACCCAATTTCCTTCGGGTCGTCGATACGGTTTTGTTTGTCTGACAATTACCGCTCTGAATAGTTTTTTTCTCATATCTGGAGTTCCACGTCTAACTGAAACAATGACCATGTCACCTACGGCAGCTGCTGGCACACGTCTCAATCTTCCTTTATATTTTGTAACTTGGACTAGTCTTAAGATTTTAGCGCCTGAGTTGTCTGCGCACTTTAGTAATGAGCCAGCTGGAAGTCCTGACGAGATTTTCAGTCTGTATCCGGCTGTTCCCTTTGCCAGTAAACCTCTTCCTTTTGCCTTAGCTGCCATTGGTCTCTCACTGTCCTATTTTTTCTATTACGACAAATGAAATTGTTTTGCTTATTGGTTTGCATTCTGCTATTCGAACACGGTCGTTTTCTTGGGCTCCAATGCATGGCGGGTTATGTGCGGGAATGTGACTGTGTCTTCTTTCATAACGTTTGTATTTTTTAACATAATGCACGAAGTCTCGACGTACAATAACCGACTTGTCCATTTTTGCACTTGTCACCACACCGTCTAGAATTCTACCTCTTGTCTTAAGCGATCCGTGAAATGGGCAGTTAGGATCGTTACAAGTTTTTTCTGTAGTTTGTTGTGTAGATGCCATCACCAACGCCTCCTTAGTGTTTTCTTAACGCGGTCTTCTGGTCGTCCAACAAGAACTTTACCATCGACCTCTATTACTGTTTTGTCTGGAAAAGTAAAACGAAAAGTAGAGGTTTCTTTAACGATGCGTTTTTCTTTATTACCATGCAATACCGTTAAGGTCTTTTGAGTTTCATCAAGGACTTTTCCTCGTATTCCGATCTGGCTTCGATTAGAGCTGCGAACAACTTTAGCCTCAAGACCTATAAGCTCGTGCTGAAGAAAAGGTTCTGCAACAATCATTATTGTTTACCCTCCCTTGTTCTTTCATTGATAACTGTTTGTATACGAGCTATTGTTTTCTTTATGTCCCGAATTTTTGAAGAATTTTCCACAGCGCCACCTGCCTCAACCATCGTTCTCATTCTCACCAGTTCTGTCTTTAGTTCACTTAGTCTTTTAAGCAAGTCTTCAGAAGATTTTTCTCTAATTTCCCGAATCCTTTTCATCGGCATCTATTCTTCGCTCTCCTCCCCTTGGCTTTCAACATCAGCTTCGATGGTGTCCTCAGAGGAAACTTCGGCGTGTGGCTGCTTTTCCTCTTCTAGTTCCTGCGTATCCTCTGTTTGTTCAGGAGTTTCTTCTTCTATTTTTTCTTCAACTTGCTCCAATTGTTTCTCCAGCTCAGGTTCGATTTCCAGTATTTTTATTTGGTCTGGAAGCTCTACACCTAGAGGCATTATGGTCACTTTTACCCCAAATATCCCAGGTTTTAGCTGGCTGTGAACAACTGCTCTTCTTACGAACTTCATTGCGGGGTCTCCGCTTTTGGGTACATATCCTTCTCGAAACTTTTCGCTTCGAGCCCGTTCTGTCCTGAGCTTGCCACTTATGATTATTTCTGCACCTAGGGCTCCTGCCTCCATTATTTGGGAAAGAGCCCAAAATCCTGCTCTGCGGAAGTGGACGCCCCGTTTGAGTGTGGTTGCGATTCGTGAAGCCATAACGTGAGCGTTTAATTCCGGAACCTCGATTTCAGCGACTGAAACTTGAGGGTTGGGTAGTCCAAATTTGTCTTCCAGCGCCTTTGCGAGATTCTTAATTGTTGTGCCTCCACGACCGATTATTATGCCTGGACGCATTGCGTAAACAACGATGTTTGTGCCCAGAGGTGTTTTTGTGATGTCTACACCTCCGTAGCCTGCTTTCTCAAATTCTTTCCATAAAAATTCGTCTACGCCTGTTTTTTTGATGGATTCATCAATAAAATGTCTGATGGAAGACACCTAAACTTCTCCTCCTACTTGTGCTAAAACAATTTCCACATGGCACAAGGTTTTGTTCTTAGGAGTTGCTCTCCCCATAGCTCTTGGAATAAACCTTTTGATTTTAATACCGGGATAGGCTGCTGCGTGAACTATTTTCAAGTTTTCTGAATCTAAGCCCTTATACATAGCGTTTGACTCTGCACTTTCGAGAACCTCAAGTATTTTTTGTGCTGCCTTAACGGGGTATCTGCCAGCAGCGATTTTTTGAAGGTCCTTCCTATGGGGAAGAGTTTTTTTATGTTTCCTGTAAGGAACAGACCTTTTTTTCTGTTGGACTTGTTCAAGAAAAGCTTTTGCAGCGTCCAACTTCATCCCTTTTATGGCTGCACAAACCTCTACAGCTGCTTTTGGCGATGCTCTCAACTCTCTTCCGCTGGCCTTAACGGTTGTTTCTGGGTCTAAGCCCATTACGGAGTATCCCCATTTAGGCAATTCTTGTTCACCGACTTTCATTGAACAGATGCATAGTGGTTTATAAGAATTATCTTTTTTGGTATGTGTTTTCCCGAATTGTTCATTTTTTGGGTTTCATTATTTTGCCTTACTTTATGGGTTGAGGAAGTTTCGTATCGGGGAATTTGGCATTAAAATTTTGCGTGGTTTCTTTCTATCATTGTTGTGATGTGTGCCATCATTTTTTGGTGTTACAACTAGTTTTTAGATATGAAATGTCAAAAAAGCATTTTCTAGGGAAAAATTTTATATTTTTATCTATCTTCTTTGCTTTAGGGGATTAGGTTATGGATATTGAAAGGAAAGTTTTGGCCTTTCATTATGCTTGGTATGGCGTTCCTTGGGGTCCTGGGAAGCAATGGCAAGGGTGGAAAGATGAGGCTCATAATTCTGATAAAATAGTTGGGGGAAGACGCAATATAAAATCTCCTCATTATCCTCTTGATGGAGTCTACGATTCCTTGGACACTTCTGTCATAAAAAAGCAGCTTATTGAGGCGAAAGAGGCGAACCTCGATGGATTCATTGTTTCGTGGTGGGGTTTTGAAAGTTATTCTCATAAAGTTCTTGAGGCTATGATGAATTTGGCTCCTAGAAATTTCATTACTATCTATTATGAGACAGCAATGACGTTTAAGCAAAGAGATTTGTCGCGTGAGAATGCGATTGAGAGAATATATCTGGATTTGAAAAAGATGTTGGCAGAACAAGGTACCAAAGAGCAATGGATACACGTTGATGGAAAGCCTCTTGTTGTGTTGTATATTGTTGAAAATTACAGAGTAGATGAGTGGCTTGTGATTAAAAGAAAATTGAGTGATGATGGTTTTGAGCCTTTTTTACTCGGAGACACGTATAATGTGGAGTACTTGGATGTAATGGATGGTTTACATACATATAATCCGGTGTGGATCACTTTGTGTGGTTTGAGTTTTACGGAAATTTTTGATAAAACTTCCTTAAGAATTCATGATAAGGACAGGCTTTTTGCTGCGACGGTGTGTCCAGGCTACGACGATAGGAAGGTTAGAGATCCTGGGATTTTTATCAGCAGAGCTGATGGTCATTATTATAACCTGTGTTGGGAAGCTGCCAAAAAAAGTAAGGCAGACTGGGTTCTTGTTACCAGCTGGAATGAGTGGTTTGAGGGCACAGAGATTGAGCCGAGTTTAGAATATGGAAAAGACTATATTTACATCACAAGGCAGAATACGATGAGTTTTAAATCATAGCTGGCTGATTGACTGCATTGTATGAATAATATTCTAGAAATTTCAAAACATTGGTAATGTTCACGTTGTTTCTTATTTTGCATTTATGACTTTCAGTTAGTAATGGATGGCTGATCATAAGAAATTTATGTTTTGCGCGTTATGGATAGTAAATTTTCCTTGTTCAGCGTTTTTTATGCGTTGACCGTAAACAGATAGGTTCTTAAACGATACGTTTTCAACGATGTGTTTTTCGTCATATCCGTGTATTATTGAAAATGGAAACGGTCCGTTGATTACGGAGATGTTTTTGGCCCATATGTTTTTAATGTGTCCACGATTTGATGCATATTTTTCTTGTTGATCCTGAGGTACACTGAGTACTCCGTCCCATGCTCCGTGAAGATAGCGTCGTTCCACTTCTTCTGGATCTTTTGGGCTGTCTATGCTGTATCTGGAAAGAAAGATGGCGAAGTCAAAGAGCTTGTGGCGGGCGTCTTCTACGCGGATGTTTTCGTATCTGACGTTGTCAACAACTGCGTAATCGCCATTGTGTATGCTGAAGACTGCTCCACGTTCAACGTGAATTATGTCGCAATCATCGAAAACTATGTCGTAAAGTCTGTTTGCTCTAAGTTCAAATCCGACCTCAAGCCCGTTCCCCCAAAGCCCGTTCCAAAAGACAGAACGGGAAACTTTTACTTTTTCAACCCCATTTTCAGCTGGGTAATCCCACGCCGCTTTGATTGCTATGCAATCGTCTTTTGTGCGGATGAAACATTCACTTATGTTTACGTTTTTGCTTCTTACAACGTCTATGCCGTCGTCGCTTCCGTTGTCACTGACAATTTTGACGTTCTGTATATTAACTTGGTTGCAGTTTATTGGCACGACTTGCCATGTTTGGCTGTTTACAATTGTTATGTCTTCGATTCTGATTTTTTGGCTGTCTTGAAGGTGTATTAGCCTTTGCCATTTCTTTTCGCTTTTCCACTCATTAACACGTGTTCCATCAAGTATGCCTCGTCCAGCAATGCGTATGTCTTCGGCATTTTCTGAGTGGATGAAACCCTCAACAATTGTGCCTTCGTCAATGTAGACTGTTTGCCCGCTTTCCACACGTATGTTGCCAGCTTCATAGACCTTGTTTGGCTCAAAATAAATGATGTCTGGATCGTTCTTGTCAGGTATTCTTTCTTCTGGCGGGTTGGCGAAAAGGAAAAGTGGACGAGTAGTTGGATCGCGGTTTAATTCAACACTGATTCGGCATGGTTGGCTCAATACGAATTTAACTTTATTGAAGTGAAATGATGGTTTTATGTTCAGGTTAAGGGGGCGTATGTCAACCCACTTTATATCACGGTTGGTTTCAATTGTTATTTTGCATTCGTCTTTAAAGGTGAACATGGCAATTGATGCAACTGGAACGTCATAGACGGGTATTTCCTTACCGTCCATTTTGGCCTTAAAAGCTTCAGATGGCTTAACACAACTCACCTTTTTTAACCTCTTCTATTCTTATGAAATAACTTCTAGTTATTTCTAACTTATATTTTGGATTTTTGACCAACCAAAGAAAACGATTAAGGAAGCTGTTACCCTTAGGTTTAATGCACTTTAACTTGTTGCCTTATTGTATAGTTGCTGTTTTAGTTTCTCTGTGGCGACTTTTGCCCAGTTTGGATCCTTGAGAAGTGTTCTGCCGATCGCTACAAGATCCGCTTTTCCTTTCTTTATGATACTATCTGCGTATTCTGGGTCTTTAATTCCGCCAACACCAATTACAGGAATCTTTACGACTTTTTTTATTTTTTTAGCATATGGAACAAAATATCCCTGCGTATTCTGAAGTGGTTCTGGGTTTGCTCCGCAAAAGCCTCCTGAAACATGAATTATGTCGATGCCTGCCTCTTCCATTTTAACTGCGAACTTCTTGGAGTCCTCAATTTTTACGCCATGCGGGTTAAGGTCAACTGCGCCTAATCTGTAAGAAAGGATTTTGTGACCAAGTTTTTGTCTAACGCCTTTGATTACTTCCAATGGAAACCGCATACGGTTCTCTAAGGAACCGCCATAGATGTCATTGCGTCTGTTTGCGAGTGGTGAGAAAAACTGGTTTAATAGAAAGCCATGGCAGCCATGAAGCTCTACTCCATCAAAATCTGCTTTAACAGCTCTTTCCGCAGCTAAGGCAAAGGCTTTTTCTAGGTTATTGATTTCATCCACTTTTAGTTCTTTTGCGCCGTTTAGGGGTGAAGGAGCAACGGGTTGCGTTCCCGTTATTTGTGGATTCGCTGATTTTCCAGCATGATTTATTTGGATAATGGCAGACGCTCCTGTTTTATGGATGTTTTCTGCAAGATTTTTTAGTCCTTGAATTAAGTTGTCGTTGTGTATACCCAGTTGGTTTGAACTTAGTTTTCCTTCAATGTTTATGTAACTATGTTCGATAATGACCAATCCTAATGCTTCTGACCTTTGAGTATAATGTTTAATCAATTCTTCGGTTACAGCCCCGTCATTAGTAGCAAGACCTAAACTCATAGGTGGCATCACAAGCCGATTTCTAAGAGTCACATCTCGTATCGTTATGGGATCAAGAATTCCAGCCATTTAAGGCATCATCCTTTTTAGATGATTGATGGCGTCAACATTTCATATATTTTTCTCATGTTTAACGCGTTTTCTATCAAAGTCAAAAAATGGTTGCGCACTAGGCGGCCATCCATAAGTCGATTTATAAGCCTACTCACAGATAAATGTCATAAGCACGAATTCTTCAATGATTTATTTTTTCTGAAAAACATGTTTTGCTATTTTCTTAGCTTAATGGTTGGTTAAGTTCGGGGACTTTTCTCAGTGATGCGACTAATGGCACTCCGAGAAGCGATGAAACAATTAAGACGAGTATATCTTCGACGAATGAGTCTGCAGCTCCTAGGATAAACGCTGAGTACACCATTTCTTCAGTCCATCCTAATACTGTGTAGAGGTCCAGCGGGATGAGCAGGAAGATTCTTGTTAACGCGTCAGTTGCGGTTCCGACGAATCCAATTAGGGGAACCACTAGGGGCAGCAGGCTGTTGTCTTCTTGGGAAAGCTTGCCGCACAGCAACGCTACAGGAAAGGCTAGAACTAACGAGACTAGTATATCCATGATTGCCCAGAGTGGAAGCTGGCGTCCAAATGGGTGGATGAAGTAAGCTCCTAACATTAGGCCATAGATTGCGAGGACAGGTTGCCATTGCTTCTTTATCAAAAATCCGCATGTCATGACGCCTACTGGTTCAGCGATGATGCCGAACATCCATAGGTCAGTGGGTTTAGCAGCCCGTGCAGCTAGGCTTCCAACAAGGGCGGAGGCGAAACCTATGTATGGGCCTAGGATTACGCCTTCGATGGGTTCTAAGTATATGCTCCAGCTTCGCCAAAGGTCAACTGACCACAGATATAGTATGGCGTGTAAAGAGGCGAAGATGCTTGTGACTGCTACTGTTTTTGATGAAACTCTCATTGTCAAGGTCGTAAGTTATCTTTTGGCCGGTGGATAAATCGTTTTCGCTTGTTGTCTGTGTTTGTTGAGGGGGGAGGGGGTATATATAGTCGGGTCAGCTTTTCTGGCCATCTTACCTGTTCTTGTTCTATGCACATTGAAACTTTTTCTTTACATAGGCTCTGGATTTTCTGTGGAATTGTGGATTCCGCGACTTTTGAATACTTCTCGGCATTTAGTCTTGTGTGGTTTTAGGATTTTCTTTCTAAATTTTTGTAGATTGAATCGTTTGTTCAAAGTTGGTCTTCTATCTTTTTTAATGGTCTTTTTGAATAGCGGTACAGTCACGGTTAGATTTTTTGGCTGTATTTTCTTTTTTGGATGAAAGACTGCTCATTGTGGGTTAGGAACCTTTTTTAAGAGTAGATGCGGATAACTGCATATTACTACGTTGAACATGGAGTAAATACAGAATGAACGTCATAGTCATAATTCTTGATAGTTTCCGACAGGATCACGTGAGCTTCTATAACCAAAAGAAACCTGTTTTTGAAGGTGTTAAGCCTTGTGAAACACCGAACCTTGACAGGTTTGCGAAGGAAAGCGTCGTTTTTGAAAACGCGTACCCAAGCGGGTTGCCAACAATCCCTGTTAGAACCGAAATTATGACAGGCCAAGACACGCTTCCCTTTAAGCCTTGGGAGTCTCTTTCACCGCATGAGGTAACCGTGGCTGATATGCTTAGGCGCGAGGGATACATTTGCGGTATGATATCGGACAACTATCATTACTGGCCGCCTGGAAGAAACTTTCACAAGAGCTTCCACGCTTACCGTTGGGTTCGCGGACAAGAGTATGATCCGTACACTTCGCATCTGTCTCGCCGAAGCATTGACGATTACGTGAATGAACACTATCCGGAGATTTGGAGAAAACGGGTTCACCAGTTCCTGTCTAACACTGATGATTTCGCAAGCGAGGAAGATTGGTTTCCAGCAAAAGTCGTAGAAGAAGCTGTAAGATGGCTGAAAGCAAACAGGGTTCACAAAAAGGTTTTCCTGTGGCTTGATTCGTTTGACCCGCATGAGCCTTGGGATCCACCTAGACGGTTCGACACGTACACCGACCCAGACTACAAGGGCAAGAGGCTTATACTTCCAATGGGAGGAAAGGCCTCTGAATGGGCAACTGAAGATGAGATACGTCACATTCGTGGGCTTTACGCAGGCGAAGCGTCTTTTGTCGACAACTGCCTCGGTAAACTGTTTGAAAATCTTGACAACCTGGGATACTACGACGACTCGGTCATAATTCTAACAGCGGATCATGGTCACCCGTTAGCTGACCACGGAAAATTCCTGAAGGGATGCGACCGACTTTACAATGAGCTCCTGAAAATTCCGTTTATGGTTAGGTTGCCAGGTGGGGAAAAAGCGCGAAGGTCAAAGGCAGTCGTTCAGTTTTCCGATGTTTTGCCCACGATTCTTGACCTTTTGGGACTGGGAAATAATATCCATTCGATGCATGGTAAAAGCTTTCTGCCAGTTCTTAACGCGGAAACGGATAAACATAGAAAAGCCGTGATAACTGGATATTTCGAAGGCTTGGATCGTTGCATAAGGGACAAAAAGTGGAGCTACATTCAACGTCCTGAAGGTGAACCGGACGAACTCTATGATCTAGACGCAGACTCAAAGGAAAAGGTGAACCTCATCGACAAAAACCCCGAAGAAGCTCAGAGACTCTCGGCACTTTTCGGCCAACAGTATCGTCGTACGCCATCTAATGCCATAAAGGGTGTACAGGGACGCTATGAGCTAGCCTCCGGCGCGTTAGAGTAAGGCGTTTAACCAAATTGCTTAGAAAATCATGATAAATAGTTGCAGCACTTATTCTCAATATAACGTTTAATGCGAGATAAAACAGATGATTAAACATAAACAGTTAAGGCTTAGGTCCATTGTCCCGATCTTTGCAGCTGGCATATTCGTTTTTTTACTGTATATCTACTTTCTCGTTCCCTTCAACGACTTGGTTCAAACTTTTCAACAGGTTAATCCGTTCTATCTTTTTCTCGCGTTGGCTGTTCTTTTTCTCGCCCACGGCTTTTATGCCTTCACGTGGCAAAAACTGCTTGAGATGCTTTCCGTAAAAACCTCTTTTTTGAAAGCTTTTCAGTTCACTTGGGTGGCAAACTTTGTTGACATACTTGTTCCAGCAGAATCCGTCAGTGGCGACTTTTTACGAATTTACTTGTTGTCAAAGGAAAAAAGTGGAGATGCTGGGAAGATAGCAGCGTCGGTTCTGTGCCACCGTCTCCTTGTCACACTCATATCCGTATTAGGGTTACTAATCAGCACAATGTATTTCATGCTCTACAATAACCCCCCAACCTTGGTTCTAGAGATAGTAGCCACAATAGCAACCTTAAACGCAGCTGTGTTTGGTTTGGTAATTTACATTGGCGCAAAGAAAGAAGCTGCCGAAAAAATAGTGAACTGGACAATTAATGTGCTTGTGAACGTTACCCGTGGACGCTGGAAATTTGAGCACCAAAAAGAGTTAGCTGTGAAAACGATGAACAAGTTCTATGAAGGAATCACCGTATTCCGCCAGACCCCGAAAGGCTTCATTGTACCCGTATTTTCATCCATTATCGCCGTGGCTCTTGACATCCTAATAATGGCATTAGCCTTCCTCTCCATAGGCCCAATCGAAAACATGATTTCTCTAAGCGCCCTCATCATCGTTTACTCTTCAAGCGCCATCATCCACTACATACCAATCGTTTCAGGCGAGCTAGGAACAATGGAAATCTTCCTTACAACAATGTTCACCTTGCTAGGAACCCAACAAACCATCGCAATCTACACAGCAGCAACGGTTCTAATCCGAATCCTCACCCTATGGGTCAGACTGTTCGTAGGCGGCATAATCGTACAAATGATGGGAATAAAAAGCCTAACAACAAAAACAACATAAAAAATCAAAAAAGGAACCAAGGTTCTTTCGGATACATGGCGAGCTACACGGGTTTGGCTACCAGAGGTTATGTCCATCGAACCGTAGAACATCAGAAAAAAGAATATGTTCAGGGTAAAAACCATATCAACGGTCTGGAGGAATTCTTTGGCTACTTTAAAAGACAATTGGTCTCTAGGGGCGGTATCAGAAGAGAAAGACTACCGCTCTATCTGGGAGAATATGTTTGGAGATACAACAATCGTAAATTACCAATTAAAAAACAGGTTAAAATATTATTAAATTTAGTGGCTAAAATTTAACTTTACCCTTTCATATGGATCTTTATATGATGCAATTAGGTCTATGGATTTTTTTAAATTAAATCGAAAGGAATTATTTTTTTAAAAAAAATGAAGGGTGTGGGTTCAACTAAATTTTAACAGGTATTATACAGTTAAGAAAGGAAAACCATATCAGTCAAGAAGTTCTAAAAGGAGGACAGAGTTTGCAGGAATGGTGATTTTTCTTTCCTCCCATCTATACTTTCTAATTTCATCCCTCCCCTTTATTTCAGATATTTTTATAGATTTAAATTTAAAAGAGTCATCAAGAATTACCTTATATTCCTCTGAGGAAATATTGGTAATGAGGAGTGCTTTTTCTCCTGTTCCCTTTTCACCTCTTATTAACCATATAGGGGATGGTTTAGTTTCTGGCTGTGGCTCTGAATCTATTATAGGAATACCAGTATATAATGTGATTTTATTTTGATAGGCAGAAAATTTACTCCATAGTTTTAATGCTCTTGCAGATGGTTTTGGCCTGCCGTCTGCATAGAAAATTCCGTAAAACTGGTCACAATTTGGACTCGTATCCGTACCTCTTTAGATAAATGGCATATTCCACCTCTGCCCGTTGAAGAGCAATCCAGAAGGCAGTGAAAGCCAGGACCTCCTATTTTTAAATCAGGGAACTCCGTTTTCAACGCAAGAAATGTTTCAATAAAGAATTCTTGGAAGTCACGAATTCCAGCTGGCCAGAAATGATTCAAGTCAGGCTCGTTCCATATCTCAATATATACTATGGGTGGGGCTTTTAATGTATCTGCCATTTTTTATAATGTCTCACTACCTCAACAGCAGCGCGGACAAGATTACTTCTCTCTTCAGAATTTCCTGGAATTCTGACATTTTTGTAGGAATCCCCAACCCTTAAATAAACCATACATCCTGCCTGAATAATCTTTCTAAATACCTCATCACTAGCAGAAAAATTGTAAAAAGAAGGATCTTCTGGAGAAGCGTTGATATCTGGATATATCTGACTCAAGTCAAATGGTCCATAGAAATCATGGGTCCGAACGGCATTAATTCCATAAGCCCGATATTGTTCAGTCAGGTCAGCATTACTCTTTTCTCCTGAAGTTGTGGGTCCAGCATTTACACCAAGAAGTGGTTTTATAATACCTTTTTTTCTTTGATAGAGATTGTTAACTCATCAGTTATTAAAGATACCGGAGCATACTCATCAGGATTTGTAAACTTTTCTCCTCCTTCCCCATCCACTTTTTCTTTATCTGGTAATTTTCCAAGATTACTTTAGGAGGCTGACTGAATAGATCACAGGAAAGAAATATAATGATAAACAGCAAAAATACAATCAGTTTTTTTTATAAATATTAAATATTTACCAAACCAACTATTAATATTATAACTTTTCATTTTACCCTTTTCAACTTCTTATATTATATAAATTACCATTTGATCACCAAAATAATTTTTTGTCAAGGGATGGAAAAAACATTGATAAACAATGGCCTTAAGAATTTTAAAAAACTTTGTCTATCAACTATTCCCAAGGAACACTTGCGAGCGGAACAAAAAAGAGGGGATTAGCGGTTTGCGGATAAAAGAACTCCAGCACTAATTTTCAAATCAACAGCGATTGCTCTTGTTAAATTTCAACAGCTGCCTTAAGCTATCAATCAAACCCACGCAAATCGGAAAATTCGGTAAATAAGTTTTCCAAAATATGCCCTCTTCCCTTGCGGGAGAGGGTTAGGGTGAGGAGTAATGAATGAAAAATCATTAAATCACCCTCCACTTTATCCCCTCCCATCAGGGAAGGGGAATGTTAGAAGCGATAACTTAGGAAAAACTATTACAAAATTCGTGCTGGGCTTTTATCCG
Organism: uncultured Candidatus Bathyarchaeia archaeon; assembly: GCA_964584965.1. Lineage (GTDB taxonomy): Archaea > Thermoproteota > Bathyarchaeia > Bathyarchaeales > DTEX01 > JAGTRI01. The sequence continues at coordinate 33,314 of CAZPBM010000025.1, read as the reverse complement.
ATGTTATATAACCCGAACGAAGTGAAAGCCCGAAGGCCGTTGGTCGAAAGCGAGTGAAGGGAGCGGAGAATCCTCGCGAGGGGCCGCTATTTTAATTTTCCTTTTATTCGCTATTATACACTGTAACTCGCTTGATATTTTTCTCTCAATAAAAATAGATTACTCAAACGATGCGATTAAATATTCATAAATTTCTGGAATCGTAAACTTAATTTTGTTTCCTTGAACTGTATAATTAATAGTCTTTTCATTTGTGTCAGGTGTTAGCAATCTTAGAGTTTTTCCAGTCAAATTGATATTGTCTGGAATCGCCAATGTGACGGTTATTTGATTTTTTGGTATGAAGTCATGTGTTTGGTTATTGTAATCATAATTGATGAAATGTAAAAGAAGCGAGTCATCTTTTTTATAAACCATAATACCAAGATTGCTTGGCGCATTCGTTTCCAGTTCCAAATTTACGCTTGCATTCCTTATCTTTGCGATCAAATTTGAGCTATCCAGAGTATCACCTGCCTCCACAATATGACCGCCTTTTTGAGAATATTGTTTAAGCAAACTTTCTGTTGCAGCATCAAGATCGTAATAGCCCGGAATTATCACAACTGAATACTTTTCTAAATCATTCAATGTAATCGGTTTATTCACAAATTCGCTATCTCCTTTGTAAATAATATCAAATAGAATATGCGCTTCCTGCAGCGCCTGTCCGGTTTTTACGAAATTATCCCATGCTGCCCACGCACGCCATTTAACTTGGTTGGTCAAGGTGGAATGAAGATCATGCAGGAGCGCAACTTTTGATATGCGAGAAACATTTTCGTAATAGCTTTGGTGAGAAGAAATAAAGTTTGTGTATGCAGATAATTTATCAAGAGGAACATTATACGCTCCACCTCCTAAGACATAAGAATTGTATGGAATGAGGAAAGATCCGCCGCAGGCGTAAGCCTCAGCAAGCCAATGCCGCCATAACCACCAATCGTCCTTTGAAATATTTGCTAAGACAAAGATATCTGGGAATCCGATGACTGGCTTAGATGGAGAGAGTGCCTCTCCGAGCAAGTATATTGTAAAATGTTTGCCCTCTGGCAAAAAGCCGATTGGCATTTCGAAAACCACAAAATCAAGATATGGAATATAAATCTGCTGGTCAGGCCTAAGGCCGTATGTGTTGCCAGAGAATAAAATGTCTCTTCCAGCATAATCGCGCGCATATTGGATTAATTCACGTATAAACGAGACCCTGTTCAGATACCGAAATGTGAAATACTCGCTTAGCAATTTTTGATTCGGGTCGTCCCAAATACTTTTAGCTCCTTTCTCTAGGAGATAGATCCGATAGTTGAATGAATCAATATTGTCTATCCCAAAGAGATCATGCAACTGGGTGGCTGAATAGTGGCTTGAAAGATATGAGTTGAATGCGGCTATGGAATCATCGCAAAAACATTCATCATTCGTTCCAATTTCGTCAATGTGAATGGCATCTGCCTTTCCGTCTATATGCTCCTTAATCCTATTTTTCAGAAATTCCTGCCAGAGATGATTGTCGCCGCACATGGCATATTGATCCCCAAAAAATCCCATTGAATTGCCGTTTATGTCTACACAATGAGCAATTTCGTGCAAACTTTGGTTATCTGTGATCTTTGCTTGAACCGTTGGAAAATTAGAGCAGACCTTGAAGCCGTTTCGGTGAAGCTCATCTACATAGTTTTTATCGTAATCGTTTAATCCGCTATAGTAAACTGAAAATGTAACTCCAGTCGCTTTTGTCATTTTCAGATAATCAAGCGGTGGAGTTCCAAAAACATAGATATTACGCTTGTCAAGCCAGTCATTGTTGAAAACATAATTTTCAACAATACCTTTATGATCTTTTAAATAAACAAAAAACAAAGACCCTGCGATAATGAGAATTAGCACCGCGCCGATGATTATTTTTTTATTCGTATTCTTTCCTCATTTAAACAAAGTAATAAATTTTGGTAAATATATTTCTTTTTTGAATTTCTGATTAATTCTATTGATATAACGGTATTGGGCTATCCGAAGTCCCGCTTAAAGCGGGATTTGGGCGAACAGAGTGAGCCGTATAGCCCGCCTTATATGAGCCGAACTACGTGAGGCCGAGGAGCGAGGCAGCGAAGCGTCCAGCCCAGAAACCGTCATTAGATAATCCTGTTTTTAATTCCATATTTCTCACTCTTTTGTTGGTTTCTCTTTCCAGTATTTTCTTAAATTCTGAAACAAGCCTTGTTTGCACCTTTTTATTGCTTTTCGCAATTTCAGTCAAAGCAAAAGCAGCACTCCATCTTACGACTGTGCCTTTATCTTTTGTATTCTCTAAGAGCTTTGGGATGGCTTCTTTAACTTTATCTGGAAATTTTTGAGCAACATTGCCAATTATTCTACAAGCTTCCCATCTCACTCGAGGTTCTTTGTCGTTGATGTGCTCAAATACAAAATCAAGGCAATTTTATGCAAATTCAGGATTTTCTTTCGTCAGATATTCTATCGCTTCCATACAATTACCTTTTTCAGCAGTGGTATCATCTTCAAAACATTGAATAATTTCATCAATCGCTTTCTTATTCCTTCACAAATTTTCGGCCAAAAGTTCAACAATTTCTTTTGGTTTTTTTGATTTGAGTATCTCTTTATTTGTTGCCACGATCTTACCACCCTAACTGGTTTACGTCCAACCGAAGGTTGTATTTCTTGTAGACTAATCTCAGAACTATCCACTAAAGGAGAATTAAATCAATATCTAGATGAAGATTTAATGATGTTACAACACTTCAAGTATAAGACCTTATTTTTGAGGAAAAGTAAAATGCCTTCATCTCCTTCATAACCAAAGACTTACTTGACCTCGTTTTGGAATGTAAACCAAAAATTAAATCGATAAGGGTGATAACTAAGGCGCTTAGAAAAAGAGGCAATAAAACGCCTCAAAGGTGAAAATTGCCAAAATATTCTCAATTCTCAGTTGTCGGATGCTTTTTCATCCGAGGGAGTGGACCGGGGGGGATTTGAACCCCCGACCTCCGCCGTGCGAGGGCGGCATTCATCCAGACTGAACTACCGGCCCTTTTCAGACGTTTCCTTTGTTTTCAAGTTCTATGAATGGGTTCGGGCATGATTTAACCTTTATGCGATGTTGTAGGCTGCTGTTCAGCTAACGAAAAACATATATTTGCTTCTTCATTTTTGAAAAGAATGTCGGGCGGTAGCTCAGCTTGGCAGAGCTTCCGAATCAGCCTGAGAATTGGCTGATGGAGACGCTGTAGATGTCCACCTTGTGGTGGATGTTGCTCAGCTGCCAAGCGTACAGAAACCGGACTGTCGCAGGAGAACCGTGGCTAGCCCTTGGTTCGGCGAATTCAAAATAGGACAGCTACAAAAGCTTCCTATGAAAGTCCCGCCCGCCCGACCATATTCTTAAAAAAATTTTGTTGCTTCAGGATTTGCTGGTTTTTATTCCAGGAAAATTGCTTATTGCCTTTGCCAGTGGTGGAACGAGGATGGCGAATATCAGAGTGTTAGTGAAGGTGTGGATTATAGGCGGGTACGGCATGTACAAAGGTATAAACGTAAGGTAGATTGCCTCCCAAACTGAAGCGTAAAATATTGGATATGCTAAATAGAAACCAACACTTCCGAGAACATCGTAAATAAAGGTTAACACGAATCCCCAAAAAGCCATCTCAGCCGCAAACCGGGCGTTAATTTTCATCGGGTTGTGACGTTTTCCCAAAAATCCCCCAACTATACCGTAAACCGCACCAAGCAAAACCATTACAATCAATAGAACAGGCGAAATTGTAAACAAAAACGCAGCGGGATGCGCAAAAGGATAAGGCACCAACATGTAAATAAAAAGGGTAATAGCGCCATTCAACGCTCCTATAACCCGGCCAAACATTAATCCGCTAACAAAAATCAAAACAGTCATGAACTCGAAAACCCCAGGCAGCGAAGACAGCGCCAAGCCTCTACCATAACCTGCAACAAAACAGACTGCGGAGAAGACTGAGATTAGCGCCAAATCCTTTGCTTTTAAGTGCATAACAGGTTGGATAATCCATCCAATATAAAAACTTTTCTATTAAATACCGTTCTTCAGTCCGCTAATCATATAGATTTTATGTGCTTTGTTGAAAGGTTTTTATTTTGCCTCGATGTTTGAAATTTCCAAACACGAGGGATTAGTCATCGAGAATCTTGAACAACAAATTACACGGTTACTCAGCGAACTTTCCGCTTTGAAAGCTGAAAGAGATAAGTTTAATGAAGAGGCAAAGATGTGGGCTGAAAAACGCGACGAGCTCCAAGAGGAAATCCGAAAGATACGACAAGAAGCAAAGAATCTCAAAGACAAACGAGACAGTCTACATAACGAGATAAAATTTCTTAAAACAATGAGAGAAGAACGCCTAAAAAAGCGTTCGGAAACGTTGGAGCTGCTTAAAAGTCAAAGGCAAAAAATCAAGGGCATGTTGGCAACCAAGATTGGTCGAAGTTCAAAATTTTTGGAAGATGAAATTGCGAGAATCGACTGGAAAATTCAAACAGAACTACATTCGTTGGAAGAAGAAAGAAAACTGGTTGATCAAGTGAAAACCTTAGAGGCACAATTACAGGCGCATAAACAAATTGAACACACAAATACCGAGTTGGATAAACTAAAAAAGGAAATTCAAATGTTAAAAGACGAAATTCAGACAGACTCAAGCAAAATTCACGAATTGGCTGAAAAAAGCCAAAAGTTCCACGAAAATATGATGGAAAAACTTGAAAAAGCAAAGGATTTTCAAACAAAAGCTGATGAGATGCACCGTAAATACGTTGAAACAAAAGAAAAAGCTAATGCAGTTCACCTAAAATGTGCGGAAATGTCTGAGCAAATAAAAAATCTTCGAACCGCAATCAAGCAAAAGGAAGAAGAGGAAAGAAAAAAGCAGCAGCTAGACCTTAAGAAGAAAATCGAGAATGACGCCTTGGAAAAATTGAAAAAAGGCAAAAAACTCAGTTTCGACGAGTTCAAAATCCTAGCTGAACAAGGAAAAATCTAGACTCCTTTCAAAATAGAAAAGACGTTGACTTGGTTGTTTTGTCTTTGTTACTTTTTATTTGGCTCAGATAGATACACGGGGCTATAACATTTATTGGGAAGAACCGCATAATTCATAGTTGAACCTATGTGGGAAAAGGTTGATGGCGAACCCTGAAGAGCCAAAAGCTGAACGACTTCTAATTCTCTGCGTTGACCGAGACAATGACATAGGCAGAAAAACAAACACTCCAACGCCCATTGTCGGCAAAAAAGACAACCTTGACTCAGCATTGAAACTTATTCTTGCCGACCCTGAAGAGGCTGACGCCAACACAATGTTTGAGGCCATAAGAATATACGATGATCTTCAGCAAGATCGAACCACAAACGGAGTATATGAAATCGCAACAATAGCAGGCTCAGAACTTGGAGGAGTCTCTTCAGATCGTAAGCTAGTCTCTGAGCTTATGGATGTTTTGAAAAGATTCAAGGCAGACGGCTTAATTCTTGTCACTGACGGCTTTGCAGACGAGGACATTATACCGTTAGTCCAGTCGAGAGTTCCAGTCACTTCGGTGCGGAGAGTAGTAGTAAAACACAGCGAGTCCATTGAGGAAACAGCAGCGATCTTCTCAAGGTATTGGAAGATGATCATGGAAGATCCACGGTACTCAAGGATTGTGCTTGGACTACCAGGAATCCTATTGATATCCATTGGTTTACTGGTTTACCTTGGCACGTTTATCAGGTTCGACATCTACACTTGGACAGCGATTGTTGGACTAATCATAATAGGAGGATACCTGCTCGAAAAAGGATACGGTCTAGACCGAAGAATTTCAGCTGCCCTCTCACGGCCATACCATTACACCATTTCAGGTCTTGTCACAAACTTTTCGCTGTTGGCAGGGTTTCTTTTAGCAGGTGTCGGTTTCTACCAAGCTTGGATCTATGTTGCTGCCAATTTCGGCATTGAATTTCAGTTTCCAATGGACACAAACCGGTTTATGGATATTCTGCCTCAGATAATTGGTCGGATGATTGAAAAATCGTCAACCTTAGTCGTCGTCGGTGTCAGCGTGTCTTTGGCTGGTAGATCAGTTGGTTATCTCTTAGAACGTGATTCTAGGTTCTGGCGAACAGCGGCTTTAGTGATTGTTGCAGCTTGGTCGTGGTTCATCCTAGATGCGGTTTCTCTCATCATTCTCAATCCAACTTTCCCAACGAGCGGACTCATCGCCTCCACAATTGTGGGAATAGTCGTCATAGTAGCCGCAGGCCTCAGCACTCATTTCCTAAGCCGAAGATTTCAGCACATACTCAAAGACAGGGTGGATGAAGAAAAAGAGCCTGAAAAGAAACGAGAAAATAGTGAGTCCAAAAAAGTTGTCTATAAAAAATCGGGTAACAACCCATCGCTTGATGAATGAGAAACTGAATACACGGAACCAGAAAATAAAAAAATAAAGGTCACTATTTATATCAGTCATAAATTTCGTTATTAATGCATTTACTTACTAGAGTGAAATGATAAAAAGTCGGAGAAACAATATTATGCTGAAAAGCCTTCTTTCGGTTATAGGCGTATACCGGATATACGAAAAGTGGCTAACGAACCAAGTCAAAGACAAGCCTATGCCAGAACACATAGCCATTATCCTAGATGGAAACCGAAGGTGGGCGCAGAATCATTCGATGAATCCCGCTGAAGGACATTTCTACGGAGCTGACAAAACCGAAAACGTTCTGAAGTGGTGCTTGGACTTAGGAGTAAAAACAATCACTCTATACGCTTTCTCAACGGAAAATTTCAAACGGCCACCGGAAGAAGTTGAGGAAATCATGAGCCTCTTCAATGAGAAGCTTCAAAAAATTCTTAAAGACGACGACATTCACAAGCACCAAGTCCGAGTGAAAGCCATTGGAAGGCTTAATCTTCTGCCTGGGACCCTTCAGGAGTTGGTGAAGAAGGTTGAGGAAGCAACCGAAGAGTACAACGACCGCTTTTTGAACATAGCTATGGCCTATGGTGGAAGAGCAGAAATTGTGGATGCTGCCAAGGAAATTGCACAAAAAATCATTAACGGAACAATGTCGCCTAACGAAATAGACGAAGAAACCTTTGAAAAACACCTCTACACAGCGCATTTGCCAAAGCAAGATCCTGACTTGATCATTCGAACGTCAGGTGAAGAAAGGCTAAGCGGATTCCTTTTGTACCAGTCTGCTTACAGCGAACTCTGCTTTCTCGACGTTTTTTGGCCAGAATTTAGGCGTATCGATCTTTTAAGAGCCATCAGGACATATCAAAAAAGGAAGAGACGCTTTGGCACGTAAAACTATTTAATGATTCCATAGATGCAGCCTGTTGGTATGTGTATCACAGGAACATTAGGAAACTGTTTCTGCAAGTAATGTGAAAGGGTCCTCATTCCTGGCTCTTCGGATGTGGAATGGTTAACTATCAACATTGGCACTTCAGAATCGAGAGACCACTGACCAGATTCCCAAAGCCTTGTTCCGTCATCTGTAACCAAAAGGATGTCTGCGCCCAATTTTTCCATTTCGCGGTAATTTACGATAGCGCCTGTGCTGATGGCTATCCGAGAAACCCTTTTTCTTTTGTCGCCAACAACTTGAACAACTTCTTGGCCAAGAGGTTTCAACCGTCTAAGGATTCTTCGAGCTATCTTTTCAACTGTCGTCTCCTTAACCTCGTGGACTTCATAGAACTTTTTTGTTGCCACAGGTTTTCCTCTAAAACCCAGCCAATTCGCCCAAGCGCCATGTATGCCTATTTTAGGGTAATCGTCCCAGAAATCATGGCATCTATAGATGATAATTCCAGTCTTTTGAAGCCATTCATACTTTGTAATCCACACGTCGTTTTTGCCCAGTGTCATTCCTAGAAACCCTCTTAAGTGGTTGTCGACAGATGGTGTGCCACCGTTGATTTTTCCTTCATCATTCACTGTCACCGCATAAAGAGGTTCATGTGTGACAAACAAATTGCAATCGGCTTCAAGTGCCTTCTTAAGGTTCACAAACGTAGGCATCCACGAAACCGCTATTCCCTTAACATCAGAATTTGGGTCGCCGACTAGAAACGTGTCAACTGTTTTTTCCCAATTTACCCAGCTTCCAACCTCTTTCATGTGCTTATGTAGTTCCCAAGCTTTCATGGCTTTCTCATCCTCTTAAGCTCTTTTCTTTGCGCTTATTATCGAAATTATGTCCCTGTCACGAAGTTCGTAGTCTTCTCCACGGTTAATTTTACTTTTTGCATCAACCGCGTGGATGAAAGTTTCTCCAAGTTCAGTGTGTATCATGTACGCCAGTTCACGCGCAGTTGTTCCTTTTGGAATTAATCTTGCGTCAGGTAAAACTCTTCCGTTGTGGTCTGAAAGTTTCTCGACGTCCTCAACCGTGTAGACAACAATCATGTTTAATAAATCAAAAAACGCTGTGTTGATGGCTTTTTGGACTCCTGTTGTCTCATGTTGGAGAACTTTTTCACGTATAATCTCCAAGGCCCTTTTTTGTTTTTCAGTGATATTTGCTGAGTCTAGAACTTGGAAATCTTTGTCTCCAGGCAAGTACTTTATCAATCTTTTTTCAGATGCTCTTCTCAAAGCAAGTTCAGCTTCAGCACAACACGGAATCACGGTATATCCTGTTTCCTTCAGTCTTTTCACGTTCTCTTCGGCTGGTGGCACGTCAATCTTGTTTGCTGCTATTAGCATTGGTTTTGAAATTGTCCTTAGAGTGTCGACAAACACGTAAAATTCGTCGTCAGCCCACATTGTAGGCTTGTCGGCGTTTAACCCAGTTTTCCTCAAAGTCTCTAAAATGTGTTTACGGCCTATGGAAAGCCCGCTTAACCTTTCCTCAAGAAGAGTGTACAAATCTGTTCTCGAGGATTCCACAGTTCGAGCGATCCTTGGCCAGTCACGTTTGAGAATTTGGACAAGCCACATTGTAATCTCTTTTTCTAGAAACCTAACGTCTTCTAAAGGGTCATGCATTCCAGGTGGAACCAGTCGCCCCTCAAGGTCTGTTGATCCAGACGCATCTACAATATGAATAAGCGCGTCGGCTTTTCGTATCTCGTCGAGAAACTGGTTTCCTAATCCTCTTCCCTGCCAAGCATCGGGCACCAGCCCAGCAGTGTCTACAAGTTCAACAGGGATCAACCTCGCACCGTCAATGCAAACTGAGTTCACAGGGTTATCTTTCACATTAAGGTCCTTGCAGACACATTGCGTTCTTAAGTATCCTATTCCCCTATTTGGCTTGATTGTGGTAAACGGGTAGTTAGCTATCTCGACCGTAGCAAGAGTTGCCGCACTGAAAAAAGTTGACTTGCCCACATTCGGTTTCCCAACAATTCCGACTAAAAACGTGATTGCATATCACCCTCTGAAGCGGGTTTAATCTTGTAATTCAATATATACTCAAATATAAAATGGCATCGTACATATTTCGTCAAGAAAGGCATAGTTTCAAACATAATAAAAGAAAAGCGTTAGAAAGTTATGATTTTATCGGCACAGCCTTTTCCCTTTTCATTATTTCCCTAGCCACGATAACTCCGCTTGCGCTTGCCTGTATTAAGCCGCGGGTAACTCCTGCACCGTCGCCGATTGTGAAAAGGTTGTGGATTTGGGTTTCTAGGCTTTCGTTGAGTTCCAGCCGAGAAGAATAGAACTTGACCTCAACGCCGTAGAGCAAGGTGTGTTTACTCGATATACCTGATGCCACTTTGTCTAGTGCGTCAAGCATCTCACGTATATCTGTCAAGTAACGATAAGGCAAAACGAAGCTAAGATCTCCTGGAACAGCTGTTTTCAAGGTTGGTTTCACAACACTCCTGGCTATACGTTCCTCAGTGGACCTTCTGCCTGAGTCTAGGTCGCCAAGTCTCTGGATTACGACGCATCCTGAAAGCAAGTTGGCTAAACGCGCAATGTATTCGCCATAGGCAATGGGTTCTCTAAACGGGTACGTGAATGCTGTACTAACCAAGATGGCGAAGTTTGTATTTTCAGTTTTTCTTTCAGCGTAGCTTTGCCCGTTAACGCTGATTATTCCGCCGTATGATTCGGTAATTACCTCGCCGTACGGCGCAACACAGAAAGTTCTAACCTGATCGTCAAAGGCTTTTGAGTAATAGATGAACTTGGGTTCGTAAAGAACTTTTGTAAGCCTTTCCATAACAGACGCAAGGGTTTCAACCCTGACTCCAACGTCCACAGGGTTGTTCAATGTCTTCAGACCTAACGCTTGAGCTTCGCACTTCAGCCATTCCGCTCCCACGCGTCCGGGTGCAGCTATTACGTATTTTGCAAACATTTTTTCGCCACTTGCAGTCTCAACACCTTGAGCCATCATGCCCTTTACTAGCAGGCTTTTCACTTGGGTTCTTGTCTTAACTTCTACTTTGTTATTTAGTTCTTTACGCATTTTTTGAAGAATCTCAGCGCATTTATCTGTCCCGAGATGTCTGATTTTCTGACGTATCAGCTTCAACCCAGCGAGGGCTGCTTCTCTTTCGATCTTTTCAACCTCATCTTGATCTTCGCCGTAAACGATTGGCGAGTTACTGTACTTCGTGTATGTCTTGTCGACGTAATCCAGCAGATTTTCTAATGCATGTTGTCCTATGTATTCGTCCAGCCAACCACCTACAGAGGTCGAAAGTGTAAGTTTGCCATCGCTAAAGGCTCCTGCGCCGCCCCAACCTGAAAGAAGCGTACATGGGTCGCAGTTAACGCAGCCTAAGCCTCTGCTCGCAGGGCATTTACGTTTATCTATGTCAGGCCCCTGGTCAAGCATAAGAATGTTTAGATTTGTGTTTTTTGCTAGCTCGAGTGCAGCAAAGATTCCTGCTGGACCGGCGCCAACAATTATTACGTCGTAAGCCACAACCGATCCTTCCCAGAGTAGATACAATGGCTTAAATATATGTTTTATTGTTAATCGAATGATAGGTGTTCACACCTGAGCTTGTTTGCCAATGAACAATATAATGTATTATAATAAACGTAATATACTGGCGTAAAATATTCCATGACTGTGTATAGGTATGAAGGAAAACAGCTCAGGAATCATTGTTTACAGGAAAGAACACAATCAAAGGCTGTACTTACTCTTACATTACCAGTATAGAGGCGACTATTGGGATTTTCCACGTGGTAACATCAGAGAAGGCGAAACACCCATCGAAGCAGCTTTGCGGGAAACCGAGGAGGAAACTGGGCTTTCAACAAGCGATCTAAGAATTGTTAAAGGCTTTGAGGAGCACGCCAAGTGGTTTTACAGCCTTAATGGGCAAACTGTTTTCAAGACGGTTACTTACTTTCTCGCGGAAACTGGAAATGTGGATGTGAAAGTTTCAGAGGAACACGTAGGTGCACGGTGGGTTACCTATTCTGAAGCTTTTAATATCCTTAAATATAAAAACTCGAAGAGGATGTTGCAGAAGGCTGAGGGTTTTTTGAAAACACTTGAAAGCCTATCGTCATGAATCGGGTAAATTTGTTTTGCTCTTTTTTGTAAGCTTATTTCCAGTCTAGCAGTCTTTTTTCGCCTTCGATTTTTTTGATGTCTGTAATGTCTTGGGTGACTTCTAGACAACCAAGATATGCGCCGTTGTTGTCTCTTACTGCAAAGTATCGGATAAAAACCAGTTTATCTTTCAGGTTTAACCAAAACTCAGCTACGTTTTTGTTGCCTCGTTTGAATGATTCTAGTATTTGGTTGACAATATGAACGCTTTTTTGAGGATGACATTGTTGAACCTTCCGTCCGATGACAGCTTTGGTTCTTACAAATATTCTATCTTTGCCTTGGCTGAAATAACGCACAGTGTCATCTTTATCAACGAACGTGATGTCAATGGGCAACGTGTTAAGCACTGCCTCAAGTTCTTCTTTCGTAAATGACCCCGTCTCAAATGAAATGGGAGATATCGGCTTTGTTTGTATAACAGATGGTGCCATAATTTTTTCAACAATGAATTCCGTGGGTTCAGGAGTGAAACAGCAGTAGCCTATTTCGTCGAACTGTTTTCTAACATCAACCCATTCAGGAGGTTCGATGACTTTCATAGCTGTTGGAAACAGAATATTGTTCTCCTTATAAAAGTGGCTAGAAAGCATCTCATTTAAGGCAACAGATGCCTTCTCAAGGTTAGATGTGAAACTCTTGAAATCTACCTTGCTTCGAGTCTCAAAAGTTAAGAACAACTCTTTTTCAATCTGCCTAATCTTATCATGTTCCATCCACATGATAGCTGGCGGCTGGGTTACGCCGTGCTTCTCTAGAAGTGGGAAAAGAACGTTCTCTTCGCGGAGATAGTGGCTTTCTGACTCTCTAAGATGTTCCAGTGTATTGCCTAAACGATCCACATCATCTTTTGAATCTTCAAAACTCTTAGCCTTCCTGACTTTTCCAGCAACTTCTTTAAGGGTTTCAGCGAATTCCAAGAGAATCTTATGCTCCTCCATAAGTATGTTAACTGGGTGGCCTTTTGGAGCTGAGGTTTCCTCTTTTTCGATTGATTCTCTGAATAATGCGAGGTGAACTTCACACAACCTATGAATTTCCTCACGCGGCATACCTTCAACTACGAGTTCCTCTTCTATGCGTGCAATATCATCTGACGAAATCATTCCAAAAACCTTCTTGAATTTAGCCTTTGCTTTTTCTAGGTCTGCGCCTTCATGTAGGCTTCGAATCAAGTTTTTTAATGCTTCCTTCTTTTCTGTTTGCACGAAAATTCCTCCTCTCTAAATTATTGTGAACGCTGCTTTTAATCTTGTATTATATATGTTGAACGAAACAGATAAATGTTAACAATGTTATATTCTTTCGATTCACTCAAAATTCAACGACGCCTTTGAAGACTTTCTCAGCAGGACCAGTCATCAAGATGTTTTTGTCTTTAAATTGTATCTTGAGGTTTCCACCCAGTAAGTGAACGGTGCATGGGCCATTAACTTTTCCAAGAAGACGTGCAACCGCGACAGTCGCGCAAGCTCCTGTTCCGCACGCCATAGTCTCTCCTACTCCGCGTTCCCAAACACGCATCTTAAGATCTTTTCGGTTTAAATATTGCACAAATTCAACATTTATTCTGGCTGGAAACATTTTGTGATTTTCAATTTTTGGACCATAAGTTCCAACTGGGAAACTGTCAACATCTTCGACGAATATTACGCAGTGAGGGTTCCCCACTGAAACGCAAGTAACCTTGAAATTGGCGCCATCAACATCAAGGTCTTCGTTTACGCATGTTCCATCTCCAACAACGGGAATTCTCGATCTATCAAATACAGGTTCACCCATGTCAACAGTAACTTGGTAAACTTTGTCTTTATCCGTCTCCAGCCAAACCGTTTTTACTCCAGCAAGAGTTTCGATTTTTAGCTCCTTCTTTTTAGATACTCCCTTTTCGAAGCAATACTTAGCAAAGCATCTTATGCCGTTTCCTGAAGTTTCAGCTTCGGTTCCGTCAGCATTGAAAATCCTCATCTTAACATCCGCAACTTCTGAATTGCATAAAAAAAGCAGACCGTCTGCACCGATTGAAAAGTACCTTTTGCACAGTTTCTCCGAGATTCTGCCCAGCTCCTTTTCTGGTAATAACTCGTTTCGGTTGTCAACGACGATGAAGTCGTTCCCTAAACCATGCATCTTCCAAAAACCTATTCTAACCAAGCGAACCACACCTCTAAATTGTCGTAAACACAAATTAACTATTTTTCGGTTCCACCTTCTTCATAGAACTCTTTGTACACATTTGACCCAAAAAGTGCAGCTATTTTGGCCTTAATAAAACCCTTGCGCCAAAAGCATCCAGATTTATGTGTTCCTTGACCTCTTTACCAGTTAAAAGGTCTTCAAATTCATCTCCGTTACATTTTACACTTATTGAGTTCTGCGTATGGTTCAACGCGAAAACGATGTTGCTATTTGAGCTTATTCTTTCTGTCGCTTCAAAATCCTCAGCATATGGCAACACAGGTTTTATGGTGCCTTTCTTTGTAAGCCAATCAACCAGATCAGCATAGAAACTTTTTTCAGCAAAGGTTCCAACGTAAACAGCTACGCCATTTCCAAACTTGTTCATCGAAACGCAAGGTTTACTCTTGTATGATCCACTTTGATAGTAAGCAAGAGTCTCTGCGTTTTTTGGCACAAGTAGTTCTGCCCAGTTTCTGCCTTCATGAACGTTTTGAACACCAAGTTCTGTGCTAACTGTTTCCAGTTTAATTTTTCCGCCGCCTGGTAACCCTGTGTATTCCTCTATTTCTATACCAAAAACATCAGAGAGGCATCCAGGCAACGTGTCCTCAACTATTACGTTGTTCCAGTTCTTTGCACCAGTTCTCGGTGTGGCAACAAGGGTTCCGCCCTTCTCAACAAAAGACCTTAAGTTCTTTTCAACCCTCTTATCCATCAACATCAAAGACGGAATGAACACAGCTTTGTACTGTTCAATGTTTTCGAAAGTTGGTTCAACAAAGTCAACCATCACGTTTCTTGAGTAAAGAGCCTCATAACAGTCTAAGGTTGGCCCCCAAGACGACTCGCCATAATAGTTTTTGTCTCCACGGGGAACCTCCATGTCCCAAGCCCAAATGTTATCATAGATAAGCGTAACTGCAACCTCAGACTTGACCGTTGAACGTTCAAGGTAAGGTATAATCCTCTGCAATTCCTCTGATGTTTTCTTTACCTCGGCGTATCTTCTTCTCGGCACGCCGTCGTGGTCGAGGATTCCGTGCCAATACTCCTCAGCTCCAAACCTGCATGTTCTCCACCTAAAATAGATTATGCCGTCTGCTCCTCTAGCAATCGACTGGTATGTCCAAAGCCTTATTTGCCCAGGTAACGGAATTGGCGCTTGACTGGTTACCACCGCGCCTGACTGTAACTCCATAATCCAGTAGGGCTTTTTCTTTAAGCTTCGCATAATGTCGTGACACATAGCTAAAGCAGCAAGATCCATCTGTGCACCCCATTTCGGATAATAGTCGAACGAAATATGGTCAAGGCGCTCAGCGAGTTTAAAGTAGTCCAGTTCCTTGTACATGCCCATGAAATTGTGCGTTACAAACTGGTGAGAGACGTGCTTGCGGATTACGTTGACCTGTTCCTGCTGATATTTTACCCACGAGTCGCTTGTGAAACGCCGCCATTCAAGGTTCAAGCTTGGGTTCTGCATCATCAGAGGCGGTCTAGGAGGGAAAATCTCGTCCCAGTCGCTGTATTGTTGACCCCAAAAAATTAGCCCGCATTCCTCATTTAATCTTTCGATTGAACCGTATTTTGCCCTTAGCCATTCCCTGTAAGCTTCGATGCAGTTGTTGCAGTAGCATGGGTCGCCCATGAACTCGTTGTCGATCTGCCATCCTACGACGTTTGGGTTGCTCTTATAATGAAGAACCATGGCTTCCGTAATCCGCTTGGAAAACTCAATGTAAACAGGATTATTTGGGCAATAGTTTTTCCTAGTTGCCTCAGCAGCCCGTTTCCCATACCCGTCAATCCGCAGAATATCTGGATGCGTCTTAACAATCCACGGAGGAGGAGCAGCTGTTGGTGTTCCAAGAATTGCTTTTATACCTTTTGTTGAAAGGGTCTTTATGGCTTTATCTAGCCAGTCAAAGCAGTATTCACCTTTTCGTGGTTCTAGCTTGCTCCATGCGAACTCCGCGAGCCTAACGATGTTAAAGCCTGCCTTGTTCATTAATTCAGCATCTTCTAACCATCTTTTTTCAGGCCAATGTTCAGGGTAATAATCAACTCCAAAGGGGAAAGACAAGGCGGTTCACTCCAAATCCTTTTCAATCAACTCATAGAAGACTATTATTAATAACATTTTTTAAAGGATAAAAGTGTCTTCTTCTATAGCGTTAGTTGTTTTCCTTTGCTGAACGGTTCGAACCGCCATCGTTCCTTGTTGACAACCATGTCTGTTAATATTTCTTTCGAAAGGTTCAACGGCAGAGAAAGAAAAACCCTTACCACGTGTTTACAGATTTTCTTTTCTTGGTGCTGCTTAGCCCAGTCTTCGCATGTATGCCTGATTACCTTGTTAACTAGGTCGATGTGAACCTCGTATTCTTTCACGTCTGCGGAAACCCTTTTTTCTGTTGCTTCTCTAAAAGACACGTCAGGCTGCCGAATTGTTTCTGCCCTGTCAATTCTACGTGCGTCAGTAAATTCTCGGAGCAGCTGCGAAAGACTTAGCTTCATGACTTCTTTTAGAGACTTTTGAACCGTCTCAATTGGAAGCTCAGCCTGTTTTCCAGTAATGTAGGCTTGAATTTTGTTTTTGACCTTGGTTTGAAGCCGTGTTGCAATGCCGAGTTTTTCCAAAATTTGGATGCAGTTTTCAGGTGCATAACCGTGGAAGTGGTTGTTGAAGTACCCGTAAACCTTCTTAGTCTTCTCCGCTGCCTCTTTGACCTTTGGAACCCATTCATCTAGCTCTTTTTCGCTGTAGCGGTAGTCGAACCACTGGCGTCTGTGTCTGCCATGCCACCTAATGTACGCAAAATCAGCTGTCAAAACCAAGACTGGCGGAAGAAGAGGCTCATCAACAACCGTGTAAGCCACATTATGTTCTTTAAGCAGACTCCAAGTTTCGTCTCGAATCCAAGAAACGTTGCGGAATTCAACTGCGAACCTGTAGCTGTCTGGAAGCAACGCTAAAAACTTGCTAAGATTCTCAACTTCGTTGAAGCTAAACTCGGGTGGCAACTGAATGAGAACCGCGCCTAGCTTGCCAACATCATTCATGGGCTTCATCAAGTCAAGGAACTTTTCCAGATCATTTTTCACGCCTTTGCCAAGGTCAAGCTTCTTATTGTGGGTAATTAACTGCGGTAGCTTCGCTGAGAAAACGAAATCTCTAGGAGAACCTCGGGTTAAGCCATAAATTAAACCTAGACTGGGGTAAGTATAAAAAGTCGAGTTGATTTCAGAGGTTCTGAAGACCCTTGTGTACTCGCTGAACATCTTTTTTCGTTCAGTGTAGAAAGGTCCAACCCACTCCTCATAACTCCAGCCAGATGTGCCTAAAAAAACATTATCTTGATCTTTGTTCTCTTCTAAACCCAAAACCTTCACCAAACAACTGCAATTCTTTCTTGCGCCGCCTTACCTTTTTAAAGCTAAACGAAATGCGGGATTTAACTGTTCCCTAGACTAAGATAGCTTATGCTAGAACCGGAACTTACCAAAAAAGCACTTCATTTTTTGGGCGACCTTGTTCATCAAATGGGTGTTTAAGTTAAATATTTACGCCTTACATACAGTTTATTCTGTTAAGGTCAGGATTGAACCATGGAGCGGAAAAACATTTCTTTTGAGGGTTCAGCTTCGTCTCCTATGTTGCTTTTTCCTTCAAGGACGCGGAAATACGTTAGGCTAACGGGAGAACAAGCCTATAAAAGCTTAAATGGTCTTCTAAGTGAATGTTCCAGTTCAAAAAAACCTGTGTTAATGCAGAAGGAGTCCTTGATGTCTAGGGCTAGGCTGAACGGGTTTTTTGGAGCAACAGTAACTGTTAAGGTTCTTCCAGAAGGAGATGTAAGCTCCATAGATTTGGTTTTCAGCTATAAAAGAGCGGTTTACGCTTCGCTCTTAATCTGTGCCGCCATAATACTGTTGGAGTTCTTGGTTTTTCGCAACGTGTTTACGATACTTGGCGTAGTACTCGTCATTCCGCTTATTTACAATGCAAACAGTTCAGCAAACAATTTCTTAAACTTGGTGAACGACACTTTACCTCTAATTGAAAAAGAGTTTGCCCAAAAAGCCTTGCTTGCAGACCGCGAAAGATGGAAAGCCCAACCGAAGGACACTGAGGCACTTTACAGGAAACTAAGCGAAAAACACACTAAGACCTGGGGTAACACAAAAGTTTTGGAATACAAAGTTTCAGAATATCAAAAACTGGGTTTAACGCGGTTTGAGGCAATAAGGAAAACGGCGGAGGAAGAAGGCTTAGACTAGGTTAAAAGCAAAGTTGAAAAACCTAAGAACCTGAACGTTCAGCTATGGGTAGACCCTATTAATCAACCTTGGAAATGCTATTGCGTCTCTTATGTGTTCAAGCTTGCATATCCATGCAACTGTCCGTTCGACGCCTAAGCCGAATCCTGAATGAGGCACTGAGCCATATCTTCTGAGGTCGATGTACCACTCGTAATCTTTCGGATTAAGGTTTTCTTCCTCTATCCTCTTCAGCAACTCGCCTAAATCGTGAATTCTCTGTCCACCACCCGTAATTTCACCGTAACCTTCAGGAGCTAAAAGGTCAACTGACAATGTGACGTCTGGATTAGCTGGGTCTGGCTTATGGTAGAAGGCCTTAATGTCCTCTGGGAAGTGAGTAACGAAGAAGGGCTTATCAAACTCCTCGGTGAGCTGCTTCTCCTCAACCCAACCAAGGTCGTTTCCATACTCGAATTTTACCCCCCTCTTTTCGAGGATGCTAACAACCTCGTCATATCGGACTCGTTGAAAAGGCGGCGACATACGTAAAATTTCCTGTGGAGGTCTACCTAGCATTTCAAGTTCTTTCGCTGCTTTTTCCGCTAACTTCGTGAAGATGTGGCCTAAAAGGCTCTCTTGAACCTTCATTATGCAGTCTAAATCGCACCAAGGTGCTTCAGCTTCGAGGTGCCAGTACTCAGTAAGGTGTCTTCGAGTTCTGGATTTTTCAGCTCGAAATGATGGAGCAAGTGTGTAGATTTTGCCCAAACTGGCTATAGCTGCCTCTGCATAAAGCTGCCAGCTCTGGCTAAGGTATGCTTCCTGCTCGAAGTATTTTACGGAGAAAAGCGTTGAGCCACCTTCACATGCAGCTGTTATCAGTGTAGGAGAGTGAAACTCGGTGTAGCCATTGTTTTGGAACCATTCTCTTGCTGCTTCGAGGAACTTTGACCTTACTCGAAGTATGGCTTGCATCTTCGGACTTCTTATCCACAGATGTCTATGGTCAAGAAGAAACTCTGGACCGTGAAACTTCTTCGCAATTGGATAATCTGCCTCAGCTAGGTGGACGACGTTTATGTTTTCAATTCTAATCTCGTACCCGCCAGGAGCTCTTTTGTCCTCGAAAACTGTTCCTATGAGCCCCAAAGAGGATTCTTGAGTAAGATTTTTTGCCTCCTCAAACTTCGCATCGTCCACTTTGCCTTTTTTCATAGTACACTGAATTATGCCTGTTCCGTCGCGAATCATGAAGAAATGTATACCGCCACTTGACCGCATATTGTCAAGCCAACCGCGAATTTGAACAGTCTTTCCTGTGTATTGTCCAGAGAGTACAGATGAGACGTCAACAAACTCGTCCATACCCTAAACCCAGCTGTGTTTATTTGAACAGATTGTATCTTAGACAGCTTCTAAAAGGTTTTCTAAGTAAAACTTTTTTTGTGAAATACCTTAGGCTGTCTGCTTTGGCTTCTCAGTTGGCTTGTAAAGTTTCTTTTCATAAGCACTTTTTGGTTTAAATTTTCCTTTAATGGGTTGAGGCATAGCTTTTTGTCTTCCAATATTTTTGTATCTTGCCAATGTCTTAGCTATCTTTGTCTTTGAGGGGCCTAAAGGTTTCTTCGGTTTACGTTTCAGGGCCAATGCCTTAAAAGCAGGCGACAAAGGTTTTCGTCTTTGCCTTTTCTTTTGAGTACGTCTTAAGGTGGAAACTTTCTTTTTGAATGACACCCTTTTTTTAGCTAAATTCACGTTTTCAATCATCCAGCCCACTGTTAGCCAAGATTCGGAAGCTGAATGACTTAAGCGGTTGCTCCACCACCTTTCACTTGAGTATGCAGAGTCTGGTAGTTTGTCGCCGAGAATTTCTTCAATAAACCTGAATGAAAGGGTCACAAAGTCGGTGTACTGTGCCCTTCGAACCAAAAATTGGCTGAGAGGCGCGTATTTGCTTCTAGGAGCAGCAGGCATCAGCCTTCGTTTGGCGCACCTCAGGCAGGTTGGTTTTCCTTCCTCATCGTTGACAAGGCAGTTTCTACAAAATAGCTTCTTACATCTGTTACACCGAGAAAGTGCATAATAAGGAACGGTTACGCCGCAAAGTGAACAGTCTTCATGAACGGGAACCATTACAACACACTAAACCTTTCCACTAACATGAATAGAGTCCAGCAACAAGATAAGGGTTCGCATCCATGTGCCTCAAAACCAAAATCGGGAAATGACAAAAAAAGGGTTGAGAATGGGAAAACAGTTAAATTGAGTAAAGAAGAAACAGTTAAACAATTACGGAGAGGTCTATGTTGGAAAAGAAGGTTGTAACTTTTGGGGAGATCATGCTTAGGCTTACGCCACCAAACTTTCTAAGGTTCGTTCAAGCAAGGTCGTTCGACGCCATTTACGGCGGAGGAGAAGCCAATGTAGCAATCGCCTTGGCAAACTTCGGTGTTCCAGTAGACTACGTAACTAGGCTTCCTGCTAACGCTATTGGAGACGCTTGTCTGAACTACGTTAGACAGTTTGGCGTTGGAACAAACAAAATAGTGCGTGGAGGAGAAAGACTTGGCATTTACTTCATGGAGATGGGCGCAGCACAACGCGGAAGCGAAGTAATCTATGACCGTTCAAACTCATCTATAGCAACCATTGAACCAGGAATGGTAGACTGGGACAAATCCTTCGCTGACGCATGCTGGTTCCACTGGACAGGCATAACGCCAGCAATAAGTAGAGGTGCAGCGGTAACGTGCCTCGAAGCTGCAAAAAAGGCAAAGGAGAAAGGACTCACTGTTTCCTGCGATTTGAATTACCGTGCCAAGCTTTGGAAATGGGGAAAAACCGCAACTGAGGTTATGACAGAACTCGTAAAATACGCAGATATCGCGATATGCAACGAAGAAGACGCCGAAAAAGTTTTTGGCATAAAGGCACCAGGCGTCAACGTTCTTAAAGGACAAGTTGAGGCGGAAAAATACCTTTATGTTACCCAAAAACTGATGGAGAAGTTCCCTAACCTCAGCAAAGTCGCCATCACGTTACGGGGAAGCATCAGCGCCAGCCACAACACGTGGTCAGGTGTTCTCTATGACGGAAAGACTTTCTACACTGCTCCAACCTACGACATCACCGACATCGTTGACAGAGTTGGAGGCGGAGACTCGTTTGCTGCGGGTTTGATCTATGGGCTTCTCAAGTTCAGCGGCGACCTTAAGAGAGTTCTCAACTTTGCTGTTGCAGCCTCATGTCTTAAGCACACCATCTTTGGCGACTCAAACATCGTTTCGGTGGCTGAGGTTGAAAAAATAATGTCTGGAATTGTTTCTGGAAGAGTTTCAAGGTAACAAAAGAGGGTGAAAGTATGGCGAAATTCATGAAACACGTGGTCGTTGGCAAAATATTAGATCTAGGTTTAGTGCCTGTCTTCTACCACGACGATTTGGAGACAGCTAAGAAAATCGTTCAAGCATGCGTTGACGGAGGGCAAAAGGTAATCGAGTTTACAAACAGAGGAGACTTTGCATATCAAGTCTTCGCGGAGCTCGCAAAATGGGTTAACACCACATTCAAAGACGTCATTATCGGCGTAGGTTCAGTCATCGACCCGGAGACAGCTGCGCTTTACATCAACAGCGGAGCAAACTTTGTGGTTGGACCAGTCTTTAACCCGGAAATCGCCAAAGTCTGCAACCGACGTAAAGTGCCGTACTCGCCTGGATGCGGCAGCGCCACAGAGATTTCTCAAGCCGAAGAAATGGGATGCGACATAGTTAAGGTCTTTCCAGGTGAAGAAGTTGGCGGTCCATCATTCATAAAAAATATGCTTGGCCCGTGCCCGTGGGTTAAGCTCATGCCGACTGGAGGCGTAGACACCACACGTGAAAGCATCTCAGAGTGGATTAAGGCAGGAGCAGCTGCACTCGGCATAGGGTCGAAGCTTATTTCGAAGGAACTTGTCGCTGCAGGAGACTTCGAAGCTATCACAAAGAAGGTCGAACAGTGCCTATGGTGGATAAAAGAAGCAAGAGGAACACCGCTGTTCCTCGGAATAGAACACGTAGGCCTTTATCCCGATGGAGCTACGGCTGACGAAATCGCAGACTGGTACGCAGACACTTTTGGGTTAACAAAAACAGAGGGAACATCGTCCATCTTCATTTCAGGTCAGGGATCTGGAAGAATCGAGATCATGAAAGCTGCTGAGCCTGTTAAGTGTCACATTGCGGTTCACGTTTCCAACTTCGAGGAAGCCTGCAAACGCCTACAGGAAAAAGGCTTCGAACTGGAGGAAGCCAAAATCAAGAAGGGAACTAAAGCTGCATTCTTAAAGACGCCTGACCCAGCTGGAAACAAAGTTCACGTTCTATACCAAGGTCCATAAAAAAGCTTTTAATAAATTACCCTTCTCTTTTTTCCAAAAAACATTTTATACGCTTTGTTCAAGGTTCTCAATGATTTTTTTCAGGTTTTCGCTGAATTTAGTCATAAGTATTCCTTCGATGTTGCTGATGCGTTGTTCAAGTTCAAAGTCGAAAGGCAAGGCTCCCAGATAGCGAAACCCTTTGGCCTCAACTTGCGAGCGTATCCACGATGAATCTTGCATCTGCATGTTTTCTATGACGCCAAGCACAGAATTCCCTGTTTCTCTTAGCAAGTCGAGCAGTTTTCTTACAGTTTCAAACGCAAGCCTTGAAGGAGTTGTGACTACGAGAAACTTGACATTTTTCATGAATCGAAGAAGGTCCAAGGTAATGTCGCCTATTCCAGGCGGCATGTCTAAGATGAGAAAGTCCAGGTTTCCCCATTTTATCACCGTCAAAAGTTCGATGAAGGCATCAGAGGTTTCGGAACCTCTAAGCGACGTCGCTTTGTCAGCTGAATAATAAACGATGGACATGTACCTTAAACCGTGTATTTGTGGTGGAACAATACCTTTTTCTTCTTCAGGATACTGGTCGCCAATGTCCAGAACAATGTGCGAAGAGGGGCTTGTAAAATCAAGGTCGAAGAATCCAACCTTGTATCCCTTTCGAGCCAGATTTAAGGCTAGGACAGAGGCAACTAAGGTTTTTCCTACCCCTCCTTTTCCGCTTGACACTGCGATGACGTTTCGAACATTTTTCAGTCGTTCATTTATGACTGCTGTTCGAGGGTCAATCACAACGTTTTTTCCCCACTATGTTTTCTATCCAAACTCCACGTCCCTGTTCGACCTCAAAGTCTGGACTGTTACACTTTGGGCATCTGACAAAAGCATGCGCTATTTCGGGAACAAAATGAATTGCCTCCTTCGCTGATTCATCAAGTCTAGTTTTGCTAAATGACCATCGGTAGCCACAAACCCTGCATTTGAGCCTTGCAGGTGTTTTTTTGATTTTTATTTTTGTATCTTTTAATCTACCACTTAAGAGTTGCGAAAGCGCGAACTTGAAGATTTCAAGGTCAGCCTGTTGAAGTTCGCCAATCCCAATATTAATTGTAGTGACATCTTCTATTCCACTTTTTTCAATCACTTCGGAAGCTGCTGACACCACTGCCTCGGCAAGCGCCCATTCATGCATACAGAAAAAGTGGAGCCAAGTTTATTTAAGGGTATTCCGTCAGACCAGAATTAACTGAGAAGAGGCAGAGCCCATTCCACACATAAATGAGGCAGTCAACAGAATAGACAAGGAAAGTAAAAAACATGATGATGCACTAAGAGTCAAGGTTAACGAAACGTATGAAGGTGATTGAAATGGATGGAGAACTGTGGACACCTGTGTATGAAGGTGAGAAAACAAATCTGAAAAAGGTTCTGGGTGTGTATAGAAAACTTGGTGTAGAGATTAAAGTTGAACCTTTACCGCTAAATGAGTGTCAGGCATGTCGGGAATGCGAAGAAGCTGGCCGAGAAAAACTGTATAGCGCATATGTAAAAGAAAAAATGGAGTGATAACACATTGGTTAGTATCGATTGGTTGCTGAAAGTCATTACGAACCAGTCATGCCAGTCCACGAAGAGAACAGTTTAAGAGCAGCAGACGCGAAAAACAAGAGGTCAGTCTTAAGGCAATCGTGGGGTAAGACGGAATTGGCAGTTAACAGCGTGAAAACGCTCAAACACGACGTAAGACGATTTGTTCAATCCGATCCAAGTGTACTGGTTGCGGCGTCTGCGAGTATGTCTGCGCTTTAGAAAATGAGGGGTTTTGCAAGTGATGAAATCCATGTCTTCTGAGAGACCGTGTTCTTTGACACTAGTTCTAAGGCCTCTTCCGGGCAGAATTCAATGCATTTTGGCTCTTCGCTACAGAGGTTGCAAGCTACAGGTATCTTCTTTTCATAATTTAACATAATGCCACCATGGGGCAAGCTTGGATGCACTAGGAACTTCACGCCAAATCTAGACGACAAGTGACCTAACGTTTTAGGAAGTCTTGCGTAAACAAACATCTATCTATGAAGTATGCCCGTTAAAGCATTGCCTACACCATAAAGCAGAACGGTTTATCGACAAGAAAGGGCCCTGCATTCATCATTGGACGTCAAAACATCTAACGTGGTATTCTACGCCTTTAGTGTAGGAGGACCCATACAAAGAAGTCCTATGTATGTCTTACGAGCAGTGACTCTCAACACGCGAACATACGAAATTACATATTTGAACTGGTCACTAAGTCATCGCCAACAGCATAACTATTATCGGAGCTTTGAAAATCAAATTTGCTTTTCTTTAGGCAAATCATTTTGTTTTATCTCTTTCTGGTATTCAAATCTCCAAAGAAACACTCGCAAATAAAGAGAAAGCCAGAAGATCACTATGAAATAACTGAACCGATGAGAAAGATGATACTAGTTTTTTGGCATCAGTTAAGCTGACTATTGCGTCTTTCTTTGTTTGTTCGCCTTTTTTAGGTGTTTAGGAACAAGTCTTCTTCTTATGATTTGCCGTTCAATCCGTATTTCCCTAACTGTTTCCTCAAAAATTCTCGGTGTCTTTAACTGTGTTTGCTGAGGTGGAATTACGATTGGCTCAACCTTCTTTTCCTCAACAGTAACAGGCGCAATCATGGGCTGAACCCT
The DNA here is from genome assembly GCA_964584965.1 of uncultured Candidatus Bathyarchaeia archaeon. Taxonomy (GTDB): domain Archaea; phylum Thermoproteota; class Bathyarchaeia; order Bathyarchaeales; family DTEX01; genus JAGTRI01. Next base: position 8,176 of record CAZPBM010000025.1, on the reverse strand, counting down.
TTTCTTGACCTGGGGTTTAACTTTTTCAGCTTCATGAGTTCTTTTTCTTTTCTTTCTTTTTGCTGCTTTTTCAGGTGGCTTTTTTGCTGCAACTCTGGTTGGCTTTCTTGTTCTGGTTCTCTTTCTAACCTTTTTAATCAGTCCAATTTTTTCAGCGTATTCTCTGACTTTTTGAACTGAGAGAACCCTCAACGCTTTGATGACATCTTTCTTTTTTTCTGCCTTTCTTACTCCGAACAATGTTGGTTTTTCAAGCAGCACACCAGTTTCTTTTGCCAGCTGTTTCAGTTGCCTGATGCCCATAATGTGGAGAAGTTCTTCTTTGGTAAGTCTGTTTATGCCTAAAAGCTCGATAAGGTCAGACTCCTTGAACTCTGAGGCGACAAGAACATCTATGGCCTCTTCTTTCGACCTTACTTTTTGAACGTTGCCTTGAGCGTCTTTCTTCTCAAAACTAATGCCGTTTTGGCGACCGAGCTTCAACAGCTCATCAAAACCTAATCTGCTTAATAGCTCCCAAGACGCCTCGTAGTCTGCAAGCTTAGCTGAAATAGACAACAATAACCCCGCTCAGAAATATTATAATCTTAGAATACTAAAGTCTTATGGAACATAGCCTTCGCATCATCATGTAAGGCTAATTGTTCAGAAATTATGGAGAAACTTGGAAAATGGCTGCAAAAAATGGGCAAATAACAATGCTACATGGTGCAGGCGGAACTGTGATGCATGATCTAGTTAAGAACACCGTTGTAAAGTATTTGGGAGACACAAAAAGTTCTGGATTCGCTGAGGTTCCTCTAAACTTTTTAGACGACGCGGCGGTTGTGGACGGCATCGTGCTTAAAAGCGATTCTCACGCGGTTAAACCTATTTTCTTTCCAGGCGGCGACATCGGCCGATTAGCCATCTCGGGAACAGTGAACGACATAGCAGTTTTAGGAGCAGAACCCTTCGCGCTGGCGTGCGGTCTCGTTTTGGAAGAAGGCTTGTCTATGGCTGATCTTGAAAGAATATTGAAGAGCATGCGGGATGCTTGTGTCGAAGCAAGCGTCGGGGTTGTCACAGGCGACACAAAAGTGGTTGAGAAAGGCAGCTTAGGGGGATGCGTCATCAACATTTCTGGGGTTGGTAGGCGAACTGAGGCTCTCGAAAAAAACATGATGGTTGTTAAAAAGTTTAGAAAAGATTTCCAAGCTAGATGGATTCTAGACTCTAACCTTTCAGTTGGCGAAAAAATAATCGTTTCAGGCACTATTGGCGACCACGGCCTAGCCGTTCTCTCAGCCCAAGAAGGCTTAAGATTCGGAAGCGGAATCAGGTCTGATGTGAGGCCTTTGAACCGTTTGATATTGCGTTTGCTTGAGGAGGCAGGCGGCATTGTAGCCATGAAGGATCCTACGCGTGGAGGGTTAGCTGACGCCCTAAACGAGTTTTGTGACAAGTCAGGCGTAGGCATACTCCTTGAAGAAGGGAAGGTTCCAATTCGCGAAGACGTTAGGTCAGCCTGCGAGATGCTAGGCTTAGACCCATTCGAGGTAGGCAACGAAGGAAAAATAGTCATCGGCGTAGTCAAAGAAAAAGCTGAGGAAGTCCTAACCCTCTTGCGGTCAACAGAGGAAGGGAAAGACGCTGAAATTATCGGAGAAACAACAGCAAAGTTCAAGGGAGTTGCTATGCAAACAGTGGTAGGCGGAAAAAGAATAATTGCGAGACCAATCGGTGACCCCGTTCCCAGAATTTGTTAACCCTTCATGTTTTGAGCAAACTGTAAATGCAAAATCTTATGTGCTGATAAGGTTCATTCTATCATGATGAGATATGGTCTTGATTGATTTACGTAGCCAGAGAACTGCAAGAACCAAAGAGGAAATGTTTAAGCATCTGAAGAGTTTCCGACTAGAACCCCGTTTTTCTGCCGGAGTCTGGTATTTCTTTCCAGGAGGAGGCCGATTTCATGAGTCCTATGTAGAAAAGGGCTCGATACAAGACACACTTGACAGGGTTGCGCATCTTTACGACTGTGGAGTGATTGATTCAAGTTTCGGTTTGGAAGCCCACTATCCCAACGAGGTAAATGATGAACTTATAGACAAGTATAAGAGCCTTCAAAAAGAAACGGGCATCAAGCTAATAACAGTCGTCCCAAACCTTTTCTACGAGAAGGCGTTTGAGTTTGGTTCTCTCTCAAATCCCAACCCAAAAATAAGAAGAAAGGCTGTCGACCGTACAATTGCGACTTTAGAAATTAACAAGGAACTCGACACCGAATTCTGCATTGTTTGGCCAGGTGGAGACGGATACGAGAATCCTTTTGGAACTGAGTTTTACGGCATGTGGGACAACTTTGAAAAAGGGTTAGCTGAAGCCATGGACGCCGTTCCAGGAGTTAGGGTTGCCATCGAGCCTAAGCCCTACGAGCCGAGGGGTAACAACATTTACAGGAACACGGCGAATGGGCTTCTCATGGCTAGAAACATCGAGGCACTATTGACTTCTAGGGAGAACAAAAAAATCCTCAGCGAAGGACACACGCTTGTTTGTTTGAACCCAGAAGTTGGGCATGTTCTTATGGGGCACGAGGAGCTAGCGTACTCCTTTGCCTCCATTCTTAGGGAAGGTAGACTTGCGCACACGCACTGGAATAGTCAGCCTCTTGGTAATTATGACCAAGACTTGAACGTGGGGGTGTTGGGCCTTGACCAGATGTACGCAGCGATGCTTGTGTTACGGATGTACGGATACAAGTGCAGATTCGGAATAGACATCAACCCGGAAAGGATGCCTGTTGAAAGAGCCTTGGTCCTTAACATTAATGCACTTAGAGCTGCATGTGACCGGGTTAATCAGATTGACTGCGAAAGACTAGTCGAAGCCATGTATAATCCTGAACAAAACAGAGGCGTAGCAGAAGACGTCTTAACGAGGGCTTTAGCTCCATCATCAACTAAACTCATCGACTTGAACAAGGCAGACTAAAAAGAACCTTTTCTGCGGCACGAAAATCTATTTCCGCCTCCGCCTTTGAGCCAACCTCGACCATGCATGCGTCAACCTTGGCTTTTCTGAAAACGTAGTCAAGCGCCTCTTCGAGTTTGATTCTTCCTCCAGCGAACGGCTTAATGGCTACTATGAGCTTACCATGTTTCTTAGCTTCTGTTAAGGCTGTTTCAACGTGGTTCTTTGTTGGAAACATCATGGCACCGAGATTGTTGACTGGTGTTACTAACCCGTCAAACTTCGTCTTTTTTTCCGTTGTTAGCAGCTTGTATGTTGCTCCAAAGTGGTGTGACCCAAGTAAGACGCGGCGGCCAAAAATTTTGTATTTTGTCAACGAGCCCCCAAAGCAAATCCTTGCGGAAAATCGCTAAGAAATCAATTCCAGAACCTGGCTCAACCCACGCAACATCGTAGCTGCTGAATTCGTTGATCGTGAAATCGAGGATTTTCCAGTCAACATTCAATTTTTTCTCAAGCATCCTGCTACTGTACGGTTTGGCTCTACTGAGATTGTTTTTCCATCATTCGCAGCAGTTCATAATCGGGTCTTGCAGGTATCTTTGACGCACTTAGTTTCCGTACTTTAAGGCCTCGTATTCCAAGTGGGTTTTCCACCTTTGGAAATCATCAACTCTTTTTTCTCCAATTCTAAGCGGCACATCGACACATGAGATGATTTTAACTTCCATGCTGTCTTTAGATGCAACTTCTTTTAAGGCTTCAAGGTGCACTTTAGCAAGGGGGTTGAAAGCCCGATGGGAAGCAGCAAAAAACTTTACTCCATGCATTAGGGCTGCCTTGACAATTTTTTTCATTTCGTTTTTGTCTTTGAATCTTTAACTGTATTCTCTGTCTTTTTCAACGCCTTGGTAGCTAACGGCAAGCATCAGAAGGTTGTCTAGAATCAGTCTGGCTCTCTTTAATTTTTGAGGCGAGGTTTGGTTCATGCTCTCAACCTTTCAGCAAACAGCGTTAGCCTTTGTAACCTCACGTATAACGCGTGTGTGCCCGCAATGAATCTTTTAAGATGCTATTTGTCTTCTTCGCTGTTCAATTGTTTAGGAAGAATCTTAAAGTACGGTTGAAGCCTGCCTGAGCTTAGAAGGGCGTTCATGAAAAAATACGTGTCCGCGTACTTCTGTTTCACTATGTTCTCTATTTCCTCAGCGGAATAGATTTTTCCAACCTCAAGCTTCAATTGCTCATCAATCATTGCGTCAACAATGCCTGTTTGTTCCAGAACATAGCCGCAGTCGCCGCAGAAGGTTGCCTCAGTGTCTCTAAGAACCGTTTCCGAACCGCATTTAGGGCATTTTTGGCCTCTAACTTGAAAAAGCTCTTTCTCCGTCATCACCGCCCACAACAATAAGAACTAACGGAATCTCCTAATACCGTTTTCGATCAAACACGAAAAGTGTGAAGCCATTAACATAGAAGGAGAAAAGGCTTGGGCTTATAAATTCTTAAGCGGGTATCTTCCGTATTTTTGACCTGTTTCTGAAAGGATGGTGGCGTTGGCTGGCGGGACTCCTTTGTAGATGCAGTTGCTCGTGGTTAGGAAGAATCCGCCTCCTGGAGCTGCGTCTCTGATGCATTGTTTTGCCTCTTCAGCGACCTGCAGAGGTGTGCCGTACGCCATCGTCGTCGCTGCGTCTACGTTTCCGCAAACCGCAATCTTGTCGCCAAAACGCTGTTTTACCTCCGCGAGTTTCATGCCTGCGCTTGGGTCTACACTGTGCAGTGCGTCTATTCCTGTCGCGACAAGGTCATCGATGATCGGCCAGATGTTGCCATCCGTGTGCTTCACGAAGTAGATTCCCTTACTATGCGCGGCTTCAACCAGCTTCCTAAGGTATGGAAAAATCATGTCGCGGTAAACCCACAATGGATAAAAAGGCCCCTCCTTCAGGCAGTAATCTGTGCAGTCGAAAACAAGCTCGACGCCTGCATCAGCCTGCTCCTTTATGCTTTCTACAGAAATTTTAATCATGTTGTCCATTTGTTTTTTGAATTCAGCAGGTTTCGCGAAAACGTAATGTACGGTGCTGACCATGTTCTTGCCTTCGGGGATGCCGAGAGTTCCACCAGCTGACCCTGCAATCAGGTGGTCTGGCGCAATTTTCCTAAGAAGCCGTATCGCCTTGATCTGGTCTGGGACAAAAGCGACTCTGATGATGTCGTAACCCATTTTCTTGCAGGTTTCAGCTAAGACACGTGTGTTGTATTCGGTAACGTCTAATTTTTGCTGCTGTTCAGCTAGGGGGGCTTCTTTGAGGAAGTCTTGGAAAACCCTTTTCGTCCAGTCGTCCTGTTCTGAGCTGACGACAAATTTTTTGCCAATTATGGCTTCAGGATACTGGAACTCCAGCTCAAACATCGGCACGCAGTCAGGCTCCTCCAGCTCTAAGGTACAAATTGCCCTTTCACGCGGTTGCATGCAATGGTCCCTCTATTTTCATGTTTTTATATTAGGTTATAATATCTATGATTGGGTTTGAATGGAATATTATGTCTTGTTGTTCCAATAGAAGAATTATATCTTTTGATTGACACAAATAATGATGCGAGGTAACAGGTTTGAAGGGAAAGATGAAGGCTGCAGTTCTGCATAAAGCGGGAGACATGAGAATTGAGGAAGTTGACGTCCCACAAATTGGCCCTTATGATGTTCTCATAAAAATAAGATGCGTCGGGATTTGCGGTTCAGACGTCCACTATTACCTTGAGGGCAGAATTGGCTCATTCATTGTTGATAAGCCGTTAATTCTTGGGCATGAAAGTTCAGGTGAGATTGCGGAAGTCGGCAGCAACGTTACACGCGTCAAGGTTGGGCAGAAAGTAATCATAGAGCCCGGGTTCACTTGTGGAAGATGCAGCTACTGCAGAAGTGGAAGATACAATCTTTGTAAGGACGTCCTGTTTTATGGAACTCCGCCCGTGCATGGAGCTTTCGCAGAGTACGCCTATGCGCCTGAGACGAACGTTTACCCGATGCCTGACAGCATGTCTCTTGAGGAAGGGGCGATGATTGAACCCTTAGCAGTTGGGATGATGGCTGCGAAACGTGGAAGGATATCAGTTCATGATTCAGTTGCAATCTTAGGCGCAGGACCAATCGGGCAGATGGCGCTTCAAGCAGTTAAGGCACACGGCGTGCTTGAAACGTACATAACCGATGTAGTCGACTATAGATTGGACTACGCAAAAAAGACAGGCGCAAAAGCTGTTGTAAACGCCGCAAGAGAAGACATTGTCAATAAAATACTGGAACTAACGGACAATGAAGGCGTCGACGTCGTTGTAGAAGCCTCAGGTGCAGCTTCTGCCATAAAGCAGTCGCTGGACATCGTGAAACACGGAGGACGAATAGTGCAAGTGGGATGGCCAATGGCTGACATCCCGTTTCCAGTATCCAAAATCATAGGAAACGAACTTGAAATCCTCGGTGTACACAGATACGCAAACGTTTACCCAACGTCCATAAAAGCTGTGTCAACTGGAAAAGTCGATGTCAAGCCATTTATTACGCACCGTTTCCCATTCGAAAAAATAACAGAAGCCTTCGAAACCCAAATCAAAAAAACCGGCAACCCAATGAAAATAATGATCAAAATGTAAACCTTTTTTTAAAATGGTAAAATCTGAAAACAAACTATTTAGAGCCATAGATTTTTGCAGTGGACTGGGGGGGATTTGAACCCCCGACCTCCTGAGTGCAAGTCCAGAACCTACGGTTCCGAGGTTCCCTCCCTTCCAAGTATTGATTGGGAAGGGTTTAAGGGTTATCTTCTCAAAACTCACGTGGAGAGGAACGCGTATGATCTCTTAAGAACAGCAAGAAAATACGGCGGAATACTCTGGGTCCCAACGGAGGCTTCAGGGCTTCAAAGTCTTTCAGATAGCAACCGTAGGCTCGTCATGGCTTCACTGGCTAACCTTTCAAAGTTTCTCGGCCTTTATAAGGCTTGGAAGGACATCATTGAGAATACAGGTCTCAAGTGGTCCAGCGGTCAGAGCGAAGATATCATCATTAAGAGGTTTACCAAAACTCAGAATTCAGAGGATATCATTAATTGGGTTAGATCCTTGAAAGGAGATATCCCTAAGATCTCATCCTTCTTAGACTTCATGGCCATAACGGGTATAAGGTTCGTGGAAGCCATCAATTCCTATAACCTCATAATTGACTTGAACCGGGGAGGACATCTCAACGAATACTATAACCGCGACAGAGAACTTCTCGAACACTTCAAGTTTAAGGATCTATTCCTACGAAGAAGCAAGAAGGTCTTTATCAGCTTCATCTCGGAAGATCCTCTTTCAGAAGTTGTGGAATCCCCTCGGTTAACCAAAACTGCAATAGAGAACCGAGTTAAGAGATCATCTTATCCCATGAGGTTCGGAGACATCCGAGAGTATTGGGCCAGCATTATGACAAAGCATCTCTCTCAGCCAGAAATAGACTTCTTGCAAGGACGGATATCCACAAGTGTCTTCATGCGGAACTACTTTAACCCGGCATGGATCACAGATTTGAAAGATAGATGTCTTAAGGCCTCCAGCAGCATCTTGGAAAAAATAAAGGTTTAGCTGAATTTTTGGCTCTGGCTCCATCCAAAAGCAACTGAAATGGGTCTCGGATTTCGAGGCGGTCGCCATACGTGACAACTTAATTCCAGAGGTGACACGGCCACACCCGTCTTGGGACAACGGATTTCCATCTTTAGCAAGTCGGCCAGATCTACCGTGAGATCTGAATTTGGATTAGAGATCTCCCCAATTTTTTTCTCGAGCTTCGGTCTGATTGATCCGCAGGTACCACAAACACAGGCAAGATCGTTGACTCGCTTAATTGCTTCCGTGACGCTGGCTGGGCGATGTGCTCGAGACCGCCGCATAAAAACAGTTTAAAGATGGCTCTATTTACGAATTTCGGAAACAAATTGTGAAAAAGTAGGAAAAACTCACACTTTCAAATCGATGTATCTGCTGGGGGAAAGACTGTGCCGTAAGCCACTTTCAACTTCTTCAATTCCTCTATTTCTTTCTTGAGGGTGTCTAATCGTTTATCGAAAGTTTCCTGAGCCAACTTATGAAGCGTAGGGTTTATGAAGGGCCCTTCTTTTGCTTCTTTCCTTCTGAAATGCCAAGCGTAAAGGAAGAACATGTAGGTAAA
>CAZPBM010000024.1:0-23582 GCA_964584965.1 uncultured Candidatus Bathyarchaeia archaeon | reverse complement strand
ATTAAACGAAAGCTCTAAGCATGTGAGGCTAAACCTCAAAATCTACCCAGCCTTAGGCATTCATCCCGGCTGGATAGATGAACAGCGAATTGATGCTGACCTAAAGTTTATTGAGGAAAACATCAGCAAAATCACAGCAGTTGGCGAAATTGGTTTAGATTACTGGTATAAAGCAGTCAGAAAGGATGAACAGAAAAAGAATCTACAGAGAGAAACATTCAGAAGGCTTCTAGAAGTTGCAAAGAAACATAAGAAGCCAGTATCGATTCATAGCAGAGGGGCGTGGACAGATTGCGTCAACACAGTAATCGAGACAGGTGTTGAAAAAGCTGTTTTTCACTGGTTCACTGGTGCCTTAAGTGTTTTAAAAAAACTTTTGGACAAAGGTTACTATGTTTCAGCAACCCCAGCGCTGTCTTATAGTAAAGAACATAAATCCATAATCGAAAACACGCCCTTAGATAGAATCTTGCTTGAAACCGATTCGCCTGTAACATATCAGGGTGAATCCGCAGAACCCTGTCAAGTTCTAAAGGCGCTTCACTACGTGGCTGAACTGAAAAAAGAGAAAAAGGAAACCGTGGCTCAAATAACCACGGAAAATGCAAAAAAAGTTTTTGGATTCTAAGAATCCTTTATTCGAAACATTTAGTTTATTACTTTAACGACATTTGCGTTTCTTGGCACTCCTAATTTGTCTGCAACCAATGAGCATTTTGCCCTCAAAATATACACAAAGGGTTTAGTAAAAACGTTTTCGACCTCGGTGATGCTTTCGTAGTTTCCCTGTCCCTTCGCAATTACGAGATCTGCGGTTCTGATGTGAGTTAATAACTCTTCTGACGACTCTTCAAGTTCAAAGCCTATATGGTCATTCCCCGTCGTAATCACTTCAGCAACTTCTCTAAGTCCAACTTGCTCAGCATCCTCCATTGTCGCATCGTTCAAAATTGGGCCTTCTTTAACAACTGCAATGACCTTAACTGGGAAATTCTCTATGATTTTTCTAATGAGGAATTTGTCAAACACGATTTCTCCAGCATTATCAAGCAAGTAAACAACTTTCCTCGCCTTTGAAAGAGCAGTAATAAGACTTGAAGTGTCATCTATTGCCAATTCTCCCTTCAAACATGCGCAAAGCGAAGCCTCCAGCTCGTTCATGGAAAACCTATGTCCTTCAACTTCAAAGTCAATCGTGTTCCCACAAATCGAGCCTAATGCTGCAAGCCTAAATGATTCTTTAAACTCAAGATGTTTGCATTCATTTTCTAGAGCTTTAACTGCACGTAACGCAATTTCGTTTGAGGTCTTCTTTAACTCCCTAAACGGGTCAGGATTGCCCGTTATTTTTTTCGCCAGCCTTTGAACATAAGTGTGAAATGCTGCAGGTGTGCCATTAAGTACGTTTGGGTCATTAGCCAACCACTTAATAGTTTCATAAACAAGTTTGCTCTGGGCCTCTTTGTCCGAAGTTGCCTTAACCGCAATATCATAGGCTGTTCTTACCGTACACGGGAGGCAAAGCAAATCGCCTTTCATACGGCTTGTTCACCTTAAGTTTCTAATAATTGTGCATCACTAAAACAGATCGAAGTTTATAAAGACTAAGTATAAACACGTCTAATCTCAGGTTTTCCAAAAACTAGAAAGATATCCAAAAGGTTTAAAAGGATAAAAATATGAGATTCTCAAAAGCCAAGGACGATTTGCTGGACTGTTCCTAGTAAACCTTGGAGAACCGATGAAAGCCCTAAGAAGATGGAAGCGATGAGAGCCAAGTGGAAAAAGAAAAGAATGCGGCGCGAAAAGAAAAAAAGGCAAAAGAGGCGTGCTAGATACAAATAAACTTCATAGGAAACATCATATAAGATTATTATGTTTGAACGTGGTCTTCTAAAACGCACCTTTTTTAAGTAAATAGGTCTAATTTCCAAAATTAGGCACTTTCAAATTCCAGTTAAAATCATCTAGAAAAAGGAAACAGCAATATTTGAACTCTCATCACGCCAAACCTAGAGAAACAACCATAATGCTATTACTTTCCGCGGAAGACGACCTCTCATTTTAGAAATTCAACAACTTATGCAAATTTGTCTATTAGCATTCTGCAATACGCTGAGCCGTCACACACATTGTTGTTAAGTTGCTGGAACCCTTCTCTGCATGTTGCAAACTTAAGCTCATATTTGTTGGCAATGCTTTTTAGCTCGCTGAGTATTTTGAAACGCTTCGCTCTATTAAGGTATTTGTATCCAGAAATCCACTCGCCATCGCTGTAACAATTTTGTAATGCAATGAAAAGAGTTGGGTTTTCGTTTTTTAGTGATTCAAAAACTCCCTTAACCAATTTCATTGTTGAGGCTGTTACCTGATTAACTCCAATGTCAGCTGATCGGCACATAATCTTTTCAAGTTCATCAATGTCCCAGTTCACTAAAGGGATAATTGGATCAATTCTCACAACAGTAGGTATGCCCTCATCTGCAATTTGTTTTAAAGAATTAAATCTCGAATTTGGCGGTGGAGCATGCGGTTCGATTGTTTTTGCTGTCTCTTCTCGTAGTGTCGTTATCGACATCGAGACAACCGTTCTTGTTTTTCTGAACAAATCTATGTCCCGTGTTACAAGATCTGACTTGGTGACTATGAGAATAGGAAACTCTTTTTCTGTTAAAACTTCCAGGCATTTTCTTGTAATTTCATATTCCTTCTCAAGCGGTTGGTAAGGGTCAGTTGAGTCGCTTAACATAACTGGCCATCGACTCTTTGTTTTTTCCACCATCTGAATGATTTCATTTTTCATCTTTAGCCTTGGAATTGTTGAACCTCTAAAACTTGGAAATTTCACCGCATAGCAGTAAACGCACCCATGTGCGCATCTACCAAGGTATGGATTGATATTAAACTTAGGTAGGCAAGTACAAAGAGCTGATTTAACAATATTAAAGACTGGAAGTTGCATTGCCCTTTCCCTTGGTAAATGTCTATTGTTGGCACATAAAGTATTACGTTTCCCTTGTTAAATGAATATAAAATGTTAAAAGTTAAAACTTATCCATATATTATTAAAAAATATTGTCAAAAATACGAGGCATATTCTATGAATGTTAAGGATTTTAAGGATCCTGGTAAGAAGTATAGACCTTCTCCTTTCTGGTCATGGAACGATGCATTAAGTCCTGAAGAATTGAGTTGGCAAGTGCGAGAATTTGCAGACAAAGGGTTCGGTGGCTATTTCATGCATTCTAGAGTTGGGCTTGCCACTGCTTATCTTTCAGAAGAATGGATGAAATGCATAAAAGCCTGCCTGGAAACTGGAAAAAAAGTTGGTACTGAGTCTTGGCTATATGACGAGGATAAATGGCCAAGCGGGTTTGCAGGAGGGTTCGTGCCAGAAAAAGGTGACAAATACCGAAGTAAGTTCGTTCACTTCGAAGAAACAAAAAAAGAAGATCTAACAAAGGACCTTAAAGATACATCTGTCCTCGCGATCTATGAAATCGAGTTTTCGTCGCCAACTGCCATGAAGAGCTTTAAGCGAATACATAAGCTAAGCGATTTAAGAGGTAAGGGGAAAATTCTAAAATTCAAAGTTTGTGTAATAGCAAAAAACAACTGGCACAATGGCGAAAGTTACGTTGACCTTCTGAATCCTGAAGTGACAGAAGAGTTTTTGAGGGTTACTCATGAAGCATATGCGAAAAAATTTAAGAAAGATTTTGGAGAATACATGCCTGGGATTTTTACTGATGAACCTAACTATGCAACAGGTAAGGTATGCCCGTGGACTGAAAACTTTGCTGAATACTTTCTAAGGCATAATAACTACGATATTCTGGAAAAACTTCCACTCGTCATATATGACGGCGAAGGGTGCCAGAAAGTAAGATATGATTTGTGGAGAACTATTACCTTACGTTTCATTGAGGCTTGGACAATCCCTTATGCTAAATGGTGCGAAAAATATGGTTTGATGATGACTGGCCACTACCTTGAAGAGGACACGCTTAGCTCACAAATAAGAGTAATAGGTGCAGCTATGCCGCATTACGAACATATGCAACTTCCAGGCATAGACCACCTAGGCCGCAACATTCGAGACGCCTTAACGCTTAAGCAATGTTCAAGCGTTGCACACCAGTTTGGGAAGACAAGAATTCTTTCAGAGATTTTTGGAACTAGCGGTCAATGTATGACTTTTGAGGATCAGAAATGGATAGGCGATTTTCACTTAGCCCTTGGAATTACGTTCTTTTGCCCTCATCTTTCTCTTTACACGATGAAGGGCGACGCAAAAAGAGACTGGCCGCCGACATTCAGCTATCATCAGCCTTACTGGAATTTCTTTAGGCTCATAAACGATTATCATTCTAGAGGTGGCTACCTATGTTCTCAAGGGAAATTCTGTGCGGACATTCTTCTATTGCATCCTATTGGAAGCGCATGGGCAAACTTTACAGCTATTGCTGAAGGACACGAAACGCCAGTTTGGAAATATCATAACGCTCTTGTAAAGCTTCAAGACGACTTGCTTGCGTTGCATCGAGATTTCGATTACGGCGACGAAATCATCATCTCTCGCCACGGGCGCGTTAGAGGAAAAGAGTTCATCGTGAAGAAAGGACGTTACAAAACCGTCATCGTTCCTCCGTCTTTAACTTGGGCTCGAACAACCGTTTCGCTTTTAAAGAAATTCTTGGATGCTGGTGGTAAGGTAATTTTTGTCGGCGAAACACCTACCATGGTCGATGGCTGGTCATGCTCAAGATGCAACAGAAAAATAACTGCCATACTAGAACACAGCAACACAATCAAAGTTAAACCTCAAAAAGAGGATGTTGCACAAGTCCTCGATGAGGTTTTGCCTAGAACTGTTAGCGTCGTTGACGAAAAAGGCAACGAGATTGGCGATATACTCGTTCATCACAGGGTCGTTGGAAAACGGCACATACTCTTTTTGGCAAATACCAGCCGAACAAACAAGTACAGCGCAACCGTTGTGCTTTCAGTAGAAGGTAAAGTAACAGAGTGGGACCTTTGTACAGGGGACATTGTGCCTGTTGATGCCACAATTCAACAAGGAAAAACTGTGATTAGAACCGAGTTCTATCCTGTAGGAAGCCACGCGTTTGTGATAGATTCAACACAAAAACTAAAAACCAGACAGTTATCGTTAGTGAAAAAAGCTGAAGAGATAACAATGAGGCTTCCTGACGAATGGATGTTTAGCCGTTTGCATCTGAATTCATTAACTTTGGACACATGCAAATATTCTCTAGAAGGCGGAAAATGGACTGAATACATGCCTGTATGGAAGGCCCGTCGAGAAATTTGGAGAGAAACTGGTCTCGGAAGCTACATAGGCATTCAGCCCTGGGCCTTAATTCGGAAAAAGATTAAGCCTCAAAAAGCATATAGGTTGCAATTGCAGACAAAGTTCAAATCCGAGGTTAAAGACAAAAAAATTTACCTAGTTATCGAAAAGGCTTCGATATGGAATCTTAGGGTTAATGGCAAGGTATTCTCTACATACGTTGAGGATTGGTACTGGGACAAACAGTTCGGAAAAATCGACATATCTAAGGCTGTTCAAATAGGTGAAAATGTTGTTGAACTTTCAGGTAAATTCGACATTGACACCCCTATTGAAGACATGTATTTGATCGGCGATTTTGGAGTGAAGAAACTTTCTGACACAGAGTTTATTCTAACCGATGAACCTAAAATACTAAAGAGCGGAGATTGGAATGGACAGGGCTACCCATTCTATGCCGGAACAATGTGTTATAAAACTACATTTGATCTCGAAAGTGAACCGAAAAACGGTGAAAGAATATTGATTCGGCTACCTGAGGCTAAGGGAACCTTATTCTTAGTTAAAGTGAATGATGCTAAAAAAATGCCCATTCTTTGGCGTCCATTGGAAGCTGACGTTACAGACTTTGTAAAGAAGGGGAAGAATGAGTTAACAATAGAAGTGGTAAGTTCGTTGAGAAACACTTTTGGTCCGCTACATAATAAGTTGGCTACTCCCTACTTCCCGCTGAACTATCTAGTTGGTCCATACTCCTTTACAGATGAACACAATTGGACTGACTCATACATTCATGTCCCATACGGGCTAATCAACGGTGCAGAAATGATCATCAAGAAATAAGATTTTTATCAAAAATTCAATAAAGAAGCATTACTAACTTACCAAGGCCCTTAGTGACCAACTCTTTCTTTTTATTAACTTCCAACATATCCTGAAAAAATGAAATCTGAGGTACATTTGCGAATCTTTTGATTTGAACCAAACATGGAAAAACAAACAGCAAGTTTATTTCGCCTAAAAGCGAATTTGATTTATGAAGATGCTAAAAGCCAAAGTTAAAATTAGTAGTAAATAGGGCATTACAAAAAATGTCGCGTCCAGAAAAACTCTTTAGAGTTACAAGGCAAGAACGCTCTAGAAACCTTTGTTCCCTATGTTATGGACATCGAAGACTTTGCGGAAAATATGTTTGCCCAATTATCACCAAGGCTAAAACGCTGATGAGCCTTGAAAAAGGGCTTAGTAAGCAAAACATTTTTGGTTCTTCACCGCCAGCAGTTTTCGTTGGTTCTTGGAACTACCCTAAGGTCATTGCAGGACCACTTGTTCCTCCACTGTTGACATTTGATTCTTCTGTCATGGATGCCCCTGAGATGTGGATGGATAAGACGATGGATGAAATCCTCCGATACAGCTTTTCGTTGGTTCGCGGTAAACGATTTATAGATGTAAATGCTGCTAGAACGCCAAATAGTCTTCTTTCCACACTTCAGGAAATCGTAATGGCATCTAAGCCAGTTGACGCAGAGCTATGGTTTAATAAACGTCCCAAACTGGACATTGTTTTCACCCCTCGAGAACCGCCTTCTGGACCTTCTGCGTCCGTGATACGCGCATTTTTAGCTGAAAATCCAAAGGTTCTTAAGCCTGTTGAAAAAGTGGCTTCTGACACGGATTTAAAGGCGGTTGATGGGATAATAACTTTGTATGAATCGAAAATTAGTCAGCGTCAAATTACGCGCATGCTGTCTATTGGATTGTTGGGCACAATAAGGTATAAACGGCTTGTTCCAACTGAATGGAGCATAACAGCCATTGATGACATATTGGGCAAGAAAATTTTGAATGAAATCTTAGGATATTTATGGATTAATGAGTTCATGGTCTTTGGGCATACAGCATTTGGCAATAACGTGCAGATTCTGCTTCTTCCATCATCTTGGATGTTTGAGGCTCAAGAAGCATGGCTTACATCAGTTGATTCTGTTCCAAGTGTCGACTATGAGCTTGTTTGGGGACGAAAAACATACGCTTCACATCTTGCTGGAGCTTACTACGCATCAAGGCTACCAGTTCTAGAGTACCTTCAAAGTATAAGAAGACAGGCGGCAGTTCTCGTATTTATGGAGGTGTACCCCGACTGGATTCCCATTGGCGTTTGGAGATTTAGAGAAATCTGCCGAGAAGCCCTTAAAAAGAGCCCTTTGAAATTTTCGTCATTCGAAGAAGGTTTGAATGAAATTGGAAAAAGACTGAGGCTTCCTTTGGAAAAATGGTTAAAGAAAAGCAAAATAATTCCATTGTACAAAGAACAAAAAAGGATGACTAGCTTTTTAAGTTAGAATATCGTGTAAGATGTAAATTTATTAGATTCGTTCATGACTAATGAGAAGTGGTTGATGAAATAATAGTTCAGCAAATGTTACAAAGGAAGAAGTCAAACATGGAAAACCAAATAACTCGTGAAGAAATTGAACATATCGCTTGGTTAGCGCACGTTGAGCTTACAGAAGAAGAAAAGAAAGTTTTCACAGAACAATTTAATAGGATTATCGAATTTTTTGAAAAAATAAGAAAAGTAGACACCGAACAAGTGCCTCCTACCTATCATGTTCTGGACATAACAAATGTCGAACGGCAAGACGAGGTTGGTAAATCCCTGTCTCAGGCTGAAACTCTTAAGAATGCTTCGAAGAAGGAGGACGGGTTCTTTAAATCGCCTAGAATAGTATGAAATCTTGTTGAGGAAGAAAAAATTGTCTAAACATTACCAATTGTCAGCTTTGGAAGCCGCGAGTCTGATAAAAAATCAAGAGTTATCATGCGAGGAATATATGTTATCAATATTTGACAGGATAGGTAAAACTGAGGGCAAGATTCACGCATTTGTTACTTTGCTTAGAGAACAATCAATAGAAAAAGCAAAAAAAGTCGACAAGCTCGTAAAAAAACCAGAAAGACTTGGTCTTCTTTCCGGTGTACCAATAGCCATAAAAGATGTCATTTGTACAAACGGCGTTCGCACAACATGTTCATCTCGAATGCTAAAAGATTATGTTCCTCCCTACGACGCGACTGTTGTAAAGAAACTTAACAGTGAAGGCGCCATTATTGTGGGCAAGACAAACATGGACGAGTTCGCGATGGGTTCAACTACAGAGACTAGCTTCTTTGGGCCAACAAGAAACCCATGGGATCTCAACAAAGTGCCAGGCGGTTCATCCGGGGGAAGCGCTGCCGCCGTTATTTCAGAAGATGCGCCTTTAGCTCTAGGTTCAGATACTGGTGGTTCCATTAGATGTCCAGCCAGTTATTGCTCGATTGTGGGGCTTAAGCCTACATATGGTCTTGTGAGCCGTTATGGGCTTATTTCCTATGCTAATAGTTTGGAGCAGATTGGGCCATTTGCCAGAACTGTTGAGGATTGTGCCCTTTTACTTTCAATTATCAGTGGTCATGACGATAAAGACAGCACTTCTGCGAATTTTTCATCAAAGGATTACGTCTCTCTTCTTAAGAAAGAGAATGAGGTGAAAGGACTAAAGGTTGGTGTGCCACACGAATTTTTCGGTGAAGGAGTCGACAACGATGTGAAAGACACGGTTTGGGAAGCAATTTTGAAGCTTGAAAGTCTCGGTTGTACTTATAATGAAGTTTCAATTTCAAGCGTAAGTTACGCTTTAGCTGCTTACTACATTATTGCAATGTCAGAAGCCAGTTCAAACCTTGCCCGATATGACGGCTTACGTTATGGTTTCCGCCAAGAAAAAGATGAGGGAGACTGGGCAACAGTCTATGCGAAGAACCGAAAGGAAGGGTTTGGAGCTGAGGTAAGAAGACGCATAATACTTGGAACCTATGCCTTATCCGCTGGTTATTATGATCAATACTATCTTAAGGCATTGAAGGTTCGAACCATTTTACGCAGAGACTTTGAGAGAGCGTTTAAAGAATTCGATGTTTTGGTTGGTCCGACTATGCCTCTTCTACCATTTGACATAGGAGAAAAGATAGATGACCCCTTAACTTTGTACATGTGCGACGTGTTAACAGTGCCAGCTAATCTAACGGGTTATCCAGCGATGTCTATTCCTTGCGGTTTTCAGGATAACTTACCGGTTGGGATGCAGATTATAGGAAAACCTTTTAATGAAGAAACCATCCTTCGAGTTGCACGCCTATTTGAACAAAATACAGACTACCATCTTCGCAGACCAAACCTCTAAGATTTTAATAAATTTTGTCGTTTTTTAATATTTGACTAAAAAATATCTAGATTGATGATTATTTTGCCCCTAATTTTCTTAGGTTTTGTATGCTGACTTTGATGCTTTCCATTGGTGAAAGACCGCTTGGTTGGTCTTGCTCGACACTTCCCCATTCTACTTTTGTTTTTTCTGCAGCTGCCAAGACTGATTTGAAGTTTACCACTCCAGTTCCAACTTCAGTCCAAATTCCTTTCAATCTTGGATCGTTCAATGTGTTTGTTACGATTTTTTTGTTTATGTCTTTAAGGTGAATGAGTGGGCACCGGTTCTGATATTTTAAGATAAATTTCGCCGGGTCTTCTCCTCCGATTGTTACCCATGCCACATCGATTTCTACTGCCAAGTAACGCGGGTCAGTATTTTCAAAAAGGATGTCTAAGCCGTATTTTCCATCGAATTTAGTAAACTCTTGACAATGATTATGATAACAAAATTGCAGTCCTTCTGCATAGAGCCTTTTTCCTATTTCGTTGTAAGTTTCAGCGTCACGAAGAACTTGTTCCTTTGATTCACATGGGCCATAATAATTAACGATGTATTTGCAGTCAAGCGCCTTAACTATTTTTACGATTTCATTAAACCTATTATTCAGCTGTTCAATGTTTGCTCCGTACGCTACAATTTTCAGTCCTAAGGAATCAAGTTTCTGCTTGTAGCTTGAAATGGAGCTTAGAGCAGTAGGCGGAATTCCACCTTCAATTCCTTTATATCCAAAATCTGCAACCTTTTTCATGGTTCCCCAGTAGTCTTTTTCAAGTTCGTTTCTAACTATGCCTATCAGACTGATGTTCATTTTTTGTTTCCTCATTAACAGTTTTCTGATGCACATTAGTCTATTAATATTTTCTAATAAGGGATTATATTGGGATATTAAAAGTGGACATCTGTTTTTTATGAGTTTTTACTGTCTTATTTCAGAATCCATGATAAACTTCATAAATAAAGAATGTATTGAGTATCATTCTTGAGGTGAAAACTTCTTTGGGTATAGGTGGGGAAGGAACGCCAAACAATTTTATTTTAAGAATTACAAGAGAAGAATGGTTTAATCAGGTATTCTCAATCAAAAAGTATTTTCCCGGAATAGCTAGACATTGGGAATCAAACGGTACCATTTTTTTAGTTCGAAAAGCTGAAAAAGGAGATTCATTTGTTGGCTACGGGGTTCTTGATAGCTTCATTAGAAGAGATTTGTTGCCGGAAGAACAAAAAAAGGAATGTGAGATAATGGGTTGGAGAGGCGTTCTTGTTTTTAAAAAATTGTACAGATTTGAGCCTCCATTAAAAATTAAGGATACAGTTATTGGAGCTAGTAATGCTAAGGGAAGATGTTTTCACGGCTATCCCTTGACGCGTGAACAAGTCGACTCAATTCTTCGAACTGCAAAACAAAAAGTGTCAATTAACCAAGTTAATTAAGGGTTTTCTTTTCTAAAATCAAGGATGGGATTCTGAATTTTAAGGCTTCATAAATTAGATATCCGCCGAACATGCTTAACAAGCCGTGAAAAAGATTGAATAGGGCTGTCAGAGGAGTTGTTAAAAGAACTGCCTCAAAACTTATTGAGGCGTAATAGGGAAGGACAATGAGGTTTGCTACTGCCATGGTCAATGTTCTTACGGTACCTCCAGTAACAAATGATAGAATTTTCGAGAGCCTTGAATTATTTTTAACTGCCATTATTCCAATGGACATGCCAAGAATTGTTGAGAATTCAGCTAGGGCTTTCATGAAAGCACTAACAAAATCGCCACTGCGGACTAAAATCGCTAACATTGCCACAATAGAAGTTACAGCTCCAGATTTTAGATCGATTAGTAGAAGAGACAACACAATCGGAATCCCTGTAAAATCGAACTTCAAATAAGGTAGCGGGGGAAAAATAATTTTTAACCCGGAAAATTTCATTGCATAGTCAAAAACAACCACTAATGAGCCTAAAATTGCTGTTTGAGCAACAATAGATGTGCTTTTTTTGGTCCTCATTTTATTTACGTGTTCTAGGTGATTCTAAGCCTTTCCTTTTAAAGCTATTTACGTAAAATTGAGTAGCTAGGAAGCGTGACTTTCCAATTTCAATGCTGTCGAAGGACGCGATTGACATATACGTGTCTCCAAAATCAGCCTTTTAGCGGTCACAGTGAACTTAAATCCTTTTTTTCCTAGTTTATTTCAGGGAATGAAGCAGTAGTCTCTCTTACGAACAACTCCTCAAAGATGCAAAAGCTGAAAGCGTATCCTTCACGAGTTAAAGCTCCACCGATATTTGCTTCATTCCCTTTTTTGCTTAAATCACATTAATTTCTTTACATGCCCAGTTCGCAGCTGACATTTTGGATTCCTTTAAGCGACATCTCAAAAAATCTCTCTTTTGATATTCCAAGATCCTCACAGATCATGATTCTTTGTCGGTCAGCACCTCTGGCAAAATCTTTGTCTTTGAATTTTTTTGAAATTGTTTTAACACCAACATCTTTAACTTTTTTTGATGGCGTAACTAATGTACAAGCGATTATTAATCCAGAAACAGCGTCGGATGCTATAAGCCCCTTTTCTAAGTGAGTTTCAGGTTTCACGCCGGTGTATTCGTGGTTATGTGCCTTGATGGCTTTTATGATTTCTTTGGATACTTTGTCTTTCAGAATGTCTTCAGATAGTATTCCGTGTCTCTCGAAGTTTTGTACAGTTTTTTCGTAATCGATGTCATGCACTAGTCCAGTTAACTCCCAAGTTATCTTGTCTTCTCCAAGGTTTTCAGCAAGAGCTCTAATTATCGCTCCGACTGCTATCATGTGACGGACAATGTTCTGGTTTCTGACGGTCATTTTAACTAGCTCTAATGCTTCCGCTCGATTCAAATCAGCTCACTTGTTTGGATTTTTTGGTTCAAGCCTATATTCAGGATTATGATATATAGTTTTTTCTGACAACGTGTACTGTCCAAAGAATCCAGAATGTGCTTAAGTAAACCTTAATATGTGTCGAACATGTTTGATTTTGGCTTGATACTTAACATAAATAAGCACGTCTCATGGTTCGCTTAAGGGTGTGTGAGTTAGCGTGGTGCACTCCATGAACGATAATCTTAGCCTTAAAGAGGAGATTGAATCGTTGAGGAAAAGTAAACAAGCCATCATTCTTGCCCACTACTATCAGCGCTCAGAAATTCAGGACCTAGCAGACTTCGTGGGTGACAGCTTAGAGCTTTCAATTCGTGCATCTGAAACGGATGCAAAGATTATCGTTTTCTGTGGCGTCACGTTCATGGCTGAAACAGCGTCGATCCTTAACCCAGAAAAAAAGGTTTTGATACCTGACGTTAATGCCCTTTGCCCTATGGCTGCGATGTTGCCTGCTGAACTCATTAAAGTCTATCGTAAGGAACATCCAGATGCCAAAATTGTTTTGTACATCAATACTTTGGCAGAGGCAAAGGCGGAATGTGAC
This sequence comes from uncultured Candidatus Bathyarchaeia archaeon, assembly GCA_964584965.1. Lineage (GTDB taxonomy): Archaea > Thermoproteota > Bathyarchaeia > Bathyarchaeales > DTEX01 > JAGTRI01. Next base: position 10,549 of record CAZPBM010000024.1, on the reverse strand, counting down.
GCTGTTTGCACCTCCTCGAACTCTGCAGAAATCGTTAACAAAGTCGGATCAAACAATGTTCTTTTCGGTCCAGATTTAAACCTCACACATTATACAGCGAATTTTACAAAGAAACGCTTAATCAGTATTCCAACCTTTGGCTTCTGTCCTGTTCACAAGCTCTTCAATAAAGAGTCTATTTTGAAATTGAAGGAAATTCATCCAGACGCTGAGGTTCTAGTTCATCCAGAATGTGATCCAGATGTCTGTAAAATCGCCAATTATGTTGGAAGCACCTCAAAAATGTGTAAGAGAGCAAAAGAGTCTTCAGCAAAAAAGTTCATTATAGCAACAGAAATTGGACTTCTTCATAAGTTGCAGGATGTCCGAAAAGACGCAGTTTTTATTCCAGCAGACAATGAAGCAGTATGCGTAAACATGAAGCTGCACACTCTTGAGAAGCTCTATCTCTCGTTGAAGAACGAACGTTATATCATAAAAGTTCCAGATAAGACAGCCAAAAAAGCTCGGAAAGCACTTGAATTCATGTTAAATTAGACTTTTTTAAAAAAGACGGTTTTTGGTAAGCCATTATTTTTGATACTGGGCCTTTCTAGTGTTGTTCTTGAGGAAACGGTGGCTTGAAATTTTTTGGTAATTTAATTCCCTTTGCTTCCATGTCTTTGTGGATTTTTTCCCATTCTTGACGTGTCAAGCGGCGTCTAGGTGCCAAATAGTTACCTAGTACCTGCGCGAAAGCTTCGAGATCTGGAGGGCAGCCAGAAACGTGGATTCCTCGCAGTCCATTGTAGAATGTTGGAGCCAGGCAGTTGCCACAAAGTATGCAGGTTGCATCTTTCTCCATCGGATTTGGCGGTTTCGCGTTTGGCCCCATCAACACATAAAGTTTCGTTTTTGCAGAATGTAAATCAAATCTTTGCATCGTCACAGTGGAAAGGCGACCGTAACATCCAGTGCATGCGCCTTGATTGATGATTTTTATGTTCTCGCTTTCCTTGTTGATGAAGTCGACCATGTTTACTGTTTTCGCCCGATAAGCCTCCTCAATTGTTAGGCCTAAAATTTGATGCCTGTCTATGTCAGCTGAGCCTAAGCCATGTTCCTCAGCCCATCTTAGGTAGCGTATCGCTTTGGGGTCTGCTCCCATAACTTTCGCTGCGACTGCGTCGGCTAAAACGACGTTGCTTCCTGCTATGGCAAGGTCCATTTTCTGCACTTCGAACGCAGGCCAGTGGTGAGTTGTGAAGCCTCCGTCGACAACGACTAGGCTGCTTGGCTTAACGAGGTTCAAGTCTACGATGACTTCTTCAAGTCTGTCAAGACGATGATATTTTATGCGGTCCTGATGATCTAGGACGCCGTACAAGTTTTTCATGGCGACAGTTACGCCAGCTAGGTGATGGGTTTTTAATGTTCCCACATTAATTAGTTTGTCGCATTCAACTAGTTCTTTGGCAACTGTTACTTTTTCGAAGAAAACGGAGTTGTTGACCTGAACTTCGGCTCTTGGGCTTTGTCCAAGGTCAACCCATTCTGCTCCTTCTTCTTCTGCGATTTTTGCCACTGTATTATATAGGGTCATGTCCCAGGATGTAACAGCGTCTCCAACTTTGACCTGTAAGGCTTCAGCTGCCTTTGCCAGTTTTATTATTGTTCGAAGGGTTTCCGGGTGAACTGTTTCTCCAGTTTCGTATGGCTTACCATCGACGAGGTTAGCTTTGATGAGAACTTTGTCTCCTTTTTTTATGAACCTTTTAATTCCGCCAATGAGTTCGATTGCTTTGTTTACGCGGTCTGCGACGTTTTCTCCCCTGACAATTGAGACTATGTATTTATTTGCTTCCGTCTTTGGAGGAAGCATAGTTTGGTTTGACATGTCTGGTCATTTGGTGTCTTCGTTGAGCCCTTTTGTGTCTTTTGAATTATGATTTTTAGTGTTTCTTTTTGTCTTCAGTCAAAGAAGTCTTTGTCTTCTTCGCGGAGGTATTTTCTTGCAGCTTTTTCGTTGAAGTCGACGCCCATACCTGGTGAATCCCAGACTTCTATAAACCCGTCTTTAACTATTGGGTTCGGTAGTCCTTCGACTATGTCATACCACCATTCTGGCCTTCCAACAGGGTACTCGAAGGCAATGTAGTTCTTTGGCAGTGTTGCACACATGTGAACTTGAGCTGCGAGCCCAAATAGGCCATTGAATACTCCGTGTGGAGCCACTAGAATTCCGTGCAAGTCAGCGTACTCTGCGGTCCATTTGAGTTCTGCTATTCCTCCAATGTCACATGGGTCTGGACCGATTATGTTGACAGCATGTTTCTCTATGAGATCTTTAAAGTTTTGTCTAAGGTATATTTGTTCTCCTGTGTGGATATTTGTGCTTGTGGAACGGGTAACCTCACGGTAGACATCAGCCAACACGTAGGGCGTGTAGTCGCCAGTTATCATGTCTTCAAGCCACATCACGTTGAATGGCTCCATGGCTTTTGCGAACTTTATTGCTGATGGCACGACCCATCCTGGTCCGCAGTCCAGTGCGAGACCAACTTCGTCTCCTAGTACTTCTTTCATTGCTTTTACGCATTCAACGAGGTATTTCAATCCTTTTTCTGTTAAGAGCCCGCGGCTAATGTACGGTGACCCGTCTTCCACTTCGCCATAGAAGAAGTTTGGGACAACTCTATGTGCTCCACCATGGAAGCTTATAGGTTGCTTTATGATGGTAAAGCCTTCTTTTGCGTTTTTCATTTTTTGCATGACTTCTGCGTAGTCTTCTGGAGAATTTCCTTTCATGGGGAACCTTACTCCACCGTTGTACACGCGGACTTTGTCTCTGATTTTTCCTCCAAGTAGCTTGTAGACTGGGAGTCCAGCGGCTTTTCCAGCTATGTCCCAAAGTGCCATTTCGATTGCGCTTACAGCGCTTCCCCAGGGTTTGAAGCTTCCCAAGTTTCTGATTCTAAGCATCACTCTTTCTACGTTTGTGGGGTCCTGTCCAACGATAAATTGTTTATAATACATCATGTGAGGTTTTATGTAGGCTTTTGGAGATTCGATTTCTCCAATTCCGTATGTGCCTTCGTCGGTTGTTATGCGAACAACGGGGTTTTGCCCGATGATTGCACATTTTAGGTCAGTTATTTTCACAGCATCTCAACTCCAACATGGTGGGTTAGAGTTGCATACGTTGACCTTGTATTTCATTTTTGCCCTAATTTAAGAATGAGTGGTTCTGTGTATGTGGAATTTGGGTTAAAACTTTTGATTCGTCTATTCTATGTATTTGTAGTATCTGTATCCCAGGTCGGTTTCGCTTGTGCCGATTGAGTCTAGAACAAATTCGTTCTTTGGTGGGTTGATACTTTCGTTTAGTTTGCGCCTTCCTTCATGGAGGTCTTCGTAAATGTCTACAGGTATTTTTTGTCTCTTGTTGAGTTTGTAGATGAGCTTGATGTTTTTAACTACTTCCTTGTATTCTGGTTGAACGATAAAACTGCACACAATCGCGCTGCTTCCGCTGCCATATGATCCTATGCCTATTCGTTTTCCAGTTAAGTCGTCTTTTCTGTTTTCGAAGTGGCTGGCTACGCCTAGCCAGACAGAGGCTGTGTAGGAGTTGCCGATTATGCTTATTGCTTTTAATGAATCAGCGACTTTTGCTTCGTATTCCTTTATGAATTCCTCCGTGTTTGTGAAGTTTTTTCGGTAATCCTTGTAACTGTCTGAAATGTAAAATTCAACATCACTCATTTTTTCTCTGCTTGGTTCTGAACCGATTTTTTGAGCAATCTGTTTCCATTTTTGCAGGTTTCTCCAGTCATGTATTAAGAATGATGCGAAGGCGTATTGAACCATTTTTGGGAAGGGAGAATGAAAAGATGCTAGGTCAATTTTGTCCATCAAGCTTTCGTTGAGCGATTTCAGCGTTCCAGCCTTCACCATGTTTTTCTTGTAGGCGTCTGTTGCGATTCTCATGTCTCTGAGGTAGCAGCCGACAGAGTATTGTCCGTTAACGACGGCTGTAGTTCGTTCAACTGGCCTAAAAAAGTCTCGGTCATCGACAGTTCCGAAGCCTGTGAACTGTGGTTCATAGACTAAAAGACGCGGGTTCTCCTTTAACAGCAATGCGATTGCAGCGGCGCCTTGGGTTGGTTCTCCAGACGAATTAAGTTCGTATTTTGCGATGTCTGTGGCAACGACGATTGAGTAAGGTGCCCTGTTCCAGCCTGAGGAAATGTATGCTAGACGGTCAATCATGGCGTATGTTGCGCCTACGCATGCGAACTTCGTTTCAGGTGCGCCGATGTGGTCGAAGCTGCCTTTGCCGTATCTTTGTTCAAGCATTCCTTGGACGTAACAGGAAATGGGTTTTGAGGCGTCGGGGCCTGTTTCAGTTGCGACATGAATGAAGTCGATGTCTTCTGGTTGCAGATTGTTTTTTTCCATAAGCATTAAGGTTGCCATGGCCGCCATAGTCGCGGCGTCTTCATGTGCGTCGGGGATGGATAGTTTTTCTATTCCAAGCCCCTTGGTTATTTTTTCTGGTGGTACACCTCGGGCTTTAGCCATATCTTCTGCGTCTAGGTATATTTTTGGAACGTACGTGGCTATGTCGTCGATGCCAACTTGTTTTGCCAAATGGTTCACCCATCTAATAATTAGGGTATTCTCAACTTACATATGTACAGAATATAATACTTTCTGGTGATTTAGAATATTTTTTTGAAAAATGAGCAGGCAAACTAGAAACCGACAAATTGGAGGGCTTAGGCAGCATCGGGTTTGGTGTTACATTATTGCGCCGTGGAGCATGATTTTCTGTTTTGTGTCTAATCTTTCAATTGTCGCAGTTGGGCTTGTGACGAAATCCCAGTGCATGCTTGATTTTGAGGTTCCTCCATAACTAAGGTTCGAGCCAAATGCTAGGTGAACTGAGCCTATGAGTTTTTCGTCTGTGAGTATGTAGCCGATGGCTTTGTCAATTGCTGGGTTGCATCCTATGCCGAGTTCCGCAATGTTCGTTGTTCGAACCTCTTTTTCTTTGCTGTCGATCTCTAGGCAACGGTTAAATGAATCAATCATTTGGTCTCCGTTAACTTCAGCTGTGCATTCGTCGAGGAGTAGTTTTCCATTTTTGAAGCGTAACATCGCGTTTTTTATGATCTTGTTTGTGAAGCGGTCTATTGTAACTGGGCAGAAGAGGCTTCCTTCGCCGTAGGTTTCGTGGGGTGCGATGAAGACTTCTCCAGCTGGAAGGTTGTTTCCAAGGTCGCTGTTTCTTATGTCGTATTCGTCAACTAAGCCGTCGTCTTCGTTTATTCGTCTCCCTTTTATTCTGCACGTGAAGTCGGTGCCTTTGTCGTCTGTTATTCGAAGTATATCTGCGCCTCTTAAGAGTTCAGCAAGCCTTGAGGTGTTCTGTCTAAGGGTGGAAGCAGGAACCGCTATGCCGTCTATGATTAGTCTTTCAAGGTCTTCGTACTCTACGCTGTAGAAACTTGCAGCTTCAGGCGTTGGCCACCCTGCGTAGGTCCATTTTTTGCCTGGTCCACCGTCTTCTCCGTACAGAACCTTTCTTATTGGGACATTTGCTTCGGTTCTTGCAGCGATTTTTTCCCGTGGAAACCTCGTTTGGATCGTCGGGTCTTTGAATGGCTCGATTGTTATGTATGCGTCGGCTTCTTTTATTGCCGCTAGGTAGTGTTTTGGGGTTTCTCTTAGGGTTTTTTCGGGGATTTCGTCGTAAACTCTTGCTGAGTATTCGTCTGTTGTTGCCATGATTAGCGGATGGGCGCCCTTGTGGTAACAGAGTATGCCGATTTCTTCAAGCAGTTCCTGTGTGTGCGCGCCGCCTCTTACGATGACAGCTTCTCCATTCTTGAGGTTCATTCCGTTTACAATTGCCTCGGCGCACTTTCGAATTTTTTCTTTCGTAATCATTTCAGTGGCCTTCATTTTCGATTATTTTGTACTTTTCTTGGAATATTTTACATTACATGTTACTATTTAATACCTACTTAGAATTTTTGGATAAGGATTCGGTATGTCTGACTGTAGTGCATTGGTTTTTTGTGAATGTTGGTGTTGTCTGTGTTTGTTGAGGGGGGGAGGGGGGTATATATAGTCGGGTCAGCTTTTCTGGCCATCTTACCTATTCTTGTTCTATGCACATTGAAACTTTTTCTTTACATAGGCTCTGTGGAAACACTGTGGAATCCGTGACTGTGCTGAGAATAATTTTTAATATGGATTTGTGTGTTCCCGACGAAATTTTTCGTTTTTAATGAGCGTCTTTTTTTGAATTCTTTTTGCCATTTTGGAAAACGTGTTTGTTTTGACGTTTGGTGACTGACCGAAAAGGGAAAATATTTGTCTTTGTCTTGTTTTTGAATGGAAGTTGGCGGGTCTAACCTTGAATCAAGATAAACAACTTGATGGCGAGGGGATTAAGAGATATCCAGCGCTGTTGTCCAGCGATTTTGTAGGAGACAGGTTGCTGAAAAAAGAGAGGATCTTAGCTGTTTTTTATGCTGATTGGTGTCCATTTTGCAGAAGAATTTTCCCTTTTTTGGACGTATTGAATCCAGATTCGTGTTATGCTGTTTACCGAGTTGACATGTCAGATGAGGATAATGATTTATGGGATTCCTTCGAAATCGAGGTGGTTCCAACGTTGATAGCATTTGACGAGGGAAAAGAATTTTGGCGAGCTAACGGAGTTCTAATGGTCGGCTTGGCAATTAACGATTTTAGAAAAGCTGATGCAATACTAAAAGCAAAATCACAAAGGAAGTATTGAAAAACCATTAACTGCATTTCGAAAATACAATGCTAATTTTACATCATTTAGTAAACGTTGTTTCCTCTGAAAAGTTAATGCAACATGTTTTTGACGGTTTTTGCTACTGCTTCACCTAACGCTTTGTGAGCCACTTTCTCCAAATGAATTCCGTCGATGTCACTAGATTTGATAACAGTTGACGTGTCAAAAACTTCGCATCCACGTTCCTTTGCGACAGCCTTAAAGTGTTCAGAAAACCTTTTGGATTTTTCGGGTCCGCCCTCAAACATCTCGCTGAGAAACGTAAGTTTTCCCAAAGGTGGAGGAATAAGAAGCAGAACTTTTGGTGGTTTTCCGTTTCTGCCACATCCGCTTTTGTTTACGATGTCCACAAGGACTCCCGCTCCGAAGGCAATGTCTTGAGCTGAGACCGAGAACCGTTTTTTCAAGTCGTTTGTTCCAAGCATTATGATGACAAGGTCAAGAGGCGCATGACTCTCAAGGCACGGGACAAGATAGGCTGCGCCATTTTTGTGTCGACCTTCAATGGGATCTTCCCAAACTGTGGTTCTGCCACCTAACCCTTCCTCAATTACGTGGTATTTGTCGCCGAGAGCCTTTTGAAGAACACCTGGCCATCTCTCGTCTCTATTGAACCTTCCACCTAAAACTGGGTCTGCTCCCCAAGTATTCGAATCGCCGTAACATAATACCTCGAACATAAACACTTACCTTCCATTAAATATGTGATTTTTGTAAAATTCTTTACGCGTATGTTGTCTTTAGGTTTTTCCGAATGACGCGAGAGAAATTAGCTATAAAGTCGTTTTTGGCTTGATTCTGTCATATTTTGGTTGAGCGTACATTATGCAACATTATAGGGTTCAGAGCTTGAAAGCATGTCGTTAATCAGATTTATAGCAGCCACATTATTGTGGTAAAGTACGAGGTAGACTCTCCAATGATCTGGTTTCTCCTTCATCAATGGCTGGTCAACTGTCATCCCTAACATCCAGTCATCCAGTCCTGCTTCTCTACAAAGTTCCTTTTCGACTGAAGCCAAATTTGATGGACAAGCTAGTTTTCGGGCGTCTCCTTTAAGTTCAACAAATTTTTGGTCTAAGGCAATTTTGTATTTACCTTTTCTTAATCCTTTTGCCCATTGCGGTAATTTTTCAGATAATAACCTGTAGGCTTCACGGTTGGTTAGCCTGAAAAAGCTCGGTGTTAGCTCTTCACCAAGAATCCTTAAGGCTCTCCCAAGCATCGTCCAACAAACCATGTTATGTTTGTCGTTCCATACGTAAGAATAAACTTTTTCAAAATCAGCTGCCCACCTTTTTCTAAGATCCACGTCAATATTTTGTGTTTCACTGTCAAGCGAAAAAGAAGAAGCAATGGCGCTGGGTGAATACGAAGGATCCCCTAAAGGTTTTCCTGGAATACTTGAAATAAACCTGTAAATGTTATCCGCGTTGTCAAGGTCAGGAAACCCATAGAAAAACTTCGATAAGCGATGGCGACCAGCAAGAACTAAGCATACCTCATCAAGGTCAAGTCCATATTTATCCAGCACCTGTTTATCCTCTTTTGGACTACCCTCGAAAGCGAAACTCACTGCGTTTTCATGCGTAAATCCTAAATGTTCTTTCATCAACTGGTCTGAAATGTGCGGAAAGGGACCGTCCCCAACATCATGTAAGACTGAAACAGCTGTTAAAAGAAGCCTGTCAAACTTGGTTCCGCCAGAAACAAGAAACGAAAGTTTACCTACAGCTATTGAGTGCTGAAATCTAGATGCAGTGGCAACACGAGACCCAAGCCAGCTGGGAACAGCAGAAAGAGTTATGTGCCTCAGCCTTTGAACTAAGGAAGATCTGGATAGATCGCGAAGTAAAGTGCCTTGCGGATTTCGAGGGTTCAATCTTTTCACTCTAGTGTAATGTAGTAACAGTTAGAATCAATGGCGCAATATAGATATTAAAACATGCGGTTTTCACTCAATCACGTTAGGAAGTTATGAAAAATATTGTATTCTGGAGATGAAGATAAATATCTGCTATGTAATTCCGAAAAAACATAAATCCTTTTATACAAAAAGTCTCCGATCAGACATTGAAGTTACTTAAGTTAAACAATTACCAGCAAACAGGGGATTATAGAATGAGCCTTTTTTCCTCAAATGAAGAAAAAGAACTGATAGAAAAAGTGAAAGTTGCGCTCTTAGGGATGCAGAGATATAATTGGGAACAAGGAGTCGCTGCACAAGCGATGCTGGAGCTTGGCGACGACAAATGGGTTGTGTCTCTGGCAAGAGCTGCGGTTATGCGACAACAAAATGGAAGGTTCTCAGTAATTGGAAATCATGACCCGTTGACAGATTCAGCAAGCGTCGGCGAAGCTGTTATATACGCAGCTAAGATTACTGGAGACCCGCTTTTTACTAGGGCAGCCAATGAGATGCTTCATCTGTTGCTTACAACTGACCATAAAGCTAAAAACGGAGCCCTTTACCATGTGAACGTGCGTAAAGAAATTTGGGTAGACGCCTACTATATGGCTCCTCCTTTCTTGGCGGTCGCAGGCTATTACAAAGAGGCAATGAAACAGATAGAAGGATACCGCGAGTTCCTTTGGAACGAAGATGACAAGCTGTTTTCCCACATCTGGGACGATGAGAAAAAAGAGTTTAAAAGAAAAGATTACTGGGGAGTAGGAAATGGCTGGGCTGCAGCTGGCATGACAAGGGTAATTAAAACTCTGCCAAAAGAGATGGTTCAAGAGAAAAAGAGACTTATCAATTACGTCAGAGATGTCATAGATGGATGTCTTGCTCATATGAGAGACGATGGGTTCTTTCACGACATTGTTGATAATCCAAAAACTTTTGTGGAAACAAACCTTGGACAGATGCTCAGTTACTCAATCTATAGAGGTGTCGAGGGAGGCTGGCTAAACAGGTCGTACATAGAGTATGCTGAAAAAATGAGAATGGCGGCAAGGTCAAAAGTTGACCAATACGGTCTCATGCAAGACGTCTGCGGCGTCCCAGAATTCAACCGTCCGTACATAGCTCCTGAAGGGCAAGCCTTCTTTCTACTTATGGAAGCAGCTGCTAGAGACTATGAATTATGTACTAAAAACCTTAAATAATAAGCACCATTAATTGTTTCGAAAAATGAAAGAAGATGCAAAGATTCCGCTTCTTTTTATTCTATGTTCACCTCTTTCTTAGCCGTTTCTTTGAGAAATGTGATTATTTGTTTTTCATCTGGAAATATTTTTGTGGCGTACCATTCAAAGAATGGGCTAGGTTCATAGGGATAGTAGACGTACACAAATTTTGCTAAGCCCTTAGCTTGAACCATTTCGCATAGAACTCCAGCTGACAATTGTTCTCGAGGGTGATATGCAACGACATATGAGCTACTTTCGATGATTTTGTAGTCCATGTCAATGATTTGAGCTCGAAGGCTGTTAATTGCAGCCTCAACATCCCAAGAGTCTACTTCATATTTTCTCGTTTTATCAAAATATCGGATAGAGACAACAATTTTCTTGGGCAAGTCCACGCCTTCTGCCATGGCCTTGTTTCGTAACGTCCTCCATGTTTCAACCAGCTCCCAATCCTTAATCATCGAAGGGTCAAAAACTGTATAATATGGCTGAAGAGAAGCTACAAACTTTCTGACTTTTTCAAAAAAGTCTGAACCTTCTCCTGTTATGGGGTGGCTGAGATAAACCTTTTTTTTGTGTCTGTTGAAAATTAGGTCT